>NZ_JBHYZO010000010.1:0-217962 GCF_042753785.1 Streptomyces sp. NPDC059256 | reverse complement strand
CGGTGCGGCGGGCGTCGGGGGTGGTGCTGCGGGCGCCTGCGCGGTCGCCCCCCCCCCCCCCGACTCCGGCTCAGGTCAGCTTCGTGGGGTGGGGGTCGTGGGAACCGCCCGTGCGGAGAGGCCGTAGTCCAACTCCGCACCGTCCACGAGGAGGGCCTCCACCGTTTGGGTGGCGGGGTCGATGTCGGCGACGACACCGTTGCCCGCGTAGCGCGGATAGCCGGAGGCCCCGCGTTCCCCGGTGGCGGTGACGACCGTGGCACGGATGGCGGCCGTGGCCAGGTCGGCGTTGGCCAGGCCGTGGACGTGTTCCGGCACGATCAGGATCTCAAAGCGTTGCGGATGTGGTCCGCTTTCGGCCGCGTTCATGGAGGCGACGCTAGGCACTCCGGCCTCGATGTGCATGTCGTCGTCCGAAGAGTCGAACACATCCGTCGGCGACCGTGGACTGCCGGGCCGGCGTTGCACTGCTCTGGTGAGGCCCCCGGCTAGCTCGATTCACGATGCACGGCCCGCGCCTCCATCACCCAGTGGGTCCCCGGCTGCGAGTCCGGCTCGCGGACGGCCCGGTCGACGAGTTCGGCCAGTTGGTTTCCGGTGATCATGTCCAGGTGCACCGTGCTCAGCCGGGGTCTGAGGAGTCTGCCGAGGAGAAGGTCGTCCGCGCCGATCACGGCGGTTTCGCGGGGGATGTCGATGCCCTGGTCCTGCAGGGCCCTCATCAGCAGCATGGCGTAGTCGTCGTTGTACGCGTAGACCGCGTCAAGGCCGAGGGTGCGCCAGCGGACGGCGAGCGCGGTCGCGGATTCCTCGTCGTACGACAGGGGCAACGGCTCGATGCGTGCCCCGGTGCCCGCGATCGCTTGGCGCGCGCCCTCGATCCGGTGTCGGCCGAGGATGTCGAGCCCGGGTTCACTCGGGAGGACGATGCCAAGAGCGCGCCGCCCACGCTGGAGGAGGTGCGTGGCTGCGCAACGGCCGATGCCGCTCTGGTCGATGACGAGGGAATGCGCTCCTTCGACGGTTGCGGGCGCAAGCGTGATGACCGCTTTGGCACCCGAACGCCGTAGGAGTCCGACGCCTTGTGGGGTGAGTCCGGCCTCGCCGAGGGCGACTACCGCCACGGGTCGCAATTCGGCCCAGGAGCGCACCGCTTCGCCGCCTTCGAGGCCGAGGCTGTCGTATTGGACGACGGTGTAGTCCAACTGTCGCAGTGCGCCTTGCAGCTCCTGGAGGAACCGACTGTGCAGCGGGCCTGATGGGAAGGCGGCCGTGGGCAGCAGCACCATGCGGGTGTGTCCGGCCCGCAGACTGCGGGCGGCGGCATGGGGAACGTAGCCCAACTCTTCGGCTGCCGCGCGAACCCGACGGCGGGTGGCGTCGCTGATGCGCACGGCCGAGGCGTTGTTGAGGACGTAGGAGACGGTGGCCCGGGAGACTCCGGCTAACCGGGCGACATCGGCGCTGGTGGGAACGGAGTGCTCTGCGGACTGCTTGGGTGTCTGGCTCATCGCCCTGGGCATCTTTCCAGAACATCCTTTCAGATGTGACGGCGGATGGCTGGATTCAAACTCCCTACGGACGGTGGTCGGGGCGTGCCTCGGGCCGTGGTGGCGGGAGGTGTGACGACGGCAGGGCTGAGCGACTCATGGAGAGTCGATAGGGCGAGTCGATAGGGCTCGGCAGCCGGCGATCACCCCTTGGGCGGGGTCATCGGCGAGCCAGGACATGCGGGCCGGTGCGGTGGCCCGTCCGACGGTGGTTCTGAACCCCGGTGTGGGCGGTGTCTACTGCCAGGCCCGGGCGGGCCTACCGTGGCGGGGTGAATCTTCTTCCGCGTCTCGTCCGTTGGTTTCGTTCGTCCACCGCCTCACGGCCGGCGTCCCCCGTTGGCACCGCGCCCCCATCGGTGCCGGGTCGAACGGGCCGCTCCACCACCACGGAGGCCGATCCGGCTTCCGTGGGCCGGGTGCGCACCTCGTACGCACCCGATCGCGACGGTGATCCCGACCCCGGCGAGGTGGTGTGGACCTGGGTTCCCTACGCGGAGGGTGACGGTCGGGGCAAGGACCGTCCGGTCCTGATCGTGGCGCGGGAGTCGGCCGGCACCCTCCTGGCCGTACAGCTGTCGAGCAAACCGCACGACCGGGACCGCAACTGGGTGCCGATCGGAGCAGGACGGTGGGACGGGGCAGGGCGACCGTCCTGGGTCGGTCTGGAGCGGGTGCTCAGGGTGCATCCGGACGGGATGCGTCGTGAGGCGTGCGCGTTGGATCGGTCCCGGTTCGATCGGGTGGTGGGCGCACTGCGCGAGCGCTACGGCTGGCACTGACGGCCGGGGAGGTGCGGCCGGTGTCCACGGCCACGAGGACCAGGGGTCCGTGGGCCCGGCGCAGGTGACCTCGGTCGAAATCACCACTTCTCGACGGTCCCTGGTGGAATCGTGGCTTGCCTTGGCAATCGTCCCGTTCCATGGGCGATGCCCCACAACGGTGCAGCGTGGCACCCGTCGTGGACGACCTCCGAAAGGGGGAGCAATCATTTTCCCAAGGAGAGTCAGGGCGCCACAGCAGCCCCACGCGTCACAAAAGCACTCTTGTGCGAAGCGGCGACAGTGGCTTTAGGTTGAGAGAGCCTTCGAAAGAGGAGCCGATCATGCAACCACCCGATGCCAGCGGATACGGCCGGCCGATCGAGGAACAGGAAGCAGAAGACCTCCTGCGGTGCATCTGCTTCAAGAACGGTCCACCCCGCACGGTAGGAGTGGAACTGGAATGGCTTATTCATGATCAGCGCAACCCTCGGCACCCCGTTGCGGCGGACCGTCTCGCCGCCGCCCACGATCGAGTGCGGTCCCTCGCACTGAACTCGGCACTCACCTTCGAGCCGGGTGGCCAGTTGGAGCTCAGCTCCCCGCCCGCCGGCTCTCTGATGGAGTGTGTGGACTCCGTCGCCGCCGATCTGCACACCGTGCGCAACACTCTGCGTCGGGACGGACTCACCCTCACCGGACTGGGCCTCGACCCGTGGCACACCCCGCGCAGGGTGCTGCGGGATCCGCGCTACGACGCCATGGAAGCGTATCTGGACCGTACGGGGCCGTCCGGACGGGCCATGATGTGCACCTCCGCCTCGATCCAGGTGTGTCTGGACTCGGGTGAGGAGGAGCCGGGACCGTTGGGACACGGCAGGCGTTGGCAGTTGGCCCATCTCCTCGGTGCGGTCCTCACGGCAGCCTTCGCCAACTCTCCCGCTCGGGAGGGCCGCTGGACCGGCTGGCGCTCCACCCGTCAGGCCATCTGGGCCGAACTCGATGCGATACGTCCCGTCTCCCCGCCACTGCATCGAGAACCGCGGGCGGCCTGGGCCTCCCACGTCCTGGACGCACCGGTGATGTGCGTACGGGAGGAAGCGGTGCCCTGGCACCGTCCCACGGCGCTCAGCTTCCGCGACTGGATACGCACCGGCGTGCACCGGCCACCGACCCGGAAGGACCTCGACTACCACCTGACCACCCTCTTCCCACCTGTCCGACCCCGCGGCCATCTTGAACTGCGGATGATCGACGCCCAGTCGGGCCCCGACGGCTGGGTGGTGCCCCTCGCCGTGGTCACGGCGCTCTTCGACGACCCCGAAGCGGCCGAGACCGTCTACCGCGCGGTCAAGCCGCTGGCGGAGTACGCGGGGACGCAACCGGCGCCGACCAATCCGTTGTGGCTGAACGCCGCACGGTTGGGCCTGGCCGATCCCGAGTTGCGGACGACCGCGGTGAGCTGTTTCACCACCGCGCTGGAAGCACTGCCGCGCATCGGCGCTTCCGCTGCCGTGTGCGACGCGGTCGCCGCCTTCCACGAGCGCTACGTCCTGCGAGGGCGATGTCCAGCGGACGACCTACGCATTCCCTCGGTGCGGCCCGCCGCGGGGGTCTGCGGAAAGGAGCCGGGCCGATGACCGACGAACTGCGGCAGCGCGCACTCGCAGCGCTGACCGATGCCAGGGCGCGCACCGCGACCCTGGTGGACTGTGTCGACGACGGCGAGTTGACCGCGCAGCACTCGCCACTGATGTCCCCCCTGGTCTGGGATCTGGCCCACATCGGCAACCAGGAGGAGCAGTGGTTGCTGCGCACGGTGGGCGGGCGGGAAGCACTGCGCCCCGAGATCGACTCCGTCTACGACGCCTTCGAGCATCCCCGTGCCTCCCGTCCGAGCCTCCCGCTACTGCCTCCTTCCGAGGCTCGTGGATACGCCGCGGACGTACGCGGCAGGGTGTTGGACGTCCTGGAGCGCATCCCCATGGAGGGCGCTCCGCTGACCGAGGCGGGCTTTGCGTTCGGGATGATCGCCCAGCATGAGCAACAGCACGACGAGACCATGCTGATCACCCACCAACTGCGCACCGGCCCCGCCGCCCTGGTGGCTCCCGCCCCACCGCCCGGGAGCGCCCATGGGCTGCCGAGCGAGGTGTTGGTGCCCGCTGGGCCGTTCACGATGGGCACCTCCACCGAGCCTTGGGCACTGGACAACGAGCGGCCGGCACACCGTCGTGACCTGCCGGCCTTCTGGCTGGACACCACGCCCGTGAGCTGCGGTGACTATCTCGCCTTCATGGCGGACGGCGGATACAGTGACCCTCGTTGGTGGGCGGCCGAAGGATTCGAGCAGATCCAACGGCACCACATCGCCGCACCGCTGTTCTGGCACCGGGACGGCGGGCAGTGGCTGCGCCGTCGTTTCGGTGTGACCGAGCCGGTGCCACGGGACGAGCCCGTACTGCACGTGAGTTGGTACGAGGCCGATGCCTATGCCCGTTGGGCCGGTCGCCGACTGCCCAGCGAGGCGGAGTGGGAGAAGGCCGCCCGTCATGACGAAGCGGCGGGTCGCTCCCGCCGCTTCCCCTGGGGCGACGAGGATCCCACTCCTCTCCACGCCAATCTAGGACAGCGGCATTTGCGGCCGGCATCCACCGGCAGCTATCCGGGCGGGGCTTCGCCGCTCGGCGTCCGACAGTTGATGGGCGATGTGTGGGAGTGGACGGCGAGCGATTTCCTCCCCTATCCCGGTTTCGTCGCATTCCCCTACCGTGAGTACTCCGAGGTGTTCTTCGGCGGTGAGCACAAGGTGCTGCGCGGAGGGTCCTTTGCGGTCGGTCCGGTCGCGTGTCGGGGCACCTTTCGCAATTGGGACCTACCGGTCAGGCGGCAGATCTTCGCCGGATTCCGCACCGCACGGGATGCTGGACACGGGGAGGCGGGTGCCTGATGTGTCGGCACATCGCCTACCTCGGGCCCCCGCTCGCCTGGGAGGAACTCCTGATCCGGCCGCCCCATGGACTGCTGCGACAGTCCTGGGCCCCGCGCCGCCAGCGCAATGGAACGGTCAACGCGGACGGATTCGGTGTGGGCTGGTACGCGGCCGGCGATCCGACGCCCGCGCGCTATCGGCGCCCGGGCCCGATCTGGGCCGATGTCTCCTTCATCGACCTCGCCCGGGTGGTCCGCTCAGAAGCGCTGCTCGCAGCGGTGCGCGATGCCACCGAAGCCGGTGCCGACGGGGAGGCAGCTGCGGCCCCCTACGCCCATGGCCCCTGGCTGTTCAGCCACAACGGCGCGGCCCGGGGGTGGCCCGACTCCCTCGTCCCGCTCGCGGCTGCGCTCGCCCCACGGGAACTGCTCCAGTTGGAGGCACGCTGCGACGCCGCCCTGCTGTGGGCGCTGGTGCTGCACCGGCTGCGGGACGGCGACGAGTTGGGCCAGGCGCTGGCCGACACCGTCACCGAGGTGGCGGAGGCCGCCCCCTCGTCCCGGCTGAACTTCCTCCTCACCGACGGCACGGCCATCGCGGCAACGGCCTGGGGTGACTCACTCTGGTACCGAACCGGGCGGCAGCGGGGCACGGTGGTGGCCTCGGAGCCGTACGACGACGACCCTCACTGGCACGAGGTCCCCGACCGCACCCTGCTGGTCGCCACCCGTGCCGAAGTTCTCCTCTCCCCCCTCAAGGAGCGCCCTTCGTGAGCCCGTTCCTGCTGACCCGAACCCTGCCCGAGGACGCCACGGACGCCGCCCTGCGCGCCGATGTGCTCCACGGTCTGACCCGAACGCCCAAGGAGCTGCCGCCGAAGTGGTTCTACGACGCCCGCGGCAGCGAGCTGTTCGAAGAGATCACCCGATTGCCCGAGTACTACCCCACCCGTGCCGAACGGGAGATCCTCATCGAACGGGCGCCCGCGATCGCCTCGGCGACCGGGGCGAGGACCCTCGTCGAGCTGGGGTCAGGCTCGTCCGAGAAGACGCGCCACCTCCTGGACGCACTGCCCGACCTCCAGAGCTATGTCCCGGTCGACGTGAGCGAGAGCGCACTGACCGGCGCGGCGAAGTCGCTGCTGGCCGAACGTCCGGAGCTCCAGGTCCATGCGCTGATCGCGGACTTCACCCGGGGGCTGGCGCTGCCCGGTACACCCGGGCCCCGGCTGGTCGTCTTCCTCGGCGGCACGATCGGCAACCTCCTCCCGGCTGAGCGGGCCCGCTTCCTCCGCTCGGTGCGGGCTCTCCTCGACCCGGGTGACGCACTGCTGCTCGGCACGGACCTGGTCAAGGACGAGGAAGTACTGGTGCGTGCGTACGACGACGCCGCCGGGGTGACCGCCGACTTCAACAAGAACGTCCTGCGGGTGTTGGCGCGTGAGCTGGGCGCGGACGTCGACCCCGGTGACTTCGACCATGTGGCGCTGTGGGACCGCAAGGAGGAGTGGATCGAAATGCGTCTCCGAGCGCGCTCCGACCTGACGGTGAAGATCCCGGAGCTGAATCTCGCGGTCTCCTTCGAGCAGGGCGAGGAGTTGCGCACGGAAGTGTCGGCGAAGTTCCGCAAGGAGGGGGTGGGCCGGGAACTCGCGGCGGCGGGTCTGGAGCTCACCGAGTGGTGGACCGACTCCGCGGGCAGGTTCGCCCTCTCACTGGCCACCGCGACGGCCTGACGGGGGCTGCCGGGGAGGGTGGGCCCGCTCGCGTGCCCACCCTCCCCCTCTCCGCTTCGGACGCCCCCACGGGGGGCGATGCTCGTCCGGGACGATCAGCCAGGCGTCAGCAGCGAGGTGATGGTCCGGGAGGCGGCGTTGGCCGCCTTCTTCGGGTCGGTGCCCGTGAGTACGGCCGTCATGTACGCCTTGATCGGGTTGTTGGCCTCGACATCGGCCCACTGCGGGGAGTTGGGGGTGGCCTTGCTGCCCCCTGCCCGTGCTCCCGCCGCCATGGCAGCGGCGCTTTCCGGACCGTTCGCGACGAGCCCGGCGAGCGACTTCTTGTTGGGCACGTAGTTCATCGTGCGGGCGAGGTCCTTCTGCCAGTGCTCGCTGGCCAGTGCGGAGACCACGTCGATGGCCGCGCCGCGCTGCTTCGCCCGCTCCGGAATGATGAGGTCCGAACCGCCGATGAAGACAGCACCGGGCTTGTTGGCGGAGATGCCCGGCACGGAGAAGTAGCCGAGCTTGCCCTTCAACTGAGGGTTGGTCTTCTCGATGATGGCCGTCGAGCTCGGCGTCGAGATCATCTGGGCGACCTTGCCCGTGGCGAAGACGCCCTCCTGAGCCGGCGTGCGCTCGTCGGACGCCTTCGGTCCGTCGCCATGGGACTGAAGCTTCTTGTAGAAGTCCATGGCCTTGAGCGCCTGGGGGCTGTGCAGCGTGCCCTCCCACGAGCCGGCGCTCTCCTTGGCGAGCTCCCCGCCGTTCTCCCAGATGAAGCCGGCCAGGGTGTACCAGTCCTGACCGGAGAGGTAGATGCCCTGGTTGCCGTCGCGGTTGAGGTCTTCGGAGAGCTCCAGCCACTCCGCACGGGTCTTGGGCAGCTTCTTGACGCCCGCCTCCGCGAAGATGTCCTTGTTGTAGATCACCACGCGATTGGCCGCGTACCACGGAATGCCGTACTGCGAGCCGTTGATGCTCCCCGGCTGGGCGAGACCGTCCAACCAGTCCTCGCTGCCGAGGTCGCGGACGGACTCCAGCGTGAGGTCGGTGAGTGCCTTGCTCTCCGCGTACTGGGCGACCTGCGTGTTGCCGACCTCGATGATCTCGGGAGCGTCCTTGCTCCTGAGCGCTGCGTTGACCTTCTCACCGATGCCGTTCCAACCCTGGAAGGTGATCTCCAGCTTCACCGACGGGTGGTCCTTCTTGTACTGCTTGGTGAAACGGTCCAGGAACTCCGCCGTGACGCTGTCCTTCATCAGCCAGATCCGGACGGTGCGCGTTTCAGATTCCGTGCCCGGTATGAGCCCGCAGCCAGTGAGCGCAGCGGCGCACAGCAGTGCGACGGACGATTGGAGTGGGCGGATTTTCACAGCGTTCACCTAACGAAGGGCATGGAATCTGTACCCGGTGGGGGAAGCGTGCTCCAGGCTCGCACGGGTGTGGCTGGATTTTGATCGTCCACCAAAGTGCCGGTCAAGCCCCGAGCTTTTGACATCTCGCGCACACCCTCCAGGTGGGGCACGGTGGAGAGCGTGTGGAGAGAGTGTAGCGAGAGGAGAGTGAACGTCTATGTCGGATCACATCTATCGGGTAACAGAGATTGTCGGCACCTCTCATGAAGGGGTCGATCAGGCCATCCGCAACGGGATCAGTCGGGCTAACCAGACAGTTCGCGGCCTGGACTGGTTTGAGGTCACACAGGTCAGAGGTCACATCGTCGACGGTCAGATCGAGCATTACCAAGTGGGTCTGAAGGTCGGCTTCCGCCTGGAGGACGACTCCTAGAGGCGCCCCCGCCGGGCATCACCGCCCGACGGGTGCCGCCCTGACGGCGGGGCAGCCGAAGCCGTCGCGCACAATAGTCGGACGATGGCCGTATGCCGTTGGCATACGGCCGTGCGGGATCCCGGCCCCGCCTCGGAGGGCAAGGGTCTTGGGCCCGGGGCCATCCGAACCGCAATCCCCCGCGGAGCGCCTCCTCGCAACGCACAGCCGGAAGTTGCCCGACGGAGCGGTCAGGTGCGCCCCTCCCCCTGGGCCTGCCGCATGGCTTCACCGGTGGCCTCGGCGGCCCAGGTGACGGGGACGACGCGAAAGCCCGCGCGTCGGGCGTCGAGGCACACCAACACATCGTCGTCCACCAGCATCCGCACGTCGCGCTGACGGCCGAGCCGAGCGAGGACCTCCAGTTTGGTGGTCCGGGCGGGCCTGCGGTCGCCGTTGCGGCGCATGTGAACCGCTCCCGCCGGAAGGCCCTGAGCGGCGAGCCAGGCCACAGTGTCCTTGCGACACCGCTCGGGCCTGCCCGTGAGATACACCACCTCGCACTCCTCGGCCGCGGTGAGGCAGACCCGAACACCCTCGGCGAGCGGTGGATCCTCGGATGCGGCGGCGAAGAACGCGCCCCAGTCACGAGGGGTGCGTTCCAGGAAGTGCTGACGGTGTGCGGTGTCGGCAAGGGTGCCGTCGAGGTCGAAGATGGCCAGGGGTCTGCCGTCGTGTGTCACACCGACAGCCTAAGCACTCGGATTCTTCTGCTGCCCATCCCACAGGCACCTGCTCATCGGTACGAGCGGCACGATCACGCGCCCTCGAGGGTGGCTTGGAAAGGGGTGTCCCTCCTGAATCGCACTCCTTTTAAGGATCCCTGCAAGCTCTCTGCAAGCTCCCTGCAAGACCCCGATCCGATCTGACCAGCGACGACAGCTAGAATAGGGCGATATGCACAGCCCTTCCGGCGCGCCCGAGCCCCTGGACCCGTACGTCCGGGTACGCGGCGCACGGGAGCACAACCTGCGCAATGTCGATGTGGACATCCCCCGCAACGCCCTGGTCGTCTTCACCGGCGTCTCCGGGTCGGGAAAGTCCTCGCTCGCCTTCGGCACGGTGTACGCGGAGGCCCAGCGCCGCTACTTCGAGTCCGTGGCGCCCTACGCACGTCGGCTGATCCACCAGGTGGGCGCGCCTGCGGTCGGGGAGATCTCCGGGCTTCCCCCCGCGGTCTCCCTGGAGCAGCGCCGCTCGTCCCCCACGTCTCGTTCATCGGTGGGCACGGTCACCACCATCTCCAACTCCCTGCGGATGCTGTTCTCCCGAGCGGGGGACTATCCGCCGGGAGCCGAGCGGCTGGACTCGGATGCGTTCTCCCCCAACACGGCCGCCGGTGCCTGCCCCGAATGCCACGGCCTGGGAGTGGTCCACGACACCAGTGAGGAGTTGTTGGTCCCCGACCCTGCCCTCTCCATCCGGGAAGGTGCCATCGCCGCCTGGCCCGGGGCCTGGCAGGGCAAGAACCTGCGCGATGTGTTGGATGCGTTGGGGTACGACGTCGACCGGCCCTGGCACCGATTGGACCAGAAGGACCGGGACTGGATCCTCTTCACCTCGGAGCAGCCCGTGGTGACCGTGCACCCGGTGCGGGACGCGGGCCGGATCCAGCGCCCGTACCAGGGCACGTACACGAGCGCCCGTCGTCATGTGCTGCACACCTTCGCGGATTCGCGGAGCACGGCCCTGCGGGCCCGCGCCGAGCGGTTTCTGAGCAGTTCACCGTGTCCTTCGTGCGGGGGTGCGCGGTTGCGTCCCGAATCCCTCGCCGTGACCGTGTCAGGGCGGACCATCACCGAACTGGCCACGCTGCCCCTCACCGAACTGGCAGAGGTGCTCAGGGCCACGGACGGCGGTGCGGCCGTCCGGGTGCTCACCTCTGACCTGCTGTCGCGGATCGGCCCGGTGGTCGAACTGGGCCTCGACTATCTGAGCCTGGACCGGGCCGCGCCCACCCTCTCCAACGGCGAACTCCAACGGCTACGGCTCGCGACACAGTTGCGTTCGGGGCTGTTCGGGGTGGTGTACGTACTGGACGAGCCGTCCGCGGGTCTGCACCCCGCGGACACCGAGGCGCTGCTGACTGTTCTGGAGCGATTGAAGGCTGCGGGCAATTCGGTGTTCGTGGTGGAACACCATCTGGATGTGATGCGCGGCGCGGACTGGCTCGTCGACGTGGGCCCGGGAGCCGGTGAGCACGGTGGACGGGTGGTTTACAGCGGGCCGCCCCAGCAGTTGGCGACCGTGGCCGATTCGGTGACCCGGCGTTTCCTCTTCGAGGATCCGGCAGCGGCTTCCCCGGGTGGGACCGTGCGCACGCCGTCCGGGTGGCTTCGCGTCGGACCGGTGACCCGGCACAATCTGCGTACGGTCACGGCCAGACTGCCCCTGGGCGCACTGACGGCGATCACCGGCGTTTCCGGTTCGGGGAAGTCCACGCTGGTGTCGGCGATCACTCCGGACCTGCCCGGTGTCGGCCGGTTGGTCTTCGTGGACCAGAAACCCATCGGGCGGACCCCGCGCTCCAACCTGGCGACATACACCGGCCTGTTCGACGTGGTGCGCAAGCTCTTCGCCCAGACGGACGAGGCACATCGAAGGGGCTATCGGGCGGGGCGCTTCTCGTTCAATGTGTCGGGCGGGCGCTGTGAGACGTGTCAGGGCGAGGGTTTCATCTCCGTCGAGCTGCTCTTCCTGCCCAGCACCTACGCTCCTTGCCCCGATTGCCGGGGAGCTCGCTACAACCCGCAGACGCTGGAAGTCCGCTACCGGGGGTTGAGCATCGCGGACGTGCTGGACCTCTCCGTGGAGGAGGCTGCGGACTTCTTCGGTGAGGTGCCCCCGGCCGCCCGCGCCCTGACCACGCTGTTGGACGTGGGACTCGGCCATCTGCGGTTGGGGCAGCCGGCCACCGAGCTCTCGGGCGGTGAGGCACAACGGATCAAACTGGCCACGGAGCTCCAACGGCTGCGCGGTGAGCACACGCTGTACGTGCTGGACGAACCGACCACCGGACTGCATCCGGCCGACGTGCTGGTCCTGATGCACCAGCTGAACGGGCTGGTCGACGCGGGGCATTCGGTCGTGGTGGTGGAGCACGACATGGATGTGGTCGCCGGCGTGGACTGGGTGATCGATCTGGGGCCGGGCGGAGGTGACGCCGGCGGTCGGATCGTCGCCGCGGGAACACCGGAGCAGGTGGCGTCCGCCGACAGCCGGACCGCGCCCCATCTCGCGGCCCGGCTGCGCCCTTGAACATCTCGCGGCCAGGCTGCGCCCCTGAACGCTCTTGTCTGTCCGACGCCGACCCGCGGCACCCGGGCCGCCGCGGATCGCTGACCGTGCTCCCGTACGGCGACGGGAGAGCGACCAGGAGCAGCGGCCACGGATGTTCGGGGCTATGAGCGGCGACTGGTCTTGCGGTTGGCGCGCAGCCACTCCTTGTTCATGGCGGCGATCGACGGCAGCGGAATGCCCTTGGGACACGCCGTGGCGCACTCTCCGGTGAGGGTGCAGCCGCCGAAGCCCTCCGCGTCCATGGTGGCCACCATGTCGAGGACGCGCGTCTCCCGTTCGGGTGCACCCTGCGGGAGGACGTTGAGGTGGTTCACCTTGGCCGAGGTGAAGAGCATCGCCGAGCCGTTGGGGCAGGCCGCCACACAGGCCCCGCATCCGATGCACTCCGCGTGCTCGAAGGCGAAGTCGGCATCGGGCTTGGGGACCGGTGTGGCGTGGGCGTCCGGTGCGGCACCGGTGGGCACGCTGATGTAGCCACCGGCCTGGATGATCCGGTCGAAGGCGGACCGGTCCACCACCAGGTCCTTGATGACCGGGAAGGCCGACGCTCGCCAGGGCTCCACGTCGATGGTGTCGCCGTCCTCGAAGGAACGCATGTGGAGCTGACAGGTGGTGGTGCGTTCCGGGCCGTGCGCATCACCGTTGATGACCAGGCTGCACGCACCGCAGATGCCTTCGCGACAGTCGTGGTCGAAGGCGACCGGGTCCTCACCGCGCAGGATGAGTTCCTCGTTGAGGGTGTCGAGCATCTCCAGGAAGGACATGTCCTCGGAGATGTTGTCGACCTCGTACGTGGCCATGGCGCCGGGGGTGTCGGCACCGCGCTGGCGCCAGACGCGCAGGTTGAGCTTCATGCGTAGCTCCGCTGGGTGGGGTGGACGTACTCGAAGACCAGGTCTTCCTTGTGCAGGACGGGCGGGCCCGCGGTGCCGTTGAACTCCCAGGCGGCTGCGTAGCCGAACTCCTCGTCCCTGCGGGCCGCCTCGCCGTCGGGGGTCTGCGACTCCTCGCGGAAGTGACCGCCGCAGGACTCGCTGCGGTGGAGGGCGTCGAGGCACATCAGCTCGGCGAGCTCCAGGTAGTCGACGATCCGGTTGGCCTTCTCCAGCGACTGGTTGAACTCCTCGCCGACGCCGGGGACCTTGATGCGCCGCCAGAACTCCTCGCGGATCTGCGGGATGCGTGCCAGGGCTTTGCGCAGCCCCTGCTCGGTGCGGGCCATGCCGCAGAACTCCCACATCACTTCGCCCAACTCGCGGTGGAAGGAGTCCGGGGTGCGGTCGCCGTCGACGGCGAGGAGCAGCCTGATGCGGTCCTCGGTCTCGGCGATGACCTCGGCCGCCTCGGGGTGGGAGGCGTCGGGGCTGTCGCCCAGTGGGGCGCGGGCGAGGTAGTCGTTGATGGTGGACGGCAGGACGAAGTAGCCGTCGCCCAGGCCCTGCATCAGTGCGGAGGCTCCGAGGCGGTTGGCGCCGTGGTCGGAGAAGTTGGCTTCGCCGATGGCGAAGAGGCCCGGCACGGTGGTCTGGAGGTCGTAGTCGACCCAGAGGCCGCCCATGGTGTAGTGCACGGCGGGGTAGATCCGCATGGGGACTTCGTAGGGGTTCTCCGCGGTGATCCGCTCGTACATGTCGAAGAGGTTGCCGTACTTCTCCTCGACCTTGGCCCGGCCCATGCGCCGGATGGCGTCGGCGAAGTCGAGGTAGACGCCCTGTCCTCCGGGGCCGACGCCCCGGCCTTCGTCACAGACGTTCTTCGCAGCGCGGGAGGCGATGTCCCGCGGCACCAGGTTGCCGAAGGAGGGGTAGATGCGCTCCAGGTAGTAGTCGCGCTCCTCCTCGGGGATCTCGTTGGCGGGCCGCTGGTCGCCGTGTGCCTTGGGCACCCAGATCCGTCCGTCGTTGCGGAGGGACTCGCTCATCAGGGTCAGTTTGGACTGGTGCTCGCCGGTGCGCGGGATGCAGGTGGGGTGGATCTGGGTGAAGCAGGGGTTGGCGAAGTACGCCCCGCGGCGGTGGGCGCGCCAGATGGCGGTGGCGTTGGAGTTCATGGCGTTGGTCGAAAGATAGAAGACATTGCCGTACCCGCCGCTGGCCAGCACCACGGCGTCGGCGAAGTGACTGGAGATCTCGCCGGTGACGAGGTCGCGGGCGACGATGCCGCGGGCCCGTCCGTCGATGACGATCAGGTCCAGCATCTCGGTGCGCGGGTGGATGTTGACGTTGCCCGCGGCGATCTGCCGGGACAGCGCCTGGTACGCGCCGAGGAGCAGTTGCTGTCCCGTCTGGCCGCGGGCGTAGAAGGTGCGGGAGACCTGGACCCCGCCGAAGGAGCGGGTGTCGAGGAGTCCGCCGTACTCACGGGCGAAGGGCACGCCCTGGGCCACGCACTGGTCGATGATCTCCACGGAGATCTGCGCGAGCCGGTGCACATTGGCCTCGCGGGCCCGGAAGTCGCCGCCCTTGACGGTGTCGTAGAAGAGGCGGTGGATCGAGTCGCCGTCGTTGCGGTAGTTCTTGGCCGCGTTGATGCCGCCCTGGGCCGCGATGGAGTGGGCTCGGCGCGGGGAGTCCTGGTAGCAGAACTGCTCCACGTGGTAGCCCTGCTCACCGAGGGTCGCCCCCGCGGCGCCGCCGGCGAGTCCGGTACCGACGACGATGACGGTGTGCTTGCGGCGGTTGGCGGGGTTGACGAGCTTCGCTTCGAAACGGCGGCGGTCCCAGCGCTCGGCGATCGGCCCGTCGGGAGCCTTGCTGTCGAAGAGCGGCTCACCAGTTGCGTACTCGGTGTAGTCCAGATCGTTCATGTTGCTCACCTAGCTCACCACTCCGGTCATGACGGCGACGGGGACGGCGATGAAACCGGCGGTCAGCACCAGTGCGAGGCCATTGGCGACGATCTTGAGGATGCGGTCGCGGGAGGCGCTGCCGACACCGAGGGTCTGGGCGGCGCTCCAGAAGCCGTGGCGGACGTGGAGGCCGATGGCGAGCATCGCCGTGATGTAGATGACGTTGCCGTACCAGGTGGAGAAGGTGGCGACCACGTTCTCGTACGGACGTCCGGGCTGTGCGTTCTCGTTCACCGTGAGGGTGGTGAGGTCGAGGATGTGCCAGACGATGAACAGGGCGACGATGACACCGCCCCAGCGCATGGTTCGGGTGGCGTAGCTGGCGCGCTTGCGCCGATGGGCGTACTTGCTGGGCCGGGCCTTGATGTCGCGCTTGCTGAGCTGGTACGCGGAGACCGCATGGGCCACGACCGCGGCGAGCAGCACGACGCGGACGATCCACAGGGCCCATTCCTCGTGGAGGATCGGGGCGCCCATGGTGCGCAGCCAGTGGCCGTACTCATTGAACTCAGAGGGGCCGAAGAAGACCTTGAGGTTGCCCATCACATGGGCGACGAGGTAGCCGAGCATGATCAGGCCGCTGACGGCCATGACCACCTTCTTGCCGATCGTCGATCCCCAGAAGGAGCGCTTGGGTGGCGGCTTGCGCACCGCGTTCCCGTTGTCCGTCCGTGTTGCCAGAGCCATGGGGGAAAGGTAGGGCCAGCGGAGTCAAGAGGTCCAAGACATGATCCGGCTCATCTCAATAGGCATCCCCTATCGTAGGAGCATGCAGCTGCAACAGCTCCTCTACTTTGTGGCCGTGGCCGAGACACATCACTTCACTCAGGCCGCTGAACGTGTCCATGTCGCACAGCCCTCGCTGTCCCAGCAGATCCGAGCCCTGGAGACAGAACTGGGTGCGGAACTGTTCAGTAGGGCCCGTGGCAACATTTCGCTCACCGAGGCCGGTGAGACCCTGCTGCCGCTCGCCCGGCGCATCCTCGCGGACGCCGACACGGCACGGCACGAGGTGCAGGAGCTGGTGCAGCTGCGCCGGGGCAGGGTGCGGCTCGGGGCGACGCCGAGCCTGTGCACCGGGCTGCTGCCCGACGTCCTGCGCGTCTACCACGATCGGCACCCGGGGATCAGGCTGCTGATCGAGGAGGGCGGCTCGCACGATCTGGTGCGCCAGCTGGCGCGCGGTGCCCTCGACCTGGCGTTGGTCGTGCTGCCGCTGCCCCCGGGATCGCCCGCCCTGACCACGGTGGAGTTGCTTCGGGAAGATCTGGTGGTGGTGTCGTCCGCATCGGCGAAGGCACCCCGCAGACCGGTGCGGATCGCGGACCTGCGGGATCAGCCGCTGGTGATGTTCCGGCACGGGTACGACCTGCGGGAGCTGACCGTTGCCGCCTGTAGGGCGGCCGGGTTCGAACCCGGCTTCACCGTGGAGGGCGGGGAGATGGACGCCGTGCTGGGGTTCGTGCGCGCCGGGCTCGGTATGGCGGTGGTGCCGAGCATGGTGGCGGGGCGGGCGGGGCCGGGGTTGCGGGTGACCCCGTTGGCCCGGCCGGGCCTGCGGCGGACGATCGCCCTTGCGCACCGCAGCGACGTGGCGCCGCCGAGGGCGGCGCGGGAGCTCCAACGGGTGCTCCTGGCATCAGCGGCCACCGACTGAACTCCGGTCGCGCGTCTCGCGGGAACGTGCGAACGCGGGAACGCTGTGTCACGTCGGTGGACGACGCTCATGGCGCACCGGGGGCGCCATGGACGGTGCGAGGAGCGCCGGCGTCCGGTGTGGGACGGGCTGCGGGGGTGTGGGGTGGGGGGGCCCGGGCCCGGGGGCCCCCCCCCCGGGGGGGGGGCGGGTCAAACGGGGGCCCCCCCGGGGAGGGGGGGGCGGGTAACGGCGGGGGCGTGGGGCCCCCCCGGGCGGCGCGGGTGGGGGGGGGGGGGGGGGGGGGGGGGGGGCGCCCCGCCCCCCCGCCCCCCCCACCCCGGGATGGGCGTCCGGATCAGACGGCGTCCGCCAGGGTCAGGGCGTGCAGCTTCTCGGGCGGGCCCGGTCTCGCGTAGTACCAACCCTGCGCGGTGTCACAGCCCAGCTCGCGCAACTGGTCGGCCTGCGCCCCCGTCTCCACGCCCTCGACGGTGACCGCCAGCTCCAGGCTGTGGGCCAGCGACACGATCCCTTCGACGATCTTCAGATCGACCGGGTCCACCGGCAGGTGCTGCATGCCCTTGGTGAAGGAACGGTCCAGTTTGAGGACACTGACCGGCAGCCTGCGCAGATTGGCCAGGTTGGAGTAGCCGGTGCCGAAGTCGTCCAGGGCGATGTCGACACCCAACTCGGCCAGCTGCCGCAGCGGCTTCAGCAGCCCTTCGTCCGCGCCGATCAGGGCGGATTCGGTGACCTCCAGGCAGAGCGAGCCCGGGGCCAGCCCCGAGCCTTCGAGCACGGCGACGGTCTCGTTGACCAGGCCCGGGTGCTGGAGTTGGGTGGGCGAGAGGTTCACATTGATCCGCACCGGCCCGAGGTCGGCGTGGTGCTCCTGCCAGTACCGCGCTTGGCGCACGGCCTCCTGGAGGACCCAACGGCCGAGCGGAATGATCAGTCCGGTGTGTTCGGCGAGCGGAATGAACTGATCGGGTCCGAGGACGCCGTGTTGTGGATGGCACCAGCGGACGAGGGCCTCCGCGCCATGGACCTTGCCGTCACACATGTCGACCAGGGGTTGGTACTCGATGAAGAACTCGCCGCGCTCCAACGCCGCGGGCAACGCGGTCGTCAGACCGTGGCGCGTGATGGCACGCGCATCGGCTTCGGGGTCGGCCGTCTCATAGCGATTGCCACCGGCGGACTTGGCCCGGTACATGGTGATGTCGGCGCTGCGGAGCACCTCGGCGGTGGTGCGCTCACCCGCCGGCCCCTCCACGATGCCGATGGAGCCGCGGACGGTGAACTCACGACCGTCGACCCGGATGGGTGAGGCCAGGGCGGAGAGGATGCGCGCCGCCAGCTCGTCGACCTCGTGCTCGGTGTCGGGACCCGTGGTCAGGGCCACGAACTCATCGCCGCCGAGCCGCGCCACCATCTCCCCCGGTGCCGTGGCACAGCTCTGCAACCGGTCGGCGACCTCGACCAGCAGTCGATCACCCGTCGCGTGGCCCAAGCTGTCGTTGACGGCCTTGAACCCGTCGAGGTCCAGGTAGCAGAGCCCGAACCTGGCCCCGTCCCCTGCCGAGAGCGCTTTCTCAAGGCGCTCGAAAAACAGCGTCCTGTTGGGCAGTCCCGTGAGTGCGTCGTGGGTGGCCTCGTAGCGCAGGCGCAGATGGAGGAGGCGTCGTTCGGTGGTGTCCTCCAGCAGGGCCAGTTGGTACTGCGGGCGGCCGTCGGGGTCCCGGAGGAGGGAGACGGTGAGATTGGTCCACAGCACCGTGCCATCGTTGCGGAAGAAGGGCTTCTCCACTCGGAAGTGTTCCCGCTCGCCGCGGACGAGCTCGCGGTAGAGCTGCCAGACGTGGGGACGGTCCTCGGGGTGCGACCACTCGGTGACCTTCTTGCCGCGCACATGCTGTTCCAAGCCGCCGAACATCCGGGTGAGGGTCTCGTTGACCTCCAGGATGTTGCCTTCGAGATCGGCGATGGCGATACCGATCGCGGCCCCCTCGAAGACCGCGCGCAGTCGGGTCTCGGTGGCGTGCAGGGCGCTCACGGCGGCGTTGCGTGCGGCCAGGGAGGAGTGGGCGATGGACTCCTGCTCGGCGAGGGTCCGTTCGCGCAGTCCATGGGCGTAGCCGGCGGCGAGCGCGTGCTGAAGCCTGGCACAGCGGGCGCGGCTGTCTTCCGCGGCCTGTTCGGCGCCGGGCCCCTCGATGCCGGGATCTCCGCAGTAGAGCACCAGATAGGCGTCGATCACGCCGAGGGTGCGGCTGAGCGCCTCGGGGTCGGTGCAGTGCGCTTCGATCAGTGCGGCCCCGATGCGCTGTACTGCGCGGGCGTCGAAGGTGTGGGAGTGCAGCGATTCGCTCAGTTGGCGGGCGAGGGGCAGCAGGTGCTGCTCGATCTCGGGTCGCGTGAGCGAGGTCGCCGTCACGGGGAAGACGGCTCGGCTCCAGATGGTGGCGAACCGACGGAGTCTGTCCTCAAGGCCGTCCGGGTCCGCCGCGGAACCCGGTGCTTGCGACGGAGCCATCACGCCCTGCGCCCCACCCCGGCGAAGCCTGCGAAGGCATATGGGTCTTCCTGCTCGGTGGGGGCGTCCGGCCGCCACTGCGGCATGGACACCAGGCCGGGCTCGACCATCTCGTACCCCTCGAAGAAATCAGCAATTTGCTCACGCGAACGCGATATCAGTGGACTGCGGGTCCCGCGGTAGACGCCGACCACTCCTTCGGCCTGTTCCCTCGGCACCGGGACGGTGTCGTACGACATGTGCGTGACGGCGACGAGGCTGCCCGGCACCGTCGCGTCCCGCAGTCGCCGTACCGCGGTGTACGGGTCTTCCTCGTCCTCGACGAAGTGGAGCACGGCGAGGAGGAGCAGCGCCACCGGCTGACTGAGGTCCAACACCGCGGCGACTTCCGGGCTTTCCAGGATCTGTCGTGGTCTACGCAGGTCAGCGGCTACTACGGCGGCCTTGGGGTCGTCCCCGAGGACAGCCTGCCCATGGGCAACGGCAACCGGATCGTGATCGACGTACACAACGCGTGCATCGCTGCTCGCATTGCGTGCAACCTCGTGCACATTACCGAAGGTGGGAATTCCGGAACCGATGTCCAGGAACTGGGTTACGCCTTGGGCCACTGCGTAATTCACCACGCGGCGCATGAAAGCACGGTTGGCCTGCATGGCCTTGGGAAGCCCCGGCATGAACTCCAAAACCCTGCGGGCCGCCTCGCGATCGACCTCGAAGTTGTGCGAGCCGCCCAGGTAATAGTCGTACATTCGGGACACGCTCGGCACCGATATATCGATGCCGGGCGGGGCCCAGGCGGGACGCTCCATCGATGTCTCCAACCAAGTCGCCACGGGGAACCGGCCATGTGCATGGCCAGTGTTCGAGCCGAGGCTACTGATCGCCCGCCAATTGAGCGAGCCCAAACGGAAATTCGCGGTCCGTTCTTGGTCACATGGCAAGAGATACGGCAAGCGGCCCGCCGTCACGCAGGGCGTGGGACGGGCCTACTCCGGCCTCGGTTGCAGTGGGGATCTACTTGGGCGCGCCGACCAGCTTGCCCTGCGGAGATACCGCGAACCAGGTACCGCCCACGCCCTGGCCATTGGTGTCACCCGGCTTGGTGTCACCCGAGAAGGTGTAGAGCGGCCAGCAGTCGATGGTCTGCTGTTTGATGCCGTCGGGACGATTGAAGGTGACGAAGCCCTTCTTCAGGATTCCCTTGGTGTTGTTCTTGTCGACAGGGGCAACAACAGGCCATTTCTGGAGGCAGTCCCCAGTGCACGCCGTCTTCATCGGCCAGGCCGAGTCCTTCTTGAACCGATAGACGGTCATACCGTTCTTATCAATGACGATCTCGCCGAGCTGAGGATCCTGTCGGGTGGTGAGACCCGCCGGGTCCACGGGCTGGGTCGGATTGGCCGCACCTGCTCCGGCCTGGGCCTTCTTGCCGTCGGGAGCCGCTGCGAACCAGGTGCCACCGACACCTTGCCCCTTGATGTCACCGGCCTTCGTGTCCTTGGCGAAGCGGTACATGGGCCAGCCGCCTATGGTCAGTTGCTTGGAACCGTCGGTGCGCGTGACCTCACCGAGTTGCGAGGCGTCGATTCCGACCGCCGACGACGTACCGGGCGCCGCGACCACGGGCCATGCCTTCGCGCAGTCGCCATCGCAATTGGACTTCGGTGGGGACGCGGTGTCGTTGTCGAAGCGGTAGAGGGTGAAGCCCGCGCTGTCGGTGACGACCTTGCCCAGTTCCGGGTCCTGGCGCACGGCGAGTTGCCCACCGGGCTTGGCTGCCACTCCCTGGGCGCTGGCGCCGGAGCCGTAGTCGTTCCCGTAGCCGCCGCCGGTTCCTGCGGGCTGTGCGGAGCGGGCCGCTCCAACGGCTTGGCTGTCGCCGCCGTCATTGGTCTTGTCCTGACCGCACGCCGTCGTCAGCACGAGTACGGCCGCCGCGGTCACCGCGAGCGAGGCGTTACGCCAGGTGTTCATGTCCACTCCCCAAGATCCCTATGAGCCTGATGCGACGCCCGTCCGCGTCGCTCATGGCCCTAGGTACGGGCCGGAGGCAGGGGTGTGTTCAACGTCGTCGAAAAATTCTCGAAGAAGGTTTTCCCACGCTGGACGACCGCGGTGAGCGGGCCGGGGGCCGCAGTGACGGGTGTACCGGTGCTGAACAGCGGTTCAGCACCGATCGACGGGTCAGAAGGGGCGCAGGGTGTTGCACACCGGCCGAAGGAAAGCTCTCGCAAGCGGTGCGGGCTCTTTGCGGACTCGTCGATGACTGGTCGATGGCTGGTCGATGGCTGGTCGATGTGGGTGCCTCGCCAGCTGGCTTCTCGCCCTAACCCGACAGCATCGCCACCGCCCCTACGACACCGTGGTGGACGAAGGGCGGAGGACATCCTGAGCCGTCCTTCGTACGGGCTAGCGAAATGACCCATTCGCCCGACACCGATCGCGGTGGTGGAACAGCGCTCCTAGCGTTTCGGTCATCGAGGGGCAATGACCTGCCTTCTGTGGAAATCGGTTCCGCGCCTGCTCCTCGGGGACCCGGAGGAATGACCATGCGCGCGATACGCGCTGCGTCCGCCGCACTGCTGGGCGCCACTGCACTCGGCTGGGCCGCTGCCCCCCTCGCGGCTGCCGCCGACACCCAAGCCACGACCTACTTCACCGTCAGTCCCTCGACCGTCGCACCGGGCGGGCGAGTGGCGCTCTCGGCGAGCGGCTGCAACACCACCGCCACCGCATCGTCAGGAATCTTCGATGCCGTCACCATCAGGCCGGGCACGTCCGCCGTGGCCACGGTCGACCCTGCCGCTCGGCCCGGAGCCCAGTACTCGGTGCAGTTCACCTGCGGCAGCCAGCGGGGCAGCTTCAATCTGACGATCGCCGGTGGTCGGTCGACGCCCACCACCAGTTCCACTGCGACGACGTCGAGCGCGCCCACCACCACGCCGTCAGGCGTCCTCGGTGGGCTCGGCGGGAGCGTCGAGGAGATGGACGCCGGCACGATCGCCCTCGGAGCGAGTCTCGTGCTCGCCGCCGCCGGCACGACGGTCTTCGTCGTACGCAGGCGTGTCTACGGTCACCGGCACTGATCCCGTCGGCCGCCCATCGTGTCGCACCACACCCACCAGGCCCGCACTGCTCGCCCGCCCGGACCAGGAAAGCCCGTTGCCCCGATCCGCTAGAGGGTCGGGGCAACGGGCTTTCCCACCGCACGACAGCGGTTTCCCACCGCACGACAGCGGGTCTCCACCGCACGGCAGCGTTTTCGCATCGCACGACAGCGGGTCTCCACCGCACGGCAGCGTTTTCGCACCGCACGACAGCGGGTCTCCACCGCACGACGACCGGTGGGGGTCAGACGGTCACGTCCTTGCGCCGACCGTGCGTCGACGGCGGGCGATGAACAACGTCCCTCCGATGGCCGCGGTGCCGACCAGCCCGGCACCCACCGCCATCTCGGTCGAACTCGGCCCCATCGAACCACCGAGGCCGCCCTGCGCACCGCGGCCCGACAGTACGGTGAACTGCGCGGTCGCCACATTGCGGTTGTTGTTGCAGCGGACCGCGAGGTTGTAGTGCCCGGGCGAGGCATGGTCGTGGATCCGGGCCGTGGCGGTCGAAGTGTTGTCACGGTTGTCCCCGCGGTTGTCGCGGTTCTCCCGGTTGTCACGGTTGTCGCCGCGGCTGTCCCCGCGGTTGTCTTCGCGGGGCGCGGAGAGCGTGACCTGCGAGAAGGCATTGGACGTGACCGTACCGCCGCGGTTGCAGCCGTGGACGGTGATCGTCAGGGTGCCGCCCTGGTGAACGGCGTGCGGATTGACGGAGACGTGGACCTGGCTGTTGTCCTGGCTGTCGCCGCCCGCAGCGGCCAGCGGGGCCGAGAGCCCGACGGCAGCACAGGTGACCGCTGCCACTGCGAGAGCGCGTGAAGCACGCATCGTGATCCTCCAGGGAAGACGCACCGAAGCGGCGCTCCGGGAAATTCGACGAGTACGCCTTCCATGACGAACACTCACCGGGCCCACTCCCGACCGCATGTCGACACTGGTCCACACCGGTGAGGGCATGCACTGACGACACGCCGGGGCGATCTGACGGAGCCGCAGGTCACAGACCGTCAGAAGTTTTATCGGGCCGGTTGACACGGATGGGCCACCCCCGCTGGCGGCGCCACCCGTTCGCCCTCCTCTCCTCGCACCACACGTCGTGCTCACTTAGCGTGCGTACACGAAGCGGGTAGATGTGACAAAAGGAGAGTCATGGGCGAGGGGTACAACGGCTCGGAGTCGCGTAGGCGCTCGCCGTGGGGCGTGCTCGCCCTGGTGATGCTCACCGGGATCGCCCTGATGAAGAACGGCGTCGACGTGTCGCTCGGCCCCCCGCAACCAGCGGCGGCAGCATCACTGGCCCGACCCGACGGGGAGACGTTCGCCCCTCTCGTACCCCCCAAGTCCCTGACGTTCGCACCCGCCGAGCGGGTGCGCATCCCCTCGATCAAGGTCGACGCCCCGCTCATGAACGTCGGTCTGGACCCCGACGGCTGGATCGAAGCCCCGCCGGCCGAGGACCGCAACATCGCCGGCTGGTACCAGAACGGCATCGCACCGGGCCAGCGCGGTACCGCGGTCATCGTCGGTCACGTCGACAACCTCTCCGGCCCGGCTGTCTTCTACGGCCTCGGCTCCATCACCAAGGGCGAACGGGTCGAAGTGCCGCGCTTCGACGGCAAGACTGCCGTCTTCGAGGTGTACGGCGTCGAGGTCTTCGACAAGGACGACTTCCCCGCCGCCCAGGTGTACGGGGACACCGGTCATGCCGAACTACGGGTGATCACCTGCGGCGGCGGCTACTCCAAGTCGAACGGCTACGACGGCAATGTCGTGGTCTTCGCCCGGATGGTCGACTCCCGCTGAGGTACGAGCGCCCGGCATCGGACGGTACGAGCCATGGGTCCGCACCGCCCCACGGCACGAACGGCGGCACGGGGTCGATGCGTCCCGGCGAGCCGCGCGCCGTCAACGCCGCGGGACGGTGATCTGATAGCCGTCGTCCAGCAGCCGGGGCAAGTACCGCCGCAACGCCGCAACGCTCTGGGAGCGATCGCCACCCGCGTCGTGGGAGAGGACCACCACACCGGGTCCGGCGCCGTCCAGCACCCGACGCACAATCGTGCCGGTCCCGGGTTCGGTCCAGTCCAGTGTGTCGACCGTCCAGGCGAGCGGCTCCATCCCCAACTCCGCACCGATCTCGAACGAGTGCTTGTTCCACGCCCCGAAGGGTGCCCGGTACCAGAGCGGAGCCTCGCCGAGCACCTCGTCCACCAGCTCGCTGGTGCGCCCCAGCTCATCGCGGATCCGTGAGGGCGGCAGCCGTGGAATCAACGGATGCGACCAGGAGTGATTGCCCACGACGTGCCCGTCGTCGGCCATTTCGCGCAGCAGATCCCGGTTGTGGTCCACCATCTCGCCGCAGACGAAGAACAGGGCCTGTACGTCGTACTGCCGCAGGGTGCGCAGGATGCCGGGGGTGTACCGGGCATCGGGTCCGTCGTCGAAGGTCAGCACCATGGCCCGGTCCGTGTCGGGCAGCCGCAGGAACGGCTGGGTCCGTACCGGTGGCAGGACCCTGCGCAGTGGGGCGGGGTTGTACTCGGTCATCGGCCGCAGCCGGTAGGACGTCGCCTTGACGGGCGGTCCCTGCGCGACCTGTGGACCGGCCGCGGGCGTCGGTCCCCCACCGGTCGGAGCACCGGATGCACCGGCGGTGCGGGCTGCCGTTCCTCTCCCCACGGGGTCGGTGCCTTCGGTCATCAACAGTCCTGCCGTGGCCGCCGCACCCAGGTACGCACCGATCCGCAGCACCGAGCGTCGATCGGGCGTCGTCTGATCCTTCGTCATGACCACACAGCTCGCACGGTCGGTGCGGCGAAACGCACTCCAACACGCCCCGGGCGACGAAAACACCCGATGGGAGCAGTGCGGGAGGCGGGTCAGCCCCGGCGCACCAGGGGGAAGGGCAGGGTCTCACGGATGGTCAGACCCGTCAGGAACATCACCAGTCGATCGACTCCGATGCCCAGTCCCCCGGTCGGCGGCATGGCGTACTCCAGGGCGTCGAGGAAGTCCTCGTCCACCTCCATCGCCTCCGGATCTCCCCCTGCGGCGAGGAGTGACTGGGCGGTGAGTCTGCGGCGCTGTTCCACGGGGTCGGTGAGTTCGGAGTAGGCGGTGCCCAACTCCGTTCCGAACGCGACCAGGTCCCAGCGTTCCGCGAGCCGTGGGTCGCGGCGGTGCTGGCGGGTGAGTGGGGAGACGTCCGTGGGGAAGTCCCGGTAGAACGTGGGCAGCTCGGTGCGCTCTTCGACGAGCCGCTCGTACATCTCCAGCACTACGTCGCCCCGGGTGTCGTCGGGGACATGGGGGACACCGGCCCGATCGCAGTGCCGACGCAGTGTCCCCTCGTCCGTGTCCGCGTCGATCTCCTCGCCGAGCACCGCGGAGATCGCGCCGTAGACCGTCCGTACGGGCCAGGGACCGGAGATGTCATGAGCGACCAGGGTGCCGTCGGAGGACTTGCGGTGGGCGACGGGCGAACCGAATGCGGCGATGGCCGCGCCCTGGATCAGTTCCCGGGTGAGGTCGAGCATCGTGTCGTAGTCGGCGAACGCCTGGTACGCCTCCAACATGGTGAACTCGGGGTTGTGCTTGTAGGAGACGCCTTCGTTGCGGAAGGTGCGACCCAGCTCGAAGACCTTCTCCAACCCACCGACGCACAGCCGCTTCAGATAGAGCTCGGGAGCGATGCGCAGATAGAGGTCGAGGTCATAGGCGTTGATGTGGGTGGTGAAGGGGCGCGCGTTGGCGCCACCGTGGATCTGTTGCAGCATCGGCGTCTCGACCTCCAGATAGCCGCGCTCCAGCAGTCCCTGTCGTAGCGCCTGAACGGCCGCGGAGCGGTGGCGCACGACATCACGGGCGCCGGGGCTGACCACCAGGTCGAGATAGCGCTGGCGGACGCGTGCTTCGGGATCGGCCAGACCGCGCCTCTTGTCGGGCAGCGGGCGCAGACACTTCCCCGTGAGCTGCCACTGGGTGACGAAGAGGGTCAGCTCGCCCCGATCGCTCGTACCGATGACCCCGGTGACGCTGATGTGGTCGCCCAGGTCGACGGTGGCGGTGAAACCGGCCACCGTACCCGGTCCGCTGTCGTCCCTCGTCAGCGCGATCTGTAGATCCGCTGACCAGTCGCGCAGCACGACGAACACCACCCCGCCGAAGTCGCGTACGGCCATCACCCGACCGGCCACGGTCTCCGTCTGGTCGGTGCGTCCGCCGGGGCGCGGAGGCGGTTGGTGGGCGGCCCGGATCTGTGCGACCGTGCCCGTCGGGTGGACGACGGAGACCGGATAGGGATCGATCCCCTCGGCGCGCAGCCGCTCCAGCTTTCTGCGTCGGACGCGCATCTGATCGGGCAGCCGCTCCTGCTCGGTGGCGGGTGCACTCGGTTCGGGCAGTCCGAGCGTCCCCATGGCGGGCAGTGACTCGGTGGTCGCGGGCCTGGGCGCCCCCGAGTGCCCCTTGCCCCACAGTTCCTGCAGGCTGGGTACGGAGACGAAGCCCTCGGCGATCGCGGACGCGAGCCCGATCCGGGCCAGGGATCCGGCGTCCCCGAAACAGAGGAAGCGCGGGTACCACTGCGGGTGGTACTTCACATTGGACCGGTAAAGCGCTTCGAGTTGCCACCAGCGGGAGAAGAACAGCAACAGGCGCCGCCAGGCGCGCAGCACCGGGCCCGCGCCAATGCGGGCCCCTTCCTCGAAGGCGGAACGGAACACGGCGAAGTTCAGCGAGATGCGCCGCACACCGACGCGGGCGGCTCCGGCGCAGAGCCCGGCGACCATGAACTCGGTGACTCCGTTGGGTGCCGTGCGATCGCGGCGCATCAGATCGAGCGAGATTCCGTCGCGTCCCCAGGGCACGAACGAGAGCAGGGCCATCAACCGACCGTCCTCGTCGAGGGCCTCGACGAGGAGGCAGTCACCGTCCGCCGGGTCGCCGAGGCGGTCGAGGGCCATGGAGAATCCGCGCTCGGTCTCGGTGTCGCGCCACGCGTCCGCCCGGTCGATGACGGTTTGCATCTCGTCCTCCGTGAGCGCGGAGTGACGCCGGACCCGGACGGTGGCTCCGGTGCGCCGTACGCGGTTCACCGCTTGACGGGTCACCCGCATGTCACGGCCGTCGAGATCGAACCGGGCGGCGTCCACGATCGCCTCGTCGCCGAGTTGGATCGCACCGAGTCCGGAGCGGGCGTAGGCCCGTGCGCCGTCTTCGGAAGCGCCCATGACCGCCGGCGCCCAGGCGTGGTGCCGGGCGATGTCGAGCCAGGCTTCGATGGCCCCGGGCCACGCTGCCCGGTCGCCGACGGGGTCACCGCTGGCGAGTGCGACGCCCGCTTCGACGCGATAGGTGATGGCGGCTCGGCCGCTTGGCGCGAAGACGGCGGCCTTGTCGCGCCGGGTGGCGAAGTAGCCGAGGGAGTCCGTCTTGCCGTAGGCGGCCAGGAGGGCGCGGATGCGGTCTTCCTCGTCGCCGTGGAGTGCGGCGCGGAGGCGTTGTGAACGAAAGAGGGTTGCCGCCGCGGCGAGCAGTGCGAAGGCACCGAACGCCCCGAGGAGGAAGTCCAGGAACCTCGGGGGACGGCCGTCGAACTGTCCGGCCGGCACCAGTCCGCCGAACACCCGGTTCGCGGCCCATCCCAGTCGTTGTGAACTGGGCAGCGAGCCCGGGAACAGTGCGGTCAGTCCCCACCCCACCAGCACCCCGAGGACCAGTGACACGACCAGGACGAGGAACGCCCTGCGCACGGCGCCGGGTCGGGTGCGTGCGTAGAACTCGCCCCGGGCGAGCACCAGGACCGCGACCGCACCCAGACACACCACGAAGCTCGGCACCCACGACCACGACGGATCGAACACCAGGTTCAGCAGATCGGCGAGGAGCAGGAGCGCCAGATAGCCGGTGACCAGCCACCATGCGGTCCTCTTGCGGGCGCCGACGGCGGTGGCGAGCAGCAGGAGGAAGGCCGCGTAGGCGAGGTTGGCGCTGACGGGGACGGTGAGGAGGTCGAGGAACCGGGTGATGGGCCGCAGCAGGGTTCGGAGCGGGGGGATGACGGCGATGAGTGCGCAGTAGACGCCGAGCACCGCGAAGAACGCCGCGAAGGCGGCGGGTACCCCGCTCCAGGAGTGGTCGCGGGCCCAGCCGCGGGTCTGTGGTGCGCGGTCCGCGGTGCTGCTCATGATCAGCACTGTAAGGAGGCGCACGGTCATGCGCCTGTCGAGGGGTTCGGGGCCGCCCGGTCGGTGTGCTCCTGCGGCCGGGGCGGGTGCGACCGATGGTCAGGGCGCATTCCGTGGGCGCCGATGGCAACGCGACGGCGCGGGACTCGGTCGACGGGTGCACGCGGTGGAGCGGCCTACTCTCGATGGTGTGACACAGCATCGCCCTTCTCAGTTCGAACTCGGCACGGACGGCCCCAAGGTCATCGTCGCCGGGGTCGACGGCTCGGCCTCCTCGCTGCGGGCGGTGGCGTACGCGAGCGGTCTTGCACGCCGGCAGAACGCGCTGCTCGCCATCGTCTACATCCAACCCGTGATCTCGATGGGCATGGCGCTGGGAGTGCCGGTGGTGGGCACGACGGAGGAGCTCGCGGAGGGGTTGGTCGCGGAGGTCCGGGCGGCGACCGAGCGGCTGCGGGACATCTGGGACGTGCGCTGGGAGTTCCACACCTTCCCGGGTGACCCCTACGGGGGGTTGGTCGCCGCGGCGGACGAGCTGAAGGCCGATGCGGTGGTGGTGGGTGCGTCGGAGTCGGCGGGGCACCGGCTGGTGGGCTCGGTAGCGGTGCGCTTGGTGAAGGCGGGGCGCTGGCCGGTGACGGTGGTGCCGTAGGTGAGCGGCGGGTCTCCGTGGCTGTCGGTGTCGGTGTCGGTGTGTGTTGCTTCCGTCTCGGTACTGCTGTCGGTGTGAGGGCAGACTGCCGGGGCTCAGCGGCCCATGGTGAGCCCGTCCGACGCGGCGTTGCGACTGAGCACGGCCGTCCTGATCGACGTCTGGGCCTGGCTGTAGTCCTCCCGGTCGGCCCCCCGTGCGAGTGCGGCGGGCAGATTGACGACCCTGCCCTCGACCGTGTCCATCCACTGGGGGATGAACTCGGCGCGGGTCACTTCCCAGCGTCCGCCCGGGGCCCGGGGCGGGGTGAAGGTGAACCGTCCGATGGAGCCCTGGTTGCCGCGGACGTCCAGGGATCCGGAGTAGTTCGTCATCGGACCCGCGATCTGGTCACCCATGCCGTAGACGACCCAGGTGCCGTTGACCTTCTCGTAGGGCTGGGGAACGTGAGCGTGTGTTCCGACGATCAGGTCAATGTCGGGGCGTCCCTCGGTACGGGACGCGGTGAGGCTCTTGGCCAGGGAGAGTTGTGTCGCATCGGGTTCGGTCTGCCACTCCGTGCCCCAGTGCAGACTGAGGACCACCACATCGGCCCCTGCCCGACGAGCGGCGCGGGCATCGGAAATGATCTTCTCCTCGTCCAGCAGGTTGACCGCCCATGGCTGTCCCTGGGGCAGTGGGTAGTCGTTGGTGCCGTAGGTGTACGCCAATTGGGCGACTTTGGCTCCGGCTGACTTCAGCCAGGCGGGGGTGGTGGCCTCGGCTGCGGTGCGGGCGGAGCCGGTGTGGCGTACGCCCGCCGTGTCCAGGGCGTCCAGGGTGCGCCGAATGCCCGCTGCGCCGTCGTCGAGCGAGTGGTTGGAGGCGGTCGAACAGGCGTCGTAGCCGGTGGCGGCCAGCCCCTTGGCGATCTGTGGGGGCGATTTGAACGCGGGGTACCCGCTGTAGTCGCCACGCTCGCCGTACACCGTCTCCATGTGGCAGATCGCCAGGTCGGCCGAGGAGATCACCGGTCGGACGCCCGCGAGCATGGGCCGGAAGTCGTAGTTCCCGTCATCCGAAGGCCCGGCGTCGACGCCGGCCTGTCGGATGACGGAGTCGTGCGGCAGCACGTCGCCCGTGGCCACGAGGGTGAAGGGGCGGGGTTGCTGAGCAGCGGGGACGGCGGGGCTGGCGGTCACCGGTCGTTCGACTCCGCTGGAGCGTGGGCCGTCGCCGTCGGTCGGTGCGCAGGCGACTGCGGCGGTTCCGCAGAGGACGACCGCGAGGGCCGTCGTTCCTCGTCCGATGTGGTGTGGCATGGGGCGGCTCCCAAGCAGTCCATCACGGAATAAATATGACAATCCGAATGCACCGCGTCAGAGTGTGGCCCGTCAAGTGACAGGGCCGTCCCGTCGCCGAAATGCCCCCTCCGCACAACCCCTCGGGGCTCCGCCCGTGCCGGTCGGCGTCCCCACAGCGACCTCGACACCGACCGCCGCTTCCCCGGCCGACCCGCCCCGGCCGACCGTTCACCGCACCACTCGCCGCTCCAGGCGACCGCTCGTCGACGCTCCCCGCCCATCGTCTGTCTCCCGACCCGGGCATGGGTTCGGATACGCCACGCAACGGTGTGACCCACACGACAGACGCTCCCGCACGAAAGGTGTTGGCCATGGCGACCGCGACCGCTTCCGCGACGACCGACGAGGGGGCCCTCGCGGACCTGCAACGTGAACACGGCCCCGCCCTCCTCACCTTCCTCCAGGGACTGACCTACGGAGACCAGATGAGGGCGGAGGACCTGCTCCAGGAGACGCTCGTCCGCGCCTGGCAGCACCCCGAAGCGTTCGACGGACCGTACGAGTCCATGCGGCCGTGGCTGTTCACCGTCGGCAGGCGGCTGGCGATCGACGCCCGCAGGTCCCGACTCGCCCGCCCCACCGAGATCGGTGACGGAGTCCTCGCCACCACCCCCGATCCGGCCGATCTCACGGAGACGACCGTGGCGGTCCTCGATGTCCGCGCGGCGGTGGAGTCGCTCAGCCCCGAACACCGTGCGGTGCTGATCCGGCTCTACTTCCAGGGGCTGAACGTCAAGGAGACGGCCATGGCCCTGGGCATTCCCGCGGGCACCGTGAAGTCGCGCTCGTACTACGCCCTGCGTGCCCTGTCCCGATGCCTCCCCGGCTACGCCCGTGCCCGCACCGCCCTCGGGCACCGGGGCGCATGACCCGTTCCTGGCGGGAGGAGGCGGGGGCGCTCCCGCCTCCTCCCGCCAGGAACGACACCCCCACCACCCGATCCGGACGGATGCCGATCGGCTTCGGCACGGCTTCGGCACAGCTTCGGCCGACGGCCCTCGACCGCATCGACTCCCCCTGGCATGGTCACCACAGATCGATCGCCCACGTCTCGAAGACCCCACCGGTACCCCCCTTGCTCTGGGGCCACGGCGACGGACCACGGATATGCCAAACGTCACGGTGAAGTTGAGTAAAGAGCCGCCCGCAACCGTCTCACTCGGTAGAGGCTCGTCTCCGAGTCGGCACACGCAGTCGTCCGGAAGAAGGTGGGAAGGGTGCAGCCAGAGAGTACGAACGGAACCAGCGGGCGCGCGCTGGCGATTCCAATGGCGTGGCTCTGCGCCGAGTACATCGCCGACGAAATGCTCCGCACCAGTTCCCTGGTGGAGAGCGGCTCACTGGAGTACCGGGCGGGACGCGAGACCCTCGCCCTGACCATCTGCCTGGCCGACGGCTCCGACGAGGCGGCCGGACTGCGGTCCGTGTCCCGGATCGAGGAGTGGCTGAACCTCACGACGTACGGCCACCCCTGGTCCGAGTGGGTGATGGAACGCCTGGCCGACCGCGAGGACCGTGAGGAGGGCATCGGCGGCAGACCGGATCCCGACCTCTCCCTCGCCCAGAGCTCCTGGCGCTGGCTGAGACAGACCGAACTACTCGCCGCCGACCTGGGCGACAGCGAACCGTGGCACCCCGCGGGACCCGCCGATGCCGTCGTGGACGAGTGCACGCAGATATGGACACCGGCTTGGCAGTTGGGGCTGCCGCTCAGCCATCTGGCCATCCATCTCTACTGACTCCGTTCGACATCGGTTCCGGACCCTGACCCTGTACCCGACCAGCCCCGAACCCGACCAGCCCCAAACCGGCCGCCCTCGAACGACTCCCCGCCCGGGCGGCCGGGGCCCGCTCAGCCCGTGATCCGATGGCCCGGGGACGAATGGACGCCCGCGCGGTACTTGGGAATCCGGACGGTGATCTTCATCCCGGCGCCGACCCCTGTCTCGATGACGAGCCCGTGATCGTCCCCGTACACCTGGCGCAACCGCTCGTCCACATTGCACAGGCCCATCCCCGCCGACCCGGTCCGCTCCCCCGCCAGGATGCGGCGCAGCAAGGCCGGGTCCATCCCCACCCCGTCGTCCTCGATCGTCACCATCGCCTCGGCCCCGGCGTCCTGGGCGGCGATGGTCACCCGGCACTCCTCCGGCGAGTCCTCCAGCCCGTGCTTGACCGCGTTCTCGACGAGCGGTTGGAGACAGAGGAAGGGCAGAGCCACCGGAAGCACCTCGGGAGCCACCTGGAGGGTCACTTTCAGCCGGTCACCGAAGCGGGCGCCCGCCAGAGCCAGGTACTGCTCGATCGAGCGCAGTTCATCGGCGAGGGTCGTGAACTCGCCATGCCGTCTGAAGGAGTACCGGGTGAAGTCAGCGAACTCCAGCAGCAGCTCACGAGCCCGACCGGGGTCGGTGCGGACGAACGAGGCGATCGCGGCGAGGGAGTTGAAGATGAAATGGGGCGATATCTGGGCTCGTAGGGCCCGGATCTCCGCTTCGATCAACCGGGTCCGGGAGCGGTCGAGTTCGGCGAGTTCCAGTTGTACGGAGACCCAGCGGGCGACTTCGGTGGCCGCGCGCACCAGGACTGCCGACTCCCTCGACCCATAGGCGACCAGCGCGCCGAGCACTCCCTCCTCGCCGGTCAGGGGGGCGATGACGGCCCAGCGCAACGGGCATTGGAGGTCATCGCAGTCGATGTGGACACAGCGGCTGCGCCCGGAGTCGAGCATGGCCGTCACATGCCCCATCACTCGTCGCTCGTGGTGGTCCTCGCCGGGTCCGTCCCAGGCGAGGACCCGTTCGCGGTCGGTGAGGCACAGGGCCTCGGTGCCCAGGAGGGAGCGCAGGTGTTTGGCCGCCTTGCGGGCGGTCTCCTCGGTGAGCCCGGCGCGCAGGGGCGGCGCGGCGAGCGATGCGGTGTGGAGGGTGTGGAAGGTGGCCCGCTCCACGGGGGTTCCGAGGTCGAGATCGGGGCGGCTGCCCCGGCTCGCCGTGATCCGTCCGATGACGACGCCCACCACCAGGAGGACGACGCCCGCCGCGGCGAGTGCGGCCATGCCCGTTCCGGTCATCGTTCTCTTCCTTCTCCCGGATGTCTGGTCGAGACGGAGTCCGGCGGTCTGCCCGCCAGATCCTCGGGCAGGTGCAGTCGGGCGAGGATCGCGATGGCGCCGGCGGGTATGTGCCGTGGGGTGGCCAGCGACACCAGGGTCATGGTGAGGAATCCGAGGGGCACGGACCACACGGCGGGCCAGGCCATCAGGGTGTGGGCCCACCCCTCGGGGGCGAGTCCGGCGCGGGTCGTCATCACCGCGGTGAGCGCTGAGCCGCCGCCGATGAGCAGACCCGCCACGGCTCCCGGTGGAGTGAGCCCGCGCCACCAGATGCCGAGGACGAGGAGCGGGCAGAAGGACGAGGCGGAGACGGCGAAAGCCAGGCCCACGGCATCGGCGATGGGGACATGGGTGGTGAGGGTGCTGACCACGGCGGGCACGGCCATGGCCAGGACGGTCGCGAGCCGGAAGTGACGTACGCCGCGGGAGGGCAGCACGTCCTGGGTGATCACCCCGGCAACGGACATGGTCAGCCCGGATGCGGTCGACAGGAACGCGGCGAAGGCGCCGCCGGCCAGGAGTGCACCGAGGAGGTCGCCCGCCACTCCGCCGATGATCCGTTCGGGCAGCACCAGGACGGCGGCGTCCGCGTCACCGGTGAGGGCGAGTTCGGGGGCGTAGATCCGGCCTAGTGCGCCGTAGACCGGTGGAAGGAGGTAGAAGGCGCCGACGAGCCCGAGCACCACGAGGGTGGTGCGGCGGGCGGCGCGGCCGTCCGGGCTGGTGTAGAAGCGGACGGCGACGTGCGGGAGCCCCATCGTGCCCAGGAAGGTGGCGAGGATCAACCCGTAGGTGGCGTAGAGGTGGTAGCCGTCACGTCCACCGGCCAGGGGTTGGGACCAACTCGACGGATCGGCACCCGACGAGATCCGTTCGGGGACCTCGGTGCCGCGGGCCAGACCGAGCAGCGTGCCCTCCTCGATCCGGTGGGCACCTTCGTCGAGGGTGAGGGTCCGGTCCTGGTAAGCGTGCCCGTCGACCTCCCCGCTGACGGTGATGGTCAGCGGTTTCGCCAACTCCATGCGTACGGTGTCGTCGACGCGGACCTCGGTGTGCTCGCGCAGGACGGCCGGGGCGTCGAAGCGGGCGCGGGGGGCGTCGTCGTCGGCCCATGCCGCCAGGAGGAAGAGTGCGGGCACCAGGAGTGCGGTGAGCTTGAGCCAGTACTGGAACGCCTGGACGAAGGTGATGCTCCGCATGCCACCGGCGGCGACCGCCCCGACGACGACCAGGGCGACGATCAGTCCCCCGAGCCAATCGGGCGCGCCGGTGAGGATCTCCAGGGTGAGCCCGGCCCCCTGGAGTTGGGGCAGGAGGTAGAGCCAGCCGATGCCGACGACGAAGAGGCTGGCGAGCCTGCGCACTGCGGCGGATTCCAGCCGGGCTTCGGCGAAGTCGGAGAGGGTGTACGCACCCGAGCGGCGCAGCGGTGCGGCGACCAGGACCAGGAGGACGAGATAGCCGGCGGTGTAGCCGACGGGGTACCAGAGCATGTCGGGGCCCTGGAGGAGTATCAGTCCGGCTATGCCGAGGAAGGATGCGGCCGAGAGGTACTCGCCGCTGATGGCGGCGGCGTTGAGGCCGGGGTTGACCGTGCGGGAGGCGACGTAGAAGTCGGATGTGGTGCGCGATATGCGCAGCCCGAGGCCGCCGATGAGCACCGTGGCGAGGACCACGACGGTGACGGCGGTCACCGCATACGCCTGGTTCACCGGTGTTCCCCCGCCCGCACCGTTCAGCGTCCTTCGACGAGCCTGAGGAAGTCCCGCTCGTTGCGTTCCGCCCGGCGTACGTACCAGCGTGCGGTGAGCCACATGACCGGGTGGACGCCGAACCCGAGGGCGCCCCAGACGACGGGGCCGGGAGACAGGGACTCACCGTCGAAGGCGGCGGGGAGCGCGAACAGGAGCGGCAGGGTGGCGACGCAGAGCACCAGGGTGCCGAGCGCCAGCAGCGCCGCACGGAGTTGGCTGCGCATGAGGGAGCGCACATAGGTGGCGCCGAGGGTGGTGTGTTCGCTGATCTCCGACCGCGCGTGGGTGTGGCCCGGCGGTCTTCTCGCGCTGCGGGGGACCCCGGTGACCACCTCGCGGCGGGGGCGTTGCTCTGCCGACATGGCCGTCCGCTCCAGCGTCTGTGGGTGAACTCTCTGCGGAGGTGTGGAGTCTACGCAGGCGGGTTTTCCGACGGTAGGCGCCCCGACCCCCTCGGGGTTCGCTTGGCTCGCGTGTTCAGGGGGCGGGTCGGCCGTCGGGGGATCTGGTGTGTTGCATCAACAGGTCGCGCAGTTGGCGGGCGTGCCGGCGACTGACGGCGAGTTCGGCGGTGCCGACCCGGACGGTGGTGGTACCGGCGTCGAGGCGTAGTTCGTCGATGCGGGAGAGCGAGACGAGATGGCTTCGGTGGATGCGGACGAAGCCCCGCGCGGCCCAGCGCTCCTCCAGTGTGGAGAGCGGGACGCGCACCAGATGGCTGCCCTCGTCGGTGTGCAGTCGGGCGTAGTCGCCCTGGGCCTCGACGTAGGCGATGTCGTGGATCTGGATGAAGCGGGTGACTCCGGCGAGTTCGACGGGGATCTGGTCGGAGCTGCTCTGCACGGGGGCGGTCGCGGCCGGCGGGTTGACGAGCTGGGCTGCCTGGGCGGCCTGGTCGCGGACGCGCCGCACGGCCTCGGCGAGCCGTTCCCGTCGCACCGGTTTGAGGACGTAGTCGACGGCCTTGAGGTCGAAGGCTTGGACGGCGAAGCCTTCATGGGCGGTGACGAAGACGATCAGCGGCGGGCGGGCGAAGCTGGCGAGGAGCTTGGCGACGTCGAGACCGGTCAGCCCTGCCATGTGGATGTCGAGGAAGACGACGTCGATGCCGTCGATGTCATCGGGTCCGGCGTCGAGGGCCCTGCTGATGCGGCGCAGGGCCCCGGTCGCGTCATTGGCCCCTTCGGCGCTGGTGATGTGGGGGTCGGAACGCAGCAGATAGAGCAGTTCCTCCAGTGCTGGTCTCTCGTCATCGACGGCCAGTGCACGCAGCATGGTGCGGATTCTAGGGCCTTTCCTTCGGATCGGGCCGGGGTTGGTGGGCACTGTCGGTGACAGGTCCTCGGGCGGACCGGAGGAAGGAGGGACTCGCTGTCGGCGGCGGCTTCGGAAGCTCACCGTCCGCAGGGGGATCGTCACTGTTCCGAGGGTGGTTGAGCACAGCGGGTGTGCGCTGCGTATGGAACGGTGCCCGATCGCACCGCGCATCCGCTGTGCTCAACCATTGAATCGAGGGGCCCATGGACATCCGGCAGCACCATCAGGATGTGGCGGCCTATGCGCTGGGGGTGCTGGAGCCCGGCGATGCGTTTCGGTTCGAAGACCACCTCGCCGACTGCGGCCTGTGTGTCCTGGAACTGTCCGGATTCGCGTCGGTGGCCGCGGCGATGGCGGAACTGAGCGAACCCGGCGCACCGCTCGTCCAGGCGTCGCCCGGGCTGTTGGACCGACTCACTCGGGACGTGGCGCGCTCGCTGCGGCGCAGCCGGCACAGGCGGCTGCGGCTCGCTGCGGCTGCCGCGGCACTCATCGTCGTACTGCCCGCGGCGGTGTGGATGGTGCAGGCGAGGCAGTCCCCGAACGGCTCAGACGGCTGGGGCAGCTCGGCCGGTCCGGGATTACGGGTCACTGCGACCGACGCCTCGACCGGTGTGACGGCTTCCGCGGTGCTGGAGGACCGGGCGTGGGGTACGGCGGTGGCCCTGCGTCTGAGCGGAGTGAAGGGGCCCGGCTCCTGTCGGCTGATCGCCGTCGGCGCCGACGGCGTGGAGCGTCCGGTCCTCAGTTGGCGGGTTCCCGCGAAAGGGCACGGGACGGCCTCCGGTGGCGCGCCGCTGGTCATCGAGGGTGGCACCGACCTGCCCAGCCACCTGATCGGACGCTGGGTGGTGCGCGACGCGGAGGGGAGGACCCTGGTGGCCCTGGGCGGCTGAGGGCGTCCTACTTGAGCAGTCGGGACAGCCGTCGGTCGGCCAGGGGTTTGCCGCCCGTCTGGCAGGTGGGGCAGTACTGGAGCGAGGAATCGCTGAACGACACCTGTCTGATGGTGTCTCCGCAGACCGGGCAGGGCTCGCCGGTGCGGCCGTGGACCCTGAGTCCGCTCTTCTTCTCCGCCTTGAGCCGTCCCGCGGCGATCGGCCGGGCACGTTCGACGGCGTCCCCGAGGGTGGTGCGCAGGGCTTCGTACAGGGCGGTGATCTCGTCCTCGTCCAGTCGGTGCACCAGTTGGAAGGGGGACATCTTCGCCGCGTGCAGGATCTCGTCGCTGTAGGCGTTGCCGATGCCCGCGATCAAGCCCTGGTCGCGCAGTGCGCCCTTGAGCTGTCGCCGCTCACCGGCCAGGAGTGCGGCGAAGGCAGCACGGTCGAACTCCGCCGAGAGGGGATCGGGGCCCAGTCGGGCGATGGCGGGCACCTCGGCGATGTCGTGGACCAGATGGACGGCGAGCCGCTTGGTCGTGCCCGCCTCGGTGAGGTCGAAGCCGCCACCCGATGCGAGCACGGTACGGAGCGCAAGGGGGCCCTTGCCCGGGCGTGGCGGGGTGGTGGGGTACTCGTCGTGCCAGCGCACCCAGCCGGCGCGGGCCAGGTGCACCACGAGGTGGAGTTCGCCCACGCCGATGTCGAGCCATTTGCCGTGTCGCTCCACGGCGGTGACCTCGGCGCCCTCGACCGCACTCAGCGGGGGGTCGTAGGTCTTGAGGACATTGATGGCCAGCGGCAGGACCCGAGCGATCCTCTCCCCGGCGAGACGATCCCCGAGGAAACCCCTCAGAGATTCCACTTCAGGCATTTCCGGCATGCGTCCAGAGTGCCGCAGCCCAGGAGAAAACGCAGATTCATCCACGCGGCGTCGTCTCGGCGGACCTCAGGTCGGGCGTCCGCAGGGCCGGGCTCGATCCTGCGTGGGGGAAGCGATCAGGGGGCCAGCAGTCGTAGTTCCGCCAACTCGTCCCGTAGGCCCTGCGCCAGGAGATCGAGGTCCGGTACCGCTTTGCCGTCCACGACCAGACCCACGTGGACCTTGCCGCCGTAGGTGGTCAGCGCCACGGCCAACGCCTGTCCCCGGGGCAGCGGAGCCATCGGATAGATCTCCTGGAGCGGCCTGCCACCCAGCGAAAGGGCCGAGCGGGGCAGCGGAACGCTGGTCACGAGGACGTCGAAGAGCATCCGGGCCGCGCCTTGGGCGAAGGGAGCACCGAACCGGTGGGCGAGGGGCGGCAACTGGTCCGCGAGTACGGCCAGAGCGCCCGCTCCGCGTGAGGGACCGGCCGCCTTGTTGCGGTCCATGGCCGCTCGTACGGCGGCCAGCCGCAGCCGTGGGTCGGGTTCGGCGACCGGAAGTTCCAGCAGGTAGGCGGAGAGCTTGTTGCCCGAGCCGGGTGGGCTGCCGGGGCGGCGGCGGGAAACGGGTACCAGGGCCCGCGGCCCGCTGGCGGGTAGTTGCTCGCCACGGAGGTGGGCCCAGCGCCGCAGCCCACCGGCCACCACCGCGAGGAGTACATCGTTGGCCGTGCCGCCCGTCTGCCGGCGGACGCTGCGCACCTCCTCCAGGTCCAGGATCACCGTGCCGAGACGCCTGGTACCACTGGACCCTGCGGTGAGTGCGGGCAGTCCCCGGGGGTCGAAGCGACTGGCGCGGACGACGGAGGCGCCGACCCCCACCGCACGCCCGAAGTCGTCGATGCGGTCACGGGCGAAGCCGAGGAGCCGGGCGGGGTCGCTGAACCACGGTCGGTCGGGAGCCGGCCCGGATCGGCCCACGCGGGCCGCTCGGGCTCCGGCGATCTCGTCGAAGATCCCGGCTCCGATGGCGACCGCGCGCATCCCGTCCGCGAGGGCGTGGTGGAGTTTGACCAGGACCGCGAAGGGTCCTTCGGGCTCGCCGGTGAGGAGGTACATCTCCCACGGCGGCAGCCCTCGTGCAAGCGGGCGTTCCATGAGCTCGCCGGCGACGGCGGTCGCCTCGGCCCGGAACTCCCCGGTGGGCAGGCGCACATGGTGGACGTGACGTCGTACGTCGAAGTCCTTGTCCACGGCCCAGACCGCTCCGCCGACGGGCACGAGCACGTCTTGGACCCGCATCCGCAGCCGCCGAATCGCACAGGCACGATCGGCGAGGAGTTCCCGTACCTCCTCGTCGAACGGCCGGTCGGTGCGGGGAGCGCCCTCGGCCGGTGCGAAGAGTGCGAGCGCGCCGAGGTGCATCGGATGGCCATCGGACTCTAGATGCCAGAAAGCCAGATCGAGGGGGGCGAGAAGCTCGCTACTCACGGTGTCCTCATGTTCTCGAAGGAAGACCTACAGGCCAGGCAAAAGGCGATGTCCCGCACACAATCGCAGCCCATCGCAGTCAATCGCCTTTGTTCGGTTACGGTCAAGTACGATCAATTTACGGACAGTTAACACCTGGATCAGGGAAGGCGCCCCCTCGACCTGCTCCGGATGGTGCGGTCCGATCGTTCCGGACCATGCCCTCCGGCTGATCGGATCGATGTGCTCAGGCTGCTCCGGGGGTGATGTGCGCCGGTTGCATCGCTCATCTCAACCGGAAGGACGTCACCGCCGGCCATCACCCCCATCGACGCCGCTCCGCCGCCATACCGTCCGCCGAGCCCGACGGGGAGAGCATTCAGTCGAGCCGATCCGGCACGGTGAACTCGCACCACACGCATTTGCCCGTACCGCGGGACTCCACTCCCCAGGCGTCCGCCAACTGGTCCACGAGGAGCAAGCCCCGTCCGGAGACTCCGGACAGGTCGGCCTCCCTGCGCCGTGGCAACGCGCTGGAGCGGTCCTCGACCTCCACCCGTAGCCGCCGCTCCGGTCCCACCAACACCCTGACGGTCACGATCGCTCCGCCGTCGGTGTGCATCAGGGCATTGGTGATCAGCTCATCGGCCGCGAGCTCGATCTCGTCGGACCGCTCCCGCGCCCCCCAGGCACGCACCGCCGAGAGGACCATGTGCCGGGCCGAGCGCAGCGCCTCCGGCTCGTTCTGCGCCACGCTCTGTTGCAGCCGGCCGCCCGAGCGAGGGGTGACGGTCCCCCGACGGCGCAGCAACAGGATCGCCACATCATCTTCACCGCCGCGTTCGTCCACGACCTCGCACAGGTGATCGGCCAACCGCTGGAGGTCGCTCGGGCCGCTGCGCACCAGGGCGGTCAGCATCTGCATCCCGTCGTCGAGGTCGGCGCCAGGCTGTTCGACCAGGCCGTCGGTGTAGAGGATCAGGGTCTGCCCCGGGTCCAACTCAACAGTGCTGACGGGGTACTCCAGCCGCCCGAACTCAGCCGAGAGCCCCAGTGGAAGCCCCCCTTCGACGGGGAGCCTGCGGCAACTTCCGTCCGTGTCACGCAGGAGGGGGTCGACATGTCCGGCACGCACCACCTGGACGACACCGGTCGCCGGGTCGGCTTCGGCGTAGAGGCAGGTCGCGAAGCGGTCGGTGTCCAACTCGTGGAGGAAGATCGAGGCCCGGGCCATCACCGTGGCCGGGGTGTGACCCTCGGCCGCGTAGGCGCGCAGGACGATGCGCAGTTGTCCCATGACGGCTGCCGCATCGGTGTCGTGCCCCTGGACGTCTCCGATGACCGCACCGACCCGGCCGCCGGGGAGGGTGATGATGTCGTACCAGTCCCCGCCGATGTCCCGACCGATCCGTGCCGATCGATAGCGCACCGCGATCTGCGCGCCGGGCACTTCGGGGATCCGGCGCGGCAGCATGGCCTGCTGGAGCCCTTCGGCGAGATCGTGCTCCTGGTCGTAGAGGACGGCGCGCTGGACGCTCTGCGCGATGCTGCTGCCCAGCGCGACCAGGACGTTGCGGTCCTCGGAGCTGAAGCCGGTGCGGTCGCTGTAGAGCAGGCCGAGCGCGCCGATCGGACGGGCTTGGGCGATGAGCGGCAGATAGGCCGCCGATACGATGCCGAGTCCTTCGAGGTGCGGCCAGAGGACCGGGTAGGACTCGGCGAAGTCGGCCTGGGACTCGATGAAGCGGGGGGCGAGCGTCCGTACCACCTCGCTCATCGGGTACTCGTCCTCGACCCGGGTCCAGCGGGTGCCGGGGATGAAGGCGTGCGTCGGCCCCTCGGCCACCAGATGGATACGACCGCCCGCCTCCAGCAGCCCCATCACCAGACTGGCCGCTCCGAAGTGCTCCAGGCCGTGGGAGGCGGTGAGGACGTCGATGACGTCCTGGACGGTTCGGGCGTGTGCGAGCGCCGCGGTGGTGGACTCGACCACACTGGTCTGCCGTCTGCGGTGGACGTCCGCGTCGGCTCGGGCGGCGGAGTCGGCGAGTTCCTCGGTGGCGTCGCGGACGATGCCGATGATCCGCTCGGGGCGGCCGTTCTCGTCCCGGCGCACGCACCCCTGGGTGTGGGTCCAGCGCAGCCCGCCGTCACGGCGACGGATGCGGAAGTAGACGCCGTAGTTCTCATTGCCGTTCTTGAGCGCCTGGGCCACCTGGGAGTCCAGCCGGGCGGCGTCCTCCGCCGGCATCCGGTCGGTGAGGCTCGCCCGGTAGCCGTCGTAGTCACCAGGCCGCAGTTCCAGCACCTGGAGCGCAGAGTCGTCCAGATGCATGAGTCCGCTGGCCAGGTCCCAGTCGAAGCTGCCCATGCGATTGAAGGACAGACTCAGATCGGGGCCGACCGGCCAGTCGTCGGGAAGCGACAGGGCACCCGCTGCCCGATCAACCATGGAGCCACTCTGTCATCATTTGTCAGATTCTTCGACTGATTGGGCAATTAAATTGATATGCCCGCTTTATTGAGATTTCTAATGTTAGGTGCTTAACGGGAGGTCATCGAGCACCCGACCCTCTGCGCCCTCGCACCGCCGAGCACCACCTCGTTCAACCGGTGAAGGTGTCCGGTGCCACCAGTTGCTCCACCGGCGACTCGGGGTCGGACGGGACGTCCTCCGGCGGCACATCCGGGTCGACCGGCGGCGGCAGGAGCTCGCTCGGAAGCTCATCCGGCTCGGACGGCTGCTGATCCGGGCAGAGCGACGGTTGCGCCGGCGTCACCTGGTCGAGGGTGTCGGGCACGGGAGGACAGTCCGTGGGCGTGGGAGCGTCCGGTGGGGTCACCTCGTCGGATGCGGTCGGGTCGTCCGGCTGTGCCTCGGATGCGGACTCGGACGGGTCGGGCACCGGAGGATAGGTGTAGATGTCGTCCGGGGTCACGGGGGGCAGCACCTCGGGGCTCTTGTCCGACTCTCCGTCGCTGCCCGTCTTCCGGTCGATCCAGGTGCTGGACACCACATCGACGATGACCAGGCTGGCGATCGTCTGCGCCGCGGGCTTCACCACGACGACCCGGTCCGGCTCATAGCCGGCCCACGCCCGCCCCTTGTGCACCACGGCGCCCTTGGCGGCGATCGGCGGACGCAGGGGGTTCCCGCAGGCACAGCGCACACGCGGGGTGCCCTGGCGGTCCACCAGCACCGCTGTGCCCGCCTGGAGCACGGCCTGATAGCGAGCGGCGGCGCCGCCCCGATACCCATGACTGGTGACCCGTGTGTCGGCCCGCAGCACCACCGGAGTGAGTTCGCTCATGAACCCCGGCAGGGCGGTCGGTGAGATTCCCGCGCCACGCGCCCATGACCGGGCCTTTGCGGTATCAGCGTGGAGGAGGGTGGTCTGTCGGGCCGCATCGCAGTTGCCGATGGACTGGATGCCCCCGTAGAGGCCAGGAGTGGAGCCCGAGAGGGTGCGCAGGGTCTGCCCCCTCAACCGGGTGTCACCGCCCCCGGCGGCCGGGGGCTGCGGTGCGGGCGATGTGATCGCCCGTGCGGTCGACTCCGTGTACGGATCGGGCCCCCGGGCCGCGGCAGCCTGGAGGAACACCTCCTCGTCCGGCTCCGACGCCGCCAGGGTGTCCCCGCCGCACCCTGCGATCAGCAGTCCACAGGAGAGCGCGACGGACAGGACAACGGCCGCTGACCATCGACGACGCACGGAACGCACGGACATCTCCCGCCACTAGACCCTCGCTGTACTCACCAGTTCTGCCGGACTCCCGACGGGAGCGCTACCGGAACGCGCTCAAACGGGTGGGGGCGCACTCCGGACGGGCTTGAGGTCCTCAGCGCGTTCCCCATCGGTCCGATCGAACCGTGTTCGGATCCGGTTGAACCGTGTTCGCAGCCATACGGGGATCCTGAACCGCGCCGGGGAGCCGCTCAGGAGCCCCACCGTTCACAACGGAGATCAGCAGAGACCAACGGAGATCAACGGCGGTTGGCGCAGGTCGGCGGTCCGCAGTCAGCGGTCGCCCGTGAACCACGGTCGTTCGACGCCCGACGCCCGACGCCCGACGCTCGACCGTTCGACCGTTCGGCCGTTCGGCGGATGTGATCGCGCCACGACTCGGCCGCTCGGGCCGATACTGAGCGATGGCGTGGTTCGTCGATGGTGACTACTGGTGGAGCCGGCTGCTCTTCCAACGCGTACTGGCCGCGGTGTACCTGGTGGCCTTCCTCACCGCGGCCCGACAGTTCCGCGCGCTGATCGGAACGGACGGAATGCTCCCCGCGCCCGCCCATCTGCGGGCGACCTCATGGCGGAGCGCCCCCGGTCTCTTCCGGCTGCGTTACTCGGACCGACTGTTCGCCGTCTGCTCCTGGGCCGGTGTCGCGCTCTCCGCAGCCCTCGTCCTCGGTGCGGCGGACCGACTGCCGCTGCCGGTGGCGATGGCCTGGTGGGCCGTGCTCTGGCTGCTCTATCTGTCGATCGTCAACATCGGTCAGACCTGGTACGCCTTCGGCTGGGAATCGCTCCTGCTGGAGACCGGATTTCTGGCCGTGTTCCTCGGCAACGAGCGGACCGGGCCACCCGTACTCGTCCTCTTCCTGCTGCGCTGGGTCCTGTTCCGGGTGGAGTTCGGAGCAGGATTGATCAAGCTGCGCGGCGATCGCTGCTGGCGCGATCTGACGTGCCTCTACTACCACCACGAGACCCAGCCGATGCCCGGCCCACTCAGCTGGTTCTTCCATCGCCTCCCACGACCGCTCCACCGGGTGGAGGTGGCGGCCAACCACATCGCACAGCTCGTCCTGCCCGTTCTCCTCTTCACCCCCCAGCCCGTGGCGACCGCAGCCGCCGTGGGGATCGTGATCACCCAGCTCTGGCTGGTCCTGTCGGGCAACTTCGCCTGGCTGAACTGGCTGACCATCGCGCTCGCCCTCACCGCCGTGGACGGCTCACTCCTGAAAGCCACACCGAAACCCCTGCCGACCGGCCCGCTCTGGTACGAGATCACGGTGATCGCCATCGCCGTGGTCCTGCTCGTGCTGAGCTACCGTCCGGCGCTCAATCTGCTCTCCCGACGACAGCAGATGAACCGGTCCTATGACTCCCTCCACCTGGTCAACGCCTACGGCGCCTTCGGCTCCGTGAGCCGGGTGCGCCACGAGGTGGTGGTGGAGGGAACGGACGAGACGGTCCTGCACCACGGCACGCGGTGGCGGGAGTACGGCTTCCGCGGCAAGCCCACGGACGTGTACCGACTACCGCGGCAGTTCGCCCCGTACCATCTGCGCCTCGACTGGCTGATGTGGTTCGCCGCGCTCTCCCCCGCCTACGCCCGGCCCTGGTTCGGCCCCTTCGTCGAACGGCTGCTGGCCGGCGACCGGGACGCCCTGCGCCTGCTCGGGCACGACCCCTTTCCCACCACCCGGCCGGCATGGGTACGGGCGCGCCTGTACCGCTACCGACTGACGACCGGGGCTGAGCGCAGGGAGACGGGCGCGTGGTGGCACCGGGACTTCGTCCGGGAGTACCTGCCGCCGACGCGCCTGGAATGAGTCACCACAAGGGTCCCGACACCAGCGTGCCCCCCTGCCCGATCGGGCAGGGGGGCACGCTATGGGCGATTCGATCAGTCGATGCCCTGGAGGATGTGCGGCTCCGCGAGGTCTTCCTCGTAGCCAGCGAGCCGGATCGGGGCGGATCGCGCCCACACTTCGAGATTGCCGAGCTCGTCGGGCCGCACTGCCCGACCGGCCGCTCGTTCCGGCGGACGCTTGTCGTAATTCTTAGGGGGTTTGAGATCAGATGTCACCGCGCACTCCTCTGTGTCGCGTAACTGGGACGGGGGCGGTTCGGTCGCGGTGGCGCCGGCACGAGGGCGGGACCGCGGCCTGGTTGCAGACCTGTCCCAGGACGGTCAAGGGGCTTTTGTGAGCCCTTTGGTGGCGTCCGTGCCCATCAGACTAACCAAATGAGCGAAACGCCGCTCGATGGGGCTCACTCAACTCCTTATTTCAGGCCAACAAACCACATGGCTATGGAACTTGCGGCCATGGTGACGTGCGCCACTAAAACCCGGATGGAGTAATCGGGATCGGCATCGGCCAACCCAGCGCTGGGCCGTGGTCCACGCCGGCGCCGGGTCCGGGGCATCCGCCAGTGGAGTGAAAAGCCCGGCCCCTCCCACAAGGGGACGGACCGGGCTTCACAGGAGTGGTCGACAGGATCCGGAGTGGACTCCTCCGAAGAGCGGTGGCGGCGATCCGGCTACCAGTTGGCGGGCGCGTAGTCCTTGAGGAAGCAGCCGTAGAGCTCCTCGCCCGCCTCGCCACGAACGATCGGGTCGTAGACCCGGGCAGCACCGTCGATCAGATCGAGGGGGGCGTGGAAGCCCTCGTCGGCCAGCCGCATCTTGTCGGGGTGCGGGCGCTCATCAGTGATCCAGCCGGTGTCCACGGCGGTCATCAGAATGCCGTCGGACTCGAACATCTCCTGGGCGCTGGTGCGCGTCAGCATGTTCAGGGCCGCCTTGGCCATGTTGGTGTGCGGATGACCTGCACCCTTGTAGCCGCGGCTGAAGACGCCTTCCATCGCGGAGACGTTCACGACGTACGTCCGTGGGGCGGCTGCCGCAGCCATGGCCGACCGCAGCCGGCTGATCAGGATGAACGGCGCGGTCGAATTGCAGAGCTGGACCTCCAGCAGCTCGACCGGGTCGACCTCGGAGACCGTCTGCACCCAACTGTTGGTGTCATGGAGATCGGGGACGAGACCGCCCGCGTCGATCGCGGTGCCCGCCTCGATCCTGGCCGGCGTCGCGGACCCGGACACGAGGGCGAGCCCGGTGACATCGGCGGCGGTCAGCCCCTCACCGCCAGCGGAGGGGAGCGCCGCCACGGACTCCACCGCACCGCTGCCGAAGGTGCCGATCACCTCGGCCGGCGGGAGGACGCCGGCAGGCAGCGGGGCGCTCTCCGCGACCACGAGCTCCCGGTACGCCTGCGGCGAGCGGCGCACGGTCTGCGCGGCGTTGTTGATCAGGATGTCCAGCGGGCCTTCGGCGGCCACCGAATCGGCGAGCGCCACGACCTGCGCCGGGTCACGGAGATCGATGCCGACGATCTTGAGGCGCTGGATCCACTCGTCGCTGTCCGGCATGGCCTTGAAGCGGCGGATGGCGTCGTTCGGGAAGCGGGTGGTGATGGTGGTGTGGGCGCCGTCCCGCAGCAGGCGCAGCGCGATGTACATGCCGATCTTGGCTCGACCACCGGTGAGCAGGGCGCGCTTGCCGCTCAGATCCGTCCGGGCATCGCGACGGGCGCGGTTCTCGGTCGCGCACGCCTGGCACAACTGGTGGTAGAAGGCATCGACCTCGGTGTAGCGGGTCTTGCAGATGTAACAGGAACGGGGGCGCTGGAGTATCCCCGCGATCTCGCCCGTGGTGGACGACGAGGGCAGCAGACCCTCGGTCTCGTCGTCGATGCGGTCGGCGGAACCGGTGGCGGTGGCCTCGGTCACCGCCTTGTCGTGAGCGGTCTTGGCGGCGCGGCGTTCCTGACGGCGGCGCTGCTTGACCGTGCGGTAGATGCCGGCCGTGGCGCGCCGAACGATGATCGCGTCCGGGTGGTCGACGTCTAGTTTGTCCAGCTCATCGAGCACGCTGAGGCAGACGGCAAGCCGCTCGGGGTCGATGCCCGGTCCGTACACCAAGCTGTCCTCTGTCACCGTCATGACCGCAGTCGTTCCTCAATCGCTCAATACGCTGGGGGTTTCAAAAGCGCAACTTTACTGAGCAAAAGGGTGACGGCAAAATGCGCTTCCGGCTCGGACCCGGGGGCCAGCCGGAGTCAGCGCACCGCCCGGGCGGGCGGGTGGTCGAAGACACAGTCACCGCAGAGCCCACCACCTGGAACCCGGTAGTAGAGGCAGCACGTGGCTCGCCGCAGCGCGGGCCCGCGGACCGTGCCGACGAGCGGGGGTTCGCGCAGCAGTTCGCGGACCAGGACGGCGGCCCGTTCGGCGACGTCGATCCGGCCTGCGTTGCGGGCCCAGGTGTCGAGTTGGCGCCCGGCTCCGGCGAGCGCCGAGCCCGCGTTGCCCCACAGGAGCCCGCGGGCGACGGACGTGTCCCGGCAGATCGCGTCGGCGAGCGGTTCGAGATGGGCGACGCGGACGGTGGCCTGGATCAGGGCCGGGGTGCCCGGCACGGTCCTGACGGTCGCGGGGGCGCTCGGGGTGTGCAGCCAGAGGTCGTCGGGGGTACCGCGGTCCGGTGCCCAGTACAGCTGGTCGGGGTCCAGTACGGGTAGTTCGCCGAACAGTGCGGCAGAGCCCACGGCGATGGACCACAGTCGGGCCGCCAGACCCAGTTGCGCAATAGAGACCGCGATCCGGCGCTCGGGCGTACGCAGTGCGCGTTCGACCGTGTCGACACGGCCGGCCAGGAGGTGATCGTCCCCGGCATAGAGCCTGGCCAGCGGGGTTCCGGGCCCCTCGGGAGCCGAGGTCGGCACTCCGTGCGCCCCGGACGTCGACGCATCGAAGGTCCGCAGGGCGAAGAATCCACCGATCGAACTGAGTTCCCCGAGATCCATGCGCCCCGTATGCAATCCGTCACCCCTTAGTGGTTACCCGTGGTCATGCTCAGCGCGGGAGGATTGTCTGACATTTCCCCACCCCCTCTGACCTGCTCAACCATCGCACATGGGACTTTTGGCCTACGCTCGTACTCCGTCGGCAGTACGTCCAATTGCCTGCTCAAGGACGACGCGGTGAGCGCCGAACAGAGAGATCGTGGTCTCTATGAGTTCCCTCATGCTGGCCGTGCTCCTCTCGCTGGTCTCCGCGGTCGCCTATGCGGCCGGGGCGATCATGCAGGAGCATGTCGCCGCAGCCACACCTGCCCGGCCGTACGCCCCCCTGCACCACGCAGGGTGGTGGTTCGCCGTCGCTCTGAACGGGTTCGGGGCGTTGTTGCACGTGGTGGCGCTGGCCTACGGTCCGCTGAGCCTGGTGCAGCCCCTGGGCGCCCTGACGATCGTCTTCGCCCTTCCGATGGCCGCCCTCTTCGTCCGGCGCAAGGCGGGGGCCACCGCCTGGCGTGGCGCCCTGATGGCGACGGTCGGACTCGCCGGCCTCCTGGCCCTGGCCGGAGACGCCGGATCGCACACCCTCGGCACCGGTCAGCGCGGGGTTCTCGCCGCCGCCACCCTCGGGGCCATCGCCCTGATCTTCCTGGTCGCCCAGACCATCCACCGGCCCGTGCTGCGCAGCGTGCTGCTGGCCGCGGCGGCCGGCGTGGCCTTCGGAATCGCCTCGGTGTTCACCAAGACGGTCGCGATGAGTTGGGAGTGGGCCAGACCGCTGGTCCAATGGCCGACCCTGGCGCTGATCGGCCTGCTGGCCATCGGTGGCCTGCTGCTGTCGCAGGCGTCCTATCGGGGTGCGGGGCTCGCCGCCCCGCTGGCCACGGTGACGGTCGTCAACCCGGTGGTGGCAGCCGCCGTGGGCATCACCATGTTCGGCGAGGGCTTCCGTTACGGCGCACTGGGTACGGTCCTGGCGCTCGGCTTCGGCGCGTTGGCCACCAGCGGTCTGATCCTGCTGACGACGGAACGGCTGTCCGCTGGGCGCAAGGGCGACCCCTCGGCCGAGTCAGCGGCACCTCAGGAGCTTCTTGCGGAACTCGATCCCGACGCGGGCCCGGTCGAGCAGACCGTGGTGTTCGGTCCGCCCACCGGGCCCCAGCCCCGTACGCCGCTGGTCTCAGAGCGAGACGCCGCCCGACCTGAGGTAGGCGAGGGGGTCGATGTCGGAACCGTACCCAGGACCCGTGCGAACCTCGAAGTGGAGATGCGGTCCCGAGCTGTTGCCGGTGGATCCTGAGCGGGCGATCCGCTGGCCGCTGCCGACCTCCTGCCCCGCACGCACGCTGAGGGCGGACAGGTGCGCGTACTGGCTGTACTTGCCGTCGTGGTGCCGGATGACGACCTGGTAGCCGTAGGAGCCGGCCCAGCCCGCCGAGATGACCCGGCCCGATGCGACCGCCTTCACCGAAGTGCCGGTGGCGACGGGGAAGTCCACTCCCGTGTGGTAGCCGCTCGACCAGGCGGAACCCGACTTCCGGTAGGGCGTACCGGTCGGTGCGTCGATGGGCGAGCTCAAGGTGGAGGTGCGGGCCGGCTTGCTGGCGCTCGCCGGCCGGGTCTCCTGCTTCTTGACCTTCACCGCCTGCTTCTTCGGCGGTTGCTGCTTGGGCGTCTGCTGCTTCGGCGCAGGACGCGGGGTGGTCTGCCGCTTCTCCGTCTTGTCGGGGGCCCTGTCGGGGGTCTTGTCGAGCCCCGGGGACTGCTGGCGCTCCTTGGTCGGAGCCTGGATGCGGAGGATGAGGCGCTGCCCGGGGTGGATCATGTCCGGATCCGAGCCGATGACGGGCCGGTTCTGGCTGTACAGCCGCTGCCAGCCGCCTCTGACCTCTTCCTTCTTCGCGATCTTGGACAGCGAGTCACCCTGGGTGACGGTGTAGCCCTCGCGCTGGGTGGGAACCGTCGTCGGAGTGGCCTTGGGCTGCGCCGCGGGCGTCGACGCCCGCTTGGGCGTGGCCTGCTTGGGTGTGCCCTGCTTGGGCGAGGTGCGCTCGCTCTGCGACCCCGCGCGTTCGCTGCGCTCAGTCGACTCACGGCGCTCGGGCGTCGTCTGCGGGGCCTCGCCACCGCGGGTGAGACCGGCGCGCACCGAGCAGGTGGGCCATGCCCCAGGACCCTGTCCCTTGAGGACCCGTTCGGCGACGACGATCTGCTGGGCCTTGCTGGCGAGGTCGGCACGCGGGGCGTACTCGCGACCGCCGTACGCCTCCCAGGTCGACTGGGAGAACTGAAGACCGCCGTAGTAGCCGTTGCCCGTGTTGATCGTCCACTGGTTGGTGGACTCACACGCCGCGACCTTCTCCCAGACATCCACGGAGGCGGCCTCGGCGGTGCCCGCTCCCATCAGGGGAATGGCCATTCCCGCACCGCTCGCGGTCACGGTGAGGGAGGCTCGGTTGATACGGCTCGGCTGATATCGGCGGTGCCGACCGGTTGCGGCCATGGACAGGACTCCCCCACTGAACAGTTGGTCAGGTCACAAAAGGATCACGTTCAAATGGTCAACTTAAGTGCTCCATATGGGTGATGACAAGGGCTCAGTCCGGGCGCACCGAGGCAGAGGGGGCGGGAGAGCATCAAGCGCCCGCACGGAACGGGCCCGGACAAGATGCCGACGAGCAGCGTCCCCATGAGCTGCCGCCTCGCACAAAGGGATGCTGGTCAGGGCAGTTTCCCTACCCGAAAGGTGGCTGCCGCGGTCCGTCTCTACGGGTCCGAGGTGGTCTGCCAGAGGTCTCGGCCGTGGCTGCACAGACCAGTTGGGACGGCGGGCGTACGCCCCCGCCAGGCGAAACCATCGCGGTGAGCGGGCCCAGGCGCCTTGTCCCATCCCCCCTTGCGGCCGAGTGGCAACGGTGCATCGCCACCCGTCCGGCCTCCGGGCCGGAGTGCGGCCACCGCCCGAGTCCCGCAGGATCGGTGCGTGACCGAAGTCACGGACGGGATCTCCGAGATCGAGGAGCGCACAGATGAGTGGAACGGCCCAGATCGGCGTCACCGGGCTCGCGGTGATGGGACGCAACCTCGCCCGGAACTTCGCCCGCAACGGCCTGACCGTCGCCGTTCACAACAGGACGGCAGCCAGAACCCGTGAGTTGGTCGACTCATTCGGCACTGAGGGCACCTTCGTCGCAGCCGAGTCACCCGAGGACTTCGTCGCGGCCCTGGAACGCCCGCGACGACTCGTCATCATGGTCAAGGCGGGTGAGCCCACGGACGCGGTGATCGAGGAGTTCGCCCCACTGCTGGAGGAGGGCGACGTCATCATCGACGGTGGCAACGCCCACTTCGCCGACACCCGACGCAGGGAGCAGGAGTTGCGGCGGCGCGGGATCCACTTCGTCGGCACCGGAATCTCCGGTGGAGAAGAGGGTGCCCTGCACGGCCCCAGCATCATGCCGGGCGGATCGGTCGAGTCGTACGCCTCGCTCGGACCGCTACTGGAGTTGATCGCGGCCAAGGCACCCGACGGTGCGCCCACGGTCGCGCACATCGGGCCGGACGGCGCGGGCCACTTCGTGAAGATGGTCCACAACGGCATCGAGTACGCGGACATGCAACTGATCGGGGAGGCGTACCACCTGTTGCGCTCGGTCGCGGGCTACTCCCCCGCACGTATCGCCGAGACATTCCGGTCCTGGAACACCGGCCGGCTCGACTCCTACCTCATCGAGATCACCGCGGAGGTCCTCGCCCACACGGACGCCGCAACGGGCAGGCCATTCGTCGACGTCGTCCTCGACCAGGCCGAGCAGAAGGGCACCGGCCGCTGGACCGTGCAGATCGCCCTGGACCTCGGTGTCCCCGTCTCGGGCATCGCGGAAGCCGTCTTCGCCCGGTCGCTCTCCGGCCACGCGGAGCTCAGATCGGCGTCGCAGGAGCTACCGGGGCCCACACCGAAGGCGCTGGGCGGCAGCGACGCCGAACGGTTCGCCGAACGCGTCGAGCAGGCTCTGTACGCCTCGAAGGTCGTCTCGTACACGCAAGGGTTCCAGCAGATCAGAGCGGGCAGCGACACCTACGGGTGGAATGTCGACCTCGGTACGGTCGCCTCCATCTGGCGTGCGGGCTGCATCATCAGGGCCGCTTTCCTCGACCGGATCCGCATCGCCTACGACGGACGGCCCGATCTGCCGAGCCTGCTGTCCGACCGTGAGTTCGCCGCCGAGATCGGGGCCGCGCAGGGCGACTGGCGCGAGGTGGTGGCGACGGCCGCACGGGATGGTGTGCCCACTCCCGGATTCTCCGCCGCGCTCGCCTACTACGACGCGCTGCGGGCGGACCGTCTGCCCGCCGCCCTGACCCAGGGACAGCGTGACTTCTTCGGGGCCCACACCTATCGACGGACCGATCGGGAAGGGGTCTATCACACGCTGTGGGGCGGCGATCGCTCGGAAGTCGCAGTGCAGTGATGCGAAAGGGTGGTGTCCAGACCTCCCGGTCCGGGACACCACCCTCAGGAATCCGCAGCTCAGATGGGCCCCGGAGCGGGTTCCGGCTCGGGTGGCCGGGGCTCAGGGCTAGGGGTGGGAGGCCCCGGAATGGGGTCGGGCGCGGGTCCGGGTGGTGGCGTCGGACGGGGGACGGGACCGGGCAGCGGCCCCGGGTCCGGCCCGGGCGGCCCCGGACTGGGCACAGGTGAAGGCGGTACGGGTGGTTGGGTCATGCCAGACCTCCATGGTGCAAAAGTCATGCGTTCCCACTGTCTCCCCATCCGCGTTCCCCCGCCTGCGGGGCGCACACCCCTCGCCCGCTGGGGCCCCGGCCGATCGCGTACGGTCACGGCCAGCAGATCGGGCCCGAAGCGCCCCACGGGTCACCATCCTCCGCTCAGGTCGAGGAGCCTCGATGCGCCCGAGCGGCCTCCACTGCGCCCCGAAGACCGGACCGGGGGCTGGAGAGCACGGGAACGGCCGTCCGGACCCGTCCGCCGGCGTCCGCCATGGACGCCTGGGCCAGTACAACGACATCGACATCGGCGTCGGCATCGGCATCGGGGGCGCACAGGGCATCGACAGCAGCCGCCACGGAATCGAGATAGCCCTCGCGGTCCCCGTCCAGGAACCGTTCCCAAGCCCCTTCGACCACAACGGAACACACATCAGGGTCCCGGCCGCCCCGCCCTACAGGCAGGGCTCGGGCCTCCTCCTGGATCAGCGCCACGGTGGGTTCGACGGTGCTGGCCAAGGCGGCGACCACAGCCACACGAGGCATCCTCGCCGCAGCGGCTGCCATCGGTCGATCGACCCGCACCACTGGCACACCCACCGCTGCGGCGCTTGCTTCCGCGACCGCGCCCAACGTCGAGCAGGTGCACAGCACCGAGGTCGCCCCCTGGCCTACGGCCTCGGTGAGCGCTTCGACCAACGCAGGCGCCACGGCGTCGGGCCCTTCCTTGACCGCCCGGTCCAACAGATCAACCCGAACGATGTGGAGCAGTTGCACACCTGGGTGGTCACGGTCGCGTAGTGCGTCGAAGACCGGGACGTGGACCGGGGAGGTGTGCAGCAGGGCGATCATGGTTCGCAGCGTAACCACTCCCGTCCCGGCGCAACGAAGCGGTTGTCACGGGCACACCGATGACGACGACACCGTGCAGCGATGGGCCGCCCCTGACAGCGGCCCACGGCGAACGCCCGAGGCTGTCAGCCCCCTGAGGGCTCATCCCGTCTCCGGACTCACCACATCTGCGGATTGGACCGCAGTTGCTCCTTGGCCGCGGTGACGAGTTCCACCGGCGCCTCGGGGGCCTCGTCGGGATGGCGCAGTGCCCACTTGGCCGCGTACGGACACAGCGGCACGACCGGGACGCCTTCCCGAGCCGCGATCGCATAGAACTCGCGCACCAGGGCGCCCGCGATCCCCCGCCCTTCGAACTCGGGCTCGACCACGGTGTGCACGGCGACCAGCGCGGCGGGCGCCCCGGCCAGGGTGAAGTACGCGATACGGCCGGCTACCCGGTCCGTGTCGTACGCCTCCAACAGGCCCCGGCTCCTGTTGTCACGGATGTCGATCTTCTGTTCCGGGCGCTGTTCTGACATGGTGGGCGCTCCTCGCTCCGATACATGGACACAGCAGGACGACTCCATCCTCATCCATGAACGCCACCAGGGCGATCACCGGGCGGGGTCAGACGAGGACGTGGGGCCCGCGTCGGGTGTCACTGCCGGGTACGGGTGCAGAAGCGTCCGTACCCAGTTCCACGATTCTGTTGTCGGCATCGACATGGACGACCCGGGGAACCAGCGCCCGCGCCTCGGTGTCGTCGACCTGGGCGTAGCTGATGAGGATCACCAGATCTCCCGGCTGCACCAGATGGGCTGCCGCGCCGTTGATACCGATGACCCCGGACCCCGGCTCGCCCTCGATGACGTAGGTCTCCAACCGCGCACCGTTGGTGATGTCGACGATGTGCACCAACTCGCCGGGCAGTAGATCGGCCGCAGCCATCAGCTCGGCATCGATGGTGACAGATCCGACATAGTGCAGATCGGCCTGGGTAACGGTGGCACGATGAATCTTGGACTTGAACATGGTGCGCAGCACTGTGAACTCCTCTGAGACGGCTCCCTGCCTGCTTTGTGCAGGTCAAGGGCGGTCTCGACTGTACACCGGCACGCTCGAACGATGTTTGTGAGGAACATCGCTCCGGCCTGACTCGACGGCTTCCCGCCTGAGGTTTCCCTTCGCATCGGCGCCTGTTGGGGCGACCGTCCCGGAACGCGAGGGGACTCATGCTGACCGGATGCTGACTTACCTGATGATCTATCAGGTAAGCGGGAGGCCACTCTGCACACACGGACGACGCACGCACATCACCGCCCTGTCGAGCACGGCATCGCTCCGGTTCACGGAACACGGCTCCTTCGGCTATCAGCCGGTCGACGCTCGGCCGCTCAAAAGCCAGCTCGCTGCCTGCCACCCGCCCGAGGCCCCTCGGCAGCGCGGAACTCACAAGGCGGGCCCAAGGCGCCCACGCCAGCCCGCCCGGCACGAAGCCAAAGTCACATGCCCCTGCGCACTCGCGTGCGCCGCTCCTCCCTTCCGTAGGGTCTAGCCCGATGGCGAACCGCCCGCGCACCGTGAAGGAGAGCTGTTGAAGCCGACCGAGGAAGTGCTCCAGGACCTGACTCAGCCCTCGAACGTCTCCGTGCACTCCGATGACGCGCTCGTCGGAAAGGTGAAGGCCGCCATCGCAGCGGACGACGAGAGGCGGAAGGAGAACGAGAACGGGCCGCTCCGCCGGAAGCCCGCCCTCGTCCCGATCCTGCCGACGGAGCTGTCCCGGCAGTTCGAAATGACCCTCTGGGACGTGCTCCACTCCCTCGCCCGGGCCACCGCTCTGTCATGGCGGGGTGCGGGTCGGGGACTAGCGGAGCACTGGGGCGCACTCAAGTACACCCAGGCCCTGGCAGGCGGTCGCGACTCCCTTCTCGCCCTCACCGACGAGGGCTACCGCATCGGCCGAGTTCAACCACGGCGCCATCGCGATCGTGGAGCGGGTGTCCGATCAGCTCAAGACGAGCGTCTACAGCCGCGAGAACGTGATCTTCGGTCTGGGCACCCATTTGAACCGACATCCGAACGACGAGACACGCAGGGTGGGCGTCCAAGCCCTCATCCAGCGACGCAGTCGCACAGTCTGGATGGACCTCCCCGACGCCGGCTATCACGAAGCAGTCCGCTGCCACGACTCCGGCATCCCGTGCGCGTCCGCAGGGTGCTCAACAGCCCGCCCGGTGGATCCGCCACCATGCAGGTCGCCGACTTCGGACCGGATCCGTCCTTGGGGCAGTAGCGGCGTTTACGCCTCTCGGCGCCTCTTTGGCGTCAAAAAGGCCCCTACCCTCACACCGACCCGTCGGGTTCACCCTCCGACGGCATCGCGGGCAGAGCGTCTTCGAGGGCCCGCCGAGCTTCTGCGAGCTGCGACTCGGCACGTTGCAGAGCAGCGATCAGCTTCGGGAGCCCTGTGCGTGCGGCGGGATCGCCATCTTCACCATCGGTGTACGCCTTGAGGGTGTGCGCCAGCCGAAGGAAGGCGTCCCGCGCCGCTCGTTGTTCGTCCGGTTCGAGATGCTCCGAGAGCTTCAACCACTTGGCCTCCTTATCGTCGGCCTCTTGGGCAGCAAGCGCGACAATCTCACCTACCACCCCACGGACGGTCTCCTCAAGGCTCAGCGCCACCCGAAGCAGTGGTGCTCCGGCCATGTCGTCCTCACTGGGTTCACTCCCATACGGGAACATCCGGTAAAAGCTCCAGCGGTCCTGGGGCTCGCCCAGTCGTTCCAATGCCCTGAACACGGACTCGAACGCGCGCAGCGGTGGAGTTTGGGATGGGAATACCGTCCGGTGGTCCCAGAGTGCGAGGATGACGGTCGTCGCTTCGCGACGAACGCCATCCGCCTCTGCTCCCGTGGCGTCCTCCGCCTGCACGATCAAGTCACCGATGCGGTGGGCCATCCAGCGGCCCAGGACATCACTCTCAGAGAGACTGTCGGCGATCTCCTTGCCAAGTTCGAGGGTCCGCTCAAAGCTCGCCGCATCTTCCGGAGTCATCGAAGAGGTAAATCTTGTAGGACCGTTCGTGTGGGGGGAGGGATTCGTCATCGCTTTGGCGGGACCTCGTCGTGTAGCTCTGCTTGTGGTCTTTGTGTGTGCGGTCGATCATCACTTCGACGATCATGCTCTGTTCGGCCAGAGCCAGCAATTCTTGAAGGGCGTCCCGCTGAATTTCCAGCCGCCGTCCCTGAGTACCCGTCACACGGTCCGAACCGGTCGTAGAAGTATCGTCCCAGCAGGTGCTACGAAGAGCGATATCATCAGCCCGAGTCCATTCGCGCATATCTGCGTCCGCTTCCAGCCCTAGCAGATCGATGACTTCATCAGAAGGTGTATAGGGCGGGTACTTGATCCCTGCGGCCAGCGGATCCTTACTATCCATCCCCTCACGCCCGTCAGGATCGACGACCCAACCGGTGAGCCGGAAACCTTGGACGTCGAACTGGTAGTCGCTGTCATTGGCATCGGGAATGCGGTAGCCCATGTACGAAGGGGCTGTCTGCAGGGCAAGTACCAGTGCCCTGGCCCTCTCGGGAGTGACGAGGGCACTACGGATCAACACGCTCTGCTCAGCTTCATATCCCGCGTCATCGGAGCTTTCCCAGACTGTGACCCATCCGCCACCCGCCACGAGACGCTCACTGAAGTGCCTGCTGTTCAGCCGCCAGACCCAGTCGGCGTCCGGGGATTCGTTCTTTCCTCTCAAAACGCTCTGCGGAGAGGGGTCCCGTCGGTCGGCAAGCCACCTGCCGTCGTCTCGAGTGACGCGGAAATCACGAAGCCAGTCAGTAAACAGGTCCATGTCCGCCTCGCTCTCCCGGTACACGGGATGTACCTTGAGCAACTCCCCGGCCACGGTCCACAGGGCGTGAGTCGTGAGGTAGAAGTCCAGGTCGTCGGCGTCCGGCCGGGTCGTACGGTAGGCGAAGGTGCTCCCGTCCTTGTACAGCCTGAGGGTGTGGCGCGGGTCGTCCTCGTGGGTGCCGCGGTAGGGGAGCCGCCAGGTGTCCGTGATCGTGCGCCCAGCGAGACCTATGACGGTCTCCTCGGAGACCCCGAAGGCTTCGCCGAGGGGCTTGCACCAGTCATCCTTGAAATCCCAGAAGAAGCGAAAGTCGCTCGGTTCGGATTCGTGGGCTTCGTCCTCCATACGGCTTCGATTTCTTGCTGCTCGTTCCTCCCACGACTCAGTGAGGATTTCCGTCGGGATGTTGATCTCGCGTACGGTGGCGAACTCCTCTGCGCTCAGGATCTCAGGGCGGGACGAGGCGAGGGCCAGACAGATCCTTTTCGCGCTCTCCTGCATCACAACGTGCGGTCCGTCGTCGAAGAGCACTCTCCGCAGCAAGGGCTCGAACTCTGCAAGTGTCCGATGCGTCGCGGGGTTCTGAGCGGCCCGCGCGAGGGCGAAGAGCAGCCATTGACGGGCGTGCCGATCGTAGAAAGGCAGACGGGTATCATGAAACGGAGTCACATCGATCGTGCCGAGCGCGAATCGTAGGAGGGCGTCAAGTTCTTCTTGGCAGTTGAGTTCGGCCAGGAGCCTGACACAGTGTGCGGCCCGCCACCTGACGTCCTGCTCGGGGTCACCCAGGAGTGCCCACAGATAGCCTGCGAAGCACTCCACAACTCCGGTCGGCCCAGTGGGAAGGTCGGCGAACCCACCGTCGCCCGAATCCTCGGGGCAGAGGTCAGCCAGCATGGTGCCGAAGTCGTCGAGGACGGCCTGCGCCTGCTGACCGGTAAGGCGTGGGGCAAGTCGAGCTGCCAGGTGATAGCACTCCTCGGGGGGAAGCACGGCCGACTGCGAACCGAGTTCTCGAAGAGCCGTCGAGAGCAGATCCGCATCGCGCTCGTCGGCCAGACGAGCGAGTTCGGACAGGCCGATGGGGTCGTAGACCTTGGTGGTCAGCTCCCGACTGAACCGGGTCGCGGCCGTGTTCGCGAGATGCCTCAATTGCTGGCGCGCCGCTCGTGGCAGCAGCGGCAGAGCAGCCAGCCTCTTGACCATCTGCGCGTAGGCGAAAGCGTCGAGGTTGGGATGGGACTGGAACGCGGCCAGCATGTCGTCAAGTTCACGCAGGGGCACCCTTACTGCGTGGGCTATGACCTGCTCCATATACAGCAGGTGGTCGGACGTGCGAACGAGGTGGCGGGCCTGCTCCCAGCCTTCGGCGGTGGAGAAGTCGCACTCTGCCAGAGCGTCCTCAGCCTGCCGTGCACGAGCCGCTCGCGCTGCGTCCTGCTCATTGTCCGGGGTCCATCGGCCCGAGCTGTAACCGCCCGATGCGGAGAAGGCGATGTGGCGCTTGCCAGGGGCGAACACTGTTCCGGAGATGTCGACGTCCAGTTCGGCGGCGGTCCGGTCGAGGTGTTCGAAGGATGCGCTGCTGAAGCGTCGTGGCCGTAGGAATTGTCCCAACGTTCCAGCGATACGCTCACCGTCTCGCGGAGTCTCGCGCAGTGCTCGTTCGACGAGACGGAGTTCATCGACGCGGTGCTCGTCGAACGGCACCAGCGCTGCGGCGGCAACGGCGGACGGAGCGAGCGGGCCGGCCTCTGCGTCGAGCAGTGCCTGGATGAATGAGCCCACGGAGCAGAAGCGGCGGTCGCGCCAGCGGGAGGCGACGGTCGTCGCGGTCGCGGCGCTCAAGCGGCCCATGGCGGCCAGTACCTCGGAGTGATTCGTTGCGTCCCCAAGGTAGGGTTCCAGGCTTTCGGTGAGTTGGGCGACGCGATAGGCACGACGGTCGTCGTCGTGATTGCCGTCGGATGCTCGGCGGGCGACGGAGAGGAAGGCCCGCCACAACGCGTGTACGTCGTCGCCCACGCGGTCGGTCAGATCGATCGCCTGGGTGAAGTAAGCGTGAGCTTCGCTTCTGTCGAATCGCTGGACGGCGCGAGTAAGTTTCACCATCTGCTCCGCCTTGTACTCGGCACTCTCCTTAGCCGCGTCGAGCGAAGCGGCCACGGATTCAGCGAGCTCGACGGCGATGTGCTGCAACTCATCGACAGGAGCCGCTGCTCGGACAGCGTCGATGAGGACCCCATCAGGAAGGTGCCGCTGCGCGCTTCGGTACCAGTCGAGCAATTGCTGGCGCGTTCCCTCGGACGAGCCGAAGGCTAGGATCCGGACGCCGAGCCCGGCAATGCCTCTGTGCAGGAAGTGGGGCACCTCCTCAAGGGTCCGGTGGGACGGGGTAGGGGGTACGAGTTCCGGGAAAAGACTTTCCGTGTCGCTGGCGGTTCCGACGAGGCAGTCGATCCACAGGCTCGCCCAGGCGCCGAGGGGCACGACATTCCGCTTGTGGTCGTTTGCGGTACTTGAGTACGTGTGCGGCTTCTTTCGCGCTTCCCGGACGTCTTCGCCGGCGAACTCGTCCGCGTCGAAGGGCTGTCTCCGGATCTTCGACAGCAACGCGAAGCCGCACAGCAGCGTGATCGTGTCGGTGCCGCGCCCCCAGCGGCTTCCGGCTCCCCTACCCAGGTCGCCCGGGAGATTCAGCCGCAGGATCCGCTCGGCTTCCCCGTCCGAGAGAAGTCCGTGGCGCAGGCCCATCGCGACGATCCAACCGACCGCTGGAAGCTCCTTGTTCTCTGCGGAGTATCCCGGGTGCCGACGAACGGAGACGGATCGGCGCTGGCGCTTCAGCATTCTCACCAAGCGCCGCGCAAGGGGCGCCTGGCAGACGAAGTTGGCCTGCCAGGCGGCAGAAGCGACCGCGAGCTGAAGGTATTTCAAGGACACGGCCGCAAGGCCGAGAGCCTCCAGATCCTCGGTGCGACCCGAGTCGGCAAGCCGGGTGGCGATGATCAGTCCGGCCTCGAAGGCCACCCAGTTGGGGCTCCACCGAGCAAGATGGCTAACACATGCTTCTACACCGTCGGTGTTGAGAAGCCCGAAGGCGACCTCGGCAATATCCGTCGCGGTGACTCTGTGCCGGTTCGCATCGTTGTCGTCCGACTGCTGCACCCATGCCCCGAGCCATTCCGAGGCGCTGCGCAGCCGACTGCGGGCGAAGTCGGTCTGGCCGGCAGCGAACGAGAGAAGGGCGCCCTCGCAGTGAAGATTGGAACCGGGCCAGTCGCCAACGAGGCTGCGGTTCGCGACGATGTCCTCGATCGTGACGGCATCCAGGAACTGCCCCGCCAGATCGGTGTTGGACCGCAGCAGTTGAAGGCGGCGGGAGTGGCCGGCGGCCAGGCCGCCGGCCTTGACGGCCAGCCGGGTTGCCTCCCACTCCTTTCCCACGCGCAGTGTGGCTTTGAGAGCGAACTGGGCCCGTTGCTGGGCGATCTCCCGTTGTTCCAGGTCATCGCCCTCGGGTAGGGCGCCGTCGGTCATCGCGAGTTCGACGAGGGTGTCGACCTGGCCGGCCTCCCAGAGCAGTTGGGGCAAACTGGCAGCCACGTACGGTTCGTTGGCGGCGAGCGGGGTCAGTCGGTCGATGAAATCGATCAGGGAGCTGCCGGTGGGACGGTACTTCGTCCGGAACCAGGTCTCGGTCGGTTCGTCACGGAACTGCAACGTGTCACCGTCGACGAGGAGCGGGCGTCCGAGATCGGCCGCGAAGCTGTGCACGAGGGCGGCCGGTACTCCGCACAGCTCGGTCAGAACCTTGACGGGCAACCTCGGCCGTAGCGCAGCCAGGGCCTCGCACAGACGGTCGATCTCCGCGCTCAGGTGGTGGGCGTCTTTGCATCGGTCCACCATGTCATGGAGGAGTTCGTCGAAGAGGGAGCCGTCGGGGTGCTGCCTCGCCTCCCCGAGAGAGACCAGACAGGACTCGATGTCCGAGGCCATACCCAGAACGAGGGCCTGGATCCGAGGGTTGCCGCCGGTACGCCGATGGAACTCGGCCGCCTGTGCCTCCGAGACCGGCCCGAGTACCGACTCAAGATGCTGCTTGGACTCGGCCACGCCGAAGCCCTCGAGCTCGATTCTGTGCACGTTGGGCGGCGGTTTCAACAGATCGATGCGTTCGCTGCGGCACAACATCACGAGCCGCACGTTGTCCGGCAGCGTCTCGCGCAGCACGTCCGTGACGAAGGTCCGCTCCCCGCAGTCGTTCGCGATGAGCGCCGCGTTGTCAGCCGCGTCCACGACAAGAACCAGAAGCGCCCCGGGAGCGGAGGCCGTGACAGCCTCCGCAGCGCCCCGGACCCTGGCCATGAACGCCCTCGCGTAGTCGGCCGGCTGAGCTGTGCCCACCGGGATCAGCGGATCGCAAAGGGCATGCGCAGCAAGCTCGTTCGCCAACTGCACCAAACCTTGGCGATGTTGATGGCGCGGTGAACTGGAACGCCGGTACCCACCGTTTCCGAAGCAGTCGTAGACGAGTGCGACCGAGCCGGAAGGCAGATTCGGTTCGATCTGTGTCGTGAGCACCGACTTGCCCACGCCACCGGCCGCGTGAACGACGACGGGCCGCCCGATGAGTCCGACGATGTCGTCGACGACCGCGCGAGTCTGGTCCGTCACGATGACATGCCCGGGTTGGTCGATGAGCTTGGGCGCGGGCAGCACATGCTCAGGTGGAACTCCGAGAGCGGCAAGTACCGTGGAGCGTTCAACGACGTGGTTCGCCTCGAGCGAGGTCGCGCGTCTGGTGATCATCTCCTTCAGCAGCAGGGGCTGCACATCCGGCGCACCGGGAAGAAGACCGGTCAAGTCCAGCCGGAACAGCCCTTCGAGCCGCAGAAGGCCCGGGGCCGTGGCATCCACCTCCAGGCGACTGAAGAACGCGGCTTCACCGGCTACATCGTCGGAGAAGTCCGCATACTGCCTGAGGTACTTGACTTCGTGCGCATACTTACCGGGCTCTCCACGGGCAGCCAGGACCTCGATCGCTCGAAGCACGGACTCGCGGACCGGTCGGTTGGAAAGGAACTCGAAGGTCACCTTCTCTTCGAGCCCCGGGGACTCCTGACGAATCTGCCTGAACTTCTCCGCGAACCCCTTGACCGTCTTCGAGAGACCCGACACAGTCCACTCTTCCGCGGCCTGTACGGTCGAGTGCTTCAGCTGCCGGTACACCACACGGTTGGCCTCGTGAAGGCCGGTCGCACCGTAGTACTCGGCGATGTCGACTACGTCCTCGCCAGCTTCGCCCTGGGTGTCGTCGGGCGACACACCCTCGACAGCGATCGCGGTCAGATCGGCGTCGGGAAGCAGTAGTTTCAGCGCCTGGCGAGCCGCCCAGTGGTAATGGAACTGATCACCATCCCGGCTGGCACGCAGAAGATCGGTGTCAGGCATACCCACTCCCGACAGTCTTCACAGCGATGGAAGGGGGCAAGGGACTCCTCACATCACAGCAGACCAAGACGGTGTAAGCGCACATACAATACCCACCCCTCTCGGACTCGGGCAACGCATCCACTGGCGCACCCTGCCTTCGGCTCCAGGCGGGCGGAGTAAGCCAGGGCCAGATACCCCGACCCCCGACCCCGTCCTCCAGACCGTGCTGATCGCCCTCAGCACGGACGATGCCGGCAGACGACGAACCTTTAGACAGGCTCCTGCCCTGCCTACGGCAGCCACTCAGCGTGCACACGGCCGCGCCCGAGTTGGACTGGCTCCCCCCTCGCCTGTGGCCGCAGCTCGGGTCATCTCTGGGGAGAATTTGGGGAGCACGAGCAGCTCTGGGGAGAGCGTGGGGAGAATCGACTACCCAAGCGGGTACGAGCCTGAAAGAACGCGAAAGAAGGATCAACGCAGGCCAGGTACCTGATCGCTCACATTCCTGCAGGTCAGGGCCACCTGGATGACTTTAAGAAGACCTCCTCGCCCTTGTAGACCATGCGGCACGTACGCGCTCGTCAGGCTGCTTCCCAGAGGCCGGCGTCGAGGATCCGGGCGGCCTTGGTGATGCTGCCCGGCATCAGGTGCCGGTAGGTGCGGTACGTCTCCTCGATGGACTTGTGGCCCATCCACTCCGCCACGTCGGTGATGGGAATGCCGTTGCCGAGGGCGTTCGAGGCGAAGTAGTGCCGGAACCCGTACATGCCCACACCCTCCTCCGGTGGAAGGTTCGCGAAGAACTTCCTCACCCGACGTCGCTCCATGCCCTCGGTGAAGTAGCCGCCGGGGCCGCGCAGCAGGTAGCCGTCCTTCGTGGTGCCATGCTTGGTCTCATACCGCTCCATCGCCTCCCGCACCGACCGGGGCAGCGGCACTTCCCGGAACTCCCCCGTCTTGCGGTGCTTCCGCTTCGCCGGCCTCAGCGTGTTGGAGTGGATCTGCTCGCGCACCCGGTACCCGTCCTGGGCCACGACATTGTGGACGTTCACCGCCCGCGCCTCGCCGTTGCGCAGGCCGCATCCCGCCATCATGACAATCTCCAACGCGAGGTCCTCGTCGGCGACCAGCAGCGCCTGCTTCACGTAGGCGAGGGCCGGGATCGCCACCTGCTCGCGCACGTACTCCGGCTCCTGGACCCCCTTCACCGGGTCGTCCGCCATGGCCCCCTTGGTGTACGCGTCCCGCAGGATCGTCTTGAGGACGCGCAATATGCTCACCTGGTTTCCCGACCGACTCCGTCGCCCTCCATCTCGTCCAGGAACCGTTCGACCACGATCCGTGTGACCGAGTTCAGCTTCCGCGATCCCAGACGCGGGACAATGTGCACGTTGATCGAGCTGTCGACGTGCTCTCCCGTGGAGTAGTCCGTCATCTTGAGCTGTCGGGGACGCCACTGCTTCGCGTACTCCTCGACCGTCAACTGACCCAGTTCACGGCGGGCCGCCGCCACGGAGGGCGCCGTGGTCTTCTTCACCGCGTAAAGCTGCGTAAGGCGTTCGATCGCATCATCCTGCGTGGCGTATCCGGACTCCTCGCGCTGCTTGCCCAGCGCGTCGCGGAAGCGGATCGAGTACGGGTGGGGGCAGCGGGTTGGCTTCGCGCAGCCGCAGCCCTTGAAGAAGGAACCCATACCGCGGGCGAGCTGTCGGGCCATGTGTCGTGCACCATCCGTTCCGGCCTAAGAAGCATGCTCAGGCGCCGCACTGCAGGTCGCAGGTCAGCAAGCAGGGACACGTCCGGGACGCATACTGACCGGTTGCTGACCTGAGGGGGGAACATGATGCTGCTGACCTGCGGCAACGCCAAATAGCTAGATCTTGGACTTGAACATCGTGCGCAGCATCGAGGTACTCCCAGAACTAGGCTCCCTGCCTGCGTTTTTGCAGGTCAAGGGCGGTTTGAATACCTTACAGCGAGTCGCACGTTCAGGCATCATTCCCTAGGTTCTTCAGGACTCATGCTGACCGATTGCCGACTTTCCTGACGCACCACCAAGGGCCTGGAGCGGCCGACCGCCCTCAACGCCGAGCACCGCCAGCGAACGAGAACGGCGCCCGATGGTGCCGCGGGCCTTGGCTATGGCGGACGTCCGACACGTGCCCTGTGAGGAGGTCGTGGGTGTTCAGCCGACGGGGGTGCGCACCCGAGGTACTTGACGAGTCCCTGGGCACAGGGCCAATGACCCTCCTGGAAGGTGCTGTTGGGGAGTCGGTAGCTCGGGAGGTTCGTGGCGGACCTGGAAGGGTGACGACCGTTTGCGCCGAGACCCGCCACGGCCTCCTCCGGCCCGGCCCGCTTTGAGGTCATCGGTTGGTAGGGCTGCACGGAGCGGCTTGAATCGCTCTGTTTGGTGGAGGAGGGCCGGATGCGGTTGCTCCTTGTAGCCGCTCGATAACGCCTCCTGTGGGAGGTGCGGTACTGGAGATCGACCGGATCGTCGGTGGCCGCTGGGAGAAGGCGCGGCACCGTCGGGGCGATATCACGCAGGGGTGCCGAGCGGTGGATGGTCGAGCACGCGGGGCTTGTACTCGACCAACTGGATGCGGCCGTCGAAGGTGTGGTGCTCGATCATCTCCAGGGCGACGTCCGGATAGCCGTCGTAGATGCGTTCTTCGCCCGTGGCTCCAGTGATCACCGGGAACATGACGACACGGAAGCGGTCGACAAGTCCGGCTCGCAGCAGGGACCGGCACAGGCTGAGGCTGCCGATCGTGCTCAGGAGCCCCGAGCCACTCGATTTCATGGCGCGGACCGACTCGACGGCGTCGTCGCGGACGAGTGTGGAGTTGGCCCACGTCAGTGGCTCCTTGAGTGAGGAGGAGAACACCACCTTGGACGCTTGTGTGAGTTCGTCGACGGATGCCTCCTCTTCGGGCCTGAACTCGTCCTGGCCCTGCGGGACCTCGCCCGCGGCGAAGCCCGACATCAGGCGGTAGGTGTTCGCTCCCATCAGGTAGGTGGGCTCGGGCTGCTTGCCGAGCCATGCGAGGTACTCCGGGCCTTCGAGGCCCCAGAACCCGGGCCATCCCTCTCCCGACGCATGGCCGTCGAGGGAGGTGATGAAGTCGACGAGAAGCTCCGACATGGCGGTGTCCCTTCCTTGGGTGTCACAAATGTGGACCGGCCTCACGTCACAGATTCATCGGTCACGCTCAGTTCGGCTGAGTGCACCGCCCAGGGGCCAGCCGAATCCTGGCAACCGGCGCAAGTCCACGGACTCCTCCGAGTGAGCTCGACGTCACACCGCGCTGGGTTGCGTGTCCATCTTCCGCGTACCTTCCAGCTCTTCCACCGCGAGCACCGCACCAAAGGCGGGGTGGAAGGAAGTGGTCGCGGGTGCGGCTTCAAGGCTGGTGGCTGAGACCGACTCGACGTTGCCGGACGGTCGCCCTGCACCGTCACGGCATGCCGATGTGCTCCACTCGCCCTCTGAACTCCTGCGACGCCGTGCCCCAGTCCCTCGGGGCGGGGGACGGGCAGCAGTCGGTGCTGCTGGCGATGGATGCGGTCGTCGGGCGTCGTGACGTCGAGCTTCATCCGGCTGTGGTCCTCGATGAGGAGCATCTCGACGGCCTGCGCTGCGGTCTGCAAGGCGGCGCCTGGTCGGAGATCGCAAGGCGCCGCCCGGGCCCGGCGGCCAGACGTCCGATCGGATCTGGGACTCCGTAGGCGCACGGGTCAGCCGCGCGTCACGGTCTGGTCGTCGGCCGTCTCTGCCTTGGGCGTAGCCGGCCGTTGACCTTCGGCCATTCGGGCGGTGCCGTCATAGCGGTCCTCTGCCCGGTCGTCATAGCGGTCCTCTGGGCGATCGTCTCAGCGGGCCGGCCCAGTGAGGTCGGCCGCAAGGCGAGTGGGTGAGACGGTGTCGGGCATGTCGGGCATTCGGACTCGGGGCCTCGGCGAGCAGGTACCAGCGCCAGAATCCATACCGCCCCTCACATCCACCGTCACGAAGTCGTGGATGAAGACCTAGGCGACGGAAACGAGCAGCCGCGCTCTTGCATCGCAGAGCCATCCGATCGCTGCGCCATGGCTTGATTTCACGTGTTCCAACTCACTTCTCACTAAATGATCAAGGTTCTAGCTGCGGCGTTTCGCCATGCGGACTGAGGCATTGATCCGATACGGCCATCGGCTCACAGTAATCCCGGGATGCAGCGCATATGCCGGACTTCGTTGCTTGCCCGACTTCTCAGTAGTTCTCGCGTCATATTTCCTTTTCTTGTGAGGCAGCGTGGAAAGAAAGCATGGTGCCGCGACGGGCTTCTTCGTGGGCACGGACGTCGGTGGGACCTTCACCGATCTCGTCGTCCTCCAGGACCAGTGCGCGCCACGGATCTTCAAGTCTCCGACCACTCCGCACGATCGCTCGGAGGGAGTCCTCAACGCCCTGCGGTTGGCTGCCGAGTCCTACGGTCTGGATCTGCGGTCCTTCTGCGCCGACATCGTCTACTTCGCCCACGGCACCACGGCGGCGACGAACGCTCTGATCGAGCGGAAGGGCGCCGTGACCGCTCTGCTCACCACGCGCGGCTTCACGGACACGATGCTGATCCAGCGTTCGATGACCTCGTGGGTGGGCATGGGGGCGGCGACCGGTCACTACAGCCGCCGCCGCAACCCCGGGCAGATCGTCCCCCGGTCCCGTCTCGCCGGTATCACCGAGCGTATCGACGCCTCGGGCGCGGAAGTCGTCCCGATCGATGAGCAGGAAGTACGGGCGACGCTGCGTCTGCTGCGCGACGACGGCGTTGAAGCACTCGCGGTGTCGTTCCTGTGGTCCTTCGTCAACAGCGACCACGAAGCGGCGGTGGCCCGGATCGTGCGGGACGAGTGGCCCGAGGCGTATCTGACGCTGTCGCACGAGGTCGCCCCCGTCATCGGGGAGTACGAGCGTTCGGCGACGACCGTCGTCAACAGCTACCTCGGTCCGGTGATCCGCGACTACGTCGCCAACCTGGAGAACCGACTGCGGGGCTCGGGGTTCACCGGAGACTTCTCGATCATGGACTCCGGCGGTGGCGTCATGCGGGCGGAGGACGCCGCACGGCGCTCCGCTTCCATGCTCACCTCGGGCCCGGCGGGCGGGGTGCTGGCGTCGACCGCCCTCTCGCGCCGTCTGGGCCACCCTCATGTGATCACCTCCGACATGGGTGGGACCAGCTTCGACGTCGGTCTGATCATCGATGGGGAGCCGGTTGTCGAGCGCGTCAGTGAGGTTGGCGACCTCCATCTGGCCCTGCCCCGTATCAAGGTCACCGCCATCGGCGCGGGTGGCGGCTCCATCGCGGGAGTCGACGAGTCCGGCGTCCTGGTCGTCGGCCCACAGAGCGCTGGATCGGTGCCGGGGCCCGCCTGTTACGCCCGGGGCGGCGACCGCCCCACGGTCACCGACGCAGATGTGGTCCTCGGGATCATCGACCCTTCCCGCTTCCTCGGCGGCCGGATGCCACTGGACCGGTCACTCGCCGAGAAGGCCATCCGCGAACACGTTGCCGATCCGCTCGGCCTCACCGTCGAGGAGGCGGCGGCCGGCATCAAGCGTGTTGCCGACAACCAGATGGCCGACCTGCTGCGCAAGGTCACCGTCGAGCAGGGTCACGACCCGCGTGACTTCGCCGTCTACGCGTACGGCGGCGCAGGCCCGACCCATGCGTACGCCTACACCGAGGCAGCTGGCATCGCGACGCTGGTCGTGCCGCCCACCTCCACCGTTCACTCGGCCTACGGCACGGTCACGTCGGACCGCTACCGCGCGGTGCAGACCACGGAGGTCCACCGCACCCCGCCCGGCGTGACGGACCCTGCGGTCCACCTGGACGCGGAGAGGATCGACGGCACCCTGAACGAGTTGGCCGCGCGGTGCCGCGACGACCTCGACGGGGACGCGCGGATCAGGCTGAGTCGCATCGCCTACCTGAAGTTCCGCAGACAGTCCCATGAACTGCCCATCGCCGTCCCTGAGGGCGAGGTGACCACCGAGGTCCTGCGGAGCCTGATCAATGAGTTCCGCACGGTCTACGAGCGCATCTACGGCGCCGGAACAGCTCTGCTGGGAGCCGGTGTGGAGATCCATACGCTGCGGGTCGAAGGCCGGGTCGGTGTCACCGAGGTCTCCGAAGGCGGTTACCCCGGCGTCCCGGACGTCGCGGCGGCCTGGCTCTGCGAGCGCGATGTCCACTTTCCCGGTATCGGAAGCCACCCCACCAGTGTCTACCGCGGCGAGGACCTAGGCGCCGGAGCCGCCCTGCGGGGCCCGGCGATCCTGGAGTTCGCCGGCACCACCGTGGTGGTCGGCCCCTCCCAGTCGCTCGTTGTCGACCGTCACAGCAATCTCGTCATCGACTGCAAGGGGGACGCGTGACCGCCACCGACACGCCCACCAGGCCCATCGACCCCGTTACCTTCGAGGTCATCCGCCACCGACTGCTGGCCATCACCGACGAGCAGGGCGCGACCCTGGCCGCGATCTCCGGCTCCACGCACGTTGTCGAGGCCAGCGACTACAACGTGGGGCTCTACCTCCCCGACGGCTCCGTCGCTGCGATGGGCCGCACGATCCTCTCGCACTCCTCCTCCATGGCCGCCATCACCCGCTCCGTCATCGAGGACTGCACCGAAGACCCCGGCATCAACCCCGGCGACATGTTCATCGTCAACGACCCCTGGAAGGGCACGGTCCATGCACAGGACGTCGGGCTCATAGCGCCGATCTTCCACGACGGCGAACTCCTCGCGTGGACCGGCGCCATGTGTCACATGGTCGACGTCGGCGGCATGACACCCGGCAGCTTCTGCATCGACGCCACCGACTCGTACCAGGAAGGGCTACAGATGCCGCCGACCAAACTGGTCGACGGCGGACGGGTCCGCACCGACGTGTGGAACCTGATCCTGGCCCACACCCGGATGGCTCCCACCGTCAACCTCGATCTGCGGGCCCTGATCGGTGCCAACAACACGGCGATCCGCGCCATGACCGCGCTCGCTGAGAAGTACGGAGCCGATACCGTCCGCACGGTGATGAGCAACCTCATCACCCTCTCGGAGCGACGGCTGCGCAACCGGCTGGCCAAGCTGCCGGACGCACGGGTCCACTCCCGGGCCTTTCTGGACAACGACGGCGGTCTGGCCCTGTCGACCGAGAGTGCCACCTATGAGGTCGACCTGGTCGTCACCAAACGGGGTGAGACCCTGGAGTTCGACTTCTCCGCCTCGTCGCCGCAGGCCAAGGGCTACATCAACTGTGCCTACTCAGGCATGATGGCCGGCATCGCGGCGGCCCTGCTGCCGACGCTGGCCTTTGACGCGCCCTGGAACGAGGGCCTGTTCAAGCCGGTCGAGGTCATCTGTCCCGAGGGCCTGATCTGCAACGCGACCCGCCCGGCCGCCGTCAGCGGCGGCGCGCTGGAGGCCGGCTGGCTGGTGGAGATGACTGCCATCGAATGCCTGTCCAAGCTCGCCGCCTGCTCCGACGAACTGCTCTGCGAAGCCCAGGCCGTCCCGGCCGGCGGACCCGACAAGTTCGTTCTCACCGGGGCCGGTGAGAACAGGGCCCGCCAGACATACGTGATCATGGACTGCTTGGCCACCGGCGGCGGCGCCTACGCACACCGGGACGGAGCCTGGACCCAGGGACAACACAACATCGAACGGCAACGGATCTCCAACGTCGAGGCGGTGGAGATGGATTCGCCGCTGCTGTACGTGTGGCGTGGCCTGGTCGCCGACTCCGGTGGAGCCGGACGCCGCCGTGGCGGTATGAGCATGGGCGCCGTCTACACCGTACGCGGCGGGCGGGACGTCACCGCGCTGAACTCGGCGCACGGCTGGGAGGTACCCAACTCGACCGGCATCTTCGGCGGATACCCGGGAGCGCAGAACACCCGTACCGTCCTGCATGACACGGATCTGGCCGACCGGTTCGCCGCGGGGAGGATTCCCACGGTCTCCGAACTGTCCGGCGACCAACCGGCAATGCGCGGCCGACAGGGCCTCTACCACCTCAACGACTACGACGTCCTCGCCACCGTCCCCCAGGCAGGTGGCGGCTGGGGCGACCCGCTGGAGCGCCCCGCCGAGGAGGTACAGGCCGACCTCGACTTCGGGGCGGTCACCCCCGATGCCGCTCGACGGATCTACCGGGCGGTGCTCGGCGAGGACGGCCGGGTGGACCCCCAGGCCACCGCCCGGCAACGCGAGAAGATCCGCGAGGAGCGCAGGGCCTGGCCCGCATCCCGGTCCCAGCCACAGGTTCCGGACGGACCCGCCACCCGTGTCCACCCCCTCGGCGACGTCCTCCACATCGTGGAGATCGCCGGCAGCCGCTTCACCGCGTGTACCTGCTCGCGGGTGCTCGCACCGGCAGGCGAACCCTGGCGACTGTACGCGGCGACCCGGGCCACCAGAGCAATTCACGAACTGAGCCACGCCACCCGCCTGGACCAGGGCCTTGAGCTGCGCCAGTACGCCTGCCCCGGCTGTGGAGTGCTGCACTCCACCGATGTTGTACGGCGGGACGCCCCGCACCCCGACGACGTCCGGCTCACCGCAGACGGCGGAGGTGGGCGCTGATGGGACGCGTCGTACTCGCCGCCGCCACTTCCCACGTCGGCGCCATCGTGAAGAACCCGGACGCCGACCCCGAGCGCTCCGCGGTACTCCACGCGGCCTGGGAGCGGCTCGACCGCGAGATCGCCGAGGCAGAGCTCGACGCGGTGATCGTCGTGGCCACCGACCACTACGAGACGTTCGGTCTGGAGAACTACCCGGCTTTCTGCATCGGGCTGGCCGATGAGCACCAGGGCTGGGCCGAGTTCGGCAATCCGGGCGGAACGGTGCCCGGCAGGCCGGTCCTCGCCGAGTATCTCCTGAAGGGGCTCACCGAGCGGGGCTTCGAGATATCGCGCTCCCACACCATGCACCTGGACCACAGCTTCATGGTGCCGTTGACCAAGCTGCCTTCGGCCCGAGCAGCCGGCGTCGTCCCGCTCTTCGTCAACTGCAACACCGAACCCCTGCCCGTCCTGGGGCGCTGCCTGGAACTGGGGAAGGCGATCGCCGCAGCCGCGGGGGGCCTGCCCGGCGGCGCCCGGATCGGTGTTGTCGCCACCGGGGGGCTCTCCCACTGGGTGGGCCTGCCGCGGTTCGGGGAGATCAACGAGGAGTTCGACCGCGACTTCCTCGCCCTGCTCACCGAGGGACGGGCGGACGAAGCGGCCTCCTGGAGCGATGAGCGGATTCAGGACGAGGCGGGCAACGGCGCGCTGGAGGTGCGGACCTGGCTGATCGCCGCTGCCGCCGCTGGCGGTCCGGCCCGTGTCCTCGCCTACGAGGCCATGCCCTCCTGGACCGTCGGCATCGGCATCTGCGGATTCGACGTCCAGGAGGCGCCATGAGCATCGTCGGCCTCAACCGGCTCGCCCGCGAACTGGAACACGACCCCGCGCTCCTGGAGCGGTTCCACCGATCCCCGTCGTCGGTGCTCGGCGCCTACACCCTGAGCGAGGCCGAGAAACGGGCGGTCGGCAACACGGACGCCACCTGGCTGCTCGCCCACGGCATGAACCCGGTGGCGCTGCGCAACCTCATGGTCGTCCTGGGCATCGCCCACCACGCGATGTACCCCTCGCAACGGAGGAGGGACAGATGACGACCGGGCGCCAAGAAGCGGCCACCGTCGAGCCCGCGCTCGAACTGCGCGGGGTCAGCAAGTCCTTCGGTGGCGCGCACGCCCTGCGGGAGGTGGACTTCACCCTCCTCCCCGGCGAGGTACATGCCCTCGCCGGCATGAACGGAGCGGGCAAGTCGACACTCGTTGAGGTCGTCTGCGGGGCGCTGGCCCCCGATGACGGCGAGATCCTGGTCGGCGGCGCGAGCTGTCCGACGCTCACCCCCCGGCGAGCGCGGGCCCTCGGGGTGAGCATCGTTCACCAGCGGCGCACTCTGGTGCCCGATCTGACGGTGGCGGAGAACCTGCTGCTGGGGAGGCTCCCCCATCGGGCGGGCCGGGTGGACTGGTCCACCGTACGCAACGAGGCGGCAAGCGCCCTTGACGATCTGGGTGTCGAGGTTCCCGTGCAGGCCGCTGTCGGCGATCTGACCCCCGCGCAGCAGACGCTCGTCGAGATCGCGCGGGAGGTGCACGTGGGCGGGCGGATCCTCATCCTGGACGAGCCGACCGCCGCGCTCGGCGGCGCGGACGCCGCCCGTATCCACGACCTGGTCCGTGAACTGCGTTCCCGCGGCACAGCGGTCGTCTACATCTCCCATCACCTGGACGAGGTCTTGGCCCTCGCCGACCGGATCACGGTGATGCGGGACGGTCGGACCGCGCTGACCGAGGCGATCGAGAACGTAGATCTCCCCGCCCTGGTCCGAGCCATGATCGGCGACCGACTGGTCGCCGAACCGGTGGTGAGGAAGAGGACCTTTGGGGTGGCCGCCCTCGAACTGGACCAGCTCGGCGGGGACCGGTTGCGGGACTTCGACCTCACGATCAGGGCGGGCGAGATCGTGGCTGTGCTCGGCCCTGCAGGGGACGCGCAGCGCGAACTCTTCCCGCTGCTCAGCGGGGTGCGACAACCCTCGACCGGCACCGTCCGGGTGGGCGGGAACCGGTTGCGGACCGGCAGCATCCGCGCATCGCTGTCCGCGGGGCTGCGCTGTGTCACCGGCGACCGGCTGGTGAACGGGTTGGTCCCCGGCCTGAGCGTCGACGAGAACCTGGCCTTGGCCGACCGGGGCATGAAACGGCCCTGGTTGGTGCGGTGGGCAGTGCTGCACCGCAGGGCCGCTGATACCCGCCGGCGCTACGGAGTCATCACCCTGGCGGCCGACCCCGCCGTCGACTCCCTGTCCGGCGGCAACCAGCAGAAGGTACTGCTGGCGAAGTGGCTCGACACCGAGACGACGGTCTGCCTGCTGGAGGAGCCCACCAGCGGCGTGGACGTGGCGGCCAAGGCCGATATTCACCAGATGGTTGACGAACTCGCCGACCGAGGTGCGGCCGTACTCCTGACCTCGGCCGACGTCGACGAGGTCAGACGACTGGCCGACCGGGTGGTCGTCATCCGCGGCGGACGCGCCGTCGCCGAACTACACCGGGGCGAGCTGTCCCGGGACGATCTCGTCTCGCTCACCGTAGGAGGACACGTCTCATGAGCGCCGCATCCGCCTTCCGCGACCGGACCGGCCTGAGCCTGCCGCCCGGTGTCGCCCGCCACTTCGGACTGCTCAGCGTCCTGCTGCTGATCGGCATGTTCACCTCACTCAACAGCGATGTCTTCCTGACCACGCCCAATCTGGTCAATGTCTCACAGCAGATCGCGGTCGTCGCCGTACTGGCCGCCGGGCTCACCTTGCTGATGACCGCGGGCGGCATCGACTTCTCGCTCGGAGCGATCGCGGCCGTCTCCCATGCCGTTGTCGCCAAGCTCATCCAGAGCGGTGTGAACGAATGGGTTGCGGTCCTGATCGCCCTGGTGTTGGGTACCGCCATCGGCCTGGTCAACGGGGGCGTCGTCACGGTTTTCTCCGTCGCTCCCTTCGTGGCGACCCTGGCCTCCTCCACCATCCTGACCGGGTTTGCGCTGCTGCTCCTCGACGGCATGAGCGTCAGCATCGGCGACCACCTCTCCGTCCTCGGCTTCGGTGAACTGTTCGGCGCAATTCCCTCATTGGTGGTCCTGGCCGTACTGGTGTGCGTGGCGGTGGGACTGCTCATGCGCTGGTCCGCGTTCGGCCGCAACGCCTTCGCCATCGGCGGCAACGAGAGCGCCGCGCGCCTCTCCGGCATCCCGGTGGTGCGCAGCAAGCTGCTCCTGTACGCACTCGGCGGCTTTCTGGCGGCTCTCGGCGGTGTGATGCTCGTCGCGCGACTCGGCGCGGCCAGCCCCGGCACGGGCGGCCTGCCACTGGAACTCACCGTCGTCGCCGCCGTCGTCATCGGAGGCACCTCGCTGCACGGCGGCAGCGGAACACTGGTCGGCACGGTCCTGGGTGTCCTGCTGCTCGGCCTGGTCGCCAACTCGCTCAATCTCCTCCAGATCGACCCCGTCTACCAGGACATCGCCGTCGGCACCGTTTTGATGATCGCCGCGATTGTGAACCACCAGCGCGGCCGTCGCACCTGAGCCACCCCCCTTCCCCCGGTGAAAGGAAACGTCATGAGCCGCACCACCACCCGACGCCTCACCGCACCACTGGCCCTCACCGCAGCCCTCGCACTTCTGGTCGGCGCCTGCTCCGTGGACAAGGGCAAGGGCACGAACGCAGCTCCGGTCGACAAGGAAAAGAAGCTCACGATCGGCTTCGTCAACGGAAACAACATCGAGTTCCACACCTGTCTGCTCAGAGCGATGCAGGCGCGTGCCGACAAGGACAAGGTGGAACTGCTCACCGCCAACTCGGCGATGGACCCGGCCAAAGAGCTGTCCAACATCGACGACATGATCGCCAAACAGGTTGATGTGATCATCGTTCAGACGGTGAACATGGACGCGCTGGAGGGCGGTATCACCCGTGCCAACCGGGCGAACATCCCCATCTTCCTCACCTCGGTCGCCGCCGTTGACCAGTCCAAAATCCTCGGCGCCGTCGTCACCGACGTCGCGGGTGTGGGCAAACAACTCGGCGAATGGCTCGGCAAGGACCGCGCGGGCAAGCCCGTCGAGGTCGGAGTCATCGGCGGGGCGCCCGGGGCCGCGGCCGACCTGATGGACGCCGCGTTCAAGAAGGCGCTGCCGAAGCAGGCCCGTGTCGTCTTCGACCAGCCCGCGTTCTGGCAGCGGGCCAAGGCACAGGACGTGGCCGAGAACATGCTCCAGGCCAGCCCCAAGGTGCAGTACATCTTCGTCCACAACGAGGACATGGCGATCGGCGTCCTCGCAGCACTCAAGGCGGCCAAGCGCCACGACATCAAGGTCGTCACCAACGGCGGCAGCCCCGAGGGCATCGAGGGAATCCGGGACGGCGAGATCGCCGCGACCGTCAGTAACACCCCGAGGTCCGTCGGCGAGATGGCCATCGACAACGTGGTGGGGCTCATGCACCGACAGGAAGGGGTACAAAAGATCTCCACCGTGCCGAACCTGCTGATCACCCAGGCCAACGTCAGCGAGGCACCCCCCTACTGCGCATAAGGCGGACTCCCCGATGGCACACCACAGCACCGGTCCGCGTCGCCGCGGCGTCCAATCGGTCGACCGAGCACTGGACATCCTCAGCGCCCTGAGCGCGGCCTACCCCCGTCTGCAGCTCTCCGAGCTCGCCGAGGTCGCCGGACTGCCCAAGACCAGCACCCATCGCATCGCGGTGACTCTGGTCGCACGGGGATTCCTGCGGCAGGAGGACGACGGAGCCTATGTGCTGGGCACCCGGCTGCTCGAACTGGGCAGCCTGGTGTCGACCACGACGGCCCTGGCCCACCTCACGCAAGGCGTCGCCGCGGAACTGGCCCGTGCCACCGGGGAGACCGTACTGATCGCCGAGGTCGACTGGCGGGACCGCTCGCTGATCATCACCGGCAGACGTGAGTTGGGTCCCAGCCCCGAGGCACTCTCCTCGATCGGTCAGCGCTCCGTCCTCGCCAACGGCTGCATCAGCGGCGCGATCCTCAGCGCCCTGCCCCCGGAGGAGACGAAGAGGATCGTCCCGCAACTGCGGCTGGCCCAGCGCACCCCCCTGAGCATCACCGATCCCGGCGCACTCCTCCAAGAGATCGAAGCGAGCCGAACCAGGGGCTACGCAATAGAGAACGACCAGTTCATCGAAGGCATCGCGGGAGTGGCCGTCCCCATCCTCGTCGCGGGACGCCCCGCGGGCGCGGTCGCTGTCTGCGGCCCCACCGTCCGGATGCCCCGTCGGCGCCTTGAAAGCATCGCCGCCCTGATACAGGAGCTGCGAAGCCGCGCCGCCCACTCAACGGTCCCACCCAGGACCGGAACCTGACAGCGTTAAGGAGAGACCATGGATGCAGTCACCGCGGACTGGGTGACCTTCCGCAGCGGGGACACAGAGATCCGCGGCTATCTGGCCCTGCCAACGCTGGGCGCCGAACGCCCCCCAGCGGTGATCATGGTGCACGAGAACCTCGGGGTCATTCCCCACCGACAGCGCGTCACCGAACAACTCGCCGCCGAAGGCTACGCCGTCCTGACCGTCGATCTGTTCAGCCGGATCGGTGGCAGGCCGCCCCAGGACTACACGACTCAAGAAGAACGCCGGGCCAAGGCGTTCCTGGCCGCCCGCGACGAACAGGCGATCCCCGACCTGGACGCCGCACTCGACTACCTCGCCGCCCGCGCCGACGTCGACGCAGACCGCGCTGCAGTCGTCGGTTTCTGCCTCGGGGGCGGTCTTGCCATCGTCTGGGCCACCCAGTCGGACCGTCTGTCGTGCGCAATACCGCTGTACGGCATACCCGAACTGCCCGCCGCCTACAGCCCGACCGGCGCGGTCCGCTCCCGCATCGACATCGCCGACCGGGTCCGCTGCCCCATCCAGGCGCACTTCGGTGGAGCCGACGCGGTCATCCCGCTCGACCAGGTCGCCCGACTCACCGAAGCCCTCGGGCGCAGCAGCCATCCGACCGATGTCCATGTGTACGAGGGCGCGGGGCACGCCTACCACGACGACACCCACCCCAACCACCGGCCGGAGGCCGCCCGACTCACCTGGGAGCGGACCCTGGGCTTTCTCCGGGACCACCTGTGAGCCTGTGGACCGACCTGCTCGGGGCCGAGGTCAGACACATCAACGCCGGTGGAGTACCCACCCGCACAATCTCCCTGGGGTCCGGGCCCGCCGTGCTCTTCCTCCACGGACGCGGGGGACATCTGGAGACCTTCACCCGCAATGTGGCCGCCGTCGCCGCACCCGGCCGCCGGGCGATCGCGATCGACCTCCTCGGGCACGGACTGACCGGCCGCAGTACCGAAGGTCAGTACACGATCGATGAACTCGCCGGCCATGTACGGGCCGTACTGGACGCGCTCGACCTCGCCGAGGCCGATCTGGTCGGCCAATCGCTCGGCGCCTGGGCCGCCGCGCTGACAGCGCTGGAGGCTCCCGACCGGGTTCGCAGGCTCGCCCTGATCGAACCCGCCGGGCTCCAGTCGGAGGCCGAACGGCTGGCGGACAGCACGGTGCGGGCCGCATATCAGCGAGGTGGTCGGGCCTATGAGGAGCCGACGGCCGACGCCGTCCGAGCGCGGCTCGGCGGGCTGCTCGCGGACCCGGCCAGTGTGGACGAAGAACTGGTCGAGGTACGCACTCGGCTCTACGGGCCGCCCGAGGCCCGGGACGTCCATCGGCGGGTGCGTGCGGCGGACAACACCCGCTGGCTCCTCACCCAGGAGCGGCTGGCGGGGCTCCTTGTCCCCACGCTCTTCCTGCGCGGGGAACTGGGCCACACCCCGCTGACGGTCGTCGAGGCCGCTGCCCGCGCTGTCCCCGACGCGGCGGTCGCCACCGTACCGGGCGCCAAGCAGTGGCCCCAGTTCGAGCGGCCCCGGCAGGTCAACGAACTCCTCAACCGATTCCTGGGAGAAGGAAACACCGATGTCATTCTGGACTGATTCACTCGGCGCCGAGGTCCGCTTCCGCGAGGCCGCCGGCTGGCGGACCCGTTCCATCGAAGCCGGCGAAGGACACCCCGTCATCCTGATGGGCGGGCTGACCGGTCACGCAGAGGGATTCCTTCGCAACGTCGTCCCGCTTGCCGAGCGAGGACTGAGGGTGTACGCCATCGATGCCATCGGGCACGGTCTGAGCGCCCGGCCCACCGATGTCACCTATCACGCGCCGCTGTTCACCGAACACCTCATCGGGTTCCTCGATGCGATCGGCGCCGAACGCGCCCATCTCGTGGGCCAGTCACTGGGAGGTTGGACGGCGCTCCACACCGCGCTCCACCACCCCGACCGGGTCGGCAGGGTCGTCTCCGTCACCGGCGCCGGTCTGTTGCTGTCGGACGAGGGGCGCAAGGAGGAGAGCGAGCGAGTCCACGCCCAGGTCAAGGCGGTCACCGCGAAGGCGGCGGCGGCGCCGACCCGGGAGAGCGTCCGGGCGCGTCTGGAATGGCTCATGGTCGATCCGGGCGTGGTGACCGACGAACTCGTGGAATGCCGCTACCGGTACTACACCCTTCCGGGCACAGAGAAGGCCCAGGCCAAGCTTGTCGCCGAGCAACCCGGCGAGGGGAACCGGGCCTACATGCTGGGTGACGCGGAGCTGGCGCGGATCACGGCAAAGACACTGGTGGTGTGGACCGACCACAATCCGACCACGCCCGCCGAGGTGGGGCGCAGGGCGTCTGAGATCATGCCGAACGCACACTTCGACATGATCACCGACGCCGGTCACTGGCCGATGTTCGAGCAGCCCGAGCAGTTCAACACCGTGGTCGGGAACTTCCTCGCCGGGGACCCGACGTGACACCCGCGCAGGAAGTCGCCCTCGGCTGCCGGGTCCTGGCCGCGCACGGCAACGCCGATCTGGTGTGGGGGCATCTGTCCCGGCGCGATCCGGACGGAGAGGACGTGTGGTTGAAGGCGGCCGGGTTCGGCATGGAAGAGATCACTGCCGACCGAGTCGTCCGGATCGACCGCAGAGGGCGGCCGATAGGTGGGAAGGGCCGCGTCCATCTGGAGTACCCCATTCACACCGCGATCATGGCTGCCCGCCCTGATGTGGGGGCGATCGTCCACAGCCACGGGGAGTCGGCGGTGGCCTTCGCGGCCACCGGGCTCCCACTGCGACCCGTGGGACATGAAGGGACCCTCTTCTGGCCGCCCGACATTGCGCGTTTCACCGAGACGGGCGACCTCATCCACACCCCCGAACTGGGCGAAGCCGTCGCCGCAGCGCTCGGCGACCGCAACGCCCTGCTCCTGCACCGGCACGGGCTGGTGACGGTGGGTCCCGATGTGCCCACGGCGGTGATGACGGCGATCTTCTTGGAGAAGGCGTGCCGTATGCAGCTGGCCGTCGCAGCCGCCAGCGGAAGCTCCCCTTACTTCAAGAACGCTGACGCCGAAGACGCCGAGAACGCTAAGAACGCCGAACACACCGAGAACGCCGCCCACTTCGACCCGGCCGAGGCACTGGCCAAACGCGACCGCTGCTACGGCCCCCGTCAACTCGCCGACGCCTGGGCGTACCTGGTGCGCTCACTGAAGGCACGCGGCTGACCGGGCGGCGCCCCACTTCGCGCATCCCTTCGCACCCGGCTCGCCCGGGCCGCCGGGAGCACCCGACTCGACACAAAGGACCGTCATGGACGGAACCCGTATGAACACCCACGCCCGGGAGAAGGCCGCGGCCGAACTGCTGGACGCTTACGCGACGCGGACTCCCGTCCGCCCGCCATCAGAGGCCCTTCCCGGACTTGGGGCAGCCGACGCCTATGAGATCCAGCGACTCCAGGTGGAGCGGTGGCTCGCCGACGGAGCCCTGATCAAAGGACACAAGGTCGGCCTCACCTCAGCTGCCATGCGCCGCCAGCTGAAGGTCGATCAGCCGGACTACGGCCATCTCATGGACTCGATGTTCCACATGGACTCGGCGCCCATCGACCCCGGACTGTTCCTCCAGCCGCGGATCGAGCCGGAGTTCGCGTTCGTCCTCAAACGCCCGCTGGAGGGCCCCGGCGTCACCGCGGCCGAGGCTGCGGCGGCGGTCGACTTCGTCCTACCGGCCCTGGAGATCATCGACTCTCGAATCGAGGACTGGCGAATCACCCTCGCGGACACGGTCGCCGACAACGCCTCCAGCGGTGGGGTGGTCCTCGGTGCCACCCCCGTCCGATTGGATGCCATCGATCTGGCCTCCACCCCCTGTCTGCTGTACCGCAACGGTGAACTCACCGACACCGGCGCCGGCGCGGCCGTGCTCGGGAATCCCCTCAACGCGCTGGTATGGCTCGCCAACACGCTGACGACGCTGGGCATCGGACTGAAGGCCGGGCACATCGTCCTGCCCGGCTCACTCACCGCCGCGCTGCCGGTCGCCGCAGGTGACGTCGTCACCGCGGCCTTCGCCGGACTCGGCACGGTCACCGCCGTCTTCTCCAAGGAGTACCCATGCTGACCGCCGCCATCGTCGGCCCCGGGCACATCGGGACAGATCTAATGGTCAAGCTGCTCCGCAGCGATCTGATCGACCTTCGCTCCATGGTCGGAGTGGACCCGGACTCCGCAGGTCTGGCACGCGCCCGGGAGTTGGGTGTCACCACGTCGGCCGGGGGCTTGGACTGGCTGCTGAGCCAGGACGGCCTACCCGATCTCGTCTTCGATGCGACATCCGCCGGCGCGCATCTCGCCCACGCCCCCCGCTACGCCGAAGCCGGAATCCGGGCCATCGACCTCACTCCGGCGGCCACAGGGCCGTTCGTCTGCCCGCCCGTCAATCTCGACCGCCTGGCCGACGCCCCCAACGTCAACATGATCACCTGCGGTGGTCAGGCGACCATCCCGATCGTCAACGCGGTCTCCGCCGTGGCCCCTGTGGCGTACGCGGAGATCGTCGCGTCCATCGCCTCACGTTCGGCCGGCCCTGGCACCCGCGCGAACATCGACGAGTTCACCGAGACCACGGCGGCGGCGGTGGAAGAGGTGGGCGGTGCCTCGCGGGGCAAGGCGATCATCATCCTCAATCCCGTGGAGCCGCCCATGATCATGCGGGATACGGTCTACTGCTCGATCCCCGCCGACGCCGACCGCGACGCCATCACCGAATCCGTCGTACGCCAGGTGGAGCGCGTGCAGCGCTATGTCCCGGGCTACACACTGCGCGCCGACCCGCAGTATGACGAGGCACGGGCCGACTGGGACGGCAACGCCCGAGTCGCTGTCTTCCTCGAAGTCCGCGGCAACGGCGACCATCTGCCCCCTTGGGCCGGAAACCTCGACATCATGACCGCCGCCGCCGCGCAGGTCGCAGAACAGCTCGCCCGGAAGAAGGCCCAGGCATGACCATGCAAGCCACCAAGTCCCCAGTCCCCGTGCAGATTACGGACTCGACCCTCCGCGACGGCAGCCACGCTGTACACCACCGCTTCACCGCAGAACAGGTACGCGCGGTGGTGCGGGCCCTCGATGACGCGGGGGTCACCGTGGTGGAGGTGTCGCACGGCGACGGCCTGGGCGGGTCGTCGTTCAACTACGGCTTCTCCGGCACCGACGAGCTCGCCCTCGTCGCGGCGGCGGCGAATGAGGCCCGCCGGGCCCGCATCGCGGTGCTCCTGCTGCCGGGAGTCGGAACCGTGCGGTCGCTGGAGCAGGCTCATGACGCGGGCGCCCGGATCGCCCGGATCGCGACCCACTGCACCGAGGCCGATGTCTCCATCCAGCACTTCGCGGCAGCCAGAGGACTGGGGATGGAGACCGTCGGATTCCTGATGCTCTCCCACCGGATCACCCCCGAGGCGTTGGCCCGACAGGCGAGGATCATGGCCGACGCGGGATGCCAGTGCGTCTACGTCGTGGACTCGGCCGGGGCGCTGCTCCCGCACCAGACGCGTGACCGAGTGGCCGCGCTCGTCGCCGAACTGGGTGCGGACGCGGAAGTGGGCATCCACGCGCATCAGAACCTGTCCCTGGGGGTGGCCAACTCCCTCGCCGCCTATGAGGCAGGTGCTCGGCAGATCGACGGGACTCTGTGCGCCCTCGGCGCGGGCGCAGGCAACGCCCCCACCGAAATCCTCGTCCCCGTCCTGGAGAGGATGGGCGTTCCCACCGGCGTCGACACCCAGGCGGTCCTGGCTGCGGCTGACGAGGTGGTCCGCCCGTTCATCGAGCGCCTGCCGTGGGCGGACCGGGCGGCCATCACCCAAGGGTACGCAGGGGTCTACTCCAGCTTCCTGCTCCATGCCGAACGCGCCGCCGAGCGCTACCGGGTGCCGGCGCACGAGATCCTCCAGCGGGTCGGCGAGGCCGGTTACGTCGGCGGCCAGGAGGACATGATCATCGACGTCGCACTGGACTTGGTGGCCGAACGTAAGCGCAGCGGGGTCTGAAGACCGGTGCCTCCAGGGGCGGTCGCGCACCGCTACCACACGGAGCCCGACTCCGGCCTGTCGATCTGCACAAGGTGCGGACCGCCGTCGAACGTCTGATCAACAAGTCAGAGCATGGCGAGGCATCGCCGCCCGGTACAACAAGACTGCTGACAGCTACCTCGCCGGTCTCCACCTGCGCGCCTCGATGATCTGGATCAAGGGCCTCACCAGGACCGCCCGTTGATCACGATGCGATATGCCCCTAGGTGACGCGCTGAGGTGCCGGACGCCAAGGGCGGGCAGGAGTTGGAGTCAACGGTCAACCAGCCGTGGACGCGGGGCCCCACCCGTGGATTCCGCGTCGGTGTCGCCGGTGCCGACCGGACCGTGGGGGAGGATCCGGTCCAGCCACTTCGGCAGCCACCAGTTGGCCCGGCCGAGGAGTGTCATGGTCGCCGGTACCAGCACCATGCGCACGACCGTGGCGTCGATGAAGATCGCGGTGGCCAGGCCGAGTCCGAACATCTTGGTGGAGGGGTCCTCGGCGACGGCGAAGGACAGGAAGACCGCCACCATGATGAGGGCGGCCGAGGTGATGATCCGGGCGGTGCCTGAGACACCCTCGACGATCGCCGTGCCGTTGTCGCCGGTGCGCAGGTACTCCTCTCGTACGCGGGAGAGGAGAAACACCTCGTAGTCCATCGACAGGCCGAACAGGATGGCGAAGAGGAACATCGGGATGAACGACACGATCGGTACCGTCGATTCCAGCCCGATGAGTGCGCCTCCCCAGCCCCACTGGAAGACGGCGACCATGATGCCGTAGGCCGCGCCGATGCTCAGCAGGTTCAGCAGTACCGCCTTGAGCGGTACGAGTACCGAGCGGAAGACCAGCACCAGCAGCAGGAACGACATCGCCAGCACGGCGGCGACGAGCACCGGCAGGCGTTGGCTGGTGCGTTGACCCACGTCGGAGAGGCTCGCGGTGGCGCCGCCGACGTGGGCCCTGGCCGGGCCTTGCCCGATCGCCGTGGGCAGCACCCCGGTGCGCAGCCGGGCGATGGTGTCGGCCGTGGCCTCGTCCTGAGGGCTGGTGGTCGGGAACACCACGAGGGTCGCGATGCCACTGGACCGATCGATGTGCGTCGGCGCGACGGATGCGATGCCAGGATCCGCCGCGACCGTTGCGACGAGTCGGTCCAGCACTCCCGGGTCACCGGCCGGGTCCGCGGCGATGACGAGGGGACCGTTGGTGCCCGGGCCGAACCCCTCGGCGACGAGGTCGTAGGCGCGGCGCTCGGTACGGCTCTGGGGCATTGAGCCGTCGTCGGGGAGGCCGACGCGCAGGCCGAGCACGGGCAGCGTCGCGGTCAGCAGCAGCCCCGCCGCGCCGATCGCGTACAGCACCGGGTGCCGGCTGACGTGCCCGATCCAGCGCCGCCAACCGGCGGCGGGAGCGGCGCCCGCCGCCGTGTCCCGCCGCCGTGCGAGTCGGCCCGGCTTCCTGGTCCGCAGAGCCCGGCCGATCCGGCCGGTCCGGCCCAGGCGCGGGCCGGCGGCGCCGAGCAAGGCCGGCAGCAGGGTCACCGACGCGACCACCATGGTCAGAACGACGATCGAGACGGCGAGCCCGCCCACCGCCATGAACGGCACGTTCGCGACCGCCAGGCCGAGGATCGATACGACGACGACGCCGCCGGCGAAGACCACGGGTCTGCCCGCCGTGGCCACCGCCTGCCCCGCCGCCTCGTGGGGATCGAGCCCGCGCGCCAGGTACTCCCGGTGCCTGGCGAGCACGAACAGCGCGTAGTCGATGCCCACTCCGAGCCCGACCATGCTGCCCAGGACCGGGGCGAAGGTCGGGACGTCCATCACCCCCGCCAGTACCGTCATCGCGGCGACTCCGATGGTCAGCCCGAAGACCGCCATGCCGATCGGCAGCGCGGCGGCGACGAGCGAACCGAACGCCAGGAACAGGATCGCTGCCGCGGCGAGGATGCCGATCAGCTCGCTCGCGCCGCCGTCGGCCTCGGAGAAGGCGAAGAAGAGGTTCCCGCCCATCTCGATGCGCAGGGGCAGCTCGGCGCGCAGCCGGTCACCGAGATCGACGAGGGCGTCGAGGTCTTCGCCCGACAGCCGGCTCTGGTCGGGATACTGCACCCGGACGACTGCGATCCGCCCGTCGGCCGAGACCAGGCCGCCGCGCACGGCGGTCTCCCCGCCCGCGTCGAGTGCGCCCGCCGGGTCGCTCGTGCCGAGCACGTGCGGCAGCCGCTTCACCTCGGCCTGCAACCGCGTGAGAGCGGTGCGCGCGCTGCCGCGGTCGAAGAAGGTCGCACCGCCGTCGAGGGGGGTGACGACCACTTGGGCGGTCATCCCCTCCTGGCCGGTACCGGCCCGCTCGATCAGTTCCGCGGCCCGTTGGGAGTCCAGCCCCGGAGCGGTCATCGAGTCCGCGGTCCGTCCGCCGAAGGCAATCGCGGCGAGGACGGCGAGCGTGCCGGCGATCAGCCATGCCGAGATCACCCGCCAGGGATGGCGGGCGGCATTTACGCCCAGGCGCAACAGGGCTTTCGAGAGCATCGGGTCCTCCAACCACGTCGTCGGCCGCACTTGTACGGCCGCCGATGCCGAGGCTCGTCGCCACGGCGCTCCGCCACATCGGCTCGCGGGCCGTGGTTCCGTCGGCCCCGGGGTGGAGTGACGCCCCGTCCTTTCGGCCGATGCGCAGCACGGCGTGGTGCCTGAGGCTGAGAACCGTGCTCCGAGACGACCTGCGAACCCTGTGGAACGAGCCCCGGCCGCCAGACGCGCCCGTCCGGGTGTGGCGGGACTGGGCGCTGCTCGCCGTGGGCCTGGGCGGTGTGGCGCTGGAGGCCGCCCTGCGCGAGAACGTCGTGTGGCGGCCGGTGGCGGTGGTGTTCGCCGTATGGCTGTGCCTGCTGCCCATGTGGCGCCGGACCCGCCCACTGGCGATGGCCGTGCTGGCGTTCGGCTCGGTGATCCTGCTTCAGGTGGCCTCGCTCGTCGCCGCACGGCGCGAGGTCGGCCTCACCAGCGGCGTTGTCGTGGTCATGCTGGTGTACGCGCTGACCCGGTGGGGATCGGGACGGGAGATCGTGCTCGGCGGCGCGGTGGCCCTCGCGGCCTGCGCCCTGGCGACCGTCACGGACGGGACCCCGGTCGTCGAGAAGGTCGCGGCCTTCGTCTTCCTGCTGCTGCCCGGAGTGATCGGGGCCGCCGTGCGGTTCCGGGTGGCCGCTCGCGAGCGGCAGTGGGAGCAGGTGCGCTCCCGCGAGCGCGAGCGACTCGCCCGGGAACTACACGACACGGTGGCCCACCATGTGTCGGCCATGGTGATCATCGCCCAGGCGGGCCGGGTGGTCGCGGACACCGACCCGTCCGCCGCCGTCGAGGCGCTGGAGGGGATCGAGGAGGAAGGGGCGCGCACACTGGAGGAGATGCGCGCCATGGTCGCCACTTTGCGGGACCGCGGCGTCGGCGCCGAACTGGCGCCGCCCGCCGGCGTCGCCGATCTGGAGCGCCTGGTGCGGACCCCGGGGGACCGCCTCAGGGTGGACCTGGGACTCGACGGCGAGCTGGACGCGCTGCCCCCGGCCGTGGACGCGGCCGTCTACCGCATCGTGCAGGAGTCGGTGACCAACGCGATGCGTCATGCGGTCGACGCGACCGAGGTCGTCGTCCGGGTCTCCGCAGAACGGCACACGGTACGGGTGAGCGTGCGCGACAACGGCCAACGCACCGGCCGAGGCCGTGCCGGATACGGACTTGCCGGACTACGCGAGCGCGCTGCCCTGCTCGGCGGCAAACTACGAGCTGGTCCCTGCGCCGACCAGGGCTGGCATGTCGAAGCCGAGCTACCGAGAGGAAGGACCGAGAGCAGTGCCCATCCGCGTCCTCGTCGCTGACGACCAGGCCATCATCCGCACCGGGCTGCGGATCATGCTGAACGCCCAGCCCGGCATCGAGGTGGTCGGCGAGGCCGCCGACGGACAGGAATCGGTACGTCTGGCCCGCGAACTGCGCCCCGACGTCTGCCTGTTCGACATCCGCATGCCCGTGATCGACGGGCTGGAGGCCACCCGGTTGGTCGCCGGCTCGGGCGTCGCCGACCCGCTGGCCGTGGTCGTCATCACCACGTTCGACCTCGACGAGTACGTCTACGGCGCGCTGCGTGCAGGCGCCCGCGGATTCCTCCTCAAAGACACGGGACCAGACCTTCTGGCGCAGGCCGTACGGTCGGCGTCCGACGGTGAGGCGCTCATTGCCCCCAGCGTCACCGTCCGTCTGCTCCAAGCCTTCGCGGAGCTTCCCGCCGGCCGGCCCGCGGCCCAACCGGTCTCCCCGGTCACCGCCCGCGAGGAGCAGGTGCTCCTCGCCGTCGCTCGCGGGCTGACCAACACCGAGATCGCCGATGAGCTGCACATCAGCCTCAGCACGGTGAAGACTCATCTGGCCAGCCTGATGGCCAAACTCGGCGCCCGCAACCGGGTCGAGATCGCGATGTGGGCCTACGAAACGCGCCGAATCCTCCCCCGGACCTGAGCCGGGTGCCGGGCCGCGTCCCATGAGTTTCCGCCCGGACCTCAGTGCACCGATCGGCTCGCGTCGGCTCCACGTGCCTCACCCTCCCCGGAGCATGACGTACCAGGAGGCCGGAACTGGGACGGTGAGACACCCGATACGACAGGACTCCCAACAGCTACTCGTCAGTCTCCACCTGCACATCTCGATGATCTGGATCAAAGACCTCACCAGGGCCACCCCCCGATGATCACGACTCGATACGCGCCCAACGAGCCTCCGTGGTCAGCTTCGCCATAGTCACCGCACTCTGCGGCTCCCCCTGTACCACTCACCTCTAAGGCGCTGATGACTCCACCGCCCGTCGCGCCCCTCCCTTCCGAAGGGAACAGCAACTACGGCTCCACAGCCCGCCGCAGCACCCGGCACGAGCTCGAAGATCCCTCCACGCTGTGAAGCCCATGCCGCTGGCTGAAGCGGCAGTCCGGGCGCTGCCCGGAGGGCCCGGGATCTATCAGCTGAGCCGCCGAACTCACGCCGACCGTAGATCGGGTGGGATGGCGCGGCGCGTTGGTACGACCGAATGGCCTGGCGCCGTTCACTACCTTGAAGCGGCGGAACCGCCCATGCTCACATCCCCCCGGCGACCCTCATCACCGTGCCGGTGGCGTAGGAGGCGTCGTCCGAGAGCAGCCAGGCGACCGCGCCGGCGATCTCCTCGGGCCGGCCGGCGCGGCCCATGGGGACGATCGCCGCCACCTTGGCGGGCCGCTGGGGGTCGGCGTGGAAATCGGTCCAGATCGTCCCGGGGGCGACGCAGTTGACCCGGATGCCGTCGGCCGCCACCTCCTTGGAGAGCCCAACCGTCATGGCGTCCACGGCGGCCTTCGCCGCCGCGTAGTGGACATAGGTGCCGGGGCTGCCGAGAGTCGCGGCGGCGGAGGAAATGTTCACGATCGCCCCGCCCATCGTCATATCGCCGATGGCTCGGCGGGCACACAGCAGGTATCCCAGGATGTTGACCTCCAGGGCCTGCCGCATCCCCTCCGGGTCGGCGCTGGCCAGCGGTCCGACCGGACCGCTCACCCCGGCGTTGTTCACCAGTGCGGTGACCGGGCCCAGGTGCGCGGCGGCGGTGTTGAACAGTCGGTCCACGTCCGCGGCGTCGGCGGTGTTGACCGCGACCGCGACGGCCGCCCGGCCCAGTGCGCGCACTTCTTCGGCCACGCCCTCGGCCGCCTCGGCGTCCGACCGGTAGCCGATGGCGACGTCGTGTCCCTCGGCCGCCAGCCGCAGGCAGATCGCCGCGCCGATGCCCCGGCTGCCGCCGGTGACCACGGTCACCCGCTGCCGCTCTCCCTTTTCCGCCATGTCCGGCCCTCCGAGCTGGGCATACGAATGATCGACTCGGGCAGCCACTCTACTCAGATGGCCTCCGCGTCGATCCCCACCTCAGCGCCCGCGGTGCGGCCCTTACCCGGGTGGGCGTTGCGCTACGCGGCCACAGTTGTGTGACTCGGCGCTTCAGGCGGCGGGAGTCGTTGTTGGCGGTCCCGGCAGAGAGTCAGGCCGTACCCTGCCGGAATGATTCTCCCCACGGTCAATGAGGTACGCGCGCTGCACGAGCGGTACGCGCCGTCGCAGGAAGTACTCGATCTTGTGCTCACCCACTGCGAGATCGTGTGCGACCTCGCCGCGCAGCTGGTGGCACGGACCGCCCTCCCCATCGACGGCGACCTCGTCCGTGTCGGCGCCCTGCTCCATGACATCGGCGTCTACCGGCTCTACGACCAGGACGGTCGGCTCGATCACCGCAACTACATCCGCCACGGCGTCCTCGGTTACGAGATCCTTCGCGAGGAGGGCTTCCCGGAGCCGCTGCGCCGCTTCTGCTCCTGCCACACGGGAGTCGGCCTCACCCGGCACGACATACGGGAACAGAAGCTCGACATACCCGAGGCCGACTACGTGGCCGGAACCGTCGAAGAGCAACTGGTCATGTACGCGGACAAGTTCCACAGCAAGACGACACCTCCCACCTTCCTCACCGCGGACTCCTTTGCCGCACGGATGGAGAGGTTCGGCGCGGACAAGGTTCAAGCATTCGGCGTTCTGCGTGCCCAGTTCGGCGAACCCGACCTGACCTCGGCGAGGGCACGGTACGGGCACGCGCTGATATGAAGTCGTCAGCGCCGGATCCGATGGGCCCGACCGCCTCCCTGTGGCGATGAACTGCGCAGTGTGAGGGGGCGCCGGCATCAAGTTGTGCGGGGGGCAGCACGCAGTTGCGGATCGGCCGCCGCAGCCCCTGCGGGCTGTTTCTTCGAGGGTTGGGTGTCACCGCTTGCCTGAGGGGTGCCTCGGCAGGAGGAGGACCGTCAGGGCCAATGCCGCCGCCCCGAGGACCCGCCAGCGCGGCAGGGACTCCGCCCAACCGCGGGGATCGTCCGGATCCGCGTAGAAGGCGAACTCCGGCGGCAACATGGCCAACACCAGCGCAAGAAGGGCCACCGCGCCCCCGCCCAACAGTCCGCCACCGAGCCCGCGGGTGAACCGCAACCCGGCCAGTGCGAACGCCACGGTGACCAGTGCCATGATCAGACACTCGGCGGCCAGATCCACGAGGGGCAGGCCGGCGTGCGCATCAGCCGGCAGTGCCATCGTCAACAGTGCGATGTCGAGCCACCATGCGGTGATCAGGGCCATCAGACCGCCGACGATCCTCAGCAGCCGTCGCAGCCAGCACGGGGAGGGGCAGGCAGCGGTCATATCGCTCGCGGGATCGTCCAGGACGAATGCAAGTCCCAGACCGGCGAGGACGGTCGCGAAGCGCAGCAGCACGACCACACCGCTGGGATCGGACGGCAGTAGGAACACCGGGGCTGCGGCACAGATCAGGGTTCCCAGCAGTACGGCGAACAGCAGGGGTACCGTGTTGGCCGCGCGGAGCTCATGCGGGAGCAGTGGGCGTACGGTCCGCAAGGTGCGGTGCACCGGCACCGAGGCGGTGTGGTGGTTCGATGTGGCCCGCGGGGTCAGTGAGCGCATGAAGTGATGCTCTTCTCGGTGGAACCGGCCGGAGCGGGCGCTGGGACATCCAGGATGCGGGCTGCCTGAGCGGTGGTGGTGGCGGGGTGAGTCAGCTGGTCCCAGTTCCGTTTGACCACTGCCCCGACCTTGTCGGCGGGGCGGTCCAGGAGGGTCAGCGCAATGGTGACGTCGTTCTGTTCCACGGCGGTCGATCCCAGGAACGAGCCGAAGTCGACCGTCAGACCCAACTGGCGTCCCCTCGTCGAGCGGATGGCGGTCTCGCTCTCCTCGGTCGCCTGGCCGGCGAGCCAGAGCGTGAGGATGCCCCGGCTGCCGCAGACCGTGCCGGGTTTGTCTTCGGAGGGGCCCTCGATGAGGCGCCGGGCGAGCGCGGTGACGAAGCCACTGACATCGTCGTCGGCCTGATCGGTGCCATTGCCCCAGTCCGTACCGACCGTTACCGCACCGGGGGTGCCCGCGCGTCGATCGTCCTCGGCCCAGTGATCGGGCCCTATCTCCATGAACACCTCGTTCTCGGGAACGATGGCCTCGACTCGCTGTCGTACCGCGAGGTGTTCTGGTCGTGCGCGATCCGGAATGCGGTGCAGCATGCCGTCCGTGACCCGGGCCCACTGTTGGTGCCGGTCGATGAACTCGGGGAAGGCACAGTAGGTGACCACCCCCTTCCGGACACAGGTGTGGAGCACTGCCGGGGCCTCCACGGCCTGCTTGTTCGCGGTCGACACCGATGCGGGGGCAGGGCGCAGTTGGGCCGCTCCCGCCGCGAGCGCCCCGACGAGTGCCAGTACCGCAATGCCGCGTACCAGCGGCCCGCGCTGTCCGGAACGCAGCAGCGCCGCTGCTGCAAGGACGACCGTGAGCAGGAGGAGATAGAGCAGATGGAGCCCGGCCGGGCGGTCCAGCAGCGCGGTGGGCAGCGTGCCGCGCGCCCCGGAGTCGGAGGCGATCAGCCCCCAGCGTCGCCAGGGGGAATCGGTGTACTTAAAGATGTATTCCCCCATGACGGACAGCCCCAGCAGGACCAGGGTGATCGGCCCTGCCGCCAGGGAACGGGTCATCGTGCCGATGAGTACGCCGAGGACCCCGGTGATCAGTACGAGAGCGGGTCCGGTGGCGAGTTCGGCCGCGGATGGACTGCTCACGGCCTCGGGCAGGAGGGTGAGCCAGCCGAACCGGATGCCCGCGAGGGTCGCGACCACGACCACGACGGGGAGCAGCGCCCATAGATGGGCCGCGGTGCGCTGGGCGGAGGTCAGGACGAGCGTCTCCAGCGAGGCGGTGGTGCCCTCGCGTGCGGAGCGTGTCACCGCGAGATGGGAGGCGAGAAGCACTCCCGCGGCTGGTAGCAGCAGTTCCAGTTGGAGGAGTCGGTCCTCGTCGTGGAGCACCGGGTACTCGGTGGTCCCGCTGGCCGTCGGGTAGCCCCAGGCGATCAGGCAGAGGGCGAGCGATATCAACACGGCCGGGTGGCGCAGCAGTCGGCGTGCCTCGAACCAGGCGAGGGCACGGACGGAGGCCGAGACGACGGTCAGCGGCGTTGTGGTGGGGCGGGCTCGCTCGGTCACGGTCATTCCGCCGCTCCGTCCGAGGTGGAGTTCAGCAGCAGATAGGCGTCCTCAAGGGTGGGTTCGGCCAACTCGGCTTCGGGTGGCGGGGTGCCGATGTTGCGGTAGGTGTTGGTACGGGTGCGCCAGCCGGCGATGGCGCCAGGGGCACGCTCCCGGCTGATCCAGACCCGGCCGCGGGCGATGTCGCATAGCGCTTCCGGGGTGTCGTCGCGGCGGACGCGTCCCCCTCCCATCACCACCACGCGGTGGCAGAGTGCGGTGACGTCCTCTGTCTGGTGGGTGGAGAGCAGTACCGTTCGGTCAGTGCCGAGTTCGGAGATCAGATCGCGGAATCGAAGCCGTTGCTCCGGGTCGAGACCCACGGTCGGCTCATCGAGGATGAGCAGTTCCGGTTCTCCGATGAGTGCGGCGGCGAGGGTGACCCGCTGGCGCATGCCTCCGGAGAGCGACTTCATCTTCTTGCCTCGCTCGTCGCTCAGTCCTACGGCGGCCAGCACCCGGCGGACTTCGTCATGACGTCTGACCCGTTCGGTGTGTTCCTTGAGGATGGCGATGTAGTCGACGAACTCGAAGGCGGTGAAGTGCCGGTGGAACCCCGGCGTCTGGGGCAGGTACCCGAGCCGGCGGCGGATCTCCTGCCGTTCGGCGGGGACCAGGGGATTTCTGCCGACTATCCGAACGTCTCCCCGGTCGGGGACCAGGGCTGTGGCGAGGACGCGGAGCAGGGTGGTCTTGCCCGCGCCGTTGGGACCGAGGAGACCGATGACTCCGGTGGACAGTGTCAGGGAGACTCCGTCGAGAGCGAGCGTCCCACGGAAGCGGACGGTCAGCCCGGTTACGGATGTGCTGGTCGAAAGAGATGCGGTGGTGGCGATGGGTGAGGGTGATGGGTGCTTCACAGACGGATGCCCTTCTCGAAGTCGAAGTCGGCGCGTAGCAGGATCAGCAGGGTCAGGGCGAGGACGAGGAGTACGGCGAGTGCCGACTGCCCGGGGAGGGAGAACAGGGCTCCGGAGTGTCGAGTGAGGGTCATTGCGCTCAGCCAGGCGACCGTGGTGGTGATCGCGGCGGGCAGTGATCCCATGCGGGGCAGCAACAGCAGACTGGTGACGGTCAGCAGACAGGACGGCAACAGCCAGGCGAAGGCCGCCGGACCGAGTTCGGGGAGCGCGAGTGACGCGGCGGCGGTCATGACTGCGGTGGTGGCCAGGACGACTGCGGTACGCAGGAGGACGAGACGGAAGGCGCTGGGCGCCGAGATCCTGCCCAGTTCGAACCCGGGGTCCAGACGGCCGCCGAGTGTGCCGGCGATCCCGGCTGCGGGAAGCAGTGGCGCAACGGTCAGGAAGATGAGTGGCGGCCCTCCGGGTTCGGCGAGCCGCGCGGTCAGTGCCGCGAAGAGCAGGGTCAGACAGGTACCGAGGAGCCAGGTCGCCCGCAGCGCCGGGGTTGCGGTCAGCAGTCGTGCGGCGTGGTCGGGGACGCCGAGGGCGAGGAGCGCCCGCTCCCAGGGGCCGGGGACGGGGATGTCGAGGCTCTGGTCGAGGGCCTGCCAGTTGCGTTCCACTGTGGCGGTGTCGACGAGGGGGGCCAGTCGGGAGCGGCAGGAGGAGCAGTGGTGGAGGTGGGGTTCGAGGCGTTGTCGGGCATCCGGCGGGAGGGTGCCGAGCGCGTAGTGGCGCAGTGCCTCACCGGGAGGATGGGAGGTCGGGGGGTGTTCCATCAACGCTGCCTCTCTGCTGGGTGGTGCGGTACGGCCTCGTCAGGGTGGGGCGGTGGCTGCGCGGGTCCTGGCAGTTCTGTTCCTTCCGCGAGTTCCGCTCGGAGTCGTCTACGGGCGCGCTGGGCTCTCGACTTGACGGTTCCGGTGGGGAGTCGCAGTTTCTGGGCGGTCTGTTGGGTCGTCAGTCCGTCGAGGACGGTGGCCTGGAGGACGTCCTGGAGATCCGGGGGAAGCCTGCCGAGTGCCGCGCGTACCGGTCCGAACTCGCCCGAGTCCAAAGCCTGCTCCTCGGCGGAGGGCGTGGGGAAGCGTCGGAAGGCGTCGAGTGCCCGCTGTATCCGGCTGCGGCTGCCATGGGTGCGGGCGGCATCGGCGAGGCGGCGGGCGGCGATCCGCCAGAGCCACCCGGCGAAGTCCTGTACCTCGGGCTGCCGTCCCTCGGTGCAGCGGCGCCAGATGGAGAGGAATGCCTCCTGGACGATGTCGTCGAGTTCGGCGGGGTCGGCGCACCGGTACTGCAACCGCGCGGTGAGCGAGGGCGCATAGCGGCGGTACAGCGCCTCGAATGCGGCCCGGTCACGCTCTCGTAGCGCGGCGAGCAGCTCGGCGTCGTCGGGTTGGTCGCCCGTTGTGACGTTCACATCTCCTCGTCGGGAACGGAGGCCGGATCGGTTCGCAGAACGGAAGTGACGTGCGTCACTCAGTGAGAGTAGGCGGGGTGTTTGCCGTTGCCCCCAGCCCGGCGGCGTTGGCATGCCGCAGCTCTCCGGTCGCTCCGTTGAGCGGAATACTCTGAGGGAATGACTGAGCGGGCGATGCAGGAACTGGCACTGCTGGTGCTGACGGCCCTGGCCGACGCACCCCGACACGGGTACGCGATCGCCCAGGAGATCAAGGGCATCACCGACGGCCGAGTCGCCCCACGCACCGGGGCGCTCTACGGGGCACTGGACCGGCTGGTCGCGGAGGGGCTGATCGAGGTGCGCCAGGAGGAAGTGGTCGACGGCAGGGCGCGGCGAGTCTTCGCCCTCTCCCCCGACGGCAGGGAGCGGCTGACCCTGGAGACCGAGCGGCTCGCCACGGCCGTACGGGAGGCCAGACGGCGCTTGGGGATCGACGGCACACCGGTGATGAGGTGATCGACCGGCTGCTGTTGCTGTATCCCTCCGGCTATCGGGCCGCGTACGGATCGGAGATCGCCGACACCTACCGGGAGATGACGAGGGGGGCGCCGCGCGGGGCGCGGCTGCGAGAGGGCCTCGATCTGGCAGCACACGCGGTGCGGGTTCGATTCCAGCTCAGGTCGGCCGATCCGCTGGGGCGTTTCCTCGCATCGGCCGCACCGTTCGCGCTGGCCGCCGCGGCGGTGAGTGCCGCCAGCCAATTGTTGCGCTGGTGCACCTCGATCGTTGTCTCTCCGACCCCGTGGATGCTGTCGATTCGAACTCTGGACCACGTCGGCGCGCTGAGCCTGCTGTTCTCCCTCCTTGTGTGCATCGGCGCCATGGTCGCCCTCACCGGGCGCTGGGCCGTGGGCGTGGCAGCGGCGGTGTGTGGGCTGTGCGGAACGGCCGGCCTCGCGCTGTCGGTGGAGTGGCTCTTCGGGGATCGGGTGATCGTCCCACTTGCGGCGTTGCTCACGGTCGCCGTGGTGCTGGCCTGCCCCGCTGACCTGCGCCCCGATGGAAGCGCATCGGCAGCGGCCGGAGCCATGGCATGGGCCGCTTGGCTGCCCGCGGCCGTGGTGGAGACACGGATCGTCCAGGGCGTGAGCACGCACTACGGCGCCTGGCCACTGTTGGCCCTCACCATGACGGGAGTCGTGCTTGCCCTGCGTGCGAAATCATCCGGCGTGTGCACGTTGGGTGCCATGGCCGTGGCCTCCCCACCCTTCATCGCCCATGCCTATGTCATGGCCTGGCACGACCTACGACCTGTGGCCGCGATGGTTCTGGTGTTCCCTGCCGCTGTGGTGATCACTGCGACCGTCGCGCGAGCGCGCCGCTCCCCCTGAGCCGGTCCGTCCCCTCAGCCGCCCTTCCGCGAAGGGCGGCTGTCGTCATCACATGGACAGGTCTCGGTTCACAGGGGCGTGGGCCGACCCTCCTCCGAGTGCGGGCCAACCCTCCTCGACATAGTCACTTCAACGGAATACTCTCGTGAGCGTTCTATGCGGTGTCCCTATCCGGCCACCGTTCCGGACTCACCGTCCCGGCCGAATCGATGGAGCCGGCGGCCGTGCGCAACCATTCCGACCCACGCGAAAGGGCGCCCCGAGGTGCCGTTCACCCTGTCCCACCCGGCGGCGGTCCTCCCGCTGCTGCGCCGCCCCTTCGTACCCGTTGCCCTGGTCATGGGCGCGATGGCACCTGACGTCCCGTACTTCCTTCAGACCCTGCGCATATCGGTCGCCGCCGGTGACTGGTACGGCCCCTTCCTCAATGCCACCACGTCCCACTCGCTGACCGGCGTCCTGACGGTCACACTGCCCTGCACGCTCGTCCTGGTCGCCGGCTACTGGCTGCTACGAGGACCGGTCACCGGATTGCTTCCCGCGCGCCTGGTACGCCCGGCACCCGCGTTGCCGAACAGCGCAGTTGCGAGGGCCCACTATGGGGCATGGCTCCTGCTGTCCGCCCTGATCGGTATCGCAACACATCTTGTGTGGGACTCCTTCACACACTTCGATGGATATGTCGTTGACCAGGTGGCGTTTCTGCGGGAACCGGTGGCAGGCGGGCTGACGCCTGCCCGGCTGCTCCAGCACCTGAGCACCGCGATCGGGCTGACGGTCCTCGGCGCTCACCTCTGGCGTCGTCGAGTTGATCGGCGCACTCCGCGATCAGCCGGATCCCATGCGCTCACTCCCGCGATCAGATGGAGCGTGACGGCGTTTCTCGGAGGGGCCGCTCTCCTGGGCGCCGCCGCCCACAGCCGAGGCATCGACGCCCATCGTCAGTTGACCATCGTGGACACCAGCCGTCCGCTCATGACAGAACTCGGCGATGGCGCGACCTCGATCACCTATCCCACCCGGACGGAGCCCGCACCCTGGCACACGGTCGCCGAAGGCATGCTGTCCGACGCCGCAAAGGGTGCGGGAGCCTCCCTCGCAGCCGCCCTGGTGTTGTACGCAATCGCCTGGCATCTCCATCGAGTGCTGCGCCCGTCACGGAGGGCTGGAACCGAAGCACGACCCGCCACGGCATCTGTGCCCGGGGGCAGCGACACCGAGAAGACCATGCCAAGTTGATGCCTCGCATCACGGCCCGATCGATATCACCGGGGGATGGCAGTCCTCGTCCTTCCGCATTGTCGCCCTCACGTTTCCCCTGTTGATTGCGTGATAGCCAGAAATCCGCAGTTCGCATACGTGAGCGCCGCGAGATCGCGGACGAGGTCGTCTTGGGGGCGGTCAGCCAGATGTGTCCTTTCATTGAGCCCGACTCCCTTCCTCGGCATACTGCGTCGCCTTGGGGCGAGGTGCGCTCACTTCCCCGCTCCCTTGGTCTCATCGATGCCTTTCTGCTTTCTAGACATCTGGAGAGATATGCGCAGACGAATGAGAAGACAGTGCGCCGTGACCGTGGCGATGGCGACCTCCGTGGCCCTTGCCCTGGGCTTGACGACCATCGCTTCAGCAGACGGGGCAAACGGTGCCGCCGAGCCCTTACGGGCCCTGCCCCACTCCGCCCTGGGCCTCGCCGCGAAGCCCGCCGACCAGAGCACGGACCTCGCATCCCAGCACCGCATCACCCTCATCACCGGCGATCAGGTCCTCGTCGACGCAGAGGGACGGGCAGTGGGTTTCCAGCCGGCCAAGGGCCGTGAGCGGATACCCGTACAGACCCGGACCGTCGACGGTCACACCCTGGTCATACCGGTCGACGCGCGACCGCTGGTGAAAAGCGGCCAGATTGACCGGCGATTCTTCGACATCACCGAGTTGGGCAAACCCGCCTATCGCACGGCCCATCGCAATGGTCTGCGGCTGATCGTGGCCTACCGGGGTGCGGCCACCGGCACCAAGGCCGAGGTGCGTTCGGCTGACGACACCGATGTTCGTAGGTCCCTCCAGTCCCTGAACGCGGACGCCGTCACAGCTTCGCCCAGCGGTGCGTCCGACCTCTGGAATGCGCTCACCGACACCTCGGTCCGCGGCCAGCGGAGCACAGCCGCTGGTATCCGTCAGATATGGCTGGACACCGTTCGTCAGGCGACGCTCAAGACCAGTACCTCGCAGATCGGTGCTCCCACGGCATGGGCCGCCGGCTATGACGGCAAGGGCGTCAAGATCGCCGTGCTGGACACCGGTGTCGACACCACGCATCAGGACCTCAAGACCCAGGTGAGCGCGGAGAAGAACTTCAGTACGTCCGCCGACGCCAAGGACCGCTATGGGCATGGAACCCATGTGGCGTCCATCGCCGCGGGTACGGGTGCCACAGCGGGCGGCCTATACAAGGGGGTGGCGCCGGGGGCCACCCTACTGAGCGGCAAAGTCCTCGACGACCAGGGCGTGGGCGACGATTCCAGCATCATCGCCGGGATCGACTGGGCGGTCTCACAGGGCGCCGACATCATCAACCTCAGCCTGGGCGGCCGGGACAGCGCCGGGATCGACGCCTTGGAAGCACAGGTGAACCAGGTGTCCGAGGCCAAGGGCGTCCTCTTCGCCATCGCGGCGGGCAACAGCGGTACACAGTCCCTCAATTCACCGGGCACCGCTGATGCGGCACTCACCGTCGGTGCAGTGGACAGTGCCGACAAGCTCGCGCGCTTCTCCAGCACCGGACCGCGGCTGGGCGATGGGGCGATCAAGCCGGATGTGACCGGACCCGGGGTCGACATCACGGCCGCAGCCGCACCCGGCAGCGTCATCGAGCAGAGCACCGGCCAGAACCCGGACGGATACCTCTCCATCTCCGGTACGTCCATGGCCGCCCCGCACGCCGCCGGCGCAGCCGCACTCCTGAAGCAGCGCCATCCGAACTGGACCTACCGCGAACTGAAGGCGGCGCTGACCGGGTCGACGAAAAGCGTCTCGGGAACGCCGTTCGAGCAGGGCAGTGGCCGTATCCAAGTGGACCGGGCACTGTCCCAGACAGTGATCGCCGATCCGGTGTCAGTGGGATTCGGGGAGGTGCAGTGGCCGCACACCGATGACATCCCCATCACCAAGGCCGTGACGTACCGCAATCTCGGCACCGAAGACATCACCCTCGATCTGGTGGCCACGGGGCTCGACCCCCAGGGCAGTCCCGCCCCAGCCGGATTCTTCACACTGTCGGCTTCACGGCTGACCGTTCCGGCCGGAGGAAGCGCATCGGTCGACCTCACGGCCGACACCAGACACGGTGGTGGCGTTCACGGCACGTACTTCGCGCATGTCACCGCCAGTGGAGGTGGTCAGACCGTACGCACGACGGCGGCTGTCGAGCGCGAAGAGGAGTCCTATGAGTTGACCATCAAGCACATCGGGCACGACGGCAGCACCACCCGGATCTACTCCGATGACATCATCGGCATCAAGGGTCCGGCCCAAGGGACGGGAGTTTGGACGGGGTACGACCCCTCGGGCACGACCAAGGTCCGTGTGCCGCCGGGGACCTACATCCTCAACACCGACTTCTATGATCCGAGGGATGCGAATCAACGAGTCGACTGGATCAGCCAGCCGAGACTGAGCATCACGGGAGACACCGCGGTGACCGTCGATGTGCGGACCGCCCGACGGGTCGACATCACCGTGCCGGACCCAACTGCCCGCTCGATCCTCGCGAGGCCGGGCTTCGACGTGATCGTGACTGAAGATCGGTACCATGGATTCGGGTGGCTGCTTGACAGCTATGACCACTTCTACCGAGGCCATCTCGGCCCGCGGATCACGGACGGTTCGCTGAGGCAGCAGTGGGACGGACACTGGGTGAGACCGGACGCCACCTCGTACCACACCATCGCATCCAGTCATGTGCAACGCATCGCAACGGGATTCACCAAACGATACGGTGCCCATGAGTTCGCCACGATCAAGCCCGTGGCGGGAGCCTCCGCACCGCAGAAGCGCGGCGCGGTGGCGGCCACCGGTTGGGCGCCCGGGTCGGATTTCCCCTCGTCCACCTCCATCGCCATTCCCAAGACACTGCCAGGCACCCGTACGTTGTACGTCTCGACGGCGGACGGCGTCCGATGGGATCTCCTGTTCCAGCAGGTCGACGAGACTGACACTCCCGAGGTGGAGTTCACACTCGCAGAGCCCCAGAAGTTCACGGCTGGCAAGACCTACGTCAAGACGTTCAACGTGGGAATCTTCGGCCCTCGGATCGACGATGAGTACGGTCTGTTCCGCGAAGGCGACCTGCTCCACGGCCGACTGCCGGTCCATGCCGACGGTCGGTCGCATCCGGGGTCATCGCAGTTCACCTCGGCGAAGACGACCCTCTACCGGGGATCGACCAAGATCGGTGAGAACGCGATCCCACCATTCGGCAAGGTTTCCATGTTCAACATGCCGGCCGAGCCGGGGAACTATCGCCTCACCACATCCGTGACCCGCAGCGCACAGGTGGGTCGGGCATCCAGCAGGGTCGATGCCAGCTGGTCGTTCCCGTCGAAGAGCACTACGGCTCGTACCCAGCTCCCCGCCTCCACGGTCCACTTCGCCACAGCCCTGGGCCTGGACAGCACGGCACCTGCCCGAAGGACCCAGTCCGTCTCGGTTCAGGTCCAAGGTGCGGCCGAGGGGCGCAATCTCGCGTCACTCGCGGTGTACGCGTCGTACGACCACGGCAAGAGCTGGAAGAGGCTGACCGTCGCCAAGGGCAAGGTGTCCGTGCGGAACCCGGCCAAGGGCAAGGGCATCTCCTTCCACGCCGAAGTCACCGACAAGAAGGGCAACAAGTCCACGGTCTCAATCTTCGACGCCTACTTCGGCAGCTGAGATAAGCGCCCGAAGACAACGGTGGTAGGGCGGTCCGTCAGAATCACCGAGCTTCTGACGGACCGTCCCACGACGAGCGGCTCGCGTCACCGCACCAGGAGCCCTCCCGTTCGGCTCCGCCTGCTCCCACACGAGCGGCGGCGGACGCGCACTCACGACCGGGGCGAGGTCGCATGCGCGGGTCACCGTGGTGGCCGGCCGTGTCCGCAGCCTCGTCACGCGGACGGGTAGCGCGCGTGCGGCAGTCGCCCTACACCCGGGCGCGTCAGATGTGGGAGGTGGCGGCCGTCTGCTTTGTTTCGGGTCATCGCGCCGCCCCTGCCACGGGGTCGCCGAAGTGACCTGGAGACGTCCTTGAACCGTAGATTCTCATCGGCCACGGCCAGATCGGTGCGGGCCGCGCTGATCTGTCTGCTGGTCTGGGGGATGTGGGGAGCCACAGCCATGGCTCCCGCATCGTCAGCAACCGGACCGACCGTGGTGGTCGGGGACATAGACCACACCCACTCCACCGGCCAGAACGTGGGTGAGCACGCCCGTCCCACGGACAGCGGACGTGCCAAGGCTGCGTCACATGCCGTGCCCCGGCCGGTCTCGCACCGCTCGGTCGCGGTGAGCCGACGCGTCGTCAACCCCGCCGACGACGCCCTGATCGCCTGGGTCGGCCCCACCCAACCCCCGACGCTGCTCACCTTGCAGCAGGCGATGAATGCGGCCGTGGTCGGGGACACCGTCCACATCGTCCCCGACAGCTATGTGTTCACCAAGACGATCACCGTGCCCCGTCGGGTGACGCTCACCAGCGCCTCGGACTCGGTGGTCACCGCGCTGTTCTCGGTCACCGGCAGCGGGCTGACCGCCAGCGGTGTCACCTTCGAGCCGACCGCGGCGAGCAAGACGGTGGTGACGGTCGCCGCGACCTCCGCCGACACCGTGCTCGACGGCATCCGCATCACCAACACGGCGAACCTGGCCACGCTCACCGGCATCACCTTCTCCGGTACCCCGACGACCGGCAGAACCGTCGAGAACTACGTCTTCGACAATGGTGACAACGCCGCCAACGGCATCTCCACCGGCATCAACGCCGGCAACTCCACATCCGTCGTGGTGCACGACACGGAGATCACGGGGGCCACCCGAGGCTTCTTCATGTCATCCGCCGCCACCGGCACCGGCCCCGAGTTCTCCCATGTGGACATCGAGGCGACCCTTCAGGGAGTGCTCACCGGCAGAACGGTCGGGGCGTCCTTCACCGAGGTGCACATCACGGGTACGTCGCTGGCCGGCTCGTACGGAATCAACCTGGGCGGCTCCACGGGTGTCGTGATGACCGACAGTTCGGTCACCGGCTATGTCTATGGGATCGCCACCGCCGCGGCCACCACCGGCGACGGGCCCCAGTTGACCCGGGTGACGGTCTCGGATGTGGGCACGACCGGCATCAGCCTCGGGGCGACGACCGGTGCGAAGCTCACCGATGTCACCGTCTCCGGCGCAGCGAACAGTGTGGGCATCGGTGTCGACCTGGCCCGCGCCACATCGGTGACCATCGACAACCCGAACATCAGTGGCCTACGCACCGGTGTCAGACAGGTCTGGGTCCGCACGTCCGGGCATCCGCTGGCCGGTCCCGTGGTGACCGGGGGCACCTTCACCGATGTCGCGACCGGCATCGTCGTCGCCAACAACTCGGGCTTCCGGGTCACCGGCACCTCCATGAAGCTCGTCGCCGGCGGGGCGGGCGGCGGTGGCATCGGAATCGGGGGCTACGAGAACACGGACGTGGTGATCAGCGGTGTGACCGTCGAGGGGTACGAGAACCCCGACGATGTGCGCCGGGGCTCCGCCGCCGTCCGCTTCTACTACTCGGACCACATCAAGGTCCAGAACTCGACCTTCACCGGCGGTGCGAACGCCTTCTACTGGGACATGACAACGGACGTGACGGTCACCGAGGCCACCGTCAGCGGCATCGACTGGTGGGCGACGTACACCGAGTCCGTCATTCGGCTGACCGTGCAGAACAGCACCTTCACCGACAACGCGGGCGTGGCGAACCTGACGATCAACCCGTCCGCGAGCGCCGACGGACTGGACGTCATCCAGAACAGCAGCGACATCACCTTCACCGACAACGAACTGGCCGACAACCCCGCCGGCATCCTCTTCCCGTACGGCGGGAACACGCTCGACTACCTCCGCAACCACGTGAGCGGGGGTCCCGCGTACTACGTCGTGTACGCGGTACCGGCGCACCATGTGGTCGTCACGGACAACGAGATCTCCTTCAGCCCGCTGGAGGACAACTCGGCGGCGATTCGCGCGGGCACGGCGTTGGAGAACCTGGACCCGGCGACCTTCCCCAACACCCCCGAGGACCAGCAGTCGCGTTCGTCCTCGGACATCGACGTCCTCGGCAATGTCTTCACCGGTACGGGACCGATGGTCCAACTCGGTGAGAAGGAGGGCACCTGGCGCGTCATGCGGGACACCGTCCTCGTGCGGGGCAATGTCTTCCCCAAGGACTCAGTCGCCATCCGCACCTTCCCCAACGCCGAAACGGGGCAGGACAGCAACACCGAGAACGACATGATCGGCGGAAACGTCGCCGTCGACGCCCGGGACACTCCGGCGGCGGGGACCACCACCGAGCAGGAGGTCGGCCAGCGCGGCAGCAACGACTGGGGCAGCCCCTGCGGGCCCCGGGTCACCGTCGGCGACACCTACACACCGGCCGACACCCTGATCTACGACGGTGGAGGCGCCTGGATCCATGAGACGCGCGAGCCGCAGACGCTGTATCCGACCCGCTGCGCGGACATCGGGCTGAGCGTCACCAAGACCGTCGACTCCCCCACTTACACACCCGGCCAGACGCTGACGTACACGGTGACGGTCGCCAATGCGGGTCCTCAGGACGCGCACGCCGTCCGGGTGGTCGATGAGCAGCCGACGACGCTGACGGACTTCACGTGGACGTGTGAGTCCGAGGGGACAGCGAGCGCCTGCACCGATCCGTCCGGCACCGGCTCCATCGACACCTTGGTGGACATCGCGGCGGGAGGCCGGATCACCTTCGTCATCACCGCCACCACGGCGGCGGACGCCTCGGGCGACATCGAGAACACGGTCACCGTCACCCCGGCCGTCGGCACCGACGATCCCGGTTGCGAACCGAGTTGCAGTGCCGGTGTGATCACTCCCAGGACACCGGTCGTGGGTACGGTCTCCGTGACCAAGACCGATGCGGACTCCGGCACTGCTCTGGCGGGTGCGGTCTTCGAGTTGTGGGCGGAGACCAACGGCGTTCCCGGTCTCCAGACCACCGGTGCGGTCCCCGACAGCCAGGTCGGCGCGGTGTGCACGACCGGCCCGAGCGGAGGGTGCACCCGTACCGTCGGCGTCGGCACGTACTACTGGCGGGAGACACAGGCACCTGAGGGCTACGAACTCCCGGCCGACCCCGTCTTCGGGCCCCTCGTCCTCACGGAGGAGAACGCCGGTCAAGGGGTTGCCGTCAGCGCCGAGAACACCAAGGCCACCGTCACCGGCACCATCAAGGTCCTCAAGACCGACGCCAAGAACGACGAGGCCCTGGCGGGCGCTGTCTTCGAGTTGTGGCGCGAGACCAACGGCGTCGATGGACTCCAGACCAGCGCCTCCGGTTCCACACCGGCCGACACACGTGTGGGCAACGGCTGTGCGACCGACGACGAAGGCATCTGCCTCTTCGACGACCTTCCCACCGGGGAGTACTACCTGCGCGAGACGGCTGTCCCGGAGGGCTACGTACTGCCTGGCAACCCCGTCAGCGGTCCGTTCGAGATCACCGATGCCAATGCCGACGAAACCGTTCTCGTCAGTGTGGCCAATGAGAGAGGAGAACCCCCCAAGGGCAAGTAGTCGCGCCCGGGAGGCGGAAGCCCGCTGCGAACCGTCCCGCCCGGGCACGACATCTCGTTCGGCCCGCGCCCCGAAGCGCGGGCCGAACCGTTGTGATCGTCCTGGCATCGGGTTCGCCCGTCACGTACTGACAGAGTCCGGGTGGGAGGCGGTACGGGGACGCCGGGTGTATTGCCCCCAGGGTTGCTTACGTGGGCGACTGGTCGGTGTCCACCACCCGGGCGTCGATCAGATCGAGCAGAGCGCGGACAGCTGCGGTGGGCCGTCGGGTCGCCGAGGTGGCGACGGAGAGGCTCCACCGGAGCGGGGCGTCCGCGACCGTCAACGTCCGCAGACCGGGATCGTCCGGGATCGCGAACCGGGGCACGAACGCAACGCCCAGCCCCTCGCGCACGAACGCCGCAGCGGTGGTGAAGTCCGGCACCTCCAGGGTGACGCGTCGCTGTACCGCCGATGCGAGGAAGGCTTGGTCGGCGAGCTCGCGGTTGCCGTAGCCGGGCGGGAAGTCGATGAAGGGCTGTTCCGCCAGCTCCCCCAGTGACACTTCGTTGCGCTGGGCCAGCGGATGCCCCGTCGGTACGAGCAGGCGCAGGGGGTCCGCCAGCACCTCGCGGGCCGCCACCCCGGCCGGCACACGGCCGGGGAAGGACAGGAAGGCGGCGTCCAGCTCGCCCGCGAGCAGTGACCGGGTCAGACCGGCGGAGCCTGTCGGATCCAGCCGTAGTCTCACGGTGACCTGCGGATGCTGTGCGTTGAGCCGTCCCAACAGCCGTGGCAGATCGATGCCGACCCGGCCGATCCCGATGATGACGCCCACGGTGACGGTGCCGCTCAGGCTGCCGTAGGAGTCACGGACCGCATCGCGGGCCGCCTGCGCGGCGTCCAGGGTGGCGCGCGCTTCCGGGAGCAGTGCGAGACCTGCGGTGGTCAGTGTCACCTTCTGCGAGGTCCGCTCGAACAGGGCGGCGCCCAGCTCCCGCTCCAGCGAGCGGATCGCGGTGGACACGCCGGACTGGGCGACGTGCAGCCTCCGCGACGCACGGGTGAAGCTCAGCTCTTGCGCAACGGCGGCGAAGTACTCCAGGTGCCGCAGTTCCATGACGACGCACCTCTCTAAAGATCTATCTCTCAATCGTATCGAATGCATCCGAAACTATCGTTGGACTCGATCCATCGATGGCGTGACGATGGGCGGTACGCAACCGACCGAGGAGTGGATGGGTGTGTCCGTGTCACCTTCACCGGCACCGTCGAGAACCGGCCCGGCGCCGTCGACGGCGAGGTTCATGACGTCAGCCGCCGGCCAGCACACCAGGGCCGACACCGACCTTGCGACGCGCGCATCACACCATCGCGGCTTCTGGTTCGCGGCCGTGGCGTTCACGGTGCTGATGGCCTTCGGCACCGCGCCGACACCGCTGTGGCCCCTGTACGCGGCACGGGACGGCTTCGGCACGACCACAATGACCATCGCGTTCACCGGCATGGTCGCCGGTGCCGCGGTGAGCTTCTTGACCCTGGGGCATCTGTCCGACCGGTTCGGGCGTCGCCGGATCATCGTGCCGGCCCTGGTCGTCGGCCTGGTCGCGGCCGTCGTACTGATCGCATGGCCGACCCTGCCTGGTCTGCTGACCGGACGGGTGCTGAACGGCGTCGGGGTGGGGCTGATGGCCTCGACCGCCACGACGTATTTGCACGACCTGTACCGCGAGGCGCACCCCGAGCGCCGCTTCTCCGTCCTGCCCGCGACCGTCGCCACCGCGGCGAACCTCGGTGGACTGGCACTCGGCCCGCTGGTCGCCGGGGCCATGGCCCAGTGGGCGCCGTCGCCCTTGGTCACCACACAGGCCGTGTTCGCCGCTGCGATGGCCGTCTCCCTGGTGCTCGTGCTGTCCAGCCCCGAGACCGTCGACCGGCAGCTCCAGGAGCAGCGCCCGAGCCGGTTCGCCCTGCTGCCCGGCGCTCGGAGGGTGTTCGTCGCTGCCGCGGCGATGGGCTTCGTCTCCTTCGCACTGCTCGGCTTTGTCTCTTCGCTCGGTGCGACCCTGATCCATGACCGGCTGCACATCGACTCCCACCTGATCACCGGTCTCACCCCGTTCCTGATGTTCGCGTCCGCGGCGCTGGCCCAACTCGCTGCCGGACGGCTCGGCCTACCCCGTACCTTGCGGACCGGAGCGGTCGTCTTCCCCATCGGTCTGACCCTGACCGCGCTGTCGCTCTACCACCCGGCCCTCTGGCTCCTGCTCATCGCGGTCTCCGTCGCGGGTGCCGGCGCGGGCCTGCTGTTCAAGAGCGGTGTCACGATCGGCGCGACGGTCGCCGAGCCCGCGTCCCGTGCCGGTGTGCTCTCGGTGTACTTCGTCATCGGCTACATCGGCATGGGTGTGCCCTCGATCCTGTTCAGCATCGCCACCCAGCACATCGGCCTCGGCAGTGCCGTGATCGGTCTGGCGAGCGTACTGGCGATTGGTGCCGCCCTGTCCGTGGCCCTGGCCACCTCCGCACGCCAGAGCATCCGAGGCTGATCCGCCAGCCGGTCCATTCGGCGAGGACACCCGCACTGGACGCCCCGGCCTTGGGACGGCAGCAACCCCAACGGCCCGTACCGTGCCCGCGAAGGGCTGGTACGGGCCGTTGGGCATTGCGCAGGTCAGAAGGTCGGGGCGCTGGCAGCGCCCGAGGGCTCGAAGAACCCGTCCAAGGGCGGCGAGGTGGGTTCGATGCCCCCGTCCGACGGCCACTCACTCGGAAGCGCACCCTCGGATGAGCTGATGGCCGGTTCCAGATACGCGGGTGATTCCTGGGGATGCCCGCTCTCTGCCATGGCAAGGCCGAAGACCACGAAGCCCGCCATGAGTACGGCGATGGTCAGCCCGGTCAGGAGGAACACTCTGCCTCGCGAGACCGAAGCCGGCGCGGGTGCGGGCGGTCCCTCCTTGTCGTCCTGTGCTTGTCGAGCAGCCTGCTCGATCGGTTCCTCCGCGGCCACCTCGACCGGGGGATCCGTCGGTGTGACCACGGGGGTCGAGCCGGTGGACCCTCGATCGGCCAGCTCGGCGGCCACGATGTCCGCGGGCGGTCCCAGTCGTTCCAGGACCCCGCGAACCGCTTCGATGTGTTGGGCGTCCGCCTCCTCCAGACCGATGTCTATGTGCTCGACGATCTCCTGCCGCAACTCTGCGCGCCGATCGCCGGCGAGAAAGACGGAAGCGTTGTCGAAGCGGTGCAGATAGTCGTCTACGAGTTGATCTCGCCTCAAGGTCACTGGTGACCCTCCTCACGGTCCAAGAGGTTGTCCACGGCAGTTCTGAAGGGTTCCCACTCACCGGCGAACTCGCTCAGCGCCCGTCGCCCGGTTGCGGTCAGGGTGTAGTAGCGGCGTGGCGGACCCGAGTCGGACTCCCGCCAGGACGAGTTGACCCATCCCTCCTTCCGGAGTCGTGACAGCAGTGGGTAGATGGTGCCTTCGCTGGTCACGAGCCCATGCGCGTCGCACAGCTCCCGTACCAGCTCGAAGGCGTACCGCTCGCCGTCACGCAGCAGCGCCAGAACACAGAACTGTAGGACTCCACGACGGAGTTGACTCACCCCGGAACGCGCTCCACCCGGCAGTACCATGCACAACAAGGTACCTGCCGCCGACTGGAACCGCCAGCACGATGGCCCGAAGGGCAGTCCGTCTGGGGCCGGTAGCGGCATGGAAGGCCGATGTCACAGCGACCGTGCGCCATGAGCCGCCCCATACAATGGGCGGGAAAGGTGGGTGGTCGTCGACGTGGGCAAGTCGCGGGGAAACGGTCTTACGGGCTCGGGTTCCGGGCAGAGCGTCTGGTTGCGCCGGCCATCTGCACCGCGCCAGGAGCCCCCGTTGACCAGGGAGCGCATCACCGAGGCGGCCATCGCCCTGCTGGACGAAGAGGGTATCGAGCGGCTGACCATGCGTCATCTCGCGGAGCGCATGGGCATCGGCGCCACGACTCTGTACTGGCACATCGACACCAAGGACGACGTCGTCGACCTGGCGACCGATGCCATCTTCGCGGAGGCACCACTCCCCGACGGGAGCGAGCAGACCTGGCAGGAGAGTGTCGTCGCCCTCCTCTCCGGGTGTCGGTCCATGCTCCTGCGGCACCCGTGGTCCGCCGCGCTACCACTGCGTCAGCGACCCTCGATCGGGCCGAACTTCCTCACCTGGCTGGAGTTCCTCCAAGCCACACTGTCACGCGCCGGCTGCGGAGCACAGCAGACGCAAGCCGTCTGCTGGCTGCTGTACAACCATGTGCTCGGCTCCGCGGCGAGCCAGTCCAACTTCCAGTGGTCGAAGGCCGAACGGGTCGCCGCACAGGAGCAGTTGCGGACGGAGGGCGACAAGTACCCCACGCTTGTGGCGTATGAGTATCCGCTCGACGAGGATTGGGAGGCGAATTTCCGACTGGGCGTGAAGCTCGTCCTTGCTGGCCTCGCATCACAACTGCCGGCAGACGACTGACTCCCGTCTCGCCCATCGGCGGTCGGTGCCCGACCGCGTCCACCCATCTGGTCGTCAGCAATCCCGCCGCCGACTCACTTCTTGCCGATATGCAGGGCCTCCCTGAGGAAGACCTGGAAGTAGCTGGGAACGCCCTCGGTGGTGATGACCTCGACTCGGGACTTCGGGTTGAGGTTGTCGACCGCCTCGCGCACCAGCACGTCAGCCAGGTCCCTGCGCGAGGTGAACCAACCGGGGTGGCGAAGCGTGCTGACGGTGTAGTCGCTCACGGTCGTGGCGTCAAAGAGACCCGCAGGACGGACGACCGTCCAGTCCAGGCCGCTGGCGCTGACGATGTCCTCCATCCGACTCGTGTCCTCGTAGAGGGGGCGGCCCATCCTGAGCAGGATCGGAACGATGACCTTGCGGAAGACGAGCGCTTCACCCGGTGCGTCCTCGTAGTTGGCTCCGATCGAGCTGACGCAGACCAGACGACGAATGCCATGCGCGTCCATCGCCTTGATGACGTTGGCGGTGCCTTCCGAGTAGACGGTCACCGGCTCCTTCGTATACGGAATACCGACGGTGGAGATGACTCCGTCGTGGCCGGCGACCACACGGTGCACTCCATCAGGGTCGAGGACATCCGCCTTGACCACATCTAATCGGGTGTCATCGAGCGGGAAGGCATCGGGCCGCCGAGTCACCGCAGTGACCTCGTGGCCTTCCGTGATCGCCTGTTCGACAGCCAGCCGGCCCGTAGGGCCGCTCGCGCCGAAGATGACCAGCTTCATGTGTTCCTCCTGTGTGGCGCACGGCCGGCTCGATAGGGGTGTGGGCCCGTGCAGGTGCCCATAGGGATCGTGCGGGTGCCCAAAGGGATAGGGAGCCGACCGGCGCGGATCCGATCACCAGGGTGTGGGGCGGAGGCGGACCGTGCGAACCCTCCCGTCCACGCACCGGGTGTTCCGCCGCTCCTTGTGCAGGCTTGCATCGCCCCCGCCCTTCATCCCGGAAAGGCGATTCACTGCCGGGCACCGCTTCACTGCCGAACATCGTTCGACCACTAGAACATTGATCCATAACTCGATCAATGTACCACCGTCGAACGGGGATCGACCGGCCCAACTCCCCTACAGAGAGGTGATGTTCCCGCGACAAGCGGGAGGGGAGCCTGGCGCCGAGCGGCACGCCGGCGCACCCACCAGCGTTGAACGGGCGCCATCCGACCGGGCGACCCACCGCGATTCGATGGGCAGCCCTGCGGAACGGGCCCGATGGATTCGATGAGCACGGATCACCGCAAGATGAGAACTGGCCAATGTGCGTCATGGAACGGCAAAAGAGCGCCACACCGGCCACTTCGATCGGCTGAAATCTCAGCTACACCTCGGGCTTCACGGTGTCCATCGATCGAACGGTCATGACACGGACCCATGCCCCCAACCGAGAGGCCGGCCATCTCCCCGCAGACATCCCACCCCGTGGGCCACCTCAAGGACCGTCGCCACGGGCCCGGTCATCCCTTCGGCTCTCCCCCCGGCCGATACGACTCGCGCACTTCCGCACCGCCGGCAGAAAGACCCCCACCCCCATGAACATCACCGTACTGGGACAAGGCTATGTAGGACTCCCCCTGGCCATGCGTGCGGCTGAGGTCGGACACCACGTCATCGGCTACGAACCGGACCTCGCCCGCTGCGCGCTCCTCGACTCCGGCGAGTCGTACGTCGAGGACGTACCGTCCCACCGACTGCGGAACGCGATCGACGCCCACACCTACCGAGCGACGTCCGACGCGGCCGACCTCAAGGGCTTCGACGTCGCGGTCATCACGGTCCCCACCCCGCTCACCGATCGCGCACCGGACCTGACCTGTGTCCGTGCCGCAGCCCGCACGCTGGCGGGATACATCGAACCGGGTTGCACCGTGGTGCTGGAGTCGACGACCCACCCGGGCACCACCCGCGATGTCCTCATCCCCCTCCTCGAAGAGGGTTCAGGCTTCATCGCCGGCCGTGACTTCTCGGTCGGGTTCAGCCCGGAGCGCATCGATCCGGGCAATGCCGTCTGGCGCTTCGAGAACACGCCCAAGGTCGTCGCGGGGCTCACCGCCGACTGCCTCCACCGGGTCCGTGCCTTCTACGACTCGATCGTCGAGCAGACCGTGCCCGCCCGGGGGTTGGAGGAGGCCGAACTCGCCAAGGTCTTCGAGAACACCTTTCGCCATGTCAACATCGCGCTGGTCAACGAACTCGCCAAGCTCGGACATCTGCTGGGCATCGACGTCGGGGACGCCCTCGACTGCGCCGGGACGAAGCCGTTCGGATTTATGCGGTTCACACCGGGCCCCGGGGTGGGCGGGCACTGCCTGCCCATCGATCCCGTGTACCTCTCCCACCACGTACGGCAGCAACTCGGTGAGACCTTCCGCTTCGTCGAGCTCGCGCAGGAGGTGAACGAGCGCCAACCGGCCTATGTCGTGGAGCGTCTCCAGAACTCCCTGAACCAGAGGGGCAAGTGCCTCAAGGGCGCCCGAATCCTCGCGCTGGGCCTGACCTACAAGGCGGGAACGTCCGACACCCGCGAGTCCCCGGCGCGGAGCGTCGTCGACCTCCTCATCGCCAAGGGCGCGCACTGCACCACGGTCGACCCCCATCTCCCCACGACGCCCGAGGCCGGCCACCTGGCCGAGATGACTCCCGAGGACCTCGCGGCGGCGGACGCGGTCATCGTGCTCACCGACCACCCCGAGTTCGACTTCGATGCCGTGCGCCGGCTGGCCCCGTACGTCCTGGACACCCGCCGGGTGGTTCCGGTCGGCGATCACATCGAACACCTCTAGGACGTGTCCGACACATGGCGCCGTCCGCCCGAACCCCATGATCAGAGCGAGGCATACATGTCCGAGAACTCCCAGCTCGCCCGTACCGGCTCGGCAGCCGGCGCCATCATCGTCGGCGGGACGGTGGTCACCGGATGGTGGCTCCTGGGCATCGCCGCCCTCGTCGTCTGTGCGGGTGCGGTCATGATCCGATTGGGCTTCCGTCGCGACCGCACGGCCGGCGAACGATGACCCCGAGACCCCTGGCCGCCCACCCGCACCATTCCGGCACGGTGCTCGCCGGAGCCATCGCCTTGACCGCGGCTGCTGCCTGGGCGGCGCAGCACGCCATCGCCGCGACCCACTTCGGCGATGCGACCCGCGGTCGGCTCGGCGCCGTCTGGGCGGTCACCTTCGTCCTGCTGATGGCCCAGACGGTCATGTACCACTTCGACCGGCCCTATCGCGCCACTCCCCGCACTGCCCGACGGTTGGCGGACCTCCATGTCGCCGTCCTCGTCCCCGTGTACAACGAGGACGACGGCTATCTCCGCCTCGGACTGCAATCCCTCCTGGACCAGACGAGGCTGCCCGACAGCGTGCACATCGTCGACGATGGATCGACCAACACCCAGTACCCCGAGGTGCGGCAGTGGTGGCTGGCAGCGGCCAGGCGGGCCGGTGTGCACACCACCTGGCGCCGTGTGGACAACGGAGGCAAACGCCATGCCCAGGGACACGGGGTACGGGCGAGCCCGGAGGCCGATGTCTATGTCACGCTCGACAGCGACAGTTGCCTCGCACCGAACGCCATAGCGGAGATACTCATCCCGTTCCGGCGGCGTTCCGTGCAGTCCGTGGCGGGAATCGTCCTCGCCACCAACCACCGGGTCAATCTGCTGGCCCGGATCACCGACCTCTGGCTGTTGACCGGCCAGCTGGTCGACCGCTCGGCGCTGTCCACCGTCGGTGCGGTACTCGTCAACTCCGGTCCGCTGGCCGCCTATCGGGCCGAGGTCATCCGTGACAATCTACACGCCTATCTGAGCGAGACCTTCCGTGGTCGGCCCGTGACCATGTCGGACGACAGTCTCCTGACCCTGTACGCACTTCTGCGCGGAAGGACCGTCCAGCAGCCCACCGCTGTCGTCTTCTCCGCCATGCCCGAGAAGTTCGGCCATCTGTGCCGGATGTACCTGCGCTGGATGCGCGGCTCGACCATCCGCTCCCTGTGGCGCATGCGCTATCTGCCACTGGACGGCGTCGCCTACTGGATCCATCTGCTCCGCTGGTTCCAGGTCGCCCTGTCGACATCGGTTCTGGTCTGGCTGCTGCTGGTCGAACCGCTGAAGTACGGCAACGCACCGGACGCCTCGTTCTTGCTGATCCCCTTTCTCATCGGTTGGGCCCAGGGGTTGCGCTATCTGAGCATCATCCGCTCCGATGAACGCATCCGTTCGAGGATCGTGACCTGGATGCTGATGCCGCTGGCAGTGGTGTTCGCCTGGACCGTACTGCGCTTCATGCGCTGGTACGGGGCCGCCACCTGCGCCAACACCGGTTGGGGCACGCGGCAAGGGGGTGCCGAGGTCTCCTTGGACGGCGCTTCGGCCTCCGCTGCACAACCATCGGGCACCCCAGCTGACGCCGAACCGTCCCCTGCCGGACAGTCCCCTGCCGGGCAGTCCTACGGCGGGCAGTCCGGTACAGGACAGCCCGGCGCAGGGCCGGTCGACACCGAGCCATGGGCACCCGCGTACCACTACCCGTCCCCCACGCATCCGGAGTCGCTCGTGGAGATGACCCTTGAGCTGCGCGTCCTTCCGGTCCGAGCGGGGTGAGCGGCCGGTTCCCCGGCGGGGCCGACGCGTGCGGACCGTTCGTCATGGGTTCGGCCGGGCAGGTGCAGCCGACCGCGGCGCACCCACCTGCCCCGTCGACGGGCGGTCCTGAGCTCGGAGCTACCGGTTGGGCCGGCCGCCCGACCAGTCGAGCAACTGGTCCACATGCATACGGAATCGTTCGAGGCGCTGCGCCGCCTCGTCCGCGCTGATGGCGGGCTCGTACACGGCTGCGGGCTCCCATCGGGGCACCGCCTGTTCGATGGTGAGCCCCGGGACGATCCCCATCCGGGCGACTGCCCCGACACCGAGCGCGGTGGCGTCGGGCAGCGCCGAGACCTCGATCGGGATCTGGAGCAGGTCGGCCTGGGTCTGCATCAGCAGTGCGGACCGGGTCAATCCGCCGTCCACCCGCAGCACGGAGAGCGGTTGGCCCAGATCGCCAGCGGCAGCCGCGGCCAACTCGGTGATCTGGGCCGCGATGCCCTCGCACAGGGCGCGCACCACATGGCCGGGAGAGGTGTCCAGACCGATTCCAGTGAGCGAACCGCGAACGTCACCGCGCCACCACGGGGCGGCCAGGCCGGCCAGTGCGGGCACGAACGTCACTCCCCCGGTGTCCGGTACGCCCGATCCGATCGGGTCGAGGTCGGCAGCCCCGGAGATCACTCCGAGTTCGGTGAGCCATCGCACGGCAGAGGCGACCGTGTACACCTGACCGTCGAGGCAGTAGTCGGTGCGCCCGCCCAATCGCCAGGCGACACAGCTGACGAGACCGCTGCTGGTGCGCAGGGGGGACTTCCCGGTCTGGGCCATGAGGAAGGCCCCGGTCCCGTAGGTGCACTTGGCCGTCCCCGGTTCCGTAACGCTCTGCGCCAACAGGGCCGCCTGCTGGTCGACGAGCAGACCGGTGAGCGGAACGGTCGCACCGAAGGCGGTCGTGGTGCCCACCGGCCCTGCCGAGTCGACGACGTCCGGCATGCGTTCCGAACCGAGCCCGAAGAGTTCTTGTGCCCGCGCCGACCAGGTGACGTCATCGAGGTCGAGCAACTGGGTCCGGCCGGCGGTGGCCGCGTCGGTCACGAAGGCGCCCGTCAGCTGGTGGACCAGCCAGGCATCGCTGGTGGTGACCACACCCTCACGGGTCCGCTCCCGCCGTATCCAGGCCATCTTCCCCGCCGCGAAGTAGGGGTCGAGGGGCAGACCGGTGAGCTGGGCGAGCTCATCGGCGTACGGGGCCAGCTCGGTGCAGATGGACTCGGCCCGACGGTCCTGCCACACGATGGCCTCGGTCAGGGGTGCACCGCTTGAGGGGTCCCAGGCAAGCACCGTCTCCCCTTGATTGGCCAGACCGACGGCGGCCACGGGCTCGCCGGCCTCTGCGAGGGCCTGCCGACCCGCCGCAATGACGGAGTCGAGAAGTGACATCGGATCCACTTCCACCCGGTCGCCGGGACCGTACCGCGGGTACACCGGTACGGACCCAGTGCCGATCACCCCACGCTCGGGGCAGATGACCAGGGCTTTGGTGCCCGAAGTGCCTTGGTCAACGGCAAGTACGGCGCTGGACATGGGTCACCCGGTTCTTCAGCTGACGGGACCCTCGATCATCACGAATGCGTCAAGAACCCCTTGATCAATGATCGTTGACGACATGCCAGGGTGGATCAGGCGTCGCGCTACGTCAAGGTACGCCCCTGGTAGGGGCGTTGATCGCTAACGCACACGGCTTCATCGATCCGTAGCAATCAACTTCTTGTCGTTGTCGTCGGGTTGAGTAAGATCGGCGCGCATACGCGGAGTGGATCGAGACATACCCACTCCGCTCCCACCCCCCACCCGTCCCTATGAGGACCCATGACGACCTTTGTGCGACATCCAAGCCGACGCAGACCGATGGGGGCGGCGGCGGACTGATGTCCCAGGACCAGTTTCGCCCGGTATACCACCCGGCGGGCCATGACAACGAGCTGCGCTCCGCCATGCAGGATTTAAGGACGGGCCGCTGGTTGTCGATGCGCAACCTGCTGAACTCCACTGCCGATTGGGGCATGTGGACACAGCGCACCCAGGTGTTGGCCGCAGTTGCGGCGGGCTCCGATGCAGTGCACGCCTGGCGGACCGAGGAGCCCGCCTCCCTGTCGGCGATCGTGATGCACTGCCGGGTGTCGGTCGAGCGCGCGCTCAGGGCTCATCGCGAGGGCCATGCGCGGACCCAGGATCTGTGGCACGAGGCTTGGGACGCCTGCCGTATCGCCGCCCACCAGGCACCCAACGACCCGGTGCCGTGGGTCTGCCTGCTCGCACTCGCCCAACTCGACGACAAGCAGAGGCTGGAGGAACACCGACAGGTCCCCCCGGGCCCCATGCTGTTCCCCGGCCCCTGGGGGCTACTGGCAGAGGCCCACAAGCGGGACCCGTTCAACCGCGAGGCGTACCACCGGATGCTCCAGTTCGTGTACAGCCGCAAATCCGGGAACGGACATCTCTCGGAGGCGGTGAACTTCGTGCTGTGGGCCGCCTCCGCCGCTCCCGTCGGCTCCGCAATCCTGGCGCTCCCGCTCTATGTACGGGTGGAGCGCTACCGCAGGGACAACGGGCACGAGCGGGCGCTCGATCTGCACTGGGTGACCGACGATGCAACGCGTGAGGCCGTTGTGGCGTTGGAGTCGTGGTTCGACCAGGTCGACTCCACCAAGTCCTCGCTGCTGGACCTCAACCATCTCGCCCACGCCCTGTGGGGAGCAGGACGGTTCATCGAGGCCGCTCGGGTCTTCAGGGCTCTGGGCCCCTATTACACAGCACCCCCCTGGCTGTACCGCTCGCAAAGTCCCGGTGACTCGGCCCTCGCGGAGGACGTCTACCTCCGCGCCCGTGCCCGGTGTCTGAGCGCCGCTCGCGACGCGGGCCTCTGACCACTCATCCATCGCCTTTCCATGACATCACCCTTCCCCCGGAGGTATTTCCATGTCCATACCCGGACCAAGATGGTCGAATTCGACCTCTGCGGCCCCGATCGACGAAGAGGAACGGCTGAGAGAACTGGGCTACCAGCCCGTTCTCGCCCGCCGAATGGGAGGCTTCGGCAACTTCGCCATCAGCTTCTCCGTGATCTCCATCCTCTCCGGATGCATGACGCTGTACGCCTTCGGCATGAACACCGGTGGACCGGCGGTCATGATGTGGGGCTGGGCGATCGTCGGTCTGTTCGTCCTCTGTGTGGGCATGGCACTGGCCGAGGTGACCAGTGCGTACCCCACGTCGGGTGCGCTGTACTACATGGCGGACCGGCTCGGCGGGCGTAAGTGGGGTTGGTACACGGGCTGGTTGAACCTCCTCGGGCTGCTCGGAGCCATCGCCGGCATCGACTACGGAGCCGCCCTGTTCACCGGTGCACTGCTCCACCTCCAGTGGGGGTTCGAACCCACCCCGGGCACCACGATGCTCATCTTCATCTGCATCCTGCTGCTCCACGCCACGCTGAACCTCTTCGGTGTGAGGCTGGTCAGCGTGCTCAACTCGATCAGCGTCTGGTGGCATCTGGGGGGCGTCGCCCTGATCGTCGGCGTACTGGCCGTCGTGCCGAAGAACCACCAGTCCCCCGAGTTCGTGTTCACCGAGTTCGTCAACAACACCGGATGGGAGAACCCCATCTACGTCGCGGCGATCGGTCTGCTGCTCGCCCAATACACCTTCTCGGGATACGACGCGTCGGCGCACCTATCGGAGGAGACCTCCAACGCCTCGGTGACCGCCGCCCAAGGCATCGTGCGCGCGATCTGGGTCTCATGGATCGCGGGATTCGCCCTGCTCGCGGGGCTCACGTTCGCCATCCAGGATTACGACGGCGCTCTCAACAGCTCGACCGGGGTACCCCCGGCCCAGATCCTGTTGGACGCACTCGGAACCGGTGGTGCCACCGCACTGCTGCTCGTGATCATCGTCGCCCAGTTGTTCTGCGGCAACGCCGAGGTAGCCGCGGCGAGCCGCATGGTCTTCGCCTTCAGTCGGGACAATGCACTGCCCGGGTCGGCGCTGTGGCGCAAGGTCAGCAGCAAGACGCAGACCCCCGTGCCCGCGGTGTGGCTGTCGGTGGGATTCGCCTGTGTGCTGGCGCTGCCTTCGCTCTACTCCTCGACCGCCTACGGCGCGGTGACCGCGATCAACGTCATCGGCATCACTCCCGCCTATGTGATCCCGGTCTACCTCAAGCTGCGGGCGGGCGACCGGTTCGAGCCGGGGCCATGGACCCTCGGCAAGTGGAGCAAGCCCATCGGTTGGATCGCCGTGGTGTGGGTGGCCTTCGTGACCGTCCTCTTCCTGCTGCCGCAGTCGAGTCCGGTCACGGTGGACACCATGAACTACGCGTCGGTGGCACTGGTCACGGTGTTGACCCTGGCGACCGTCTGGTGGTTCGTCGCCCGCGGATCCTATGGAACGCCGAAGGCGTACGGGTCGGCGCGCGAGCAGGCCGAACTGGAAGACCAGATCGTCTGACGCCTTCGAGGTGAAGCCCCACGGGGTCCGGCCCACTCGGACGGAGGGCCGGGCCCCGTGCTGCTGTGTGCCGACTCGGCGATGTCAGTGCGGCACGAGATGCTGACGGTCCGACATCTCGTCCCCCGGGAGGCTGACATGACCCATCGTGAGCTCGCTGCCGCGCAGGCGTATCTACGGCTGCTCCAGACCACCCGCGCCGTGCTCGACGGACCGACACACACTCCGGCGGCCCTGCCCCTACTGGCCGTGCCCATCTCGGAGGTCGACAAGGCTCTCGGTGAACTGGGCATGGCAGGAAACGAGGCCGCGTTCTTCCGGCTGGTGGCAGAGCTCCAGTCGGGTCCGGGCTAGCTCCGCTCGGGCCGTTGCAGGTGCCGGACGGGCGATGGCTCTCGTGAGCCGGCGGGAGCGCAGCTCGACTGCTCCGCACCCCGCTGGCTGCCTTAGACCGTGCCCCTGCCCCTGCCCCTGGCCCTGTCTCCTCGTCGCAGGGCGCAGCTTCGTGTGCGTGAACTCACTTGCGTTCGGCTTCATTCGCCTGCGTTCGCCTGCGGTAGCCCGCGTTCGCCTTCATTCGTCGACGAAGATGTTCCGCTCCCATCGGGAGAGGCGGTCCCGGTCCTGCACCGCTCGTCCCGCGGAGTACGAGGTGCCGCCTGCCGGGACCTCCAGTACCTGATGGTGGAAGAAGAACAGCCACCTCACGTTGCTCAGACGGGCCCGACCGGAGAAGACGGCCATGAGGAATGCCTCCAGATGCTCCACCACGACATGGTCGAACACCCAGTCGTCGAACAGCACCCGGATCACGTCAGGGTGACGCCCATGGCCCATGAGGCCGATGCACAGCTCGATGCCGTCCAGGTCACCGCCCCAGTCGGCGAACCAGGCTTCTCCGTCCGCCCGTTCGGTCCACTCGTCGCCCGCAGCGCCCAGGGACCGCAGGGCCGCATCGACCCTCCGCACCGGCTCGAAACGCGACTGGGAAGGTCCCACTCCGGCTCCCCTCTGATCGACTGCTTCACGGTGTTCGATGCCCGTCGAGTGTGCCGCGGGGGGTGCATGAGAAGCCAGTGGAAGTTGGCAAGTACCGGAGGTTCGATGTGCTTGCTGTGGCTCAGGGGGTGCAGCGGGTCGATGTGAAGTGTGGGTTCGATGGCCTGAGCAACGGTCCACGCCCCACCGAAGCCCCACCGAATCGGAGCACCTCCATATGACTGGAACGCAGGGCGCGGCCCGATCTACTCTTGCTCCAGAACGGCGGCCCCGGTGCATGTTCCGCTCTGGATTTTGGCAGTAACTTTCATTGCCTTCGCGAGTCTCTACCAATATCCTTGATCGTCGATCATGCTCAGTCGAACACTTCGACCCCCCTTCCGGGATCTCCCTCTGCGGGCTCACCGGGCGCCAGCAGAGCCCGTCAACGCATCGAGGACACATCGGCGGCACTCATCCCCCGGCTTCACGGTCGAGCGTCGGGGGTGGGGCAGCGCCACCTCGTATCTCGTCGCGAGTCATGAGCAGTTGCCCCTCACAGCCCCCTCAGCGCTTCAGGTCTACCGCGGTTTCACCTTTTCCTCTAGCAGTCGACCTGCCTGTACGACCCTCGCTCCCACGCTGGCGACGGCATCGAAGGACATCTGGATCACTGCCGACAATCGCCTCCTCGCAGGTGCAAATACGACCGGCCCACACCGTGCGCCCCCCGATCCACCGGCCGCACCACCATCGGAGACACAGGTGCCCGCTGACCCCGAGCGATCCATCGCGGAGCGCCGGAAAAACGGCCGAGCCGGCTCGGCCTTCGCACCTCTTTGCAGGCCAACGGCCCCTGGAAATTGGCTCGTTGTTTCAGAAACTTCATTGGTCTATACCTTGACTCGCCCCCACTCGGGACGCTTCAGTGTGATCTACACCCCCGCCACGGAGTGCCTGGCGAACCCGGTTCCATCGGGCTTCGCAGGCATGTCCGCTGACGCACGAAAGGGAAAACTCGTGCTCAAAGATCGTATGAAGGCGCTGATGGTCGGCGTGGTCGCGGCCGGTTCCTTGGCAGCGACGGTTCTCGTGCCGACCGCAACGGCTTCTGCCGCTTCGCCGGCGGACGATTGCGCCATCGCACCCAGTTGGGTCGCCGGCGCGAACTACCAGACCGGCGACATCGTCAAGTACAACGACGGTGAGGTGTACATCGCCGAGCGCAACAACCCGGGCTACAACCCGGTGGTCAGCACGCACTACTGGGACCCGTACACCTGCGGCACGGGTGGGAACCCGAACCCCAACAGCTTCGTGGTGAGCGAGGAACAGTTCAACCAGATGTTCCCTCGCCGGAATCCGTTCTACACCTACAAGGGTCTGACGGACGCCATGAAGGCGTTCCCCAAGTTCGCCCACACCGGCACGGACACGATGCGCAAGCAGGAGGCCGCGGCCTTCCTCGCCAACATCAGTCATGAGAGCGGTGGGCTCTTCTACATCACGGAGATCAACAAGGACAACTACCCCCACTACTGCGACACCACCCAGCCCTACGGCTGTCCTGCGGGCGGTTCGGCCTACTACGGCCGCGGCCCCATTCAGCTGAGCTGGAACTTCAACTACAAGGCCGTCGGTGACTGGCTCGGCATCGATCTGTTGAACCACCCGGAGAAGGTGGAGACGGACCCCGCGATCAGCATGATGACGGCCCTTTGGTACTGGAACACGCAGGACGGTCCCGGCCCGGTCACCGGCCATGACGCCATGGTCAGCGGCGCCGGCTTCGGCCAGACGATCCGCTCGATCAATGGCTTCCTGGAGTGCGACGGCAAGAACCCAGCGCAGGTCCAGAGCCGGATCAACCGGTACAAGAACTTCACCCAGATCCTGGGCGTGCCCACCGGCGCGAACATCTCGTGCTGATCAGCTCACCCGCTGATCAACCGATGTACTGAAGGTGAGGAACGGGCCGGAGGGACACCCTCCGGCCCGTTCTGCCGTTCACCACCGCGCGAGGGACCCGACCCGGTCCAGCATGTCCCATCGACGGCACATCTCCTTTCGTTTCGGCGAGTGCGGCACGGCATCGCGGGCAGACGCAGTTCAGCGAGGGGATGAGCCCCCCGCACCCCGGTCCCGTACCGGATCTGCCCGCTCACCGCCCTGGGCTCCGAGGACCGACACACCGGTGTCGGTGCCGGGCGAGTGATCGAACCGAAGTGAGGAGTCACCGATGATTGTTGTAGGCATCATCGCCGTCTGCGTGGTACTGGCCGTCCTGGCCTTCTTCGTGCCCCGCCTCTCCCGCCATCCCGAACGCGGGACCCAACGCACGCTCGGCCTCGGCTCTCGCGCCGGCGGCAAGGCGCCCGGGATACTGGGGCGCATCCTCAGCAAGCCGTTCCACAGCAGCTCGCGTGCCGTGAGTCGGAGCAGTTCCGCCGGTCGTCGGGCCCGCTGGCGGCTGCCGTTCTAAGGGCCGCCGCCCCCCGCTCGCCGGGGGGTGCCTGATCCCTTGGCACCCCGTACGGCGTCTCACGTCGCACCGACGGCGTACACCCCCGCCACCGAGGCCGCCAACCGTGCCAACTCCTCACGTACAGCCGGCGGCGAAAGCACTTCCAGCTGGTCACCGAGTGCCAGCAGCACCCCGGTCTCCAAAATGTTGTCAAACACCAGATCGGCCCGCAGCCAGTCCTCTCCCTCCGGGGTGACCTCCCCGGTGGTCCGGCCAGAGGTCAGGCACTGGAAGCGCACCAGGGCGTCCTTGCGCAGCCGTACCGCCACCAGCAGGGGGAGACGGCGTTGTTCGGCTTCGTACCGCATCGTCTTCCACACGTCGGCGAGCTCCCAACCGGGCCTTCTGCGCACCGGCTCGTCGATGAGGGACGCCTTGACCACACGGTCGGCACGGAACAGCCGCGGAGAGCCGGCCTTGTCGGCCACCAAGTACCAGACACCCGCTTTCACCACGAGCCCGTAAGGGTCGAGGACGTAGTCGCCGGGCTCGACTGCGCCACTGCGGCGATAGCGCAGGGCCAGTCGACGGTCCGTGAACACGGCCGAGTTGAGTACGTCGAGATCGACTGCGGGTCTGGGCCTCATCATCCAGCGTTCCGGATCGACCAGGATGCGCCGACTCGTCAGCTCTGCCGCTGGTCGGTGCGGTTCCGGTATCGCCGCCATGACCTTGCGGAGCGCGGACCCCAACGCCGCATCGAGCCCGAGGGCTGCATGGGTTCCGCGTGCGGCGAGGACGAACAGGGCCCTCGACTCGTCCTCGGTCAGCCCTGTGACGTCGGTGCGAAACCCCGGCATCAGCGCAATGCCTCCGTGACGCCCCCGCTCGGTGTAGATGGGAATGCCGGAGGTGGAAAGTGCCTCGACATCGCGGTAGATGGTTCGGACGGACACCTCAAGGCGCTCGGCGAGTTCGGCTGCTTGCACCAGACCGCGCGTCTGGAGGAGCAGGATGATCGAGAGCAGGCGGTCGGACTTCACGGGCGCAGACTCTCCGGGGAAACATGACGGGAGTTGTCAGGTTACTCCTCGAAGGTACGGGCGTCAGAGCACCTGATCCGACGCACAGGAGACCCACCAGATGAACGACCCACGTCCGTTGTACGAACGAGCAGCCGCCCAGTTCGCCGTGCTGCTGGAAGCCGTGACTCCGTCCCGGCTAGGCGATCCGACGCCCTGTTCGGAGTTCGACGTTCGGGCACTGCTCTCGCACAGTGTGAACGGGCTGTACTTGATGGCGCACATCGGTGAGAACGGGGACTGGAAGTCGGCTCCCCCACCGGTGTCGGACTTCGCCGACGACGCCTGGCGCGAATCGTATCGGGATGCGCACCAACGCTTCGGCGAGGCGTGGTCGGACGATGCGATGTTGAGCTCGACGGTCTCTTCGCCCTGGGGCGAGGAGACCTCCGGGCATGCGATGGTGGGTTTCGCCCTCCTGGAGACCGTTGCGCACGGCTGGGACCTCTCCGAGGCCCTCGGCCGGCCGGTGGAGTTGGATCCCGTGCTCGCCGAAGCGGTCATTCCCATGGCCCACGACGCGCTCCCTGCCGCCAGCCGTGGCGGCCCGGTGCCCTTCGGTGCCGTACGGGAGGCACCCGTGGGGGCTGATGCGTACGACCGGCTGGCCGCGTGGTTGGGCCGGGAGGTGCCCGACCGTTCCCACGGCTGAATCGGCCGATTCCTGGTAGCGGGGGGCCGGTAGCCCTCAGAAGCGACGTGCTCGCCCTCACAACGCTCCGCCCCTCCCGTGCGCACAGCCGCCGGGTGGGGCGGAGCTCTGCTCGGGACCACCGACGAAGCGGTGCACCGAGCTCGGGCTGCTGCTACTGCTCCGCATGCTCGTCACGACCACCTCAGCCACGATGCCCATCGCAGGGCCGGGGTGATCCATGGGCGGGATACAGGCCCGCGATCGCCACGGCTGGCCCCCATTTGTATCTGTCCACGACGGCCATCGGAGTGATTTCGAACGTTTCGCCCAAACTCGGGCGTTCTTTGCTCCGAACCCTGTACGGACAACCGCCCATTCCGGGCGAACCTCCTACAAGGAGCACGAGCATGCGAATCTCCGTCGTCGCGGTCCCCGTCTGTCTGGTCGCGGCTCTTGCCGTCCCCGCAGCCGCCTTCGCAGAGTCAGGGGCGGAGCGTCACCACGGCCGCACCACAGCCGCACCGAAGGCTCTGGTCGCGTACGGCCTGACAACCGACCAGCGATTGGTCCGGTTCGGTGTCGACAAGCCGTCGGCTGCCACTTCGGTGGGCGCGGTCAGCGGGCTGGCGGGAGACAGCAAGTTGGTCGGCATCGACTTCCGGGTCCAGAACCTCAAGCTGTACGGGGTCGGCGACCAGGGCGGGGTCTACACCATCGCCACCAACGACGCGCGTGCGGTGAAGGTCTCCCAGCTCACGACCGCACTCTCCGGGACCTTGTTCGGTGTGGACTTCAACCCGGCGGCCAACCGGCTGCGGGTGGTGAGTGACACCGGGCAGAACCTGCGCCACAACATCAATGACAGCACGGGGACGCTCGGTACCGTTGTCGATGGAGAGCTGACCAATCCGACGGTGCCGCCCACCACGGCGAAGGGAATCACCGGGGCCGCCTACACCAACAACGACCTGAACACCGCGACCGCGACGACCCTGTTCGACATCGACACGCTGGCTGATCGAGTCTCCCTCCAGTCACCGGCCAACGCCGGCACCCTCGCCCCCACGGGAGGGCTCGGCATCCACGCCGATCCCAACGCTGGATTCGACATCTACTTCGAACCCACACAGGGCACGAACCACGGCTTCGCCACACTGCGCAGCGGCAGCACCCACCGCCTCTACGAGGTCAACCTGCTGACGGGTGCGGCCCGCAGTCTCGGTTCGTTCCCCGCCGATCGGCAGGTCACTGACATCGCCCTGCCACTCGACCAGAGCTAGCGTCCCGGCTGCAACAGCCAAGCGGCGTTGACGGGCTGGCGTCGGCTTCGGCTTCGGGTGCACCCACAGTGGAGCCGGGCCCGGCTCGTTCAGAAGGTCCGTTCCAGAGGGCGGCGCGAGGAGGCATGGCGGTACGGAGGTGGGTCCTCGATCACTGTGGAGTGATCGAGGACCCACCTCCGAAGCGCTCACCACCCCGGATGCGAACTACTTGGGCATCAGTACGGTGTCGACGATGTAGACCGTCGCATTGGCAGTCTTCACATTGCCGCAGACGACCTTGGAGGTGTTGTTGACCGTGTACGCCTCACCAGAGCCGGTGGCGGTGATCTTGCCCTTCTGGAGGGTTTCGAAGTTGCCGTTCTCCAACTGCGCGGGGGTCACGCCCTGGCCGACGACGTGGTACGTGAGGATCTTCGTCAGCATGGCCTTGTCCGCGAGAACCTTGTCGAGGTCGGCCTTCGGGATCTTCGCGAAGGCGTCGTTCGTGGGTGCGAAGACGGTGATCCCCTGGGCGTTGTTGAGGGTGTCGACCAGTCCGGCCTGCTTGACGGCGGCAACGAGGGTCGACAGCGCGGGGTTGTTCGAGGCGGCCGTGGCGACGGGGTCCTTGGACATTCCGTCGAAGGAGCCCGACCCCTGCTTCGGGACGGAGGCGCAGGCGGTGCCGAACGGCTGGTCGCCCGCCGCCGCGTCATCGGGCGCGGCGGATTCCTGAGACTGCGAGTCATCCTTGCTCGCCTCGGTCGCGGAATCGGCGGACGTGTCCTTGCCCGAATCCGAACAGGCTGCCAGGGCGAAGGGCAGGACGGTCACGGCGGCGACGGCGACGGCGGTGCGGCGGAAGCGAAGGGCGTTCATCGAAACTCCATGAGATGTCGAGTTCTTCGGCAGGGCTGCGAGCCGTCTGGTGTTGGGAGGAACGGCGGTCTGTCATGACTGCGCTCCTCTCGACGGGCAGAACCTGCTCACACTCGGCATTCGGAGCCGACGGCCAGGCGGATTGGTCAGTCAACGGATCGAATGACGGCGGGCGGACGAGTTGACGAGGCGACGGCCGGCCGGAGAGCCTCCATTCGAGCTTCCCCGACCCGGCGTCGGTGTGCCGCCCACCCGTCACCCATGGACGTGGCCGCCGTACGACGCGCATGGGTCATGCCACGCCCGCACGGCCTCGCCTACGGGTCCTCAGTCCAGCACTCGGCCCCCGTGGTACCGCAGTTCATAGGCTCGGACTCCCTCGGCCGTGGTGATGTGCTCGACGCCTTGGAAGCGCAGCACGTCGCCGGTGTTCTCATCGACGTACGACAGCCCGTCGACGGTATGGCGAAAGCCGCCGAGGAATCTGTTCTGGCGGTACAGCTGTGTCAGAGCCCCCTTGATGGTCTCGCCCGCGGTGTAGGCGTCGATGTCGTCGCTCAGCAGATATCCGTAGTAGTTCATCCCCCACACGGGCCGGTCCGCGTGGTGCACGGTCTCCTGCCCCAGGAAGTCCGTACCGCCGAAGTAGCTGTCCCGATAGACCAGCTCACCCTCTCGGTACTCCAGATCGTGTGAGGCGGTCCGGGCCGGGGCAACCTTGCCGGTACCCCCGACATAGGTGGCGGCCTTGGCCCGAACGACAAATGCCTCCAGCGTGGAAGCGGTGAGCGTCAACGTATCCATGGTCGCGTTCTACCAGCAGGGTCTGACAGTCGACGGGGACATCGCGCCCTCCTTCAGAGCATGGGGCGGTCTGGCCGCGGCTGCGGTGGAAACATGTTTGTCACAATTGAACCGGAATAGAGCCTCAACTCCGTTAGTTCCAGGCAGATATGAATGTGGGAGTGGCTCTCAACGCCATCGATTCCGACAACCAAGTCGACGCCACCGTCCGGTTAGCCGCGGAGGCAAAAACGGCGGGGCTCCGATCCGCATGGTTCGGGCAGGGCTTCGGCATCGACTCGCCCCAGCTGGCGGCGATCGTCGGACGCGAAGTACCCGGTCTCCAGGTGGGGACGGCCGCGATCCCCGTCTTCGGGCGTCATCCGCTGGTGGTCTCCAGCCAAGCACTCACCGCCCAGGCGGCCACGCACGGTCGCTACCACCTCGGGCTCGCACTCGGTACGCGACTGCTGACCGAGGACGGCATGGGCATCCCCTTCGAACGGCCCATCGCCCGACTGCGTGAGTTCCTGGTGGTCCTGCGACAGCTGATCGAGACCGGCACCAGCGAGTTCCGGGGCGAACTGATCAGCGCGGCCACCCCGCTCCCCGCCCGGGTGCCCGGAGCCACGACGGGCGTACCACTGCTCGTGGCCGCCATGGGTCCCCAGGCGCTGCGGGTCAGCGGTGAGCTGGCGGACGGGATCCTGCCCTATCTGGCCGGACCACGTGCCTTGGCAGAGCACATCGTGCCGGCGGTCACGGTGGCTGCCGCGGCGGCCGGTCGTCCCACGCCGAGGATCGTGGCCTTCGTGAACGGGGTGGTCACCGACGATGTCGAGTCCGTACGGGCCCGGGCCGCCGAACGGCTCGCCTTCTACGAGCAGATCCCTTCCTACGCACGGGTGATCGAACTGTCCGGCGCCAAGAGCGCCGTGGACGTGACCGCGATCGGCAACGAGGCGACGGTACGGGCGGAGGTCCAGCGCTATCTGGACGCCGGGGCGACGGAGGTCGTGTTCGCGAGTACGGAGATCGCCGGGGACGCCGACCGGCACCGAACTTGGTCACTGCTCGGCGAACTCGCCGCCGAGCGGCCCTAGTACCAGCCGTACCGGACACCCATCGATCCGACGTCCCGCTCCACCCGAAGGGCCCGGCGCGTACCCTCGTGCGTGCCGGGCTGTTCGGTCAGGCGATGTGAGGCCAACGGCCTTGCGGAGAAGCGAGGCGAAGGTGCTCGCGGGTGAGGTGGGTTGGGGCGATCGATTCACCGAACGTGCGTTGAACACCTGCCCCCGCACCCTCCTGGGGTGTGCGCGGCCTCACGCCCCTGCTGCCGTGAAGGTCGGGTGGACGTTCTCCAGCGGAGGCGGATCGGTACGCAGCCCGATGCTCCTCCCTTGGCCAAGTGAAGTTGGTGTGCACGGATGGTCTTGCCTGAGTGGCTCGCGACGGTGTTTGAGCACGAGTTCAACGAGAGCCAGCGATCCAGAGTCGCCGAGGTGATCACGGCCGTCAACGCATCCACCCTCAGTGCAGCTGAGATTGAGCGTGGATACGGAGTGATCGAAGGGAACGCACGATTCCTTGGCGCGGTCATCCTCCTCCACAGAGAGGGTGATGACCTTGAGGAGACCCTGGAGACGGCAACCTGGGACTGGCGGGATCTCCTGTTGGGTACCGGGCTTGAACATGAGGACTGGCCGAACGTCCTCGCGGAAAAGCTTGGCGGACCCTCTGATGGTGACCCCCTGAGGGGCTGACCCTCGCAGTATCACTTGACGAGTCGGAATCTCCGCGATCGCGCATCGCGCACCTGTCTGACCGTTGGAGTCGAGCCGCCGAGGGTGTTCCGCCCGAAGTTCGCGTCCTACCGGCTCCCGCGCTATCACTTTCGATCCGGTCGATCAGCGGCAGGTCGTGCTCTGCGCGGACGCGCATCAGCTCCGCTCCCATCCGGATAGCAGGGTGCGATGACGCGGCCCCGGCCCGAGCCGTCGAGCACGAGGGTCGGTGCGGCAGCCGCCGTCCCCGCAGCACAGGGCAACGGAGACAAGGGCCGCAGCCTCCAGCTGGACGAGTCCCCGGCCCCAGGGCTGGGTAGCCACAGCCCGGCACCGCCCTGCCTCGCGATCGGACTCGATCACCCTTCACCCCAGTACGGGTGATTTTCGCCCTACCTCTTGACGGTTTTCGGGCAACAATCCACACTTCCAGTCATGCCCGGTCATTTTCGGGCGATGGCGATCAGGAGTCAGTGATGCTTCCCGCAGAACGACATCGGCGGATCTCCGCCGTGGTGGACCGCGTCGGCACCATCAGCAGCGAGGATCTCGCCGAGCAGTTGCACGTCTCCGTGGAGACCGTGCGTCGGGACCTCGGACAGATGGAGAAGCGCGGTGCCCTGCGGAGGGTGCGCGGTGGGGCAGCGTCGTTCGCGGTGGTGCAGGGGGTCAGCGGTGAGGAGGCGTCGTTCGCCGACCGCTCCGAGTCGCAGACCCTCGCCAAAGCGGCCATCGGCAAGGCAGCGGCCAAGCTCGTCCTGCCCGGGATGACCGTGGTGATCGACGTCGGAACGACAGCCGTGGAGATCGCACGGGCCCTCCCGCTGGACTTTCGGGGCACGATCGCCACCCCCTCGCTCCTGGTGGCCCAGGTGGTCTCCGTACTTCCCCAGGTCTCGGTGCTGCTGCCCGGTGGGCGACTGCGCGCGGGGGATCTGGTGTGTTCCGGGCCGCAGACCGTGCACTTCTTCGCAGATATCTACCCTGACCTGGCCTTCCTTGGTTCCGGTGGCATCGACCACACCGCCGGGGTGACCGATTTCCACTTCGAGGAAATCGCCACCAAGAAGCAGATCCTGTCGTGCAGCGCCCGTACCTACGTACTGGCGGACGGCAGCAAGTGGGGACGGGTCGCCGGACATCGCGTCTGCGGGTTCGGGGACCTCACGGGGGTCATCACCGACACGGCGGCGGAGGACGACATCACCGCGGCCGTGAAGGACACCGGATGCGAGGTCGTGGTGGCGTGAGCGCCGCCTTAGCCCCCGTACGGTACATACCGATTGTTTTCCACCCTCCCAGCGAGCAGGGTTTCGAAAGGGATCACTCCTATGGCCACCCATGAGTCAGTGGACACCGGCGGCGCCAGACCCGGCGCAGGCGCACCGGACGAAAAGAAGGAGATGAAGCGGGAGCTCACCCGCTACGCCTCCTTCGCCATGGCCTTCGGCTTTGTGTCGATCGCCACCGGCATCTTCACCACCTACGGATCGGTGCTCAACAGTTCCGGCCCGCGCGGAATATTCGCCTGGCCCATCGCGGTCATCGGCCAACTCTCCGTGGCGCTCGTCTTCGGCGCCCTCGCCGCCCGCATCCCCATCAGCGGCTACGCCTACCAGTGGGTCTCCCGCCTGGTGAACCCCGTATGGGGTTGGATCATGGGCTGGATCTCCTTCTCCTTCCTCGGTGTGGTCGTCGTCGCCGTCGACTACACCATCGCGTCGACGATCCTCCCCGAGCTCCTCCAGTACCAGGGGACGCAGGAGAACGCATGGGCGATCACGGCCGTGGTGATCCTCGTCCAGGCGGTCCTGGTCGCGCTGTCCACCCGGGTCACCCACCAGGTCAACAAGACCGCGGTGACGATCCAGCTGATCGGCATGATCGGGCTGACCGTGCTGCTGTTCGTCGTCGGCGCGGCCTCCGGCAAGCTGGACTTCTCCACCCTCTTCCAGTCCGCTCCGGTGGCGGAGGCCGGCTACTACAGCCTCGGCTCGGCCGGTGAGGTCGGCCCGTTCGCGTTGGCGTTCCTCCTCGGCGCGTTCACCATCGTCGGCTTCGAGTCCGCTGCCAACCTCGCCGAGGAGACGCGCGACCCCGCCCGGGTGATCCCCAAGGCGATGGTGCAGGCCGTCCTCTCCCTCGGTGTCCTCGGCTTCCTCTTCCTGATCGCGGTGACCGCGCTCATCGAGGACCCGGTGAAGCTGGCCGAGTCGGCCACCCCGGTGGCCACCGTGATCACTGCGGTCCTCGGGTCGGGTGTCGGCAAGGCCCTGCTGGTCCTCGTCGTGGTCTCGATCTTCTCCTGCGGTCTGGTGATCACCATGAGCGGTACGCGCCTGGTCTGGGCGATGTCCCGCGACGAGCGCTTCCCCGGCTGGCAGTCCCTGCGGAAGATCAACGTTTCCCGGGGCACTCCGCTCAACGCCACGCTGTTCATCTTCGTGGTGGGCGAACTGGTGCTGGCATCGTTCGCGATGTCCACGGACGCCTTGTTCTCCCTCTTCTCCGCGGCCACCCTGTTGCCCGCGATCATCTACGCGGGCACCGTGCTGATGTACATCGTCAAGCGCAAGTCGCTGCCGCCGACCCAGGGCTTCTCGCTGGGTCGTTGGGAGATCCCCGTCATCGTGATCGCCTCCGTCTGGCTCGTCTACGAGTTGCTGATCTTCCGTGATGAGTCCTTCCGCGACCCGTGGCTGTACGTCCTCGTGCTGTTCGCCATCGGCGCCGTGTACTTCGCGTACCTGCTGGCCCGCCGCGGTGTCGCCGGGCTCACCATGCCCGACATGGCCGACGTCGACCGCACCCTCGACGCCGACGACACCACGACCGGAGCGGTCAAGACCCCGGTGACCTCGCCAGGGGAGGTGTCAGACCGATGACCGTGGTCCTCGCCATCGACCAGGGGACGTCCGGCACCAAGGCGGTGGTAGTGGACGCATCGGGCGCGGTGGCCGCCATCGCCGAAGCCGAACTGCGTCCCCGCTACGGCGACGGCGGTCTGGTCGAACAGGACCCGCGGGCGCTGCTCGCATCGGTCCTGGAAACCGGCCGCCGCGCCATCGCCGAGGCGGGGCTCCCGATCGACGTCGTCGCCCTGGCCAACCAGGGCGAGACGGTCCTGGCCTGGGACCCTGCGACCGGTACTCCGCTGTCGGAGGCGATCGTGTGGCAGGACCGTCGGGCGGAGTCGGTGGTCGCGGGGATGCGGCAGCACGCCGACGCCATCGCGGCCCGCACCGGTCTCGTCCTGGACTCCTACTTCTCCGCGCCCAAGATGACCTGGCTGCGCCGGAACGTGACGCGCGAAGGCGTCGTCACCACCTCGGACACCTGGCTCCTGCACCACCTCACCGGGGAGTTCGTCACCGACGCCTCGACCGCCAGCCGCTCCCTGCTGCTCGACCTCGACACCGTCGAGTGGGCACCCGACCTGGCCGACCTGTTCGACCTGGGAGGGGAGCGGCTGCCCCGGATCGCCGCCGGCGACGAGATCATCGGCACCACCGGGGCGTTCGGCGGTCGGATCCCGGTGGCGGGGCTGATCGTGGACCAGCAGGCGGCGCTCCTCGCCGAGAGTTGCTTCGACGCGGGCACCGCCAAGTGCACCTTCGGCACCGGTGCCTTCGTCCTCGCCAACACCGGCACCAGCCCGGTCCGCTCCACCTCGGGGCTGACCACGTCCGTCGCCTGGCGGGCCGCCGGGAACACCCCGTACTGCATCGACGGACAGGTGTACACGGCGGCTTCCGCGGTGCGTTGGATGCGGGACCTCGGGTTCATAGGGTCAGCGGCGGAGCTGGACACGGTCGCCGCGAAGGAGTCCGACGGCACCCTGTGCGTACCCGCCCTGGCGGGTCTCGCCGCGCCCTGGTGGCGACCCGACGCCACCGCCACCTTCGCCGGAATGACACTCTCCACCCGCCCCGGGCATCTGGTGCTCGCGGTGCTCCAAGGCATCGCCGCCCAGGTGGCCGAGGTGTGCCAGTCGGTGGCCGTCGACCTCGGCGCACCGCTGACCAGTCTGCGCGCGGACGGCGGCCTCACCCGCAGCCGTACCCTGATGCAGGCGCAGGCCGATCTGGCCCAGATGCCGGTGGAGATCTATCCCTCGGCCCACGCCACCCCGTTGGGCGCCGCCGCGCTGGCCCGACTCGCCCTCAACCCGGGCATGACGCTCCCGGAGGCCGTCGGCAGCTGGAAGCCGGCGGCGTTCTTCGAGCCGCAGTGGTCGGCGGATCGGGCAGCAGAGTTTCGCACGTCATGGACGGCGGTCGCCGAGACGGCCGTCCGCAAGGGAGATCTCACATGAGTCACACCCCAGGCAGCACCACTCCTGGGCGCGGTCCGGCTCCCGTTCACGACATCATCGTGATCGGGGGCGGGATCGTCGGATCCGCCATCGCCCGCGAACTCGCGGGACACGCGGTGTCCGTCGCACTGGTGGAGGCGCGCTCCGACATCGGGGACGGTACGAGCAAGGCGAACACCGCCATCCTCCACACCGGCTTCGACGCCACCCCCGGCACCCTCGAATCCCGACTGGTCGCCCGGGGGTACGACCTGCTCTCCGACTACGCCCGCGAGACCGGAATCCCGGTGGAACACACCGGGGCCATCCTGGTCGCCTGGAACGAGGAGGAACTCGCCGCGCTCCCCGCGCTCCGGGACAAGGCCGAGGCCAACGGCTATCACCACAGTCGGCTCATCGGTCCGGACGAGGTGTACGCCGAGGTCCCGGCGCTCGGCGAAGGCGTGCTCGGCGGGCTGACCGTGCCCGACGAATCGATCATCTGCACCTGGACGACCAATCTCGCCCTGGCCACCGACGCCCACCGGCGCGGCACGGACATCCTCCTCGATCATGCGGTCACCGCCATCACCGTCGCGGACGACATCACCACCCTGCACACGCGCGGCGGTGACGTCCACGGACGGTGGATCATCAATGCCGCAGGTCTCGGCGCAGACCGTCTTGACGCGCTCTTCGGGTACGACCGGTTCACTGTCACCCCGCGCCGCGGCGAGTTGTTCGTCTTTGACAAGTTGGCCCGCCCGCTGGTGGACCGCATCGTCCTTCCCGTACCCACCAAGCGGGGCAAGGGCGTCCTCGTCTCCCCCACCGTCTACGGCAATGTGATGCTCGGCCCCACCTCCGAGGACCTCACCGACCGCACCGCCACCGGGACCTCGGAAGACGGCTTCGCCTTCCTCCTCGGCAAGGGTGAACGGCTGATGCCGCGCCTGCTGGAGGAGGAGGTCACCGCCACGTACGCGGGCCTGCGCGCCGCCATCGACCGCTCGGATTACCTCATCGAGGCCGATGCAGACCAGCGCTATCTCCTCGTGGGCGGCATCCGCTCCACCGGTCTGACCGCGGGCATGGCGATCGCCGAGTACGTCGGCGAGATGCTGACCGCGTCCGGTGTCGTCCTCAAGGAACGCGACGCACTGCCACCGCCACCGGCAATGCCCTACATCGGCGAGGCGGGCGTACGTCCGTACGAGGACGCCGCACGGATCGCCGAAGACCCCGCGTACGGGGAGATCGTCTGCTTCTGCGAACGAGTGAGCGCCGGTGAGATCCGGGACGCCTGTAACGCTCCGCTGCCCGCCCGGACACTCGACGGGTTGCGCCGTCGCACCCGTGCCATGAACGGGCGCTGCCAGGGCTTCTTCTGCGGCTCCGCCGTCCAGCAACTCCTGAACGACCACACCGACCACGACACAGGGCGCGGCTGTGCCCGTCCGTGCCACGAGGTGACCTCCTGATGACCGACGCGCGTACCGAGCAAGCACCTCCCATGACCCTCACCCCTGACGTACTGGTCATCGGTGGCGGACCGGCCGGTCTCAGCGCCGCCGCGGCCCTCGCCCCCCGGGTCACCGGTGATGTCCTCGTACTGGACCGGGAGAAGGAGGCCGGGGGCATCCCCCGGCACAGCGACCACACCGGATACGGGCTGCGGGATCTGCACCGGGTGCTGACGGGGCCCGCATACGCACGCCGGCTCACCGAGACCGCGCGGCGGGCGGGTGCCGTCATCCATACCAACGCCATGGTCACCCACTGGGCATCGGGGCTGGCCGTGGACGTCACCAGTCCGCAGGGCCGGTTTCGGGTCGAGCCCCGGGCCGTGGTCCTCGCCACCGGAGCCCGCGAGAGGCCGCGCACCGCCCGGCGTATCCCGGGGGACCGCCCGGCCGGCGTCTACACCACCGGCCAGTTGCAGAACGCCGTCCACCTCCACCACCAGCGGGTGGGCGAGCGCGCCGTCATCGTCGGCGGTGAGCTGGTCAGTTGGTCGGCCGCGCTCACCCTGCGGGAGGCGGGTTGCTCGGTCGCCGCGATGGTCAGCCAGTACGAGCACACCGAGTCGTACGGTGCCTTCAACCTCGGCGGCAAGGTCGTCCTGGGCGTGCCGGTGATCAATCGGTCCCGCGTGGTGCGGGTGATCGGCAAGCCTCGGGTGGAAGGGGTCGAGATCGAGGACCTCGACACCGGTCGGCGTCAGGTACTCGCCTGTGACACGGTCGTCTTCACCGGTGACTGGATCCCCGACAACGAACTCGTCCGCACCGGTGACATCGCCCTGGACCCGCACACGCTCGGCCCCGTCGTGGACACCGCGCTGCGCACCAGCCGTCCCGGGGTGTTCGCGGCCGGGAACATGCTCCATCCGGTCGACACCGCCGACATCGCCGCGCTCGACGGTCGGCACGTCGCCGATCAGGTGGTGCGTTGGTTGGCCACGGACTCCTTCCCGCACTCCTCCCCCGCAGTGCCACTGCTCGCCGAGAAGCCGTTGCGTTGGGTGTCGCCCAGCCTGCTGCGTCCCGGTGACCCGGCTCCACCGCGTGGTCGACTGTTGTTGTGGACCGATGAGTTCATGCGCGTACCGCGGGTCACGGCCCGTCAGGGGGGTGAGGTCCTCTCCGAACGGCGGCTGGCCTGGCCCGCTGCTCCCGGCCGGGTGTTCCGGGTGCCGTGGTCCATCCTGCGGGGAATCAGCCCACACCGCGGGCCCGTCACCCTCACCGTGCGCTGATCGGTGCTCCTGCCCCGGGACGCATCGATGCGTCCGGGGCCGGGGCGGATGCGGACGACGGGACCCGTACCGGCATCGGGCGCTGGGCCAGGCCGCCGGGCGGACGCGGTGCACGTGCAGAGACGAAGACGCCGTTGACGTCATCAGGGAGATGGCGTCAACGGCGTTGCCGTGTGGGTCCGGGCGGCTGGGGTTCCGCCCGGACCGACCGCGGAATCAGGCGACGGGAGCCGGGTAGGTCGGGTACTCCACCCCGGACACATGCTGCACGACACGGATGACCTGGCAGGAGTAGCCGAACTCGTTGTCGTACCAGAGGTAGAGGATCGCGTTGTCTCCGTCGACCTTGGTGGCACCCGCGTCCACGATCGACGCGTGGCGCGAGCCGATGAAGTCGCTCGACACCGCGTCCGGGGCACTGGTGAAGTCGATCTGGCGCTTGAGCGGCGAGGTCAGCGACACCTGACGAAGGTGGTCGAGGACCTCTTCGCGGGTGGTCTCGCGGGCGAGCTGCAAGCTGAGGATCGCGATGGAGACGTCCGGTACGGGGACGCGGATCGAACTGCCGGTGATCTTGGCGTTCAGTTCCGGCAGCGCCTTGGCCACCGCGGAGGCCGCGCCCGTCTCGGTGATGACCATATTCAACGGCGCCGAACGGCCACGGCGGTCCGAGTTGTGGTAGTTGTCCAGCAGGTTCTGATCGTTGGTGAACGAGTGGACGGTCTCCACGTGCCCGCGCAGCACGCCGTACTCGTCCGCCATCGCCTTCAGCGGCGGGACGATGGCGTTGGTGGTGCAGGACGCACAGGAGAGGATCTGCTCATCCGGCTTGATCATGTCGTGGTTGACGCCGTGGACGACATTGGGCACGTCCCCCTTGCCGGGCGCGGTCAGGACGACCTTGGCGATGCCCGGCTGGAGGTGCTTCGACAGACCCTCGCGGTCGCGCCACTTACCGGTGTTGTCGATGAGGATGGCGTCCTTGATGCCGTACTCCGTGTAGTCCACGGACGTCGGATCGTCGGAGTAGATCACCTGGATCTCATTGCCATTGGCAATGATCTTGCCGCTCTCCTCGTCCACGGAGATCGTCCCGTTGAACTGGCCGTGGATGGAATCACGGCGCAGCAGCGAAGCGCGCTTGACGAGGTCCTGGCCGGCTCCCTTGCGGACAACGATGGCACGCAGCCGCAGACCGTTGCCGGACCCTGCCTTCTCGATGAGCAGCCGGGTGAGCAGCCGGCCGATGCGTCCGAAACCGTAGAGGACGACGTCGCGCGGCTCACTGCGTTCGATCTTGTTGGCGCCGGTGGCGCCGACGACGGCACGCGCGGTGAACTCCGCCACCGACAGCCCGTGACCATCGGTGCGGTAGGTCGCGGCGAGCATGCCGATGTCGATCTGGGACGGACCGAGATCGAGGGTGGTGAGTGCCTCAAGGAAGGGCAGCGTCTCGGTGACCGAGAGTTCTTCACCGGCGATCTGCCGGGCGAATCGGTGGGTCTTGAGGATGCTGACCACTGACTTGTTCACCAAGGAGCGGCTGTGCAGCAGAATCGTTACGTCCCGCTCCCGGTGTAGCTTGCCGATGATCGGAATCATCGACTCCGCGATCTCTTCGCGGTTCTTCCAGTTGATGAACGAGTCCTCGTTGACAGTCACAGATTCATCTTTCGAGCTAGGCGGCGCTCATATGCTAACCCGCCGCCGTTTTGATCATTCAGGCGGTGCCACCCGAGCCGGCTCGCACGATCGGGCCGTACGTGCAGATCAGGGCGGGAGCAGGGCCCGTTCCCCCGTCGTCCGGGCCCCTTTCCCGGCACCACTTCCGGGCCCCACTTACCCCAGGACCCCTCCCTGGGGCCGGAACGGCTACCCCCGCCGCAGCAGATACGTATCCATGATCCAGCCCTTGCGTTCCCTCGCCTCGGCACGCAGTCGCTCGATGCGATCCGATACGTCCGCAAGCCGACCTGAGACGAGGATCTCGTCCTTCGTCCCCACGTACGCGCCCCAGTAGATGAAGAGGTCCTGATCCAGATGGCGGGTGAACGCCTGGCGCGCGTCCAGCATCACCACCACGTCGTCCACGTCCTCGGGCCACCCCTCGGCCAACCGGCGGCCGGTGGTGATCTGGACCGGGCGGGCCACCCTGTTCAACCCGGTGCGGTGGCGCGCCAGCAATGCCGAGACACTGCTGATCCCGGGCACCACCTCATGGTCGAATGCCACATTGCCCCGGCGCAGCACCTCCTCCAGGGACCCCAGGGTCGAGTCATAGAGGGAGGGGTCGCCCCAGACGAGGAAGGCACCGCACTCGTCTTCCGCCAGGTCCTCCGCGATGAACCGTTCGAACAGGTCCGCGCGGCGGCGACGCCAGTCCTCGACCGCCGGGGCGTAGTCGGACGTCACCCGGTCGCGCTCGGGGTCCCGCCCCTCGACCAGTCGGTAGGACCCGTCCTCGACGTGCGCATCGAGGATGTCCCGCCGCAGTTGGATCAGGTCTGACTTGTCCTCGCCCTTGTCGAGGATGAAGAACGCGTCCGCGGCGTTCAACGCCTTCACGGCCTGGAGCGTCAGTTGGTCGGGATCACCCGATCCAATACCGATGACATAGATTTTCCTCACCCGCCGAGTCTGCCTCACGCGCGCCGCCCATCGGTCCCCAGGGTGATGTCGCCGCCAAGTACTGCGCCCTCCTCGGCCCACGGGGCACCGGCTGCCCCTATCCTCCCGCTATGCGTGTCGCCCTCTTCGTCACCTGCCTGAACGACGCCCTGTTTCCCGCCACCGGTGTCGCGACCGTGAAGCTGCTGGAGCGCCTCGGTGTCAGCGTGGACTTCCCCACGGCGCAATCGTGCTGCGGACAGCCCCATTTCAACACCGGCTACCGAGGCGCCGCGGAGAAGCTCGTCCAGCACACGGCACGCGCCTTCGCGGACTACGACCATGTCGTGACCCCCTCGGGCTCCTGCGCCGCCATGGTCCGTGAGCAGTACCCGCGGTGGGGGGAGACCTCCCTGGCTTCGCGGACCCACGAGCTCACCGAGTTCCTCGTCGACATCCTCAAGGTCACCGATGTCGGTGCGTACTTTCCACACACGGTCACCTATCACCCCTCGTGTCATGGATTGCGCACCTTGCGCCTCGGGAGTCGGCCGCACCGGCTGCTGCAAGCGGTCAAAGGGCTGGAACTGCGGGAACTACCAGGCGCCGAGGAGTGTTGTGGATTCGGCGGTACCTTCGCCGTGAAGAACGCGGCGGTGTCGACCGCGATGGGGCAGGACAAGATCCGTAGCGCTCTCGCGACCCGCGCCGAGGTGCTCTGTGCCGCCGACAACTCCTGTCTGATGCACCTCGGCGGTCTGATCCGTCGCCAGGACGAGCCACTGCGCCCCCTCCACATCGCGGAAATCCTCGGTTCCACCGAAGAGGACCCCTATCGCCCCGAGGAGCCCACCTCATGAGTGCCGCCTTCCTGGGGATGCCACCGTTTCCCCGAGCGGCCGAGGAGGCCGTGCACAACACCATCCTCCGCGCCAATCTGCGCCACGCGACCCATACGATCCGCGCCAAACGCGCCAAGGCAGTCGCCGAACTGTCCGACTGGGAGCAGCTGCGGGAGGCGGGACGGCAGATCAAGGACCACACCCTGCGCCATCTCGACCGCTATCTGATCCAGTTGGAGGCAGCGGTCACCGAGGCAGGCGGCACGGTCCACTGGGCCGCCGACGCCACCGAGGCCAACCGCATCGTCGCCGACCTGGTGAAGGCCACGGGCGAGACCGAGGTGGTCAAGGTCAAGTCGATGGCCACCCAGGAGATCGGTCTCAACGAAGCACTCGCCGCGGAGGGCATCACCGCGTACGAGACGGATCTCGCCGAACTCATCGTCCAGCTCGGTGATGATCGGCCCTCCCACATCCTGGTCCCGGCGATCCACCGCAACCGCGCCGAGATCCGTTCGCTCTTCGCCGATGAGATGGGCAAATGGGGCAGGGCGGCGCCGCACGGGCTCACCGATTCCCCGGCCGATCTCGCCGAGGCCGCCCGTCTCCATCTGCGGGAGAAGTTCCTCCGAGCCCGCGTCGGCATCTCGGGGGCCAACTTCATGGTCGCCGAGACCGGCACGCTCGTCGTCGTCGAGTCCGAGGGCAACGGGCGGATGTGCCTCACGCTCCCCCGCACCCTGATCTCCGTCGTCGGCATCGAGAAGACCGTGCCCACCTGGCGGGACCTGGAGGTCTTCCTCCAGACGCTGCCGCGCTCCTCCACGGCCGAGCGGATGAACCCCTACACCTCGCTGTGGACGGGAACCACTGACGACGACGGGCCCCGCGAGTTCCACCTGGTCCTCCTCGACAACGGTCGCACCGACGTACTCGCCGACGAGGTGGGACGCCAGGCCCTTCGATGCATCCGCTGCTCGGCCTGCCTCAACGTCTGCCCCGTGTACGAACGAGCCGGAGGTCACGCGTACGGCTCCGTCTATCCCGGCCCGATCGGGGCCATCCTCACGCCCCAACTCCGGGGGACCGGCAGCGCGATCGACGCCTCACTCCCCTATGCGTCCACGCTGTGCGGTGCGTGCTACGAGGTGTGCCCCGTCGCCATCGATATCCCCGAGGTCCTGCTCCACCTGCGTGGACGCATCGCCGAACGAGGCGGGCCCGGCCATCGTGTCGAGCGGGCCGCCCTCGCTGCCACCGGCTGGGTCCTGCGTCATCCGACCGTACTGGCGGTGGCCGAGAAGTTGGCCACGGCGACGCGTGGGCTGCACCCGCGCAGACCACCCGGCAGCGGCGCCTGGACCGCGAGCCGCGAACTGCCCGACGTACCGGCCCGGTCCTTCCGCGACTGGTGGCAGGAGAACCGCCGATGACCGACACCTCCCGCGAGCGCATCCTCTCCCGTATCCGGGCAGCGGTCGACCGGGCCCAGGACGTGCCCCCGCCCGAGCGCGACTACCTCATCACCCACACGAGCGACGACCCGATCCAGAACACGGAACTGCTCCAACGCAATCTCAGCGACTACCGGGCCGTGGTTCACCGGGTGACACCACCCGGACTCCCCGGCCTCATCGCCGAACGCCTGGCCGCCCACCGCGCGAGGTCGATCGTCGTCCCCGACGCGGTGCCCGACTTCTGGCTGAGCGCCTCCACCGTCGCCCGCCACCGGGACGAGGGACCCTTGACCCCCGCCGTACTCGACACCGTGGACGCGGTGCTCACGGGTTGCGCGCTCGCCGTCGCGGAGACCGGCACCATCGTGCTGGACGGCGGCCCTGACCAGGGACGCAGGGCCCTGACCCTCATCCCCGACCTCCATATCTGTGTGGTCCGGGCACCCGACCAGATCGTGTCGTCGGTGCCACAGGCCCTGCCCCTGCTGTCCCCGAGCGCCCCGCTGACGTGGATCTCCGGCCCCTCAGCCACCAGTGACATCGAACTGGACCGGGTGGAGGGAGTACACGGCCCGCGCAGACTGGAGGTCATCCTGCTGGGTGCCGTCCCCTAGTCCGTTTTGTGGCTCACGAGGTCTTCGAGGATGCCTGGAAGTCTGGCCCGGAGTCGTCGTGGACCCGCAGGGGACTGCGGGTCCGTCCTCAGCGGTCCAGGGTGAGCCGGGGGGCCTCGGCCCGGGCGTCCACCGGCCCGCTCAGCCGGGAGGCCAGATCACGGGCCCACGCCGCCAGCCCCGACACATCGACCCCATGGGGATCGCCGAAGCCCTCGATGTGCCCGGCCCCCCGCAGGAGGAGCCGCTTCCCGCCCATCACATTGCCGCGTGCGGCGTGCGTGAGGCCGACCGCCAACTGTGCGAGCCCCCGCCACAGCTCACGCTCCGGTTCCGGGCCCGACTTCCAGGCATCCTCGAAGACCTCGTGAGCATGGAAGGGCTTGCCCGCATCCAACAGTCGCTGCGCCTCCTTCAAACTCTGGTCGGGGCTACGCACCACTCCCTCTGGCTGCCGCTCCACCCCAGGCACGCCATAGGGGAGCGGGCGTCCCAGTCCATCGCGAGGGCGGGCGCTTCGGGCACGCCCTTCGTCGTCGCGGTCTCTCGGCGCCTTATCCACTCCTCGATTCTCCCCGAACCGGGTGCCCGCCCGCAGGCCGGACGCTCAGTCCGTGCCGCGAGTGGGGTAATGTTGTCTTGCGCGCCGGGCCTTGGGTACAAAACCGGCGCACATCGGGACGTGGCGCAGCTTGGTAGCGCACTTGACTGGGGGTCAAGGGGTCGCAGGTTCAAATCCTGTCGTCCCGACTTGTGTTTTCGCAGGTCGTGAGCGGTATCGGAGAGATCCGGTACCGCTTTTTCGTATGTCGCGGGGACCAGTTGGGGACCAGTTGGGGGCCACACGGTCCAGCGGCGCCTTCCGGGGCGGGCTGGACAGCCAGGCCGAGGGGGCGCACGGACAAGGTTGAGGTGGGCGGTGAGGGCTGTCCCAGCGCTGGTGATCTGGGAAGTGTCTGAGTCGAGGCAGCGCCGGGTGGTGAGGCAACGCCGGGTGGTGAGCAGCGATCCGTGTCCGGCGATCTCGCGGGTGCGTGGGCGGGGGCTCTCGCGGAGGACGTGGGCGGGGACTTCCGGCGTCGGCGAACCAGGTGAGTCCGGTGTGGCGCAGGTCCTGGTGGCGCAGGCGCCACCTCATCTGCGAGCAAAGGCCGCCAGACGTCCTGCGACAGGAACACAGCCGGGCAGCGCGGGTCACAAACGTCGGTCTGATCACAGGAGCTGGGCGTCCACCGACTGGTGTCCGGCTCCTCCTGGCCCAGGTGACCTGCTGAATGCTGCGGCAATCGCTCGTTCGACCTCGCTGCGCTCACGTGGCACGCGAGCGGCGTCCCGGAAACGCTTGGGGGCGACTCCGGTCTCCCTTTTGAAGGCGTGGCTGAAGGCGCTCTCGGAGGCATAGCCGAGGGAGAGGGCCAGTTGCGACACAGGCGTGTTCGTCTGGAGCAAGGTCTGTTCGGCCAGGCGCATGCGCCATTGGTGGAGGTAGGTGAGCGGTGGCACACCCGCGACGGAGGTGAATACTCCGGCGTATGCGCTACGGGACATGGCCGCGGCTTGGGCGAGTTCGGCGAGTTGCCAGGGCCGAGCGGGATCGGTGTGCATCAGCCGCAGTGTTGGAGCGATGCGCTCGTCGGCCAAGGCTCGGAGCCAGCCCGCGGGATACGACTCACCCCGGGCGAGGTAGTCACGCAGGACATGGGCGAAAACCAGTTGGGAGAGGTACTCAGTCACCCTGCTCCCCCCGGGGCGATCGGAGCTCATCTCCCGCAGCAACTGTTCGAGATGCTGGCAGAGCGTGGGCGCCTCCTCTCCGGTGTGGGGCATGTGAATCACCGGAGGGAGGACCTGGAGCAGTAAGTCCGCGCCGGCTGTGTTCAGTTCGAAATGAGCGCCGATCGACACGACATCCGTGACGCTCTCCTCCCCCGCGTGTGCGAAGAGGTGGGGAGAGGTCGCGAGCAGCGTCAGCGCGTCCTGTGGAGGTGTATCCGGATCGGCGGCCAGTACATAGGGCAAGCTCCCGTCGAAGGTCACGACATCTCCCGGCTCCAAGAGCACCGGGCTTGCCCAGCCGTCGACCGTCAGCCAGGTGACGCCGTGTAGTACGGCGTGGACCTTGAGTCTGCCGGGGGCCGGAAATCGCAAGGCCCATGCTCCTCCGGCGGTGAGACCTCGGGCGAGCACGCACCGCGCACCGGTAACACTGAGGGTGTGGGTGAGCGGGTCAGGACTGGTCGATCCCAAATACGGTGGTGTGCCCATGGAAATACCCTCGCGCAACTTATCTGCACTGACAAGCATTTATCACGGATGGCTGTCGTTTAATCCCTGATTGCCCCCACAGTGAGATTGACAGGCGTCACAAAGCATCAAGACACCATGAGTTTCTCGCACACTTACGGCATCTTCTTGTACGGGACGACGAAATGATCCCTGCGAAGCCTACTTCTGCGGCTGGCACACTATCGCCGCGGGGTAATGAAGGTGTCATTGACGACGTATCCATCCAGCCCATGGAGTTCGCCGTACGCAATCAGATCGCTGTTGCGATTGATGAAGCCGCGCCCCGAATAGTTGAGCGAGGTGTTGCAGAGGACGCTGAATCCCGTCAATTCACCGAAGGCTGTCAGCAGATCGGCCATTTTCGGGTTCGCCTTCGGGTCGACGGTTTGGGTGCGAGCGGTTCCGTCAACGTGCGTCACCGCCCGTAGATCGTTGGACTCGACCTGGGTGAAGTACAGCATGTAGGGGTCAGGGACGCCTCCTGCGAACCAGCGGTCGGCGTCCTGCTCCAGACAGATCGGGGCGATGGGTCGATAGCTCTCGCGTTGCTTGATCTTGTTGAGCCTGACTGTTGTCTCGACGGTGAAGGGAGCGGCCAGGATCGAACGGTTTCCGAGTGCGCGAGGGCCGATTTCCCAGCGACCCTGCGCCCAGCCGATGATGTTTCCGTCGCGGAGGTAGCGGGCGACCTCCGCATGGCGCACCGGGCGGACTTCGTAGCGCTGGGGGTCGAACTCGATGTCCTCGACGAACTCGCCGCCCGCATAGACGTCCCAGTCCAGATCCGCTGACCCGGTGTAGAAGTGCTGGGCGTCGATGGCGGTCCCGATCGCAGAGCCGCTGTCGTTGGGGCACGGCGGGACGAAGACAGCGGGGAAGAGTCCGCACTCGCGCCAACGGCGATTCCACTCGCAATTGAGTCCACAGCCCCCTGAGATGAGCAGCGGGAGACCCTCCGTCAAATGCTCCCGAGCGTACGCGTGGAACCGCTCGAAGATGGCGTTCGACAGACGGGCGGCGAGGCTCTTGTACGCATCGGATTCCACGCCGATGTTATGGAAGGGGGACTCGGCCATCCGGTCCTTCAGGTTGCCGGTGATGACCGTCTCCTGGCCGAGGATGAAGTCGATCGCTTCCTGTTCTGCTGTGGTCGCAGCCCGGTTCTCGGCGAATCCGGCCAGGGCCATCTGCTTGCCCGCGTCCTGGAATCGGACAAATTCTTGGTGCGGACTGAACTTGGGGTCTGCGAGCGCGAAACCGTAGGAGTACTTGTTGCCCGGGTGGTTGAGCACCTCCCTGAGATGGGTCACCTTCCCATGCTCGTCGATTCGGTAGAACGAGCCGATGTTTCCCTCCCATACCAGGCTGTAGAAGGGTTGGTCCCGACGCAATGCTGACATCCCGTAGGACGTCATGATGTGGGAGCGCTCATGTGTGGAGGAAAAGACGCGCACGGCCTTCCCGAAGAACCGGCCGGCCTCGTCCGAAATCGCGGATTCGCCCACACCGTAGTAGCCGGTACGCGAGGGTTGGTCCGTGGCCTGGGTTCCCTTGATCCAGCCGCTCATCGCGATGACGTCCGGCTGCTTGTCCAGTCGGTCCGCCGCTACGGCGAACACTTCGGCGGTCAGGCCGCTGTAGCGGATGAACGTGTCCTTTTCGGCCTCCAGGGAGAAGAGCAGCTTGCCGTCCTCAACGGCTGCCATTGCCCCGTCGTGGCCCTCCTTGAGGGAAAGAATCAGCATGGTGGTCCATTTCTCTGAGGATGTCCGACCTGACAGTTGGGCGCCGGTGATGGGGCGGGATCGGCCGCCCGGCGCGAAAGCACGGGGGTGGCGACTCAGTGATCGAAGGTGGCACCAGGTGGGGCCGAGAGGGCTCTCAGGGCGAGCTGATGCAACCGCGGATTGGCCGAGAGCGCGCCGGTGCCGCTTTGGGGCGGGGCCCCCAGGAGATCGGTGCAGACACCGCCGGCTTCCTCCACGAGGATCTGGACGGCGGTGATGTCCCAGGGGTTCACGACGGGTTCGGCCGCGATGTCGAGGGTTCCTTCGGCGACCATGCAGTGTTGGAGGAAGTCCCCGAAGGCACGGTCTTCCCAGCATGCTTCGGCCAGGCGTAGATATGCCTCGCGAGAGTGGAAGATGTCCCAGGTCCGTGTGCTGGTGGTGGACAGGTATGCCTCGGCGAGACGGGTGTTGCCGGAGACGCGTAGGGGCAGGGGCGCGCTGTCGACGGCCCCGCGGCGCAGCCAGGCTCCCCCTTGGGCCGCCGCCCACCAGCGGCTGTGCAGGGCGGGGGCGCTGATCACACCGACGGTGGGCCGCCCGCCCTCCAACAAGGCGATCAGTGTGGCCCAGACGGGTACCCCGCGCAGGAAGTTCTTGGTGCCGTCGATGGGGTCGACCATCCAGGTGCGCCCGGCCGTGACCGAGCCGCCGGTCTCCTCCCCAGCGAAGGCGTCAGCTGGGCGGGCGGACCTCAGTGCTTCGCGTACGGCCGTTTCGACGGCGGTGTCCGCGTCGGTCACGGGCGTTCGGTCCAGCTTCTCGTGGACTCGCAGGTCGCGGGATTGGAATCGACGGCTGGTGATGCTGTCGGCGATATCGCCGAGTCGCAAGGCCAGTTCGAGATCGGCATGTTGTGACATCGAGTGCCTCACCGCACACTTCGTAGGTTTCGGTCCCGGTCCCCGGAACGGTCCGGGCGGGGCGCCGAGGGCTCCCGGATCACTTCGCGTGCAGTTCGAGCACGTGGTACTCCATGACCCGTACTTCTTCGATCCGACGCACTCGGTGCAGCAGCTCGACCCGCATACCGGCTTCCTCGGCGAGGGCATCGAGGCGTTGGCGGTCCCCGAGGTCGGCCGTGCCCAGCAGCAGCCTGCCGCCTTCGACCAAATGCTCCGGAGCGCCGGCGATGTACCGGGCCTGGCCCTGGTAGCCGGGGTCGAAGACAGCGGAGTGCAGATCCGTGGAGAGTGAGAATCCGTCCTCCACATAGGTCCAGGGCACGTTCCAGAAGATCGTGTCGAAGCGCTCCGTGGGCTCAAGCGCCGTGTACATGTCGCTGTGCAGGACCCGTACCCGGTCGCTCACACCGTGCAGCTCGGCGTTGGCCGCCGTGTTGGCCACTGCCTTGTCGTTGATGTCCAGCGCGGTGACGGAGGCACAGCCGCTGAGTGCGGCCATCACGGAGATGACGCCCGTACCGCAGCCGACCTCCAGGAACGAGCCACCGTCGGGATAGGGCACGATCGAGGCCATCACCTCGGTGGCGGCGCTCAGGGTGCCGGGGAACACACCTCTGTGCAGGCTCCACTCCCGTCCCACCAGGGTGAAGGAGTCCGGCAGGTCGTCACCGACGAGGGCGTGCTGCAGGACCTGGGCCACATCCTCGGGGGACTCCTTGAACGTCATGGTCTCCACCTGTTCGCTGGTGTTGGTCATCGGGACGGGTCGGTCGCGTACCGCACGAGCGCTGCGCGGTGACGACCGACCTTGCGGAAGGCGTCGGCGTACTGGTCGATGAGCGACTTGTCCTCGGGCCAGTTGGAGAAGGTCGGCAGGGACAGCGCGTGCTGCTCGACGTACTCGGCGTGTGAACCGGTCTCCGGTGCGATGCCCTTCTTCGGCGTTCCGGGGAAGAGGGGGTTCTCCGAGCGGGCGTAGAGCGGCAGGGTCGACAGTCGGGGGCCGGAGGGGGCACCCACTTCCATCCCTTCGGCGCGCAGCGCCTCGATGAGCACGGAGCGCGGAACACCGTCGAGGGCCTCGGGCCGGTAGAGCGGTTTGTAGCCGTACCAGGCACCCATGTCGACGTGGTCGGCAGTGTGTACCGGCTCCAGATAGGTCACGTCACCGAGGCGCTCACTGAAGTAGCGCAGACAGCGGTGTCGAGCCTCCTTGCGTGCGGGGAACGCTGCAAGCGCGTGCCGGGCGACGATGGCGTTGAACGGGGACATGCGCAGCTTGAGCCCGAAGCCGGTGACCCAGTGCGCGCGCAGATCCTCGTCGAGGACGGTGTCCCGCGAGCGATCCCGGTAGTGCCCGAGGAGCGTGGCGCGGTCGTGCACCTGGGGGTCGCTCGTGACGAGGATGCCGCCCTCTCCCGCGTAGACGGCCTTGTTGGCCTGGAGGGAGAAGACCGCGGCGTCGCCGAACGTACCGACGGGCTTGCCCTTGTAGCGGCTGCCATGGGCGTGGGAGCAGTCCTCCAGAACGCGCAGCCCGTGTCGCTCGGCGATCCGCAAGATCGCGTCCATATCGCAGGGGTGGCCCCACTGGTGGACGACCGTGATGACCTTGGTGTGCTCGGTGAGCGCGGCTTGAAGTGCTTTGGGTTCCAGACAACGGGTGTCGGGGTCGATGTCGGCCAGGACCACGTCACCGCGGAGCGCGAAGACGGGACTCAGCGCCGCATGATAGGTGAGCGCCGGTCCTACGACATCCACGCCTTCGCGTACGCCGAGCGCGAAGTAGGCGGCGAGGAGGGCACTGGTACCGGAGTTGAAGGTGATCGCGAAGCGGGCTCCGTCGTCCAGGAAGGCGAGGAAGTCGGCCTCAAGCCGGCCGATGGGACCGCTGTTGCCCTTGATGGAGATGTCGGTGTTCCGTTGCTCGGCCAGTTCGGAGAGCTCCACTGCGTCAGCGGGAGGAGGCCAGACCTCGTGCGGCAGCGGTCGTGTAATTGCGGGTGCGCCTCCGAGGAGGGCGAGTGGTTCGGCAGTGGTCATGTGTCCTTCCTGCTTTCGAGGATGGGTTTGGACACCCGGCACGGCTGGAATGCCGGTGCCCTGCGGTGCTGGTCCTCCGGTATCGGTGGAGGTGGGGGTTGGCCCCCAGGGGTGTCCGAGCGGATTTCGAACTCGAACGGCCATGGCTTCGCCCCCTGCGGTTCCTCCCTCCCACACCTCTGCGTCCCCACCGGGGATGCGCTGCCGTTCAGTGCCCGGGTCCGGTCAGCGCGCTCGCCAACTGCCTCGAAGGGTGTGGTCAGGCGCACCGGTCGGCGAGGGCGTTCCGGTCACGTAGTCGGTCGCGGTAGATCCTGTCGATCGTCCGCACGGTGACGAGTTGACGTTGAAAGTGGTCCCGGCGGTAGTTGCGGTCGTCAAGATGTCCCAGATGGTGGGAGAGCATGGAACGTACGGCGTCGACCTTGGGGCCTTCCCAGGTGTAGCCCTCCAACGGCAGCCCTCCGACGGAGTGCAGGGTGGCGACCCCGGGTGAGACGTTCAACGCGCCCTCTGTGCCGAGCACGCAGAGGTGTTCGATCTTCTCGTGGTTGTGGCGTGAGATGCGGAGCGAGCCGGTCAGTCCCGTTGAGGGGTAGCTGCACATGAGGCTGACGAGATCCTCCAGTCGACGATCCCGCATCTCCTGGAACTGGTGCACGAATGCGGAGTGCACTCGGAGTGGGCCGGGTTCGGGGAACATTCCGCTGAGCACGTCGATCAGGTGGTAGCCCATGTCGAGGAGCACACCGCCCATCGCCTGCTCCCTGAATGCGCGCCAACCTGTAGTCGGATGAGCCAGGTTGAAGTGGTAGTCGTAGGAGAACCAGTGGGGCTCCCCGATGCGAGCAAGATTCGCTTGGGCGAACTGGAACACCGGGTTGAAGTTCCGTTGCAGGAGCGTGAAGACGCTGCGGTCGGCGCGTTGGGCCAGGTGTATCAGTTGCCGGGCTTCCCCTTCGGTGACGGCGAACGGCTTCTCCTTGATGACGTGTATGCCACGCGCCAGGAGTCTCGTGCAGACCGGGAAGTGCTCACTATGCGGCACGGTGACCACTGCGGCGTCGAAGTCGACCTTCTCGAATGCCTTACTGAGGATTTCGAAATGAGGGAATCCCCATTCATCGGCGAGCGAGGAGGCCGCCGGGGCTGGGTCGACGCCACCGACGATATCTGCACTCTCCCGAACGATCGGCAGATACTCCTTTCCTTGATGCCCAGCAAAACCGACCACCAGTACCCGCAGTCGCGGACGCACGTTCTCTAACCTGTCACCGAGCATGCAAAGTATCCCCTCGCAGAATTTCATTCGAGGACGACGCAGGTAGTCACCATTGGCTTGTAGGTATCCGGATCGGAATTCTGGCGGCAGACGTCAGAGGGCTCCGCGGCTCCTCCCCGAGGTGTTGGCGAGCCAGGTGTGTGCGGCGGTCACCACGTCCTTGATGAAGGTGCTTCCGCTGCGCCGTTCGTTCTCGTCGAGCAGCGAGACTCCCCCGGCCGCCACCCAGGCGAACTCGGTGTGCTTGTCCCGTTCGAGCTCGGGCGACGAAAGGTCCCCGTCCACCTCGACGACATAGTCCGACTCGATGTGCCGTAGTCCCTTCGCCGTCCACTCCTCGTGTGCCACCCGGGCGAGAACGCGTCGCAGCCGCCACCCGGTTTCCTCTGCTATCTCCCTGTGGAGCGCGTCCAGGAGGGACTCCCCTTCCTCCACGGCGCCGCCGACGACGTCCCAGCACTCGGGGAAGAGGCGCCGGCCCGCTGAGCGACGCTGGACGAAGATCCGGTCGCAGGGGTCACGGATCAGCGCGCCGACCACCAGCCGGGGTTCGGCCATCTCGGTCATGTCAGGAGCCATCGGGCCCCGCCGATGTACAGACGGCCACTCGTTTCTCCTCAACAATCATTCTTCGCCCTGTTGGCCTTCCTGCGGTCAAATAGTTCGGCTTGATCGACCACTTGTCGTGACTCGGTGTCGTCCATCGACATCAAGGCCCTTTCACCCCCGGGCCCGTCGCCCCTACCTGCCGGCAGGGTCCTGTAGTAGCGCCCTTGCTCTGCTGGGCAGGGCCTTGCCTTCACGGCGGGCAACCAGGAAGGCATAGCCGATCTGTGGGAGCGCACCGAACCTGGGCAGGAAGCGGGTGGAGTTGAAGAACTCGTGATGACGGTCATCGGCAGAGGGCGCAATATCGCCGAATGCATCGGCGAACGCCTGGTAGGTGCGCCGGACATGCTCACCGATGTCGTTGAACACCACCAACTTCAGACCCGCACGGTTGAGGGCCGTGCGAAGCTCATCCGGTTCGGGGAGCGAAGGGGACTGGAAAGCCCGGCATGTCTGGCGAACAATCTCCGCGGAGTGCCCGGTCACTGGCGACCGGAGCAACACATCGGTGATGACCAGGGTGCTACCGGGGCGCAGGGTTCGGGCGATCTCGGTCAGGGCGACGGTCCGATCGGGGATGTGCATCATGGACTCGATCGCCCAGGCCCCGTCGAAGGACTCGGCTTCGAAGGGCAGTGCACAGGCGTCCGCGTACCGGAAGTCCACCCGGTCGGCGAGCGAGGTGGCATTCGCCCGCGTCCGGGCGAGGTCGATGTCCTGGTTGCTGACCGAGATTCCGGAAACACGGGCGCCGCTGGCCCGGGCGATACGCAGGGCGGGCCGCCCGGTTCCGCAGCCGACGTCCAGCAGGTGCTGGCCGGGTGCGGCGGCCAGCCGTTCCGCCACGAGGTCGGTGAGCCGGTCGGTGGCTTGGTTGAGGGAGCGGTCGTCCGCGGCGCTGTCCCAGTAGCCGACGTGGATGTTCCCGTCGACGGCCGCGCCGTCCGCGATCTCCGTTTGCTCGTCATGGAGCCGGCCGGCTTCCAGTGACGACGGGACGGTGCGGTGCACGGATGAGTCATGGGGCATTGAGTTCTCCCGAGCATGGGCGGTGTGGCGGGTGGCGCAGGGGCCCGTCTATCGCCTCGCCGCCGTGAGCAAGCCTCCGGCAGCGCACCGCCATGATCCGCTGCTCGTCTGCTGATCTCTTCCGGGCCGGGGTTGCGGTTGGCCCGTACGATCGCGTTGACGGCGGGCCGACGCATCCTGTCGTATCAACGCGGCCGGGACACGGGCCGCTGGACTTGGCAATACCCATGGCGACCGCCGTTCTACTGGGGCATCCGAGAACCTGGCCGTGGACCAACGGCCCGGCATCAGCGTCGGGTTGGCGATCGGTGCCGTCCAATACGCAGGGGTGATGGCAACCGTCATCATCCGTGATGGCACCTGGACCACGGGCGGGTGCGGGGGTGGGGCCGCCGTGCGATGTCACCCGTTCGGGGCGGGCGTCGCGTGCCGGGACCGGTCGGCGCCGACTGCGCGTCGAAGACCTGGCGGGAGGATCGCCGTACGCGCCTCGGTGACTGCTGGTCCTACGCCCCGAGGGTGGGCGCCGGGGGTCCACGGGTCCTGGCGATTTCCTCCAACCCACCGTTGGATGGGACCGGTCGGGCCGTGCTGATGGTGCCCTGGCGCCCCGTGGCTGGGATGAAGCGAGGCGGAGCTAGGTGGTCGCTCCGGCGAGCGTCGGCCCGTCGGACAGCTCGGTCCACAGGTCGAGAATGGTCCTCAGCGGCGCGCTGAGTTGTGGGCCCAGCCTCCAGACGAAGACCTTTCGCAAGCGGATGGCGGGTTCCAGGGGTACGACGACGAACCGTGGATCAGCGGTGAGAACGGGACTCGCGTGGGAGGTCAGGGCGATGCCGACGCCTTCCGCTACCAGGGCGATCTGAAGGGCCACATCGTTCGTCGCGTACGCGATGTCCAACTGGATTGCCTTGGCCGCGAAGGCATCGCGGATGAACGCATGGACTCCGCTGTCAGGGCCGTAGCTGATCAACGGACTCCGAGCTGCCTCGTGCAGGCGCAGCGGGCGGTTCGCTGCCCTGCCTCCGGCGGGGAGGACCGCGACGATGCGGTCCTCCAGGAGGACCCGGGACCCCACGGATGCGGGCAGGCCCTCGGGTGGGGATGCGACCACGGCAGCATCGATGCCCCCGTCGCGGACCTTCGTCAGCAGGGACGGGCTTGACGCCCCGGTGAGACTCACGGAAACGCCGGGATAGCGGCGGTGGTACTCCCCGAGCAGCCGGGGAATGTACGTCCCTTCCAAACCGCCGACGGTCCCCAGCGCGAGCGAGCCGCTGAGCAGCCCCGACCGATCCGCGAACTCCAGTGCGGCTGCCGCAGCCGCGGCCAGACAGGATCGGGCGTGCGGCAGAAGAGCGGCGCCTCCCGAAGTGAGGACCACCTGACGGGGCAACCGCTCAAACAGCGGCTCGCCCAGCTCCTTCTCCAATCCCTGGATCTGCTGACTGATCGCAGGCTGAACGACATGACACCGGGCCGCAGCCTTGGTGAACGAGCCCTCCTCCGCCACCGCGACGAAGTACTCAAGTGTGCGGAGCTCCATGTCAGGAGGCTAGCAACCCCCCGTACAGGTAGGGGCGTCGTGAGGCCAACCCTGGTCTTGTCCGCATTCCCAGCGGGCTCCTGTGTCCCTCCCGTTGCCTTGCGTGACCCATGGCGGGGCACGTGAGGACCGGCCGACGTCAGTGGCCGGTGGAAGTTGGCGAGATCTGCTGCATCAGGCTGAGCAGGTCCGGAGCGACCCATTCCTCCGCGATCCGATGGCCATCGAAGCGATAGACCTCGACGCTTCGGTATCCGACCTGCCGGCCCGTCGCCTCGAACTGCTGGAACACACCCAGGTGCGTGCCGTGCATGTGGAGCAGCACTGTCACCTTGTCATCGACACCGAACATGTCCTGGACGTCGATCTTCAGGTCGGGGAAGGCGTCCTTCATGACCTTCGTGCCCTGCCGCCATATCTCCCGGCCACGCAGCGGCGCCGGGCTTCCGGGGACGTTGGCGATGAAGTCCTCGGTCAGCAGCTGAGCGGCCTCCTCTAGGTCCCCGCTCTCCACAAGCTGATATGCCGTGCGTATCAGGGCCATGTTCCTGTCCGCAGATGCGGTCATCTCAAAGGTCCTCTCGGGGATCGCCCGCGTGCTCGGCGAGCACTTCGGCCGGGACGAGGCTCAGTACAAACCATGACGTCGCGACAAGGTCAAACCGGTCGAGGGCACCACCGTCGAACATCCCCTTGAGACTCCCGGCGGCACACAGCGCGGGCCGGCCCATCGGGGCCTTGGGTGAGCGAGCCAGGATGCGGCCGTGCACGCAAACAATGGACTCTCACGCATCTTAAATGGACTGACAAGCATTTACCGCAGATTCACGTCGTCGCATCCTGAACAAGGTAGGCGCAGCCGCCGATGGGGCGTCACGGACACGATGATCCCATCTCGGCTTCGTATGAAGTCATGAAGCAGGCGCGTTCAGGCTACGCATGCCCGAGGATTCCCCATCGAGATTGGAGACTCCATGACACCCTCAGAAATGGAAAAGCTCATCACCACCCTTGTGCACGGCGAAAACCACCCAGCTGACCGAGTGGTGAGACTCTCAGAAAGCGATCTGGACAAGACCTTTGACCAATTGGACGTCGACTCGCTGGCACGGGCGGAAATGGTGGAGACGATCAGCGACACCTACCAGATCGAGATCAGCGATGCGCAGGCCGGAGAACTGGGAACCCCACGTGCGGTGTTGGAGTTCGTAGCGGCACACGGCACACGGAAGGATCTGTGACCATCGAGGGGCGATCGTGCAGGATCGTGGCCGCGGGCGCGTACCGTCCACCCCAGGTGGATTCCCAGGCGACAGCCGAGCAACTGGGAGTGAGCCGGGAGTGGATCGTGTCACGGACCGGTGTGGAGTCCCGCTGTGTGGCCGGACCGACCGACTCGGTGGTCGCCATGGCCGTCCACGCCGCGCAGGACGCGCTGTCCACCGCAGGCGTGTCAGCGGACGTGGTGGGCGCCGTTCTGGTCGCGACATCGACCAATCCACAACTGTGTCCGGCCATCGCCCCTCAGGTCGCCGCAGCACTGGACCTACAGGTGGCGGCCTTCGACATCAACATCGCCTGTTCCGGATTCTGCTACACGCTGCATGTGGCCAGATCGCTTATCGTCGCCGGCAGTTGCGACACGGTGCTTGTGGTCGGCGCGGACAGAATGCTCGACATGGTCAACCCCAGCGATCGGGCCACTGCCCCGGTCTTCGCCGACGGGGCGGGCGCAGTCCTGGTCACCGCGACAGACGGAACGCCCGGAGTGGGGCCGGTGGTGTGGGGCTCGGCCGGGGACCGGGCGACCGCCCTGGAAATGCGGCCGACCCTGTTCGAGGCCAACAACAGCTCCCTGCGAGCGGAGTTGAAGATGGACGGTCTCGCGGTCACTCGTTGGGCCTGCTCCACCGTGCCGGCCGTTGTGCGTGAAATCCTCTCGGTGACCGGTATCGGCTGGGATGACGTGGCCATGTTCATCCCGCATCAGGCGAACGGGAAACTCATCCAAAAGATCGCCAAAGCCCTCCACCTCCCCGAAAGCGTGACGGTAGCCGACGATGTGCGGCTCACGGGCAACACCAGTTCCGCATCGGTCCCGTTGGCTTTGCACCGGCTGCTGAGCACCGGCCCTTCTCGCTCCGGCCAGTGGGCAGTGCTGGTCGGATTCGGCTCTGGTCTGGCCTACGCCGGGCAAGCCGTCCGCCTTCCCTGAACGAATCCACCGGCAGAGATCGAACGGCGACACGGGAGCAATTCGACAATTGATGGAGCCCAGTGCTGGTACTGACTGGGGCACATCGGACTGATGCCTCCCCCCTCTGCTCGCTCGCTGCGCCATACCAAAAGGGCGCACGCCTCGTTCATACCCGTGGCACAGCTGTCGATGGGATCTCTGATATCCAAAAAGGGAGACACAGTAACTTGTTGATCAGGACGATCGAAAGTGGCGAGGCACACGGGCCACCACCGCCCGGTCCGCGCCTGCCATCGCCGGTGCAGACAGTTATCTTCACTTGGAAACGCCAGCGATGGGCGAACAGACTGCGCGACAAATACGGTGATGTGGTCGCGTTAAAAGTCTTCCCGTGGGGTCCCGTGATCCTCGTCTTCAAGGCGGAGCACATCGGGGCCATGTTCAGCTCACCACCGTCCAGATTCCATGGCGGTGAAGGCAATAGGGTGCTGGTGCCCGTGTTCGGCGAGCACGCACTGATCACTTCGGACGGTGACGATCACCAGCGACTACGCAAGACGCTGGCGCCACTGTTCGGCAAGGCCGCCGTGCGCGGCTACCAGGACGCGGTGCGTGAGCTGACCGAGCAAGAGTTGGCTCGATGGCCCGTCGGAAGGCCCTTCAAGAGCCTCGACCGGTGCCGCGTGCTGATCCTCGACATCATCTGGCGAGTCGTCCTCGGCGCCGATGACAGCCCGGACGACGGGCGCCTGCACCGGCTTGTCGGACGACTTCCGGTCGTGGATCTCATGATCCTGATGGGGCTCAACAGCCCTCAAGCACGACGTTTGTGGCCATGGAGACGAGCGGCCAGAATGCTCGACCGAATGGACGTGCTGCTCTACCAGGCGATTGAGCGACGGAGATCCGCACCGGACCTGGCACAGCGTACGGATGTCCTGTCCCGTCTGGTCAGTCTTGAGGGGGCGGAGCGGCTGCGCCCCGTCGAGATTCGCGATCAGGTCGTGACGCTGCTGTTCGCGGGCCACGAGCCCACGGCCACGGCATTGGCCTGGACGTTGCACGAGCTGGCCCGCAATCCGCGGGTGGCGAGGGATGCCACCCGGGCCGCGCTCATCGACGACTCCGCCTATCTGGAAGCTGTGGTGAAGGAGTCCCTGCGACGGCGCCCGGCAATCTTCGAGTCCATCTGGACCCTGGCCGAGGACGTCGAGCTGGCCGGTCTCCGGCTGCCCAAGGGAGCCACCGTGATGCCGATGCTCGGAGTCGTGCACTCGGACCCCGAGAACTACCGCGCACCGGATGAGTTTCGCCCCGAGCGCTTCCTCGAGGACGAGATTCCCCCGCATGCATTCATCCCTTTCGGTGGTGGTGCACGCCGCTGCATCGGCGCGCACCTGTCTGTGATGCAGGCCACCGAGGTCCTGCGGGTGCTGTTGTCCAGCCGTGTCATCACCACCGATCTGGAGAAGCCCGAAAAGCCGATCGCCAGAAACGTCACCATCTCGCCCGGAGAAGGCGCACGAATCATCGTGCGGCCACTCTCCGAGGTCAGCCACGAACCGTCGTGACCCGCGGAACCAGGTCAGTTGGGTCCCCCAACGCCTGACGATCAGCCCGTCGGGCAGACCACTCGCGGCGCGTGCACCACTACCCAACAGTCCACCGATCACCTGATCACCCGACGACCGACACCGGGGTTCTCAGGGACAACAGGAGTGCTGTGAAATGAAACTCCGTGCCGTATCGGCCGCACTTCCCTCTCGCAAGGTCACCAACGCCGACATCCTGGAACTCATCGGCGAGCACAGTGCCGATCACTTCACCGGTGACCTGCAAAGGGTGCAACGCAAGGTGGGCAATCTGCTGAGCTACACAGGCTCGGACACACGCTACTGGCTCGGCGCCGACGAGCGACCCATCGATCTACTGCGCGCCGCTGCTGATTCCGCGATGGCTCAGTCCGACATCAGCCCTGAGCAGGTCGAACTATTGATCTACACGGGAGTCGGGCGCGGATTCCTTGAGCCCGGAGGCGCTTACCACTCGGCAGCCGCCATCGGGCTGCGCAACGCACACTGCTTCGACATCCTCGACGCCTGTATGAGCTGGACGAGGGCGGTGCAGCTCGCGGAGTCCCTGTTCCGGACCGGGCAGTACCGCAATGCCATGATCGTCAATGCCGAGTTCGCCGTGAGCCGGGGTGGGGCGGTGGTGCCTCATGTGTTTCGGCTTGAGCGCCTTGAGGATCTGAGATCAACCCTGCCTGCCTACACGCTTGGTGAGGCAGCAACAGCCACCGTACTCACTGCGGACGACACCAACGAACCATGGCGGTTCCGTTTCATTTCGCGGCCGGAGCTCGCGCCGTTGTGCAACATCACTCTCGACGGTTACGAGGGCTACTGCGACCCCTCCGACAAGCTGGCCCACAACGGCATCGGTGTCTTCACCTCCTTCGGCTTCGACATGCACGAGGTGGGCAGGGACGAGGTCCAGGCCGTGTTCGATCAGCTGAACCCGCCGGTCGACGAAGTGGCGGCATTGTTCACTCACGCGTCGAGCAAGCGCCTGTGGCAGGACTTCGCCGACACGATCGGGCTGGGCTCGGTGATCCACCATGTGTACGACCGGATCGGCAATGTCGTATCAGCCTCGGTGCCAGCGGCTGTCGCATCCGCCATCGAGACCGGGCAATTGCGGCCAGGACAGCGCGCGGTCGGTCTGGTGGGCAGCGCGGGAATGTCCTTCGGCGCCTTCACCTTCGTTCTCTGACCACCGAACAGGAGCCGACGTGTTGCCACACCTGGCCAAAGCGGCCTCTGCGATCCTGGTAGGTGCGGCCAAGTACGGGTTTGCATGCGTGCGCGCACGCGGTGCCGGGACACGCAACCAGCGCCGTGCCGACGCCATCCTGACCTTCCTGACCCGCATGGGCCCGCTCTACATCAAGATGGGCCAGATCGCCGCCACCCGCTCGGACCTGCTGCCGGCTGAGTGGGTGAGCACACTGCGGAGTCTGCACGACCGGACACCACACATGTCACCGCAGCGCACCCGCCGAGCGATCGAACGGGAACTGAGCGATTCACTCGAATCCGGCTTCAGCGCCTTCGAACTGCGGCCAGTGGCCAGCGCGTCAGTGGCCCAGGTGCACGTGGCCCATCTGCACAACGGACGCAAGGTGGCCGTCAAACTGGTCAAGGACGGAGTTCCCGCACAGATCGAGGAGAGCCTCCGTACCCTCGGTGCACTCGTCACACTGGTGCACCGCCTTGTGCCGCGGGCACGGAGGCTCAACCTTCCAACACGCTTCGACGAGCTTGCGCGACTACTCCGGCCGCAGGCTGACATGAAGCACGAGGCAGGCCGGCAGCAGCGCATTCACGCGAACTTCGCCGAGCACCCATATGTGCGGGTGCCTGCCGTGTTTCCGGAGCTGGTGACCGAGCGGATGCTCGTCATGGAGTACATGGACGGCATCCCGGGAAACCGCGCCGAAACGGTCGGGTTTCCGCGCGAGAGGCTGGCCCGTCGGCTACAGGACGTCGTATACACCATGCTGTACATGCATGGACTCAGCCACGGAGATCCTCATCCGGGAAACGTCCTGTTCACCCCCGACGGCGAGTTGGTACTGCTCGACTTCGGCGTCACCGTGGAACTGAGCGAGCACGAGAAATGGGGGCTCTCCTCGTTCTACTACGCCTGTATCCGCAAGGAGTGGACCCTGGCGAGTGAGCGCTTCACCAGGCACTTCGTGCTGACGAGCCCGGAGCTGGAAGCCCGACGAACCGAGTACGACCGGCACATGATGGAGATCCTGCGCCATCACTTCGACATCAGCTCGACCCGGTGGTCTTCCATGGCCTACGTGGGCGACGTACTGAAGCTGCTGGGGAACTTCCATGCCCAGTACACCACCAATTTCACCAAGGTCGAGCTGGTCTTTCTGTCCAGCGAAGGTTTCGTCACCCAGATCGACCCCGACATCGACATCTGGTCCAACGCGCGCAAATTCACCGACCGCTACTCCCCCTACATGAGCGCAGAGGTGGAGAGTCGATTCGCAGCCGACTTCGCCCGGCAGATGCCCGCCACACTGCAACTACGCGAACGTGCCCGCGACACACTGGTGGCCCCCGGCCACGCCGACCGCTACTTCTTCCCGAGCGCCTTCCCCGTCTTCGTACGGCAGGCGACGGGCGGCCGGGTGCGCGACTTCGATGACAACGAATACCTCGACCTCTGCGGCGGATACGGTCCTCATCTACTCGGCTACGCGCACCCCGCCATCAACGCGGCGATCTCCGCGAGTCTTGGGAACGGACTGGTCAACGGCATCGGCAACCCCCACGAAGTCGAGTTGGCCGAACTGCTCGTCGCATCCTTGCCCTCGGCGGAGAAGGCCCTGATGTGCAATTCCGGCACCGAGGCCATCCTGTTCGCCATCCGGATGTGTCGCGGGTATCGACGGCGCAACAAGGTCGCCAAGTTCGAGGGCCACTACCACGGCTTCTCCGACCAGGGCATGGTGAGTTCCTGGTTTCGATTCTCCGGAGAAACAGACCGGCCGCAGCCCATCGCGGGATCGCTGGGCACCGATCCCGACACGGTCGACAACACGCTGGTACTGCAGTACGGCGATCTGTGCGGTTTGACGCGGCTGCGTGAGCACGCCGAGGAACTGGCCTGCGTGGTCTTGGAACCGATGCCGACCTCGGTGGTCACACTCGACGTGCCCTTCCTCACCGAACTGCGAGCTCTCTGCACCGAACTGAACATCCCCCTGATCTTCGACGAGGTGGTCAGCGGCTTCCGGGTCGCCTACGGAGGAGTTCAGAACCTGGTCGATATCCACCCGGACCTCACCTGCCTCGGCAAAGTGATCGGCGGTGGCCTGCCGTGCGGTGCGGTGGTCGGCCGCGCGACGTTCATCGACATGGCGAAGAGCTCCCAGGACCCGTTCTACGACTACGAGAACAAGGTCTTCGCCGGCGGCACACTCAGCGGGAACTCCCTGACCTGCGCCGCGGGCACAGCCGTCCTACGGCACCTCGACGCGAACCCACAGCTCTACACCCAGTTGGATGACAAGACTCAACGGCTCGCCGCCATGCTCCGCCAGTCCACGAGTCAGCGCGACATCGCCTGCAAGATCAATGCCCGCAACTCCATCTTCTCGCTCACCTTCAGCCATCGCGAAGCGAGGCTCTATCGAGAACGCATGGCAGGCAGCAACTTCAAAGCCACCATCGCGCTCGCCTACTACATGCGCAAGCACCGGGTGTACCTGCCGGAACTGCACAGCTTTCTCATCAGCGCCGCCCACACCACCGAGGACCTGCACCAGATCGCCCTCGCTTTTGAGAGAAGCCTCGACGAAATGCTCGCCGACGGGCTCTTCGTACTCTGACTCCGCCAGGTGACTCCGCCAGGTGCCCTGGGCGGGATCGGGTACAGCCACACGTGCGACGACGAGAGCGCCTTCGTCGGCCAGCCGGGCGAACTCGCTCATCCGGTCCAGCGCATCTCGATCCGGGCAGTCGGGTTCCCCAGCTCCGCTGCGGCGGCGAAGTCCGAGACGGTGCGGACGCGGTCGGAGTCTCCGGCCGGCTCCACCAGGGCGACAGCGAGCCGCCGCCCGGGCCGGGCTGGTGTGCGTGGTCGATCCGACCGCCGGTCTGAGCCGTCCCAGGGCGTGGTCGACGCGGCCTCCGGCCAGTGCGGCGACGCGTTCGGCCATGCCGTCGCCGTAGTCGGTCACCCGGGCGACGATCTCCCCCGGGGCTGCGGCCCGCGTCGGCCCGGCGGTGGCGATCACCCGGACACCCCGGTAAATGTGAAAGCCCGGACCGCCACCCATCGCATAGGGGAGGCCCCGGCCGTCGGGCCGAACACACGGTCGCAGACCTCGTCCGCGCCCGGGCTGCTGCACGCGGTCCAGGGCGCTCGCACGGCACCGAGTCGAACGCCGTTCGGAGCGGGCCGGGCTTCGACCAGGTCACGGGAGTCGGGGACGTGCTCCGGTGCAAGCGGCGGGACCGCTCGTACCAACACTCGGAAGTGACTCCTCCTGGTCGCTGTGTGATAATCGCGAACGATCACTCGATACGGCACTGTCCGACAGCGGAGGGCGCCTTCGCTACGCGGATCCCACAACGGGCTTCCGTCGTTCACAGGGAGAGGAACCGGTCTCCATGGCGACCGAACCAGGGTCGGAGCCTGCGGAGACGGCCTGGCCGCGACCCGAGTCGGAGCCATCGCCCACCGCGGAAGAACCCATCGCGCCGAGCACCAACACGGTGCAGATCGTGGACCACGCGCTTCTGGTCCTCAAGGCGATCGCCGAGGCCGACAGGCCCCGCGGCGTCCGTGAGCTGAGTCGCGACCTGGTGATCAGCAAGAGCTCCACCCAGCGGATCCTGGCCTCTTTGGAGCGGGTGGGCCTCGCGGTGTTGGAGGAGCACTCCCGGAAGTACGTCATCGGGCCGGCAGCGCTCACCCTCGCCTGGAAGCACGCGGCCAACAGCGATCTGGTGGGCGCCGCTGCCGAGGCCACGACCCGGATCGCAGCGGTGACGGGCGAGACGGCCTGCGTGTCCACCGTGGTCGACGGCCGTCGGGTGACGGTGTTCGAGGCGGAGAGTTCACAACCCCTGCGTCTGATCACCGGAGTCGGTCGCCCGTACTCCCTCTTCTCCGGCGCCACGGGGCGCATTCTGCTCTCCATGCTGCCCGAGCCGGAGTTGGAACGGCTGGTGCAGGCCCACGAGGCGAGCGGCGCGGGCGCGGCAGCCGACTCCCGGGAGCTCATCGATCGGATCGCCGCCGCCCGGGACCTCGGATACGCGGTGAGCCGCGGCGAGTGGATCAACGGTGGGTGCGGAGTCGCGGTCCCCATCGGGACCCAGGGGAACATCACCGCGGCCTTGAGCATCTACGGCCCGGAGGCACGGCTCAGCGACCAGCGGATGCGGGATCTGGTGCCGGCCCTGCGGTCCGCGGCGACGCAGATCGCCGTTCACTGGCGTCAGCCCGGCTAGACGTCCCCTCCTCCTCTTCTTCTTCCTGACGCGTCGTGTGGCGTCCGCGCATCGAGAGTCATACTCCCCTGCCGGTGTTGGACACACTGATTTTCGGGGCTCGACCCCGCGCTGCGCCGGCATGGGACATCCGCTTGCGGGATGGGTGCGGATGTCACCGGTGCTGGTTGCTCCTCAGGCCCCAGGTGCGTTCCGTGGGCGACGCCGTTGTGTCGTGAGGATTCCCTGCGCGTAGGGAGGCCGTGACCGCGCCGGCTCCCCCGCCCGGCTTCCGCGTCGACGCGGACCCCTGGGTGTTGTGCCGGATGTGTTGTCAGGCCGTCGGCGCGCCTGCCGTGAGTCCGTCGTCCCCCTGGTGACGCTCTCTCATCGTGGTCCGGATCGTGGTTGCGGCCGACACAGCGGATACGGCCCGCCCGACGGACGAGTTCGACGTTCGTCATGGCATACCCATTGACCTGGCCGAAAGCCGTCGGTACGTTGTCCCAAACGATCTGGTCCACTGTCCCAGATCGCTGGACACGGCGAATGAGGACCGGCTGATCCCGGTGCCCATCGGGCGTTCCAGCCACACCCGGAGCCATAGCCCGGACGTCATGCAGTCACTCCGTCGACCCGGGCGGCACACTGCCGGGTGCTAGGACAGTTCCGTACATATTCCGATGTTGAGGAGATTCCCATGATGCTCGGCTGGCGTGCACGAATCGGGCAGATCCGCCCGGCCACCGCGATCGAGGGGGCAGAGGAGTGGCGATCGGTCGCTCCCACCGGAGTCGCCTTCGCCGACGCCCGGACCATCGTCCCCCGGGTCGATGCGGAAGGGCTCAAGGAGATGATGGGTCAGGTCCTCGAAGCCTCGCGGCAACTCGCAACCGCCAAGGTGGACCTGATCGTGCAGTGCGGTGCACCGGGCACCTTCATCCCGGGCCCCGGCACCGACCAGAAGGTCACCGACGAGATCACCGAGGAAACGGGCATCCCGGCGATCACCATGATGCAGGCGACCGTCGACGCCCTGCGCGCGGTCGGTGCCACATCGGTCGCCGTCGGCAGCATCTACACCGACGAGGTCAACGAGGCCCTGCGGGACTACCTCACCGCGCTCGGCTTCGAGGTGCCGGTGATGGAGGGCCTCCAGATGACCGATCCGTACGAGGCCAGCGTGCACGACGCCGACAGTGCGTACCGGCTCGGGCGACGCCTGCACAAGGCGGCCCCGGACGCGGACGCCCTGCTGATCTCCTGCGGCACCTACCGGACCTTCGAAATCCTGCCCTACCTGGAGATGGACACCGGTGTACCCGTGGTGACCAGCAACCAGGCGTCGTTGTGGAAGGCACTGCGCCACCTCGGTCTGCGCGACGAGATCGCAACGCTCGGCCGACTCGGCCGAATCTAAGCACTCCCGACCCCAGCCCTTGCGACCGGACCAGCAGAGGAAGTAATCCGTGCTCATCGATGCACTCCAGTTCGTCAAGCCCTCCCGCGAGCGTTTTGAGGAGTGGCACACTGCCGGCATCTCCGCAGTTCACGCCACCGTGGCGATCTGGGAGGACTCCACCGAGACCATGCGCGAGGTGGGTCGTTGGCAGCGGCTGCTCGCCGAGAACACCGATCTGCTCCGTGAGGGACGCTCCGGCGACGACATCCGCGCGGCCGATCAGGACGGGCGTACCGCCATCGTCCTCGGGTTCCAGAACAGCAGCCCCTTCGAGGACGACCTCGATCTGGTCGGTGCCTTCCACCAGGCCGGCGTCCGCATAGCCCAGCTGACCTACAACACCCAGAACTCCGCGGGTGCCGGCTGCTGGGAGGGCGACGACGCAGGGCTCTCCCGCACCTACGGCGTCAATCTGATCCGTGAGATGAACCAGGTCGGGATGCTCATCGACATCTCGCACTGCAATGAGCGCACTTCCCTCGAAGCCCTGGAGGCGTCGGAGCGCCCGGTGGCGATCACCCACTCCAACCCCAGGGAATTCGTCGGCGAGAACGTCGAGCTCGCTTTCCGCAACAAGTCCGACACGGTCCTGAAGAAGGCAGCGGAGAAGGGCGGGGTGGTGGGTCTGAGCATGTATCCGCGCATTGCCCCGCAGGGCATTGCGTGCACGATCGGCGAGTTCTGTGACATGGTCTCCTACACCGTCGAACTGATCGGTGTGGACCATGTCGGTCTCGGCTCCGACTACTACGCGGGGCAGGGCGACGAGGAACTCCACTGGTGGCGTCAGGGCCGCTGGAGCCGTAAGCCGATGGTGCCGATATCCGGGCCCGTGGAGTTTCCCGAGTGGTTCGCCGCCGGCAGCGGATACGGCCCCGTTCTGGAGGAGCTGCGCAGGCGCGGATTCAGCGAGTCCGAAGTCACGAAGATCTCCGGCGGCAATTGGCTGCGGATGTTCGACGACGGATTTGCCGCCGGTTCGCCGAGCTGATGTCCAAGAGCTCGGGAATCGGCGTGGAGAGGAGCGGAGCCGGCATGAACCGGTTTGATGTGGTGGTCGTCGGCGGCGGTCACAACGGGCTCGTGACGGCGGCCTATCTGGGACGGGCAGGGCTGAGCGTCGCCGTGCTCGAATCCCGCCCGGGCCTCGGCGGTCCGTGCGGAGCGTATGAGTTCCTACCGGGGCGCAGCCTCTCGTTCACCAACTCCCCGGGCTCGCTCAATCCGGCGGTCGTGCGGGAACTGCGACTCGCGGAGTACGGCCTTCGGTTCGTTCGGGCGGATCCGACCGTGGTCCAGCAGTTCGACGGGGAGTGCTTCCTCGGCTGGCGCGATCAGTCGCTGGTGGACCGGCAACTCGATGCGTTCGCACCGGGAGAGGCCGACCGCTATCGGGGGTTGATCAGCGCCCTGGAGCGCCTCGGCGCGAGCCTCGGCGTATCGCTGGACGAGCCGCCGCCCGCCCTGGGCGATCTACGGGAGCGGCTGACCGATCCCGATGAGCTCAAACTCTTCACCGCCGTCTTCGAAGGCAGCCTGTCCGGACTGCTCGCCGAGCACCTCAGGTCCGACCAGGCCAAGGCGCTGCTGGCGCTGCTCGCCCTGAACGCGCAGTTGGTCTCGCCGTCCGCCCCGGGAACGGCCATCGGGCTGATGATGCGCCCGTTCGCGCTTGCCGCGGCGGCGGGCACGGATCCCGGTGGCGCGGCCGAGCGGGTCGCCCTGCGCGGCTCGACCGGTCTCCCGGTCGGATCCATGAGCGCGATCATCGATGCGTTGGAGGGGTGCTGTCGCCACTACGGCGTGCAGATACGCACGGGCACCGCGGTGGAGCGAATACTGTACGACGCGGCAGGTGCGCGCGGGGTGGTCACATCGACCGGCGAGGAATTGACCGCCGACCGTGTGGTGGCGGCCGTCAATCCCGTGCACCTGTTCCGCGATCTGCTCGACGACGGGGCCATGGGTGCTCCCGTACGGAAGGCGGTGACGGGCACCGAGATGCGGGGATCGGCCTTCAAACTGGTCCTCGAAGTCGACTCGCTGCCCGCTTATGCGGGGCTTCCCGACGGTGTCGATCCGGATCAGGTGAGAGCCTGCCAATTCCGTGTCGGTTCCTCACTCGGTCGCATCGAGGAGTCCATTGCGGGCGCCCTGTCGGGGCGTCCTTCCGAGCACCCGTTGATGTGGGGTCTCATTCCCACACTCACCTCCCCGGAACTCACGCCCGGAAACACCCATCTCATCAGTGTCAATGCCTGGCACGCCCCCTACCGTCCGCATGACGGGGAGTGGGACGGCCGGCGGACCGAAGAATTCGGTCGGCGGTGCATCGACGAACTCTCACAGCTGATGCCGGGCATCGCCGATCGCATCGTCGACTACCGGTTGATGAATCCGGTCGACATCGAAAGCGAACTGGGGCTCGTGGAAAGCAACATCACCCACGGCGACATGCTTCCGGAGAACCTCTTCGGAAGCCGCCCCCATCCCGCCCTGGCCGGATACCGCACCCCTCTCGCCGGTTTCTATCTCACCGGCGGAGGGACCTGGCCCGGTGGCTATGTCACCGGAACACCCGGCAGGAACGCGGCCACCGCGATTCTCCGCGACCTTTCCGACAAGCAAAGGCGACAAGCATGAGGCTTTCGCACCGCAGTGGGTCGGCGCACCCACGCACACGACGTCTGCGCAGCGCTGTCGGCTGCGCGGTCGTCGCCGCCGTCCTGCTCACCGGTTGCAGTACGAACCCCGGGTTCGGTCGCGACCCCCAGACCGTGGTCATCGGCGCCGAAGGCGAGATACCCGCCCTGGACCCGCACCGGCTCTCGGGAACGGTGGGACTTCGACTCGTCGACGCCCTCTTCGACCCCCTCATCCGCGAGGACCTCGGCCGTACGACGGAGCAGGCACCCGCCCTCCGTCCCGCCCTGGCCGAGTCCTGGAAGACCTCCCCGGACGCTCTGACCTACACCTTCGCCCTCCGCAAGGGCGTCACCTTCGCCGACGGCACCCCGTTCGACGCCACGGCCGTCAAGGTGAACTTCGACCGGATCATGAACGAGGACGCGGACGTCTACGACGCGACCGCCGGCGGGAACATGAAGTTCCTGACCCGTTGGATCGAACGCGTCGCCGTCACGGACCCGCACACCCTGTCCCTCACGCTCACCCGTCCGTACGCGGGTCTCCCCCGGCTGCTCACCGATCGGCGCATGTCGATCGTCAGCCCCAAGGCCCTGCGCGACCACCGACCCGATGACATCGGCCTCCATCCGGTGGGGACGGGTCCCTTCTCCCAACGACACGCCGACCACGGCAAGCGGATCAAGATGGAGCGGAACACCGACTACTGGGGCGGAGCCCCGAAGGCCCCCTCCATCATCGTCGAGTCGGTGACCGACCCCACCACGCTGGCGATTGCCGCCCAGACCGGCGAGGTCGATGCGATCCTCAGCGCGGGCGCCCAGCAGGTGGAGCAGCTCACCCACGACGACATCATGTCCGTGCAGTACCCGGAACCGGCGAACCAGTACTTCCTGCGCCTCAACACGAAGATCGCCCCGACCAATGACACCACCTTCCGGCAGGCGCTGAACTACGCCGTGGACCGCAAGGCCATCGCCACCCTCACCGGTGGGCAGGTCACACCGTCCACGGGGCCCCTGCCGCGCGGCAACGAGGCGTACTCCGCCGCAGCGGCCTCACGCACGAGCTCGGGGAACGCACCGTACGCCCACGATCCCGAGCGGGCGCGGCAGCTCATCCGCGAGAGCGGGGTGAAGACACCGATCCGGCTGAGGCTGCTCGCACCCGACAGTGGACCGGGCTTCTCCCAGGCCACCGAGATCATGTCGTTGGTGCAGCAGGACCTCAAGGCGGTGGGGGTGCAACTGGAGCTCCAGTACATGGAGTTCGCCTCACTGGTCGCCGAGGAGGGCAAGGGGTACAACGGAAAGACCCACGGCTCCTTCAACGGTTGGACGACCGGTGCGGACGCCGCGGACTTCCTGGAGCGGATGTTCAGCGGTGAGCTCCATCCGCCCAACGGGGTCAACCGCGGGTGGTACCGCAACACCGACGTGGACGCACTCTTCGACCGTGCGCGCGCCGAGCCCGACAACAGCCGCCGCATGGCGCTCTACCAGGAAGCCGCTGCCGACATCGCATCGGACGCCCCTTGGCTCTTCCTGTACCAGGACCGATTGCCTCGGCTGCTGAGCCACAAGGTCAGCGGGGTCACCTCCGCCGCATCGGCCTACATCGACTACACCACCATCCGCCGTCGGTGAGGAGAAACCAGCCATGAAGGCCCCTGTGGCAATCGGCCCCGACACTGCGGGGGCCACGCGTTCCCGCTGGCGGGACCGGTTCCGCGTCAACGCGGGAGGCGGTCGTGCCACCGCCGTCATCGGTGGCGTCATCGTCGCCACCACCGTCCTCGTCGCCGTCCTTGCGCCGCTCATCGCCCCGTACGACCCCCTCGACACCAATCCGTCGTCGGTCGGTCTCGGACCCTTCAGCGACGGCCATCTGCTCGGCACCGACGAAGTCGGTCGGGACATCCTCAGCCGACTGATGTACGGGGCCAGGCTCGCCCTGCTGGTCGCGGTCCTGCCGACGCTGCTGGCCCTGGTGGTCGGCGGCTGTCTCGGACTGCTCTCGGGCTATGTGGGCGGCTGGCTCGACAGCACCCTGATGCGGATCTTCGACGTGATGTTCTCGTTCCCGGGCATCCTGCTCGCCCTGGGCATCAGCGTCGCGCTCGGCCCCGGCATCACCTCGATGATCATTGCGATGGTCGTGGTGACGGTCCCGGAGTTCGGACGGATCGTGAGGGGCTATGTCGTCGCCCTGCGCGAAGAGCAGTACGTGGAGGCGGCCGGCGCCCTCGGCTACGGACATCTGCGCATCGCCCTGCGGCACATCACCCCCAACCTCCTGGGCGGTGTGGTCGTCTTCGCCACCCTCCAGACCGGTCGCAACGTCATCCTCAGCTCAAGCCTCGCCTTCCTGGGCCTCGGAGCCCAGCCCCCGACCCCCGACTGGGGACAGATGCTCAGCGGTGGGCGCGCCCTGTTGGTGACGGCACAACACGTCGCCACCATCCCCGGTCTCGCGATCGTGGTGCTCGCGGTCGGGTTCAACCTCCTCGGGGACGGCATCCGCGACCGCCTCGACCCGCGCACCCGGCAGTCCCGGGCGGCACGCGGAAGCAAGCCCACGCTACGGACCCGGTGGAGCCGGTCATGAACAGTCCTGGAGATTCGGCATGCTGACCTTCACCCTGCGCCGCGCCCTACAGATGCTCCCGGTCATCCTGGGCGTCACCATCGCCACCTTCGGCCTCGGCCAGATCATCCCCGGAGACCAGGCGAGCGCACTGCTGGGCCCGAGCTCCTCGGAAGAGGACCGACAGGCGCTCCGCGAGGACCTCGGACTCGACGAGCCAGCGCTGTCGCGCTACTTCAGCTATCTCGGCAGTCTCTTCAGCGGGGATCTGGGGCGTTCGCTGTCCTTCGGGCGACCCGTTTCGGAAGTGCTGTCCGAGCGTCTGCTCAACACGGTTCTGCTCTCCGGCACCGCCATCGTGGTGGCGGCCGTGGTCGGTGTCGCGATCGGCACCTGGGCCGCGCAGAAGCCGGGTTCGGCCCGTGACCGCGGGCTGACGGTGGGGGTCCTGTTCTTCAACTCCGTACCCTCGTTCTGGTTCGGACTGGTGCTGATCGTCGTCTTCTCCCTCCAGTTGCGGGTGCTTCCCGCCACCGGGATGACCTCGATCGGTGGGGGCGGTGCCCTGGACGTTGCCGCGCACATGGTGCTGCCGGTGATCACGCTCGCGGCCTGGTCGCTCGCCGTGATCGCACGGATGACCCGCTCGGCGGTGCTTGAGGTGATCGGCAACGACTATGTGCGGACCGCCAGGTCCCGTGGCGTCGGCGAGTTCCGCGTCATCGTCCGCCATGTGCTGCCCAACGCCATGCCTTCGGTCATCACCGTCATCGGCCTCCAGGCGGGCTTCCTGCTGAGCGGCGCGGTGCTGACCGAGACGGTGTTCTCCTGGCCCGGCATCGGACTCGCGCTCCACCAGGCCATCTCCACCCGGGACATCCCGCTCGTCCAGGGCGGAATCCTGATCATCGCCATCGCATTCGTACTGATCAACTTTCTGGTCGACGTGCTCCAGGCGTACTTCAACCCCAAGATCAAACTGGCGTAGAGGGAGGGATCACCATGACCATTTTGGAAGTAGAGCACCTCAAGGTCGCCTACCGCGGCCAGGACGCACGGCACAGCACCCCCCTGGAGACCGTGCGCGACGTGTCCTTCAGCGTGGCGGCGGGCGAGTCGCTCGGAGTCGTCGGCGAGTCGGGCTGTGGCAAGAGTCAGACCATGTTGGCCGTGCTCCGCATGCTCGGGAGCAGTGGAGTCGACATATCGGGCCGTGTCGACTTCGACGGCAAGGACCTCACCTCGCTCACCCCGCGGCAGATGCGGGCGGTCCGCGGTTCGGGCATCGGACTCGTCTCCCAGGACGCCCTGTCCGCCCTCAACCCCGCCATGACCATCGGCGCCCAGATGGCCGAACCCCTCATCCACTACGACGGGTTCAGCCGGCGGGCCGCAGCCGAGCGGTGTGCCGAGCTCCTGGACATGGTGGGCCTTCCTTCGGCCCGTGAGCGACTGCGCAACCATCCGCACGAACTGTCCGGTGGAATGCGCCAGCGGGTACTGATCGCGATGGCGATCAGTCGCAACCCCCAGGTCCTGATCGCGGACGAGCCCACCACCGCGCTCGACGTCACCATCCAGTCGCAGGTGCTCCAACTCATCGACCGGCTCCGCAAGGAGCTCCAGATGGCGCTGATCCTCATCACCCACGATCTGGGTGTGGTCGCCGGCATCACCGATCGCATCGCCGTGATGTACGCGGGACGGATCGTGGAGCTGGCACCCACCACGGCGCTGTTCGACACGCCCAGCCACCCCTACACCCGCGCCCTGATGGAATCGATCCCGCGGATGGACCGCGACCGCGTGGAACACCTCCCCGCGATCCCCGGGTTTCCGCCCGACCCCGCCGCACCCCCGCCGGGCTGCGCGTTCCAGCCCCGTTGCTCGGTCGCCCGCTCCGAGTGCGCGGAGTCCGTACCTCCGCTCCTGCGCCCGGCCGAGGCAGTCCCCGGGCACTACGTCCGCTGCCCGTTCACCTCCCCGGCGCTCGTCGGTGCGGCTGACCGAGGAGAGAGCGCATGACAACCGAGACATCCCCGGCCGACGCCGTCGTCGTCGAGGACCTGGCGGTTCGCTTCCCGATCCGCACCGGAGTGCTGCGCCGGGTGACCGGCACCGCGCACGCCGTCGACGGGGTGTCCTTCACCGTCCCCGCACGGAGCATCGTCACCATCGTCGGGGAGAGCGGCAGCGGGAAGACGACCACGGGACGCGCCCTGGTCGGACTGTCGCCGATCGCCTCGGGGCGGGTCCGGGTGGAGGGCGAAGAACTCGCCGAACTCCGTCGCGACAAACGGCTCCCACGGCTGGCCCAGATCGTCTACCAGGACCCGTACGCGAGCCTCAACCCCCGGATGACCATACGAGCGATGATCCGCGAGGTCATCACCGTGCACCGCACGGTCGACCGGGAAGCGGTCTCGGAGCGGGTCGAGGAACTGCTGGGTCAGGTGGGCATCCGTCCCGAACTCGCCGATCGCTATCCGCACGAACTCTCCGGCGGGCAGCGGCAACGTGCGGCGATAGCCCGTGCGCTGGCGGTGGAGCCCCGCTTCATCGTCTGCGACGAGATCGTCTCCGCCCTCGACGTCAGCATCCAGGGGCAGATCGTCAATCTGCTCAAGGACCTGCGTCGGGACCGCGACGTCAGCTTCCTCTTCATCTCCCACGACATGAGCGTGGTGCGGCACATCTCCGACCAGGTCGTGGTGATGTACGGCGGGAAGATCATGGAGAGCGCTCCGTGCGACGAGTTGTTCTCCGCGCCGCGCCATCCGTACACCCATGCGCTGCTCGGTGCCGTTCCGGTTCCCGACCCGCGCTCCCCCGGCCTCAGAAGCGGCATACGAACCCGCGCAGAACCGCCGGACCCCGCCGCTCCGCTGGCGGGATGTCGCTTTCAGCGGTCGTGTCCCTTCGCCACCGACGTGTGCCGTGAGGGTGACTCGCCCCCGCAGGTGTCCGTCGGCACCTCGGGCCACACCGTGGCCTGCCACCACTTCGACACACCGGCCGTTCGCGAAGCCCTGTCCCTGGAAAGGACCCCCGCGCCATGACCTCCCCCACCCCCACCGCCGAGGACTACACCTCGCACACGCAAGGCCGACGCCGGGCACCCGCCGGGACCGTCGTGCCCCTGGTCGATCCGGCGACGGGAGCGGTCTGGGCCCGGGCGCACCAGGATCCCGACGCCGTCGACGACGCGGTCCGCGGCGCCCGTGAGGCGTTCCTCGCACCGTCCTGGGGAGGGCTCCCGGCGCACGCCCGCGCCGATCTGCTGTACCGCCTCGGGGACGTACTGGTCACCCACACCGATGAACTGGCGTCGTTGGAGACCCTGGCCAACGGCAAACCGTTGGCGGCCACCCGCGGTGAAGTGGGCGCGCTGGCCCGTTGGTACCGCTACTTCGCGGCGGCGGCCGAAACCCTGGAGAGTCGCTCCCGTCCGCTCAGCGGTACCGCCGCGGCCCTGATCACCCATGAACCGTTGGGAGTGGTGGCCGCGCTCACGCCGTTCAACGGCGCCCTCTCACTGGGCTCGTGGAAGCTCGCGCCCGCCCTGGCCGCGGGCAACACGGTGATCCTCAAGCCCCCGCCGCAGGCTCCGGCGTCCTCCGTCCGGCTCGCCGAACTGGCGTTGGAAGCGGGATTCCCGCCCGGGGTGGTCAGTGTGGTGATCGGCGGTGCGGAAGAGGGGCAGCGGCTGGTCCAGCACCCCGATGTCGCGATGGTGACCTTCACGGGGAGCACCGCGGTCGCCAGGACTCTCGGTGCGCAGGCGGCAGCTCAGATGAAACGTTACGTCTGTGAGGCGGGCGGGAAGTCGGCACACATCGTCTTCGCCGACGGAGATCTCGACGCCGCCGTCATCGCCGCCCGGCAGGGCGCCTTCTCGGCAGCCGGGCAGACCTGTGTGGCGGGCTCCCGCATCCTCGTCCAGCGCGAGGTGTACGAGGAGTTCCTCACCCGCTATGTGGACGCGGTGGCGCGGCTGCGCGTCGGCGATCCGCGTGATCCCCGCACCCACATCGGACCGGTGGCTTCGGCCGCGGCGGTGGAACGCATCGAATCCCTGGTCGACGACGCCCTGAGCCGCGGGGCCAAGGCGGCAACGGGCGGTCGACGGGCCACCGTCGCCGATGCGGAGGCCGGATTCTGGTACGAGCCGACCGTGCTGGTCGACGCGGATCGAGAGCTCGCGGTCTGCCGTGAAGAGGTGTTCGGCCCGGTGGTCACCGTCCATCCGTTCGACACCGAGGACGAGGCCGTCGCGATCGCCAACTCCGTGGAGTTCGGGCTGGCAGCGGGCTTCTGGACCGCGGACAGTGCGCGGGCGCACCGGGTGGCCAAACGCTTGGAGGCCGGTGTGGTCTGGGTGAACACCTACCGTCTGCTGCACTGGAGCGTGCCGTTCGGCGGCTACAAGCAGTCCGGCATCGGGCGTGAGAACGGCGTCGAGGCGGTCGCCGAGTTCCTCCAGACGAAGTCCGTCATCACCGAGCACGGCACACCGGCGGACCCCTTCGGCGACTGACCACGGCCAGCACGGCACCGTGCCGTCGCCCCTCTCCCGACACCGAACAGTAAGGAAGTACCGATGGAGTTCCTCGTCAACATCCGGATCTCATGGCCCGATGGCATGGAGCCCGAGCGCAAGGAGTCGATCTCCGAGGCCGAACGCCTGCGGGCGGCCGAACTCGTGGATGCAGGGCATCTGGTGCGCATGTGGCGCGTACCCGGGCGCACGGAGAACTGGGGACTCTGGCGGGCCGCGGATCCCACCGAGATGCACACCATCATCTCCTCCCTGCCGGTGTGGCCGTGGATGGACGTCACCGTCCACGCCATGGCCACCCATCCGGTTGATCCGGGACCGGTGGCCTGAGATCGCACGGAGCGTGGTGCGGGCGGCTGTGTCCCGCCGTGTCGCAGTCGCCCGCACCCGCTCCACGATCACTCACGCACCACCCGTTCGCATGCGAGTGTTCGTCGACGGCTGTCCGCACCCCGGTGAATCCGCTTGTTCGGGGCCGGCCCGCTGTCTACGATCTGCCCTTCCTTGTGTCAACGGGCCGCGCGCCCGAGCAGCGCGGCGCCGAGTGCGTACGAAGGAGGGGTTCGGCTTGTCCCAGACGAGCGACGTCATCACCCTGGTCCACCGGGTGCTCGGCCCTCGGGTCGTCGGTGTGTACTCCCACGGTTCCGCGGTGCTCGGCGGGTTGCGTCCACACAGCGATGTCGATGTGTTCGTACTCATCGCCGAGCGGACCACGGACGCCGAGCGGCGGGAGTTGGTCGACGGTCTGCTCCTCCTGTCGAGCCCCGACGCCCGAACCGGTGTACGCCCCGTGGAACTCACCGTCGCCGTACGGTCCGATGTGCGGCCGTGGCGCTATCCGCCGCGGCGGGAGTTCCAGTACGGCGAGTGGTTGCGCGACTCCTACGAGGACGGTTGGACTCCCTCGCCGACGTCGGACCCCGATCTCGCCCTGCTGATCACGATGGTGCTCCAGGCTGACAGTCCGTTGTCCGGTCCGTCACCGGGAGAGGTCCTCCCGCCCGTCCCGCGTGAGGACATCGTCAAGGCGCTGGTGGCGGGGGTGCCCGAGTTGCTCGACGAACTGCACTCCGACACACGCAATGTGGTTCTCACCCTCGCCCGAATCTGGTTGACCCTGGAGACCGGCACCATCGGTTCCAAGGAGGCCGCGGCCGACTGGGCACTCCCGCGGCTGCCGTCCGATCACCGGCCCGTACTCGTCCATGCATGCGCGGTGTACCGGGGAGACACCGAGGAGCACTGGGGCGATTTCACGGCGCAGTTGGAGCCGTTCGCGGCACGGATCGTCCAGGCCATCAACACGCTGGTCGACGACGCGGCCGAGCGGTGATCGAGCACCTTCGTCCGAGGTGGGGACACGAGCGGTGACGGGTGCACGGGGTTGTGCCAGGGGTACGGGGTTGTGCCAAATGGTACGAGGTTGTGCCAGGGGTCACTGTTCGCTCCAGCCGCACACCTTCGCCTTCTGCACCGGTTCACTGGTGATCTGTCCATCGAGTCCGGTGACCAACTCGTACTCGATGGAGACCGTCACCTGACCGTCGTAGAAGGACGCTTCGCCGCTCATCAGGCTGAACTCGCCGCTGTAGCGGCCGTCAGCGGATGTCGCCTCCACCACCTGGGCCGATACGGAGTAGCCGCGACGCAGCTCGATGGTGTTGGTGCCGTCGGAGAATGCCTTCGGGGACTGGTCGGAGGCGGGCAGTGTGTAGGAGGCGCAGTTCCCCACCGGCTCATCGGCGGCATCCGCGCCGCTGGTGTCGCTGCTGTCGGTGTCACTGGCGCTGCCGCTGTCCACCGAGGTGTCGGAGGAGGAACCGCCCGTCGTGTCGGGTGCGGATGACGACACCGATGTGTCTCCGTCCGAACCGTCTCCACCGCCGTCGTCGCCACAGCCGGTCAGCAGTTGCACGGTGAGCAACACCACGGCCAGGAGCCCGAAGGACATCGGGCGCCGGTTTGGATTCATTGGTTCCCCCCAAAGAACGGAATCGACGAGCGGTGTCCCCTGTTGTACGGATCGAACGACCAGGGCGACAGATCATTGCCCGACGATGCGTCAGGAACCGTCCACCGGAACTCGGCCACACCATGCGATGTCCGTAGGTGAATTCATCCCTGGGTGTCCGCACATCATGACCGATGTCGTACATGGGCAACGGCGAGAAGTCGGCTGGTGCAGCGCGCTTCCCCCGGGCCGCAGCCCCACCGCGGTTGGCCGGCGGTGCGGCAACCCTTCGTACCCCGGCCCGAGGTCCATGGCCGGGGTACGAAGGGTTGCCGCACGGTCACACCAGTGCACGGGATCCGGCTGACCGCTCCCCGGACTCGGCGAACTGTGTCCGGTACAGCTCCGCGTACCGGCCCTCCAGTGCCAACAGGCTCTCGTGAGTGCCGCGTTCGACGATGCGTCCTCCCTCCACGACCAGGATCAGATCCGCAGCGCGTACCGTCGACAGCCGATGGGCGATCACCACGGCGGTACGGTCCTCCAGGGCTTCGGCGAGCGCCGCCTGCACCGCCGCTTCCGAGGTGTTGTCGAGATGGGCGGTGGCCTCGTCGAGGATGACGACGCGCTGCCTGGCCAGCAGCAGCCGGGCGATCGTCATCCGTTGGCGCTCACCGCCCGACAGACGGTAGCCGCGCTCCCCGACGATCGTGTCGAGGCCCTCGGGCAGTGCCCGTACCAACTGGTCGAGCCGAGCGCGGCGCAGTGCGTCCCAGAGGTCGTCCTCGGACGCCCCGGGCCGGGCGAGAAGCAGATTGTCGCGCACGGATTCATGGAAGAGGTGCCCGTCCTGGGTCACCATGCCCAGGGTGGAGCGCAGGGATTCGGCCGAGAGATCGCGCACGTCGACCCCACCGATGCGGACCGCGCCTTCGTCCACGTCGTACAGCCGAGGCAGCAGGCTGGCCAGGGTGGACTTGCCCGCCCCTGAGGAACCAACGAGGGCCACGGTCTGCCCCGGCTCCACCCGGAAGGAGATCCCCCGCAGGACCTCTTCGCCACCTCGGGTGTCGAGGGCGGCGGTCTCCTCCAGTGATGCGAGGGACACCTTGTCCGCGGAGGGGTAGCTGAACCGCACATCGTGGAACTCCACCGACACCGGTCCGTCGGGCACCGGCCGTGCGTCCGTCTTCTCTTCGATCAGCGGCTTGAGGTCGAGGACCTCGAAGACCCGCTCAAAGCTGACGAGTGCGCTCATCACCTCGACGCGTGCACCGGCCAGGGTCGTCAGGGGTGCGTACAGCCGGGTCAGGAGCAGTGCGAGGGAGACGACGGCGCCGGGTTCCAGACTGCCCCGCAGGGCGTAGTAGCCACCGAGGCCGTAGACGAGTGCGAGGGCTAGGGCGGAGACCAGGGTGAGCGCGGTGACGAAGGCGGAGTAGGCGAGGGAGGTGCGGACGCCGATGTCACGCACCCGATCCGCGCGGGCGGCGAATTCACGCGACTCGTCTCCCGGCCGTCCGAACAGCTTGACCAGGGTCGCGCCCGGTGCGGAGAACCGCTCGGTCATCCGGGTGCCCATGGCCGCGTCCAGTTGGGACGCCTCGCGCCGTAGCCGTGCCATCCGGGTGCCCATCAGTCGAGCGGGCACCACGAACACCGGTAGCAGGACCAGCGCGAGCAGGGTGATCTGCCAGGACAGGGTGAGCATGACGACGAGTGTGAGCACCAGGGTGACCAGGTCGCTCACCACACTGGACAGGGTGTTGCTGAAGGCCCGTTGGGCACCGATCACATCGTTGTTGAGCCGGCTGACCAGCGCTCCGGTGCGGGTGCGGGTGAAGAAGGCGACGGGCATCCGTTGTACGTGGTCGAAGACGGCACGTCGCAGATCGAGGATCAATCCTTCGCCGAGGGTGGCGGAGAGCCAGCGTTCCACCAGGCCGAGGGCGGCTTCGGCGACCGCTATCACCGCGATGAGCAGGGCAAGTTGGACGACGATTCTCGATTCGCCACCGGAGACGATGACATTGACGACGCGTCCGGCCAGCACGGGTGTGGCCACCGCGAGCAGTGCGGTGAGGACGCTGAGCAGCACAAACTGGAGGATGCGACGACGGTGCGGACGGGCGAAGGCGGCGATGCGGCGCAGCGTGGCACGGGCGAAGGGGCGCCGTTCCTGCTGGGCGTTGACGACGGACTGGACCTGTGTCCAAGCGGTGACTTCGATGCTCATGAGCACGAAGGTAGAACCTCAAGTTTAGTTGAGGTCAAGGCTCGACTTCGTGCGTGCGGCCGGTTCGTCGAGATGTCCGGCTGCCGTTCGCCAGGCGGAGGTGACCGCTTCATGGGCACGCGCGGTGGGGAACGGGTGCTCGTCCGACACCAGGACGGACGCCCCGATGTGAACGTGGAGCGCAGGCCGGCGCAGCGGCGCGGTGATCGCTCCGGCGATCTGCTTCAGCCGGCTCCCCGAGGTGATCCGTCGGGCACCCGCCTGCCCCAGGGGGATGATCGGGGCTCCGGTGCGCTGCACGAGCCGGGCCAGTCCACTGCGGAAGGGCTCCGGGGCGGCTTCCGCGACGTCCCTGCGTCGCGGCAGACCGCCTTCACCGTAGATCAGGACGATGCGGCCCCGGGCCAGCGCTTCGGCGGCACCGTCCAGGGCATCAGCGGCTCGACGGTCCCTCCGGTACACGGGTATGTGCCCCTCGCGGGTGAGCGCCCGGCCGAGGAGCGGTATGCGCCAGAGGCCCGCAGCGGCCATGATGACCGGCTCTATCCCCAACTGACGTAGAGCGGCGACCACGACCACGGGGTCGGCCAGCGAGGTGTGGTTGGCGGCGATGATGCTGCCCGGCGCGAAGTCGGTGTCGGCGTCGACGGTGACCGACAGACGACCGAAGGCGGGCACCAGGGTGCCGGCGAGACGGCTGAGCATATGCGGGTCCTCGGGGTCTCGAAACGATGTGGTCCCCATCGTCGCCCGAGCCACCACTTCGGACGTGAGTACGAGTACTCAACCCGCTCGTCCCACTTCCACGGACAGAACTGGGGTGTTGGGGAGCGATGGGGGGTCAGGTCTTGATGTCGGTGGGATGCTCCTACACAAGACGCGGGGCGAGTGGCTCCGGTTGCTGGGCGCGGTCGTCGTCGCCGTCGCCGTCGCCGTTGTCGTTATCGCACCACGGGCACCAGGGGCCGTACTTGCTGTGGTGGTAGTCCTGAAGGGTGATGAGGAGCAGGAGGACCAGCGCGCACTCCTGGAGGACGATGCGCAGGAGCCCGGAGGTGAACAGCACACCACCCGTCGTCGCCATGACGCAGACCACGGCGACGGTCGTCATGAACCCGGAGCCGTAGAGGATGTGCCCGGCGCGCAGGGGGACGCGTACGGACGGGGAGGCCGCCCGCTCCTGCGGGTTCAGGGCCCGAGGAGCGCGGTCAACTGGTGATGTGCCCGCTGGGCATGGCGATGCCGAACTGGGCGTCCACGGAGTGCACCGTCAGACCGACCTGCCGTCCGCAGAGATTGACGGAACCGCCGACGGCGGGCCCCGACGGTGTCCCACGGGCGATCCACACGCACCCGTCGGCGTTCTCGCCGGGGATGCCCACGACGGTTTCCGCCCGACCGTCCCTGTTGAGGTCGGCGAGATGGACCGTCGAGCCGAAGAAGTCGTACCGCTCGGAGGCTCCCGGCAGGCCCACCGTGTTCTGTGTGTAGCCGACGGCCTTCACCGTGGTCAGTCCCCGGGCCGAGCCCCGCAGTATCGCGACCGAGCCTGCGGACGGGAGTGTGCCCACCGCCTCACTGGACGAGCCCACGATGACATCGGCGTACCGGTCTCCGTTGATGTCCGCCACGCTCAGGGCCTCGCCGAAGAAGTCGGTGTGCTCCGCCGTACCGGGGACACCGGCGGTGTCCTGGTGGAACACCTTGGGGCGTTGGGTAGTCGCGATGCCCCGGGCGCTGCCGTGGAGGACCTGGATCTCTCCCCCGCGATGGGCCGCACCGCTCTGCCCTTCGAGGTAGCCGTCGTCGGGTATCCCGGTGATCAGATCTCCGAAGCCGTCGCCGTTCACATCGCCGACCTGTCCGGTGTGACCGTCCGCGTGGGGCAGTCTGGTGAGGACACCGGCAGTCGGGCCGAACCCGTCCAGGTACACCGGCCCTCGCAGATCACCGGCCACTGAACCGGGCAGCCAGAACCGTTCGGCCTTGCCGTCGCGGTTCACATCGCCCATCACCACCCCGCGGACTCCTCCGGGTACTGCCAGTCGCGTGCTGGAGCGGGGTTTGCCCGCGCGGGTGAACGGACCGGTGTACGAGGAGCCCTCGCAGAGGGACGCGACGCTCACTTCGGGAGCGCCGTCGCCGTTGGTGTCGCCCGTGGCCAGGTTCACTCCGAAGGCGCAGTAGGTGTCACCGTTGCCGAATCCGGTGGGCGGGGTGATGTCCGCTCCGCCCTTGAGTCCACCCGGGCCGCCCCACACGACGGTGAGCGAACCGGATGCCGTACGGGTGCTCACTGCTTCCTGTGGGGTGCCCACCAGCAGATCGGCATAGCCGTCGCGGTCGAGGTCCGCGCTGGCGACGGCGGAGCCGAAACCGTCCCCGCGCTCGGCGGTGCCCGGTATTCCGGCGCTCGCCTGCGTGATCACCGAACGTCGGGCGGTGCCCACGGATGTGGCGGACCCGTAGAGGACCACGACCGCGCCCGCTCCTGTCACGGTGCCGTTGGCCGCTCCGGACGCGCCGATCGCCAGATCGCGGTAGCCGTCGCCGTTGAAGTCGTCCTGGACGGACTTGGTGTTCGCCCCCCGGTAGGGGGTCGTCGCGGATGCCGTGGGGATGAGGGTGAGTGCCAGCGCCGTGAGCACGGGCACGGCGATCAGTGGTCTGCGCACGGGGACTCCTTGAGCGGAGGGGAGAGACGCATCGACTCGCGCGGACTCCGTACGGCTGGCGTCCACGGGCAGCCAACCACCTTGGACGGAAGGCTACTTGTCCACCTGGACGGATGAGCCATGCCAAAGGTTGTACGGCAGTCGAGGGCTCACCCGGTGGGCAGCCCCCGGCGCTGCCCACCCGCTGCGGTCCCACGATCGGCCGCTCCACCGACCGAGGCACGCTCCCTGAGCACATGCCCATGCCCCGTTCAACTCCCAGGAACGGGACTCGAAGGCGGGGCCAGGCCGTACGACTGCTCGTCAGACAGTCGTGAGCCAGGGATAGCGCGCGATGTCGGCATCGCCGTAGTCCGGGTCCAGGTAGATGTGGAGCCGCTGGATCTTTCCGTCCCGGATCTCGAACACATTGCAGAATCGTCCGCCGAGCCCTTCGGTGGCACGCCACTGCGTTCCGTCGGCCAGGACGCCGTGCGTGGTCCCTTCCACTATCAGGAAGTCCCCCTGGGCGATGTAGTTGAAGTACGCGATCTCGTGCACCACCGAGCGGAACAGCACGAAGATGTCACCAAAGAGGGCTCTGACCTCCTCAAGACCCCTGGCAGGTGTGTGCTTCGGGAAACACACGTAAGCATCGTCCGCGAAGAGGTCGAGGAAGTCCTGTCCGGCGTCCATGCGTTTGAAGTAGGCATCCGCTACGGCCCGGGGAGAGGGGTGCGAAGTGCTGTCGCTCATGACGGTGTTCCTTTCGGGAGAAGGCATCGGTGTCGGTGGAGAAGGGACGGCAGAAAAGGGGCGGCGCAGAAGGGGCGGCGGGCGTCCGCTTCCGGGCATCGCGCCCGGCTGCCGCGGGGTTTCCGGCGGAACGGCCGCCCGGTGACGCCCGTGGTCAGGCGAGGTGCATTCCCGCGTCCACCACGAGGTTGGCACCGTTGATGCCACGGCATTCGAGGAGGAACAGGGTCGACTCGACGATGTCCTCGGCGCTGGGGAGGCGCTTGGCCGGGGTGCGCTGGCGCATCGCTTCGAACCACTCGGTTCGCACCTCGTCCGCGTCGTCCACGGCGGCCGTTCCGGTGACGATGCCCGGTGTGATGGCGTTCACCCGCACCGGGGGGACCTCTACCGCGAGGGAGTTGACCAGGCCGATGATGCCGGCGTTGGCCATGGAGATGGTGGTCGACCCGGGTACCGGACGCCACATGGAGAGCCCGCTGAACATCACCACGGACGCGTCGTCGGTGAACTTCGGCAGGGCCTCGTGCACCGCCGTCGCATAGCCGACCGTCTTCATCAAGGTCGTACGGGCACAGTCGTCCGGACGGAAGTCGGCGATGGTGTTGAAGTCCCGGTCCAAAGCGGTGAGCACGAGGTGGTCCACACTGTCCATCTCGGCGAACAGCTGCTTGATGGAGCTCCAGTCCGTGAGTTCGCAGACGGCGCCGGCGGCGAGGGGGCCGAGTTCCTCGGCTCGGGCCTGTACCGATGCCTTGTCGCGTCCGGTGATGGTGACGCGCGCACCGCGTGCCAGACACGCCTTGGCGACCTCGTACCCCAGCCCTTTGGTGCCGCCGATGACGACGACGTGACTACCTGATCCGATCATGAGTGGTGCCCTTCGCTTTCGGCGCGAGAAGTTGTGGTGTGGGGACGACGAGGAACCGTACGGTTACGCACCATGGCGGCGGCGCTCACGAGCCGCTCTGGCGATGGCGATCGACCCGGTGACCAGGCCGAGTGCCAGAGCCGCGGCGCCCCAACCCGCGCCGGACAGCTCCTCCCACCCCAGTGCGTGATCGAGCGACCACTCCCCCGGGCCGGTGAATCCGAGCCCGAGTGCGAGCCCGCCGTACACCAGCGGGAGTTCGTAGCCGCCGCTCTGGGCCCAGAGTCCCTTCGACACATTGACCGAGCCCGCGACCAGCATCGTGCCGAGTGCAACGGCAGCGCCCAGGGGTGTCAGCAGCCCGAGGACGATCAGTGCCGCCGCGACCAACTCGCAGCCGGCGGCCAGCAGGACCAGGGGCTTGCCTGGGCGGAATCCCCAGGTCTCGAAGACCGCGCCGGTGCCTTCGGGGCCGTGGCCCCGGAACCATCCGAACATCTTCTGTGCGGCATGGCCGAAGAGGAGGGCTCCGAGGAGCACTCGCAGGAGGAGCAGGCCGATTTCCATGATGGTTCTCCTTGGGTGCTCAGCCGAGGCCGAGTAGTTGCCGCATGACGCCCCGCAGGGTCTGGGCGGGATCGTCGGTCATGTCCTGGGAACGCCAGGCGATATGACGGTCCGGGCGGACGAGCAGACAGCCGCGGTCGTCGACCTCCCGCAGCCGGCTCCAGTCGCCGTAGACGTCGTCGTACGCCAGGCGGTAGCCCACGGGACGGGGCACTATCTCGACGCCGAGTTCGCTCGACACCTTTTCCGCCGCGGCAAGCCACGGCTCGCCGCCGATGCCCGTGAGCAGGGCGAAGTCACCATGTCCCGCGAGATCGAGGGTGGAGATGCGCACCCCCGCGTGCTCCAGCCACACGTGCGGCAGGCTGGCGCCAGGGTGGGTCGTGGGCTGGTGGAAGAGCTCCGGGTCACGCCCGTGTGCGGGTTCGGTCGTCCCGTCGGGGACCACCGCGCTCGACGCATAGCGCTGGCCGAGCTCCACGCCGTGGGCGTTGAAGTGGTAGTCGTTCTCGCGCAGGATCGCTTCCAGCTTGCGTCTGCGCTCTCTGCCCTGCTCGCTGTCGCTGAAGAACTCGGCGAGGGCCGCTTTCCCCTCCTCATCGCTCTGACCTGCGCGGACACCGAGCACGGAGGGGATCTCAGCGACCAGCCCGACGCTCTTCAACGCCCGGTCGACGACCTGTCGGCCGACCGGCTGCCGCTCGTCGTGATAGCTGTCGAGAAGTCCGTCGCCGGCCTTGCCCCGCACCGCCAGGGCGATCTTCCAGGCGAGGTTGTACGAGTCCTGGACGGAGGTGTTGGTACCGAGACCGTTCGCCGGAGGATGCCGGTGGGCCGCGTCACCGGCGAGGAAGACACGTCCCTTGCGGTACTCGCGGGCGAGTACGTGGTTCATCTGCCACTGGCTGATGTCCTTGATGCGCACCTCGACCGAGGGATCGCCGATCGTGGCGTGCACTCGGGCGAGCATGGCCTCCTCGCTGAGGTCGAGCTGCTCCACCGCGGGGTCGTAGACGACGATGAGCACCCATTCGGTCCAGGGCTTCAGACAGATGTACGTGCCGGCGCCCAGCCAGAAGTCCTTCCCCGGCTGAACGGTGAAGAACAACGTCCCGGGCCGGTGCTCCCGGTATCGCGTGAGATCGGCTTCCAGCCAGACGTTGACCGCGTGCCCCAGTCCGGTCTCGCCCTCCAGGGAGAACCCGAGGCGCTCGGCCACGGTGCTCCGCCCGCCGTCGGTGCCGAGCGCGTACGCGGCCTTGATGCGGTACGTCTCTCCCGTGGCCCGGTCCAGGACGGTGCCGTACACCGCGTCCTCGTCCTGGGTGATGTCCAGCAGTTCGTGTCCGAAGCGGATGTCCGCCCCGTTCTCCCGTGCGGATTCGAGGATGAGCGGTTCCAACAGGTGCTGTCCGACGTTGCTCATGGTGCACGGGCTGGCCGCCTCGTAGTCGGCCTTGCGGTCGACCCGGGTTCCCCACGCCTTCATCCGGGCGAGTTCCTGCCCGGCGAAGCTGGTGGCCCACACGTTGTCGCCCATCAGCTCACCCGGCGTGGCCACCGCGCGCACCCGGTCCTCGATGCCCAGGTCGCGATAGATCTCCATCGCCCGCTGGTTGGTGATGTGCGCACGCGGGGTGTGTGCCGTGGCGGGGTACTTGGTGACGGTGACGGCATCGATGCCGGAGCGTGCAAGGAGTGCGGAAGCGGTGAGTCCGGCGGGGCCTGCGCCCACGATGAGGACATCGGTCTCAACAGTGCGCATGGGCGTGGCAGCCTCTCTTACGGACGGTTCCCCGGAGGTGGTGGATGACGTGGTGGTCATGACGCCTGGTGCGATCCGGTCATCAACGCCGCGAGGTCTTCCGGGTGGAGGAAGGACGCCGGGGGCGGCGGACCCCAGCTGAAGAGGCCCTTGGCGCCCTCCAACGTCTCGGGCGTCCACAGTTGGTCGTCGAGAATGGTGTCCATGTCGGAGTAGTACTCGGAGAAGTTCCCGGCCGGGTCCTTCAGGTACCAGAAGAAGTTCGACCCCGCGTGGTGGCGGCCGAGCCCCCACACATGTCGCTCGGGATGCTCCTCCAACATGGAGAACGCGCCCCTGCCCACCTCGTCTATGTCCTCGACCTGCCATGAGGTGTGGTGCAGGAAGTTCACCGGGGCGGCGAGCACGAGGACGTTGTGGTGGTCGGTCGAGCAGCGCATGAAGGTCCCGTGGTCCTTGATGGCATCGCTCGTCTTGAACCCCAGTCCGTCGGTGAAGAAGCGCCGGGTCACCGTGTGGTCGGTCGAGCCGATGACGACGTGGCCCAGTTTGCGGGGGCGGACGGGGTGCTCGCGCAGGACGCCGGGGGCACGGCCGGGACCGCGCTCCCTTCGGCCGGGCCCGTTGTAGGGCGTCGGCGGCTCCTCGGCCTGGGTGAGGCGGTGGGCGACGCGGATCACGGCCCGGAACCCGGCGACGGGCTCGTGGCTCACCAACGCGGCGCCCTCGCGCCAGGAGGGGATGTCGAGCTTCGCCAGCCGGCTGGCGATCCGGTCCAGGTCGTCGGGGTCGTCGACACCCATGCTCAGTTCGAGCAGACGACGTGTGGGTGCGTGCTCGATCTTGAGCTGTTGTCCGGCATCACGGGTGGTGAACCATCCCGTGTCGTCCTGGGTCAGGCCGAAGTCGGAGTAGTAGGCGGCCGTCTCGCCGACGTTGGGAACGCCGATGACAAGAGAGTTGAGGCGGTGGAGCGGCATCGTTCCACACTCCTTACGGATGCTGAATTGATCTCAGAAGCTCCGTGCTGCGGCCCTCTGCGCGCAGTTCGCGGATGTCCCGTGTGTGGTGGGGCGGGGTCGTGGCCCACTGGCGGACCGAGGGCGTTCCTTGCCGCACAAGGCGGCTGGACGACGCTCACGGATGGTGTTCGCGACCTCGTCACCGGGTGACCGCCCGCTTCGGCGGTCGTTCCGGATGTCATATGTGTACGGCACCACATTCGGCGAGTCAATAAGCTTTCGAAAGTTGTCATAACTTTCGCCTGCACGATCCGCCAGGCTCCAGCACTGGCCGCCATGCGGCCTTCCGCCAGCGCCGACGGGCGTCCATCGGCCCGCAACCAGTGCCGGCCGGGGCGACCGCACGAGGCTCGATCGCCAGGCGTCAGCCCGAAAGGCGACGGAATCCACAATTCACGAATCTGGATGAAACTTTCGAAAGTATCTTGACGTTCCGAACCGGGCGGGACTAGAACGGATCCCACGACGAACGGCCCGACGCACCCCGCCGCCGCCCGGGCGCACCTCCCCCGGAGCGACCGATCGGCGACCGAGGCAGGGCGCACAGGCGCCCGAGAGCTCGGAGGTGCGACTCCTGTCCCTGCCCTGGCGTGGAGTCGCACCTCCGGACCGATGGACCCGACGGCAACCGAGGCGCGCTCGACGCCACCGTCCGTCGATCGCTGCGGGAACACGGGCGACCACTGCGCGACCACAGGCCGACCTACCCTTGCCCGTCTCGGGCGGTGGCGGCCACCGGCAGCGCCACGCTGACCTGACAGCCGTGCTCCTTGAACTCGATGTGCACCCGATGCGCCAGGGCGTCCACGATGGGCGCGCCGCGCCCGTGCTCATCGGGATCGAACCCGTCCTGTTCTTCCGCCGGGTGGTGCGCAACGCACGCGCCGGAGTCGACGACGGCGATCAGCAGCACGCCGTCCTCCAACGCCATCACCAGCGTGGTGTCGGCGTGGCCGTGCTGGACGGCGTTGACGGCCAACTCGTCCACGATGAGCACCGCGGAGTCCCGGCCCTCTTCGTCGATCCGCCAGGCGCGGAGCAGATCAGAGGTGAAGTGACGGGCCGTGCGCACCCACTCACCCTGGGAGGGGAGGGCCAGCAGGGCGTGCCGACTGGTGGGGCGGGGACAGGGGATGGGGGTGGTCAGGGTCTTGGCGGTGCCGGAGGAGAACATCGTCGTCCTCTCACAGAGGGTTGACCGACGAGAGAGGGCAGCCGCCGTGCGGCACTGGCGGTTGCCGGGATCCGAAGGCCGAAGGGGGCCTTTCGCCGTGCGGGAGCGTCGATCCGTCCAGCCGTGGCGAGGCCCCCGTGGGTCGCTGTTCAGGTGCCGCTTCGAACAGCTCTACCTCGAATCTTTTTGTATGCGCATGAATGTAACATGCCGGCTTTTCACACTATTCCCATCCAAGTTGCGAGGATGCTCCAGATGTGCGGGTGAGCTGACGTCGTACGAGCCCCGTCCCGCCCCGCCATGCACTCCTTGACCCCTGGGCGGGACCACCCAGGTGCGGTCGGTCGCGCACCCCGATGCGCGCCCCGGGTGGACGCGACCCGTCAGGCCGCACGGGCCAGAGGAACCACCATGGTGGCGGGTGGCGCAGGCATCAGCAGCGGAGGCTGTGTACGGTCGCGCACATACTCGGGGGTGACCCCGGGAGCCAGTTCCCGAAGCACCAGACCCTCCGGTTCGACGTCGAGGACCGCCAGGTCCGTGATGATGCGTTGGACGACACCACGACCGGTGAGCGGCAGGGTGCAGGAGTCGACGATCCGGTGGGCGCCGTCCCTGGTGAGGTGTTCCATCAGCACGATCACGCGTCGAGCACCGTGCACCAGATCCATCGCCCCGCCCATGCCCTTGACCATCTTCCCGGGGACGACCCAGTTGGCCAGATCGCCGCGGGCGGACACCTGCATCCCGCCCAGCACCGCGACGTCCAGATGCCCGCCCCGGATCATCCCGAAGCTCAGGGCCGAATCGAAGAACGCGGCTCCCGGCACCGTGGTGACCGTCTCCTTGCCCGCGTTGATCAGATCCGGGTCCACATCCTCGGGGGACGGGTAGGAGCCCACGCCGAGAATGCCGTTCTCGCTGTGCAGCATCACCTCCACGCCGTCGGGAAGGTGGTTGGGGAGAAGGGTCGGTAGGCCGATTCCAAGATTGACGTACTGGCCGTCCGAGAGTTCCCGTGCCGCCCGGGCGGCCATCTGCTCCCTGTTCAGAGACACGCGCTCGCTCCTTGTGTGCATGACGACGGATGGAAGCCTGGCTCCCCGCACGAGCGGGGTGGGTACTCGGTCACGGTGCCGTTGGTGTTGCCGGATCGCGGGGCGCGCTCACGGTTCGCCTCTCCACCCGCTTGGCGGCCCGCGGATCGCTGGCCGCGGCCACGACGATCCGCTGGACGAACACACCGGGGAGGTGGATCTCATCCGGGTCCAACTCACCCGGTTCGACGAGCTCCTCGGTCTCCACGATCGTGGTCCTCCCCGCCATCGCCACGAGCGGGTTGAAGTTGCGCGCCGAAGCGTGGAACACCAGATTGCCGTGCCGGTCCGCCCGTGCGGCCCGTACCAGTGCGAAGTCGGTGGTGATGGCCCGTTCCAACACATGGACCCGGTCCTCGAAGGTCCTCAGCTCTCCGGGAGGTGAGGCGACGGCCACCTGTCCGTCCGGCCCGTACCGCCAGGGCAGTCCGCCCTCCGCGACCTGGGTGCCGACCCCTGCGGGCGTGTAGAAGGCCGGCACGCCCACACCACCGGCGCGCAGCCGCTCGGCGAGGGTGCCCTGGGGGGTGAGCTCCAACTCCAGTTCCCCTGCGAGGTATTGGCGCGCGAACTCCTTGTTCTCACCCACGTACGAAGCGGTGACTCGGGATATGCGACCGGCGGCGAGGAGCAGACCGAGCCCCCAGTCGTCCACACCGCAGTTGTTCGACACCACGGAGAGTCCGCGTGCGCCGGAGTCGAGTAGTGCTCCGATCAGCACACTGGGGATTCCGCAGAGGCCGAAGCCGCCGGCCGCGATGGAGGCTCCATCGCCGATGTCGCCCACCGCTCGTGCGGCGGAGGGCACTGTCTTGTCCATGTGACCTCTTCGGGAGGGGTGTTGTCAGGGTCGTCCCGCCCGGAGGTGCACTGCACCCGGTTCGGACGGGGTACGCGGCTCAGGGCGCGGGGCGGCGCACCGCGGCGGGGTGGGCGAGGATCTGGTCGAGGGCGTTCCGTAGTTGTTGTTCGGGGTCGGTGGTGAGGTCGTGGCTGCGCCAGGCGATGTGCCGGTCGGGCCGGATCAGTAGGCAGCCGCGTTCGGCGATCTCGCGGAGGCGGGCCCAGTCGCCGAGGACGTCGTCGTAGTCGCATCGGACGCCGACGCGGTGGGCGGGCAGTTCGATGCCGTACTCGACGGCCAGTTTCTGCGCTGCGTCGAGCCAGGGCTCACCACCGATCCCGGTGATCAGGCAGAACGTTCCCCCTCCGGCGAGGTCGAGGGTGGAGACGCGCTCGGTGCCGTGTTGGAGCCAGGCATGCGGGAGGTAGGCCCCGGGGTGGGTGGTGGGGTGGTAGTAGAGCTCGGGATCACGGGTGAAGGGCGGGTAGGGACTGCCGTCGTCGATCACCGCTCCGGAGTCGTAGCGCTGCCCCATCTCCACACCGTGGCAGTTGAACTGGTAGTTCTGGAGTTCCACCGCCTCATCCAGCTCGGTGCGCCGCCGGCGCCCGGTGTCACTGTCGCCGAAGAGTTCGGCCAGGCTGGCCCAACCCTCCTCGGCGCTCTGACCCGGCCGGAAACCCAACGCCTGGGAGACGGGCAGCATATCGGCCACGCTGCGCATCGCACGGTCCACGACCTGGCGTCCCACCGGACGGCGCTCCTGCTCGTAGCTGTCGAGCAGTTCGGTGCCCGCCTGGCCATGGATCACGGCGGCGAGCTTCCAGGCGAGGTTGTAGGAGTCCTGGATGGAGGTGTTCGAGCCCAGGCCGTTGGCCGGTGGATGGCGGTGCGCCGCGTCACCGACCAGGAACGCACGCCCTTTGCGGTACTCACGGGCCACCACCCGGTTGATCTCCCACCGGCTGACCGCCTTGATGCGGACATCGACGGACGGGTCACCGATGGTCGTACGGGCCCGAGCGAGCACCGCCTCCTCACTGATGTCCGGCTCACCCTCCGCAGGGTCATACATGAAGAGCAGGACCCATTCGGTCCATGGCTTGACGCAAATGAAGGTCCCGCTGCCGACCCAGTAGTCATTGCCCGGCTGACACATCCAGTACAACGCTCCAGGGCGGTGCGCGGTGTGAGCGGTGAGATCGGCCTCCAGCCACACGTTCACCGCTGCGCCGAGTCCGCTCTCGCCTTCGAAGGAGAAGCCGAGTTCGGTGGCGACCGTGCTCCGGCCCCCGTCGGCTCCGATCACGTAGTGGGCGCGGATGGCGTACTCGGAGCCGGTGGTGCGTTCCCGGACGGTGGCCAACACACCGTCGTCGTCCTGGTGGATCGCCACGAGTTCCGTGTTGAACCGAATGTCCGCCCCGGCCTCCTGGCCGGCTTCGAGGAGCACGGGTTCCAGGACGTGTTGGGGTGCGTTGCACATCGAAGAGGGGCTGGACGCTTCGTAGTCGGCGCGGCGGTCGATGCCCGCACCCCAGGTCATCAGCCGGGCGATCTCCTGGCCGGTGAAGCTGGTGGCCCACACGTTGTTCCCCATCAGATGGTGGGGGGTGGCGAGCGCGGCCACACGGTCCTCGATCCCGAGATCCCTGAAGACCTCGCCCGAGCGCTGGTTGGTGATGTGGGCACGGGGCGAGTTCGCCGTTCCCGCGTACTTGGTCACGGTGATCGTCTGGACGCCCGAGCGCGCAAGCAGAGCAGTGGCCGTCAGACCGGCCGGCCCGGCCCCGACGACGAGGACGGAGGTGTCAAGGGTACGCATCGAAGCCTCTCCCTACTGAGCTGGTACGAGGGTGTCGCAGTGCTGCTGGGCACGGTTCGCCATATGAACGGGGGATGGGTGGGGTGGGAGGAGGGACGGCGGAGTGGGCCGCCCTCCTCCCACCCCGTGCGTCCGGTGGCCGGCGTTCGTTGGCGTCGGCCCGCCGGACGCGGATCGAGGTCGGCCGACCCCGACCTCGTGGACACCACCGCGCTGTGCGACCGAGCACGGCGGTGGCGCGGCGACCCGGGTGCGGCCGGGTCGCCGTTGTGGACCGGGGCCCTCGACGGGTTGCCGGTGGTGAGATGGGTGGGTGGGTGTTCCGGGCGCGCTCACGAAAGGAGCGGGGCGCAGCCGGTTACGGGCTGGCTCAGTTGCGGATCATCCGGTGCCGCATCTCACCGATTCCCTCGATGTAGCTGACGAGCTCTTCGCCTTCGGCCAGATACCGCGGGGGGCGCCGACCGAGTCCCACTCCGGCCGGCGTGCCCGTGAAGATCACGTCTCCGGGGAGCAGGGGCAGCACGGCGGAGAGCCGGGCGATCAGTACGGGCACGGAGAAGATCAGGTCCGCGGTACGGCCCTTCTGCATCTCCTCACCGTCGATCGCACAGCCCAGTTCGAGGTTGTCGGGATCGTCGAACTCGTCCGGGGTCACCAGAAAGGGGCCCATCGGGGCGAAGCCGGGGTGCGACTTGCCCAGACTGAACTGCGGTACGGGGCCGGAGAGTTGCTTGTCCCGTTCGGAGAGGTCCTGGCCGATGGTGAGACCTGCGATGTGTTCCCAGGCGTGTTCCTCGTCCACCTGCCAGGCCGTGCGGCCGATGACGGCGACGAGTTCCACCTCCCAGTCCACGCTTCCTTCGGGCATGACGACATCGCCGTACGGGCCGCTGATCGACGACACGAACTTGGTGAACACCGGAGGGTGCTCGGGGACGGCGAACCCCGACTCGCCGGCGTGGTCGCGGTAGTTCAGGCCGATCGCCAGCACTTGGCGCGGGCTGGGGGCCGGAGACCGCAGTTCGGCCGGGTTCAGCTCGACATCGCCGCCCGGCGGCGCCGATTCCGCCCAGTCACGGAACTCATCCCACTGCTCGAAGAGCTGCTGGGGGTCGGCCGGGAACCGGCCACCGCTGGCCCGCTCCACGTCCGTCCACCCCCCGTCCGTCAGCAGCGCCGCCCGTCCTGCCACATTCGCCACACGCATCGCACGCTCCTGGAGTGGTTCGTCTCGATGTCGTCACCGAGAAGTACTCCACCGTTCTAAGCGGCCAGATTCGATGAGTCAATAGACTTTCGAAAGTTTGCACTCGATTCGATCCATCGTTACACTACGCGCATGGCGATCAAGGGTGGCAAGCAGACGCTGAGTGACGACGTGCGGGCACGACTGCGCGCCGACATTCTGAGCGGCCGGCTCCTGCCCGGTTACCGACTGAAGTTCCCCCTGCTCAGCGCGCGCTACGACGTCAGCGTCAGCGTGCTCAGGGAGGCCCTCGTACGACTCGCGGAACAGGGCCTCGTCCAGTCCGAGCCCCATCAGGGCTTCGTGGTCACCCCCCTCTCCAGGGAGACCCTCGGCGAGTTGACCGATGCACGCATCGAGTTGGAGACGCTGGTCCTGCGCCGCTCCGTGGTCGAAGGCGACCTCGCCTGGGAATCAAGCCTCGTCGCGGCCCACCACACACTGGAACGCACTCCCTACACCGCCCAGGGCGACGAGGACCGCATCGACGACTGCTGGTCCGAGGCCCACGCCGACTTCCACAAGGCCCTGCTCAACGGCTGCGCCAATCGGCGCCTGCTCCAGATGGCGCTGGGCCTACGGGACGAGGCCGAGCTGTACCGTCGCTGGTCACAGCCCCTCGGCGATGAACCCAGCCGGGATCTGGCGGGGGAACACCGCGCCCTGCTGGATGCCGCGCTGGCCCGGGACCCCGAGGCTTCGGCCCAGGCGCTGTGCACCCACGTCCGACACACCACCGAACTGTTGCTGTCCGCCGCAGACCGGCTCGACCGGCACACCACCCCCCTGGGGTGACCCGATCGCAGGGAGCGACGGCGGGGCGTTGGACACCTCGCCCGCCCTCGCCGCCGACACCACGGGCGGCCCAGGGACGGCCGTGACACAAGCCGCCGCGACCCACACTCAGCAGGCCCCAAACCATCGCCCCGCGTGTTCGTCCTCCCCCCTGCAGGGGAACACCTAAAGAGGGGGAGAAATGGTGCGATATGCCTGATTTTTTGGAGAATTTGAGTGGCCAATCGGCCCCTCTGATGCCCTACAGCCCCATGGTCACCACGGATGGCGGTGGCACGGTCACGGAGTGGGACGAGAGGGCACGCACACTACTGGGTCACCCCCGCGCGCAAACCGTCGGACGATCCGCAGCCGAGGTCTTCGGTGAGCAGGTGTCCCACGAGGTGGGCGAGGCACTCCAGGAGCGGGCCCTTTGGATCGGCACGGCCCCCATCCGCCATCGCGACGGGCACTTCGTCAGCACCTGGCTCATGGCCAAGCGGCAGGAGGGTGGCGACGGCACCGAGTGGTTGCTGTCGGCCAGCCCCAAGGCAGGCCCCCTGGCCGAGGAGGACCGCACGCTCGCGGAGTGGGGGTTCAACCGGTCCCCCCACCACATCGGACTCTTCGACACCGACATGCGGGCCATGCGGGTCAATGTCGCCTTCGAACGCGCCGCAGCCCTCCCCGAGGACCAGATACGCGGACTGCTCCCCTCGGACATCGTCGTGAGCGAGGCCAGCCCACAGGTCGACCAGGCCATGCGCGAAGTGATCGAGACCGGGGAAGAGCGGCAGGTGGACACCTACGCCCGGGTGCCGGGCGAGAGCGCGGAGCACGCCTGGTCCATCGCGCTCGCACCCCTCACCAATCCCGAAGGCGTGGTGTGCGGTGCGCTCCTCACCGCATCCGACCGGACAAAGCACTACTGGGCCCGGCGGCGGCTCCAGTTGGTCAACGAGGCCGGCAGCCGTATCGGCAGCACCCTGGACATCACCCGCACCGCCCAGGAACTCGTCGACGTGACCATGCCCAGGTTCGCGGACTACGTCGCCGTTGACCTGCTCAGCTTTATCCACCAGGGCGACGAACCGCCGTCCGCTCCACCGGCCGGCCCCGTGCGGATGCGCCGGACGGCCATGGGCTCGGTGAGCAGTGAATTCCCGGACGGCACGCTGCACCCGGGCGATCCGACCGACTACCCGATGGCGTCACCGGTGGCCGAAGCCCTGGCCAGGGGACGCCCGGCCATGTACGAGATCACCGAGTCCGCTCTCGCCCACTGGGCGGTCCACGACCCTGAGCGGGCGACCCGGATCCGTCTCTACGGCGCACACTCCGTCATGGCCGTCCCGATGCGCGCCCGCGGAGTGACCCTGGGAGTGGCGTTGTTCGCCCGCAAGGAGAGCCCGACGCCGTTCCAGTCCGACGACATGCTCCTCGCCGAGGAGATCACCGCCCGAGCAGCCGTGTGCATCGACAACGCCCGCCGCTACGAGCGCGAGCGCCAGACCGCCGTGACCTTGCAGCGCAGCCTGCTCCCCCAGGCCCTGCCCGAGCAGGCCGCCCTGGAGATCGCCTCCCGCTATCTGCCGGCCGGTGGCCAGGCGGGCGTCGGCGGCGACTGGTTTGACATCATTCCGCTCTCCGGTGCCAGGGTCGGCCTGGTCGTCGGTGATGTCGTCGGCCACGGCATCCAGGCCGCAGCGACGATGGGACGGCTGCGTGGAGCCGTCCGTACGCTCGCCGACATCGACCTGCCGCCCGACGAACTGCTCACCCATCTCGACGACGTGGTCATCCGACTGGGCGCCGAGGACTTCGCTGCGGAAGCAGAAACCACCGGCGACATCGGGGCCACCTGCCTCTACGCGGTGTACGACCCCGTCATCGGCCGTTGTTCGATCGCCAGCGCGGGCCACCCCCTGCCGGCCGTCGTCCGCCCCGACGGCACCGCTCACACACTCGACGCACCCATCGGCCCCCCGCTCGGCCTGGGCGCCCTGCCCTTCGAGACCGCTGAGTTCGACCTTCCGGTAGGCAGCCTTCTCGCCCTCTACACCGATGGTCTGATCGAGGCCCGCAGCCATGATGTGGACGCGGGGCGCGCCACACTGCTCCACGTGCTCGACTGCCCCGAGGACTCCACGCCCTCACTTGACGACCTCTGCGACGATGCGTTCGCGGCCCTGCTCCCCGATCGCCCTGACGACGACAGCGTTCTTCTGATCGCGCGCACCCGGCGCCTCGACGAGGGCCAGGTCGCCACCTGGGAGGTGCCGTCCGATCCGGCCGCGGTTGCGCAGGCCCGTACGGACGCCGTCCGTAGGCTGGCGGATTGGGAACTGGACGACGACATCAGGTTCACCGCCGAGTTGGTGGTGAGCGAGTTGGTCACCAACGCCATCCGCTACGGGCTGCCGCCCATCCAGCTGCGCCTCATCCATGAGCGGGCCGTTATCTGTGAAGTGTCCGATGCCAGCTACACCTCCCCGCGGCTGCGTCGGGCGCGCGTCTTCGACGAGGGCGGACGCGGTCTGCTGCTCGTCGCCCAACTCACCCAGCGTTGGGGCACCCGCTACACGCCCACCGGGAAGACGATCTGGGCTGACATCTCCGCCCTGGCCGGCTGAGGGAACACCGGTGGCGCGCCGCGGGGTGGTGTCCGGTCCCACGGGAGGATGCACGTCAGCGGCCCCACGCCCATGCCTCCCATAGCCGTGCGTACTGGCCTGCGGCACGTACCAGTTCCGCGTGGGTGCCACACTCGACGGCCCGGCCGCGTTCCATGACGACGATCCGGTCGGCGTGCGCGGCCTGGCTGAGGCGATGCGCTATCACCAGACCGGTGCGTCCGGCCAAGGCGACGGACGCGGCCCGGTCGAGCAGACCTGCGTCCGAGCTCCCCGCCTCGGCGGTTGCTTCGTCGAGGACGGCGACGGAGGGCGAGACCAGGGCGAGTCGAAGCAGCGCCAGGTGTTGTGACTGGGCGGCGGTCAACTCATGACCGCCCGCACCGACCGAGGTGTCGAGACCATCGGGGAGTTCGGCGATCCAGGAGGCGTCGAGCCGTTCGGCCGTCTGTTGGATCTGATCGTGTGTGACACCGGGGGCGAAGAGGCGCAGATCCTCCATGACGGTCCCGTCGAACACATGGACCTCCTGGCTGACCAGGACGACCCGGGTGCCACCGTCCGTGAACGACGACCCGGCCGGTTTGCCGTCGATGGTGAGCTCACCGCTGTCGGGGACCAGCACACCGGCGATGAGTTTGGCGAGGGTCGTCTTGCCGGCCCCGCTCGCGCCGACGATCGCCACGGTCTCACCGGGCTCGACGGTCAACGAGACCCGGTCGAGCGTCGGCCGACCCGGACCGTACGAGTAGGAGACCTGGTCAAGGACGACGCGGCCGGGCCGCTGCGGTCCGGGGTCGACCGTGGGTTGTGCCGTGGATGGCCGCGGCAGTGCGGCGACCCCGATGAGACGCGCCAGCCCCGCTCCTGCGTCCTGGAGTTCGTCGACGTTGGACAGCAGCACGCCGACCGGGCCGAACAGTTGGTGGAAGTAGAGGGCTGCGGCGGTGGCCGCACCCAGGCTCACCGTGGAGTCGGTGACCAGCCGGAAGCCGACCGCCAGCACGGCGGCGAGTCCGATCAGCTCGGCGATGTTCAGCAGCCCGTAGAAGTTGGCGCGCAGCCTCACGGCGTTCAGTTCATGGCCGATGGCACGCTCGGACGAGTCGGCGATCCTGGCGAGGTGCCGGCTCTGGCCGCGGAGTGCGCTCACGGTCTCGGCACCGTTGAGGGTCTCGATGATCTCCTGCCCGCGTGCCGCCTCGGCCCGGCGCAGGGCCCGGTAGACCGGGCCCGACCCGGCCAGGAAGCGGCGTAGTGCGAAGAGTTGGAGGGGCGCTGCGGCCAGGACGGCGACGGCGAAGCGCCAGTCGATGACACCGATGCCGATCAAGGTCAGGGCGATGGTGAACAGCGCGGAGACGAAGGCGGGCAGCACCCGCCCGATGACGGTGTTGACGGCTTCCGCGTCACCTGCGACACGGGAGACGAGGTCACCCGTCCCTGCCTTCTCCAGTACGGCGGCGGGCTGGGCGACCGCGGTGGCGAAGACGTCCTCGCGCAGTGCGGCAAGGGTGTGCTGTGCGGTTTGGGCGAGGAGGAGTCGGCCCCATCGGCCAAGGGCGGCGCTCAGGAGGGTCGTCGCGAGCACCCCACCGGCCGGGAGCAGCAGTTCCGTCCAGGGGCGCTTCGCCACCACGGTGTTGACCATCACTCCGAGGAGAGCGGGTGCCACCAGGGCGAACGCGGCGGTGGCGAGCAGTACCACGACGGTTGCGGCGAGCCGGGCGCGATGGGGTGCGAGGAGTCGAAGGGTGCTGGTGGTGGTCTCCCGGGCGGAGGCGACGGGGAGCAGGACCGGCCCTGTCGTGCGGAGTTCCGTGGGGTCGTGGTGATCCATCGGTGTGGTGGTCATCGTGCGGCCACCGCGTCCGGAAGCGTACCGGGCTCCGGTTCGGTCTTCGACGGCGCCGGATCGGGGAGTTCGTGGGTCCGGTCGCAGGCGTCGAGGAGGGCGGGGCTGGTGGTGATGAGGATGATCGCCCGGTCGCCGAATCCGCGCAGCGCGCGGCCGATGCGGTCTTCCGTGACGCTGTCGACGGAGGTGGTCGGCTCGTGCAGGACGAGTACGGGCTGGGGTTGGTGCAGGGCTCGTGCGAGCAACAGTCGCTGTCGTTGTCCTCCGGAGAGGAATCGGCCCTGTTCACCGACGGCGGATGCGGTCCCGTCCGGCAGTTGGGTGAGGACGTCGTCCAGTCCGGCTGCGGTGAGCAGGGCCGGGTCCACGCTCTCGGTCGCGAGGTTGTCGGCGATGCTGCCCGTGAACACAACGGGGTCGTGCGGTGGGGCGAAGACGGTACGACGGGCCTCGTCGGGCGGAAGCGTGGCGGCGTCCCGCCCGTCCAGTGTGTACTGGCCGGCTTCCGGGGCCCGACGGCAGGCGATCAGGTCGGCCACTTCCACGGCGGTCTCGCCGCGGGCATGGATGCCGATGACTTCGCCCCGCCGTGCCGTGATGACGTGGTCGTCGTGGCGCAGGGTGAGGAGTTCCCCGCGGGGAGCATCGTGGTCGCAGGCATGGGCGGCAGGGCCGGTCGTGGCGGAGGGGTGCGGGTCGGGGACCCGGTGGGGGATGGCGAGGAGTTCGGCGAGTCTGCGGGCGGAGCCGCGTTTGGAGGCGATGGCGGCGCCCAGGAATCCGAGTGTCTCCATCGGGCCGGCGACGACTTGGGCGAGCCCCACGGCGGTGACGAGGTTGCCGACGGTGATCGTGCCGTTCAGCGCCATGGAGCCCGCGGCCAGCGCGATGCCCGTGAGGAAGACCCCGGACAGTGCGGAGTTCAGGGCGGACAGGTCCGCCAGGGAGCGGACTCGGCGCAGTGCCGCGCGGACGGACTCCTGGCTGGCGTCCCGGTAGCGGTCGGCGGCGGTCCGTTCGGCACCGAACCCCTTGAGTACGCGCAGTCCACCGGTGAAGTCGGTCGCGAGCGCCCCGGCCCGTGCGGCGCCGCTCTGTTCGGCGTAGACGCGTTGCTCCAGCGGCCCGCTCAGCAGGTGGAGCAAGAGCAGTTGTACGGCGGAGACCACCAGGACGACTGCGGCGAGTTGCCAGGAGATCAGGAGCAGCGCGATCGTCGCCGTGACCAGCCCGGCGAGTGCTCCGCCCTGTTCTGCGAGTACCCAGGCGAGTCCGGACACATTGGACGCATCCGAGGTCGCGACCGTCAGCACCTCCCCCGGGGCGCGTTTCGTCGCCATGCCCCTGGGGTGCAGCACCCGGCCGGCCGCCATGAGACGCAACTCGTGTTCCCCGTAGGAGTACACCCGGGTGGCGAGTTGACTCCCGGTTCGCCAGCAGAGGATCAGGACGAGGAACAGGGCTGCCAGTGCGGTCAACCAGTTCAGCAGTGCGCCCGGGTCACCTTCGCGGATGGCCCGGTCGATGACCACCCCGATGAGCACGGGAACCATTGCCTCCGCGATCTGGTGTCCCGCGAATCCGGCACTCGCCACCCCGAGGCGCCAGCCTCTTCCGGCGCTGAACGACCCGTGCCGGATCAGCGCACCAGGGCCGGGCGGGTCTTGGGATCGCCGTACGGGCCGGGACGGTCCGGTGGGGTGCGCGGCCAGGGCGGTTCCCGGTGTCGAGGAAGCGGGAGGGGTGTCGGGAGCGGTCACCGCCTCACGCTAGGAACGCGGACGATCACAACACAAGCAGGTATCGTGACATGTTATGACGGTAAAGCGACAAAGGACGTCCGCCGTGCGCCTGTGGGGAGCACCCACCTTGGAACCGGACGAGTGGACCGCCTACATCCCGAGCGGGGAACGCCAGGTCGAGGACCCCTGGCTGCTCACCACGAGCACCTTCACCGCCCCCGAGCCGATGGAGTGGGAGCGGATGTCACATCCCGAGCCCGAACTTCTCTGGTCCAGCACGGGCAATGTGACGGTCGAGGCAGCCGGGCATGTGTGGCTCGTACCGCCGGCGTTGGGGATCTGGCTGCCCGCCGGAATGCCACACCGGGTCAAGGCGAGCGCGGACACGGTCACGTACGCCACCTTCCTCAACCCCGATCTGACCCACATGAGCTGGCACACCGTCACGGGCATCCCGCTGAGCCGCCTCCTGCGCGAGGTGCTGCTCCACAACCAGCGGGAGCCGATGCCCGACGAGGTCAGGCTGCGGCTCCAACAGGTCGGCGTGGACCTGATCAAGCCGGTCCAGGCCGCTTCGCTCGACATCCCCCTCCCGAAGACGCCGGAGTTGCGGGCGGTCGCGGACCGGATCATCGCCGACCCGGCCGACGACCGGACCACGGAGGAGTGGGCGAGGGAGCTCGGGCTGAGCGGGCGCACCCTGATGCGCTGGTTCCAGCGGGACACCGGCGTCAGCCTCACCCAGTGGCGCATCCTGGTCCGGGTCCGGTCGGCCCTCATCGACATCGCGGCGGGCAAGCCGGTGGTGGCCGTGTCCCGGCGTCTCGGCTATGCCAATCCGAGCACCTTCATCGATCTGTTCCGCCAGGTCACAGGCCACACGCCCGCCGCGTACTTCCGGTCGATGAGCGGCGGGGAAGACATGGCGCCGTTAGCCGAGCTCCCCCGAGCCCGGGTGTCGTGAAACCAGAACAAAGTGTCGCCATACCCTCATGGGAACTGAGTTACCTTACTTAGGCAAGCCTGCCCTAAGCCCGTATTCGCCGGTCATCGGACCGTCGTACGGGGTCCCTGAAGGAGTCCGATGACACCCCGCACCACCCGTGGATCCCGCCCGTCGCGACGGAGGTTCCTCGCGACGGCAGCCGCGAGCGCCACCGCCGTGCTGATCATGAGCGCCTGCTCGACGGGCGGAACGCAAACCGCGAAGACCTCGGGGGCCGAGACCCGTACGGTCACCGACATCGCCGGCAAGGTCAAGGTCCCCGCGAAGCCGCAGCGCATCGTCTCCGTCGACTTCTACTCCCCCGCGACCCTCGTCGACCTCGGGATCAAGCCGATCGGGGTCGTCGAGGGGTTCAACGACCCCGATCCGGATCTGCGCCCCAAGCGCTACCACGAAGCGCTCAAGAAGACCGCGACCGTCGGAACCTACTACGAGCTCAACGTGGAGGCCGTGGCCAAGCAGGACCCCGACATGATCTTCGCCGAGACGCGGTTCCTCCGGAAGGGCGAGTTGGAGCGGCTCCAGGGCATCGCCCCCGTGGTCCAACTCGACGCATCGGGCGTCGGTGCCTGGGAGGACCGGACGCTGATGATCGCCGCGGCCGTGGGCAAGGCGGAGGAGGGCAAGCAGCAGCAGGCGACGTTCAGGAAGCGCGCCGACGAACTGAAGGCCAAGTACGCGGACGTCCTGGCCAACAACACCATCGCCGTGTTCGGCTACGGCCAGTCCATGTCCACCTGGGGCACCTACCCCACCGGCCACTTCTACGTCCCCGGCTGGGACGCCGTCGGCGCCAAGTTCCGCCCCTTCACCCCGGGCGAGCACAAGGGCGAGCCGGGCACGGTGAGCCAGTGGCTGTCCCTCGAACAGATCGGCAAGCTGTCCAACGCGGACATCCTGATCCATTCGCACGGCGCCGGGGACTTCGTCACCTCCCTCGCCAAGAACAAGGTGTGGCAGAACCTTCCGGCCGTGAAGAACGGGCTCGTCTTCGAGAACACCCCGGCCGCGGTCGTCTCCTCCTTCGAGTGGGGCACGGAGAACCTCAACCACCTCGACCGCGTCCTCGCGAAGATCGACGCCAAGGTCACCTCATGACCGGGGCTCCCGCGTACGTCCTCGCGGAAGTGACCGCGCTGCAACTGCTCTCCCCGGGCATGACCCGGGTCACCCTGGCCAGTGACGCGCTGCGCTCGTACCCCTCGACCAGGGTCGGCGACGAGTACGTTCGCGTCCACTTCCCCGAAGAGGGCGCCGAACCCCTCCTGCCGGAGATCGGCGAAGACGGCAACTGGCACTACCCCGACGACCGCTACCCCCATGTCGCGCCGTACACGATCCGGCGGTTCGATCCGGCGGCCGGCGAGGTGGACATCGACTTCGTCCTGCACGGACACGGTCGTGCGGCGGGCTGGGCGAACCGCGCCCGAACCGGCGACCGCATCGTCTTCGGTCCACCCCGACGCCTGTACGAGCCCCCCACCGGGGCCGCCCGACAGGTCTTCGTCACCGACGCCACCGGACTGCCCGCCCTGGGCCGCCTCCTCGAACAGCTCGACCCCTCGACCGAGGCCACGGCCGTCATCGAGGTCGCCGAGCCCTCACACACCATCGAACTCAGCAGCCCCGCCCGCCGGCTCGATGTGCGCTGGATCCCCGGCCGCGGCAACGGCGTCGGCCCCAGCGCCATCACCGAGGCACTGCGCCAACTCGCCATCGCCCCCGGCACCTATGTCTGGGTGGCCGGCGAGTCGAAGGAACTGCGGAACGCACGACGGTATCTGCGCCATGAACTCCAACTGCCGACCGAGTGGTACCAGGTGATCGGCTACTGGACCTTCAAACACGAGGAGTGGCTCAAGCGGTACCAGGCCCTCGACGGCGAGACCGTGGACCGGCTGGAGGGCATCTGGGAGCAGACCAGCGACGAGGAACTCGGACGCGACCTCTACGAAGTGCAGTTGGAGCGTCTGGGGCTATGAGCACGACAGTGGCCGCCGCTCCGGCCGGGCGGCCCGGGCGGCACCAGGCCCCGCCGACCGGGCCGTCCGACCAGGGCGGCGGAGCGCGCCGAGAGCGCCGACCAGGACTGGTGAGCACCAACGCGGGGCGCACGCTCGGGCTCCTCGCCTGCCTCGCCGTCCTGGCCGCGTGCCTGGTGCTGAGCCTGGCCTTCGGCGCCAAGTCCATCCCCTTCACCGACGTCTGGAACGCCCTCACCGCCCATGACGGCTCGGAGGACGCCTTCATCGTGCGCGACCTGAGAGTGCCACGGGCCTTCCTCGGGCTGATCGTCGGAGCGGCCCTCGGAGTCTCCGGGGCCCTCATCCAAGCCCTCACCCGCAACCCGCTCGCCGACCCCGGCATCCTCGGCGTCAACGCGGGCGCCGGGTTCGCCGTCACCATCGGTATCGCCTTCCTCGGGCTCTCCTCGATCGGGGAGTACCTCGGCATGTCCTTCGCCGGGGCGGTCGTCACCACCACCGTGGTCTACATCCTCGGATCGGCCGGACGTGCCGGGGCGACACCGGTGCAACTGACCCTCGTCGGCGTGGCACTCAGCGCGGTGCTCGCGGGGGTGGCGGCGGCCATCACCCTGTTGAAGCCCGAGGTCCTGGACGCCATGCGGGGTTGGGCCGCGGGATCGCTCGCTGCCCGGGACTGGAGCGTCTTCTGGACCATCTTCCCCTTCGTCGTCGCAGGTCTGCTGCTTGCCCTGGCCTCGGCGCGCTCCCTGAACGCGATCGCACTCGGCGACGACCTCGCCAGGTCGCTGGGCGCGGGCATCGGCCGTACCCGGGTGACCGTGATCGTCGCCGTCACCCTGCTGGCCGGCGCCGCCACCGCAGCGGCCGGCCCCATCGGCTTCATCGGCCTCATGGTCCCCCATGTGGCCCGCTGGTTCGTGGGACCGGACCAGCGCTGGATCATCCCCTACACCATCGTCTGCGCGCCGATCCTGCTGATCGTCTCCGACACCGTCGGCAGAATCGTCCTCACCCCCCAGGAACTCCAGGTCGGCATCGTGACCGCATTCATCGGCGCACCCGTGCTGATCCTCCTCGTACGCCGCAAGAAGGCGAGCGGACTGTGAGCAGCACACCCGTCGACTTCGGCAAGCCCGTCGTCGTCTCCCGCGGCCCCAGTTGGTCGTTCCGCTTCGATGTGCGCACCGCCGTGGCCTGCGCGGTCTTCCTGGCGCTCACAGCCGGAACGGTCCTGGTCTCGCTCGCGTACGGAACGTACGAGATCCCCCTGGGCGAGGTGATCCGGACGCTGCTGGGAAGCGGTGAGGGCGGCACCAGGAAGATCATCATCGAGTGGCGGCTGCCCCGCGCACTCCTCGCGGTGCTCTTCGGCGCGGCCCTGGCCATCGCCGGGGCGATCTTCCAGTCCGTCAGCAGGAACCCCCTCGGCTCCCCCGACATCATCGGCTTCTCCTCCGGTTCCTACACCGGCGCCCTCGTCGTCATGCTGCTGACCGGTGGCGGCTACTACCAGGTGGCGGCGGGGTCCCTGCTCGGTGGCATCGCAACCGCCTTCCTGGTCTTCGTCCTCGCCTACCGCGGGGGAACGCAGGCATTCCAGTTGATCATCGTCGGCATCGCGATCTCCGCCATGCTCGGCGCGTTCAACACCTGGCTGGTGCTGAGGGCCGACATCGAGGAGGCCATGCTCGCCGCGGTCTGGGGCGGTGGCTCCCTCAACAGCCTGGGGTACGAACAACTCTGGCCCGTCCTGGGTATCCTCGCGGTGCTCGTGCCCCTGGTCCTGGCAACCGGTCCCGCCATGCGGCAACTCGAACTCGGGGACGATGCGGCAGCGGCACTGGGGACCCGCACCCATGCCGTTCGGCTCGTCGTGGTGGTCCTGGGCGTATCGCTGACCGCGTTGGTGACGGCTTCGGCAGGGCCCATCGCCTTCATCTCCCTCGTGGCACCGCAGATCGCCCGGCGCGTCACCCGCTCCGCATCGGTCGCCCTGTTGCCTTCGGCCGTGCTGGGGGCGTTCCTGCTGGTCCTCGCCGATCTGATCGGCCAGCGCCTCTTCGCCCCGGTCCAGCTTCCGGTCGGCATCGTGACCGTCTCGGTCGGCGGGCTGTACTTCGTGTGGCTGCTGGTGCGCGAAGCCCGCAGGGCCAACTGATCCGACCACCCAGCCAAGGAACTCAGAAATGAAGCAGACGCTCCACCACGAGGCGCCGGACACGGCACCGGCCAGGCTGCGGGCCGAGGGCATCACCATCGGCTACGACCGACACACCATCTCGCGCGACCTGTCCGTCCGGATTCCCGACGGCTCGTTCACGGTCATCGTCGGGCCGAACGCCTGCGGGAAGTCCACACTGCTGCGGGGCCTGTCCAAGCTCCTCAAGCCGTCCAGCGGCCAGGTCGTCCTGGACGGCAAGGCCATCACCTCCTACCGCGCCAAGGAGGTGGCCCGGGTGCTCGGCCTGCTTCCGCAGACCTCCCTCGCCCCGGACGGGATCACCGTCGCCGACCTCATCGCCCGCGGCCGGCACCCCCATCAGAAACTGATCAAGCAGTGGTCGGTGGCGGACGAGGCCGCTCTGCTGCGGGCCATGGAGGCGACCGATGTGTCCGCGCTCTCGGGCCGCCCCGTGGATGAACTGTCCGGCGGTCAGCGTCAGCGCGTATGGGTGGCGATGGTCCTCGCGCAGGAGACCCCGCTACTGCTGCTCGACGAACCGACCACCTTCCTCGACATCGCCCACCAGATCGAGTTGCTGGAACTGTTCACGCGCCTCAACCGGGAGGGCCGTACCCTCGTGGCGGTGCTGCACGACCTCAACCAGGCCGCTCGCTATGGAACGCACATCATCGCGATGAAGGACGGAGCCGTCGTCGCCGAGGGGCCTCCCGCGCAGATCATCACCAGGGAACTGGTCGAAGAGGTCTTCGAGCTGCCCTGCACCATCATCGAGGACCCCGTCGCCGGCAGCCCTCTCGTCATTCCCCTGGGCAGTGTGGGGGCGGCGCGGAGTCGCCCGGTCGACGTCTCCAGCGGTCGCGGCTGACCCGTCACCGTTGCACGACCCGACACCAACCGCCAGCCCGGACACCCGGCGTTCGCCACCCGGTCTCAGCGCGGCGCGCTGCGCTGCTGCCACTGTTCGAAGAAGACGAACAGGCCGTCAGGACGAGTGGGGCGAGCGGGGCGGCGGCCATCGTTGGGCGCGCGGTGGTGCGGCGTACGGGGCGCGCGGATATCGGGGCAACGGAGACCTCCATGGGAGTCGGTCGGGCTGGCTGGTGGTCGGCCGCATCGGCGACCCATGAGGTAACCGTGCGGACGAGCGCCCCGGTTGCCCCATGACGGCCTCGGTGGGAAACGGTCATCGTCCCGTCACATGCGCCGCTCGGGACGGTCACGGAGCGGTGTGAGCATCCATGGCGTCCCCGCGACAGGCCGGGGTCGGGGTGGAAGAAAGGCTCACACTGTGGCAGCGCTCCTTGTGACACCCGGCCGGGACGACCAGCGCCACCAGCCGAGAGTACGGCTCGAACCCGTCGGCGCCGATGCGTACCGTGCGTTCCTGGCCTCCCGTCCCGGCGCCGCCCTGGGCGCCGGATTCCTTCAGTGCCCCTCGTGGGCCCAGGTCAAGGACGGCTGGCGGCCCCTGCTGCTCGGCTGGGGTCCGGCTCCATCGGCAGGCGCACTCACCGGGGTCGCCCTGGTGCTGCTCCGGCAGTTCCCCGGCACCCGGCGTCACTTCGCCTATCTGCCCGAGGGCCCGGTGGTGGACTGGGCTGAGCCGGACATCGACGCCTGGCTCGACCCGCTGTTGCGGCATCTGCGGGACGCGGGGGCCTTCGCGGTGCGCATCGGGCCTGCCCCCGCGCACCGCCGTTGGGACGCCCGACCGCTCAAGGAACGCAGCGGCCCGGGCGGACACATCACGGACGTCCTCGACTGCGCTGTCGACCCGTTGGGTACGGCGGTCGCGGAGCGGTTGCGCGCCCGCGGTTGGCGTCGTTGCGGTGAGGGTTCGGGCGGCGACGGGGACGCACAGCCCCGTCATGTCTTTCGGATACCACTGACCGGCCGCAGCCGTGAGGACCTGTGGTCCGGGCTCAACCAGGAGTGGCGACGCAATGTGCGCCGTGCCCAGAAGTCCGGTGTGGAGGTGGTGGTGGGCAGTGCGGCCGACCTGCCCGAGTTCTACCGCTTGCTCTGCATCACCGAGAAGCGGGACGGTTTTCGACTCGGCCGGGCACTGGCGTACTACGAGCGCCAGTACGCGGCTCTCAACGCGGAGGAACCGGGCCGGATGAAGTTGTATCTGGCCCGCCACGACGGTGAGGTGCTCGCCGCGCACACCATGGTGACGGTGGGACGGCGGGTCTGGTACCAGACCGGCGCCTCGGCCGATCACCGTCGGGAGGTCCGTCCCTCCAACGCCCTCCAGTGGCGGATGCTGCTGGATGCGCACGCCCTGGGCGCGGAGGTGTACGACATGCGCGGGGTACCCTCCACACTCGATCCCGCCGATCGTTCGTACGGGCTGCTGCGTTGGAAGCTGGGCACCGGAGGTCAGGTCGTGGAAACCCTGGGGGAATGGGAGATACCGTTGGGTGGCACCGCCAATCACGCGCTGTACCGCGCTTTCCACGCCTATCTGGCACGCCGATGAGCGCGCCACCCGAGGCAGTTGCGTCGACCGGGACGGCGGACAGCGGGAAGCCCGAGCGGTCCGTCGCCCGCAGTGGCGCGATCATGGCGGCCGGATCGATGGTGTCCCGCGCCACCGGATTCGTACGGTCATCGGTGGTCGCGGCTGCGCTCGGCATCGGACTCGCCGCCGACGGCTACGCCGTGGCCAACGCGGTACCCGCGATCCTCTACATGCTGCTCGTCGGCGGCGCCCTGAACGCCGTCTTCGTACCGGAACTGGTCCGGGTCGCCAAGGAGCACGAGGACGGCGGAGCCGCGTACACCGACCGGTTGCTCACCATCTGCTTCGCCGTGTTGTTGGTGATCACCGCGGGTGCGGTGTGGGCGGCACCCGCCATCGTGGATGCGTACACCGGCTACAGCGGACGGCAGGCGGAGATGACGGTCGCCTTCGCGCGGTACTGCCTCCCGCAGATCTTCTTCCTCGGACTGTTCACGCTCCTGGGACAGGTGCTGAACGCCCGTGGCCGGTTCGGCGCGATGATGTGGACGCCCGTCCTGAACAACATCGTGGTGATCGCCGTGTTCGGCCTCTATCTGGCGACCGCCGACGGTGCCGCGCTGACCGATGCGGAGATCGCGCTCCTCGGCTGGGGCACCACCGCGGGCATCGCACTCCAAGCCCTCGCCCTCGCACCCGTCCTTCGTGCGGCACGTTTTCGTTGGCGGCCCCGCTTCGACTGGCGCGGCCAGGGCATGACCAGGCCCTTGCGTGCGGCCGGCTGGCTGGTGCTGCTCGTCCTGTCCAACCAGGTCGCGTACTGGGTCGTCACCCGGTTGGCGACGGCGGCGGGCGAGCGGGCGGCGGCCGAAGGCATCGACGGCGGCGCGGGCTTCAGCGCGTACAGCAATGCCTATCTGCTGTGGGCCGTGCCGCACGGGATCGTCACGGTCTCCCTCGTCACCGCGTTGCTGCCCCGGATGAGCCGGGCCGCGGCGGACGGCGACCTGGCAGGTGTGCGACGCGATGTGTCCTACGCCCTACGGACCAGTGCGGCCCTCATCGTCCCGGCGGCCTGCGCCCTGCTGGCTCTGGCGCAGCCCTTGATGACGGTCGTCTTCGGCTACGGCAGGACCGACGAGGACGGCATCGTCATGATGGCGGGAATCCTGATGGCCTTCGCCCCCGGACTGATCGCCTTCTCCGGTCAGTACGTGCTCTGCCGCGCCTTCTACGCGCTCTCCGACACCCGTACCCCCTTCCTGCTCAACCTGGTGATCGCCGGACTGAACGCGACCCTGTCGCTGACCGCCTACACACTGCTGCCGGTGCGGTGGGCGGTGACGGGGATGGCCGGGGCGTACTCCCTGGCGCTGACGATCGGCTGGGTGGTGACGGCGATCGTCCTGCGCCGCAGACTGACTTCCCCGAGCGAAGGCGCGGTGCCGGCACCGCGCGAAGGCGAAGCACCGCTGTCCGGAACCGAATCCGAGCGGGCCGGCCGGGGCACCCACCGGGCGAAGAGCCGCGGAATGTGGCGGTCCGCCGCGGTCGGGGCCCAGGCCCGACTGTTGCTCGCCGGAGCCATCGCCGCAACCCTCGGACATATCGCCGCGACCCGGGCCGCGTCCCTGGGCGCCGTGGGCGCGGGCCTCGTCGGCGCCGCGGCCATCGGACTGGTCTTCGCAACGCTGGCCCGACCGCTGCGGCTCACCGAACTCGAAGCCGCACTCTCCAGCCTCACCCAGCGCATTCGCAGACGCCCCACCAGGCACTGACACCCCTTTGGAATACTGCGCTCATGCCACGCGTGCTGCTCATCGAAGACGACCCCTCCGTACGCGAGGGAGTCGAACTCGGCCTGCGCCGACGCGGGCACGACGTCCGGACCGCCGCCACCGGGGAGGCCGGACTCGCCGCCCTCGACGAGTTCCGGCCCGATCTCCTGCTGCTCGATCTGATGCTGCCCGGGGTCAACGGTGTGGAGGTCTGCCGCCGGGTACGGGAGAGCAGCCAACTACCGATCATCATGCTCACCGCCCGCGGTGACGACTTCGACGTCGTCATCGGCCTTGAGGCAGGCGCGGACGACTACATCGTCAAGCCGGCCCGCACCCAGGTGATCGAGGCCCGCATCCGGGCCGTGCTGCGGCGGTTCGACGAACCGGCAACCGGGCGACCTGCCGTGGAGTTCCACGGCGACCTCTCCATCGACCGCGCAGGTCTCACCATCACCAAGTCGGGTCGACGACTGGCGCTCGCACCCTCCGAGATGCGTCTGCTGCTGCACCTCAGCGCCACCCCCGAGCAGGTCTTCAGCCGTCAACAACTGCTGGAGCACGTCTGGGAACACAGCTACCACGGTGACGCGAGATTGGTCGACGCCTGTGTCCGGCGGCTGCGCAACAAGATCGAGGACATACCGGGAAACCCCCACTACATCCAGACCCTGCGCGGTTTCGGCTATCGCTTCGGACCACTGTGAAGCGCCCGGGGAAACGCGCCGGCCGGCAGACCGAGACGGTCGGCACATCGGCCACGGACCCCACCGTCGGCGATGACGACAGACGCATCACCCCGTTCGGTCTGCGCACCCGGATGGTCCTCGCGTTCCTGCTCGTCGCAGCCGTCAGCGCCGTCACCACCGCCGGTCTCACCTATCGCGAGGCACGCAGTTCCGTACTCCAGGCGACGCAGGACACCGCGGTCTCCTCCTTCCGCGACCAGATCCAACAGTCGCCCCTCGAACTGCCCGTACGGCGGGACAGCCTGGAGCGGACCCTGCGCAACATCGCCAGCAAGGGCAAGCCCCGTCCGTGGTACGTCTTCGCCGAGTACGGCACGATGCGCGTCTCGTCAGGCACCAACCCCGTCTCCACCGTCATCACTCCCGCGCTGCGCCGCAAGGTGACCGGCTATCCGCACGGCAGCTTCGAACGGGTCATCAAGGACGGGATTCCCTATCTCGCCGTCGGAATGCCCGTCGTGCACAAGTCCGAGTCGGGCGGCACACTGCCCAGCGGACTCGTTCTCTACGCCACCATGCGGCTGTCCGAGGAACAGACCCAGATCGAAGCCCTGGTGACAGCGGCCCGCAACGGCGCGATACCGGGACTCGCGATCGCACTGATCCCCGCGCTGCTCGCCGCCCGCAGCGTGCTGCGTCCGGTGCGTGAACTGCGACGGGCAGCCCACGACATGGGCAAGGGCAGGCTGGACACCCGCATCAGGGTCCGCGGAAACGACGAACTCGCCGGCCTCGCCCGTACCTTCAACGCATCCGCCGGCGAACTGGACCGTTCCGTCACGGAGCTGCGACAGGCCGAGGCCCGGGCCCGGCGTTTCGCCGCCGATGTCTCACACGAACTGCGCACCCCCCTCGCCGGGATGCTGGCCGTGACCGAGGTGCTCGACGAGGACGCCAGCCGCCTCGACCCCGACACCGCCCAGGCCGTCAGGCTGATCAGCGCCGAGACCGGAAAGCTGGCCGTGCTCGTGGAGGACCTGATGGAGATCTCCCGGTTCGACGCCCGCGCCGCCGAGCTCAACACGGACGAGATCGACGCCGCCGAGACCATCCGCAGGACGCTGGCGACCCGGCACTGGACGGACCTGGTGCACACCGATCTACCGGACGGCATCCGGGCCAGGCTCGACCCCCGCCGCTTCGATGTCGTGATCGCCAATCTGGTGGGCAACGCCCTGCGGCACGGCGACGCACCCGTCACCGTACGGCTGCGCTCCTCGACCGGCCCGGGCGGCGCGGCGCCCGTGCTGATCGCCGAGATCATCGACTCGGGCCCGGGCATCAGGACCGAAGCCCTCCCGCACATCTTCGACCGCTTCTACAAGGCGGATGCGGCCCGTACCCGTTCGACGGGCAGCGGGCTGGGACTCGCGATCACCCAGGAGAACGTCCGGCTCCACGGCGGCACGGTCCACGCCGGGAACGTCCCCGGTGGGCGGGGTGCGGTCTTCACCGTCGAGATTCCCCTGGGCACCGGAAGGGCGGACGTATGAGGGGGCCGCTGCGAACCGGGGTCACCACCCTGCTGCTCACCGCGCTGCTCACGGGTTGCGGCATCAGCGCGACCGACCCGGTCGAGGCGGGCGACCCCGCTTCGATCGAGGTGTCTCCCGGCCAGCCGGAGCGGATGTTCCTCTTCTTCCGGTCACCGGCCGGCGCTCTGGTTCCGGTGCCCCTGGTCGTAGCCGGCTGGGGAGAACAGACCCCGCGATACGTGGCGAGCTCCAAGTTCCTCGCCATGCTGTTCGCGGGACCGCAACCCGAGGAACGCGCCGCCGGGCTGACGGACGGGCTGCCGGACCTTCCCCCGGGCAGCAGGATCGTCGTCGTGCCGGCCGAGGAAGGTGGGAACACGGTCCACCTGCCGATTCCCCTGGCTGATCTCGACGACACGGCGGTCCGTCAGCTGGTCTGCACCACTGCCTACTTGGTGGCCCCCGACAGTCCGGGAGAGGTACGCCTCAGCGGCAAGGACGGAACGACGGAGTCCACCACCTGCGACGCGGACACCACGGCAGCCACGGTGGCCCCTCGACCGAGCACGATGTCCGACGAGCTGGATCGGAAGTGGCACACCGAGGCCCCGCAGCCCAGCCAGTCGAGCGCCGAGGCACCCTGAACCTCCTCGCGTCCGCACATCGCGGTGGTGCCCCATCGATCCCGCATGGCTCCGTCCGGCGAATGCGCCGGACGGAGCTGGCACGGCAACACCCCGCGGAAGGCGGTCCCGTACGGTCGGTGGACGGCAGCGGCAGACCACCGGGGAGCGGGGAGCGTCAGCCCGGGGACGGCACGTCGGCGATGGGGCTCACCCCGCTGCGCTCACCCGTGCTACTGATCGGCTGAACATTGCGGCTGAACAGAATGGCGAACGCGGACAGCAGGATGGGCAGGCAGCCCCAGATCAGACCGGAGCGTATCCAGGCATCGGCCTGCTCCTGCGAGCCCGAACCAGCGGCCGACAGCGTCGCCGTGAACAGGGCACCGCCGATGATCGCCCCCACCTGACCGAGGGAGTTGATGAACGAGCTGCCGGTGGCACGGGTCTCCACCGGAAACGATTCGCCCGTGAAGAACAGCACGGCCGCGTACGGACCGATCAGGAAGAAGGTGCCCACCGCATACGCACTGACCAGCAGCGGAAAGTTGCCGGCCGGTCCCAGCACCATGATCGTGAAACAGCAGGCCGAGATGAGCCATCCCGCGAAGATCGTCGTCCGACGATTGATGCGATCGCCGAGCCAACCGTGGAAGAGATAGCCGAGGAACCCGGCCGCATTGGAGACGATGAGCACCTCCAACGCTCCGGTGAAGGAGACCTCCTTGCCGTTGACCAGGATCAACGTCCCCTGGAAGGCGAAGGCCAAGATGCCGAGCCAGTTCAACAGGAAGGCGGCCGACAGGGAGACGGTCGCGCGCAGCGACGGTCCGCGGAAGAGACCGCCGAGCCCTGCCTTGTGTTCGATGTGGTCCTGCCCGGTGAGCCTGGCCAGTTCGGCGGCTTCCTCGGCCCGGCCCTCGGCCGTGAGCTCTGCGATCCGCCGTCGGGCGACGAAGACCGGGCTCTCCTTGAGACGGCGCGCTGCGAACAGCATGAAGATCGCGGGGAACACGGCCACGACGAAGCACAGTTCCCAGCCGCCGATCGGCTCCAGGATGTAGATCGAGAGTGCGGCGAGCACCGCGCCGACGGGCCAGCCGCCCTGCACGATGGAGAACAGGAAGCCACGGCGTCTGATGGACTTCTCGTCCGTGTACACGTGCGCGAACATCTCGTTGAGGTAGGTCGCGTTGACCGCCTGTTCGCTGTATCCGACGCCGGCCAGGGCCCTGATCAGCACCAGTAGAACGATGCCCGCGGTGCCGATGGCACCGGCCGCATAGCCGCCGAACCAGGTGAGGAGCGAGGCGATCGCCGCCCCGACGACGCAGCCCACGATCCCGGCCCGCCGTCCGAACCGGTCCACGAAGGGGCCGACCATGAGTGCCACGACAGCGGTGCCCGCCGTGACCCAGGTGTTGATGCCGGTGGCCCGTGCGCTCGTCCAGTCGAGTTCGTCGCTGATGACGGGCAGCAGATTGGCGAAGAGGATGAAGTCGTACACGGCGAACGTCCAGGCGAGAAAGCAGATGACGATCGATCGTTTGACGTCTTTGAGCGTCACACTCGCATGGATGCGTTCGGCCTCGCGCTGAACACTGGTTAATGCATTCATGACCTGACTCCTTGGCGCACCGGGGGTTGCAAGGAACCGCGCTTGGCCCCCTGGTGCACTGACACGCCGGGCAGTGACCGCACTTCAGGGTCACCCCGGGCAGCGGACCGTACGGAAGTGCTCCTGCCCGCCCGGGCGATCTCAGCCCGGTGCGGGGAGGAGGTTCGGCAGCAGCAGCGTCCTGATGGGCGCGGCTTTGCTGACGAGCCCCGGGCGGGCGGGCACAGACTGCCTGAACCCGGGGAAGACAGGGGGTGGATACGTGGCCGCCGCTGGCTGCCCTGACCGCGCTTGCGGGGGCATGGCTGTCGAGCCGCACCGGCGGTTCCACCACCGGGCCGGGTACCGCCGGCCGCTTCGACGACAAGTCCGTCCAATCCCATGACGTACAGGGGCTCCGGTGGGCCGGAGTCGAGCAGGCCAAGGGTCGTGCGGACCACCGGCAGCGGAGTGCGGGGCACTCCGGCACCCAGGACCGTTACCCGCCCCGGGCCGACGGAATGCCTTCCCGGACCCATCACGCGGCCGATCGGTTCGACAGCATTCCGAGGAATCGCTGCCGAAGCCGGACCGCCTGATGTCAGGTGAGGTTCCCGGGCTCGGGTCACCCTGGTCGAGCTCCGGACGATCGAGGACTCCCCGCGCAGCCCAATGGCTCGATCACATCGGCAGCAGGGTCCGCCGAGTCGACGTCGCCGACGGCATCTCAGCCATGGCGTAAACCCTTCTCGCCACGATTGCCAATGGCTGAATCTCGACTCCGCCACTCGATGAGAAGACGACACAGGGCCGTCGAGCATGCGTCAGGGCCGTGGGCGGTGCACACGGATGGTCTGCTGGGTCGAGGCTCCGTTCACCGTCCGGCGAAGCGTCGAGGAGCCCGGCCGGAGAGCGCTGGATCATCGGCTCTCATCGTGAGCAATCGATCGATCGCCCCTCCGGTACGCGTTTCGGAGCGACCTCGACAGGGGCGGCTCCCCCGCCCGGCACTGGGCGGAGCCCTGGGGGGATTGCGCAAATCCGGTCTGCCCCACCGTCAGGCCCCATGATCCGCTTCGCCCGCGGAATGCCAGCAGTTGCACGCTCAACGACCACCGCGCCCCGCTCCTCGTACGCATGCGATGACGACTGCCCCCAGGCACAAGATCGACATATCAGACCCTGGCGATCTGTTCCGCATCGCACCACGACAGCCCAAGCGCGACCTAAACAACGATGGAAAAGAATGAGTGGATCCTGTCGCTCAGACGACCCGTTGAGACAATCAGAAAGGGGCATTGCGAAGCCAAAAGATTGTGCATATCTTTAGCGTATGCAATAGTAACCTTCGGCTTAATCTAGTACGAGGGGCGATGCTGGGCGGATAATCGGGCGGCTATTTCCGCCGAATCAGGCATCTCCCCCTCTTGTGCGCAGCCAGGACTCTCACTACGGGGTGATTCGGATGGATGCCACCACAAACGTCCAGGACGCAAGGGTCGTAAGACCGCGCCGGCCGGTTCCTCTGACGCTTCGGCGGCAGAGACAGGGAAGCGAGCGACCCGTTCGCACTCAGGTGCTCACCACAGGGGTGGGCCTTGAGATTCCCGTGGACCTCTCGTTCGAAGACTGGGAACGTGCAGGTCAACAGCTGTCTGGCGTCGTCAACTCATCGGTCTGGTGGCTTGGCGACTGGCTGGTGCACGGAAAGGAGAACTTCTCCGACCGCTATAAACGGGGAGTTCGCGAAGCCGGCCTCAGCTATCAGACCCTGCGGAACTACGCCTGGGTTTCCCGTCGCTTCGAATTAAGCCGCCGACGGTCGGGCCTCAGCTTTCAGCACCATGCGGAAGTGGCATCTCTTTCGATCCCTGAGCAAGAATTGTGGCTCGACCGTTCCGAGCAAATGCAATGGAACACAAAGCAGCTGCGAAATGCTATTCGCGAGGCTCACGACGGCGCCTCAGGGTACGACAAGAAATCATCGGAAGTGCAGCGTCTCGCGGTCCCCGCGAAACGACTCCAGTGGTGGCGCGAGGCAGCCGAGCGGTCGGGGGTCGACTTCGAGAAATGGGTACTCGAAACCCTCGACGGAGCGGCCAGGCAAGCACTCGACGACACAGAAGATACCGACGGCGTGTCGGCGTTGAGCGAGGGACTGACCTCCTGCGACCCGCCTGAACTCCATGAACCTCCGAAGGCCGCACGGCCTCCTGGAGACGTGGCCCAGCCGACCGTCTACGTCGCCGGCTGGATGTAACAGACCTGCACCACCGCACCCTTCTCCATGACCGCCCCTTTTCTCTCGCAACGGCGCGGGTGCGGCGCCAGGTTCCCATGTGGCGTCACTTTGTCCTGTCGACCGGACAGAGTGGCGCCCTCTTGGCGTCATCGACGACCACGGTAGAGCAAGAGTGACGTCATCTCAATGGGTCCTGAATTCGTGCAGGTTGGCCCGCCCAGAAGGTTCCTGGGCCCAGTGGCGGCGATGGAGGTGCCGCCATGGTGATTGTTCTGGCGCCATAGATGTGCCACTATGACGTCATGGACTTGACGCCCTATGTCGACAGCCTTCGCCGTGACTTCCTGGCCGCGGCGGAGGCACGTGGCGAGGAAGCACTCGCAGTCGGGGAAGAGCTCACCGCGGCGTTCGACTCGTCAGTCCGGCTCACGCTGCTCAAAGCGCTGTCGGATGCGGCTGAAGAGATCACCACCGACCTGGTACCGGGGTCGGTCCAGGTGCGCCTGCGCGGCCTCGACCTGCGATTCGTGGTGATTCCACCACCGCCCGAACCCTCACCCGAAGGCGACGACGCCGGGTACGGCGACGAGAGCGCGCCGGCGGAAGCGGGGGGTGAGACCGCCCGGATTACCTTCCGTCCGTCCGAAGGCATCAAGGCCCAGGTCGAGAAGGTGGCGAGCCGGGAGGGACTCTCGGTCAACGCCTGGCTGGTGCGGACCGTCACAGCTGCACTGCGGGTCGGCAGCCGGCGCACCGAACGGCGGGGACCTCCTGGGACCAGGCGCTACACCGGCTGGGCGCGATAGCAGCCATGACACGCAAGCGGGCGCATGACGGAAGGACCGGCAGTGGCCAGTTTCGATACCCCCGAACCGATCACCGCAGTGTTTGAGATCGGCATCGGGGACATCAGGCTTAGAGCGAGTGACCGTGTGGACACTGTCGTAGAGGTACGCCCGACGGACAGTTCCAAGGTGTCCGACGTGGCAGCCGCCAAACAGGTACGGGTCAATTTCTCCCGAGGGAAGTTGCAGGTCAAGACGGACTGGCGACTGCTTCGGCGGTCCAGTGCGTCTCCCGAGGAGGGCGGTTCGGTCGAGGTGAGCGTCGAACTGCCCGAGGGGTCCCAGGTGCGGGGAGGCTCGGCCTGGGCGGGACTGTACGCGGAGGGCCGTCTCGGCGAGTGCCAGTTCGAGACGGTGGAGAGCGACATCCTGCTCGACCAGACGGGGCCGCTGCGCCTCACCGCCATCTCCGGTGACATCACGGTGGCCCGGATGACGGGCCACGGTGAGATCACCAAGAAGTCCGGGACGGTCCGGATCGGTGAGATCGAGGGCAGCGCGGTGATCAAGAACGACCACGGTGCCAACTCCGTGGGAGAGGTCACCGGGACCCTCCGGGTGACCGGGGCCAACGGCGACATCGACATCACCCGCGCCTACGGCGGCGTCGAGGCCAAGACGGCCTCCGGGTGCATCCGGATCGGCGAGGTCAGACGCGGACTGGTGCTACTGACCGCCGCTTCGGGTGATGTCGAGGTCGGCATCCGCGAGGGCAGCGCAGTGAAGTACGACGTGAGCACGGTCTTCGGCACCGTGCACAACGAGCTGGATTCGGCCGAAGGACCCGGCGACTCGGTGGACGTCGTCGAAGTGAGGGTACGCACCTTCGACGGAGACGTGGCGATCCGTCGGTCCGAGTAACCCAGACCTGTCGGCGGGACGGACGACCACCCGGCCGGCGTCAGCGCGGCGGCCCGGAGCCGATCCATCCCCCGTTCGGTACCCGGGCCGCCGCAACCCCAAGGCCGCTCTCCCCATGCGCGGGCGGTCCACGCGGTTCTTGGACGACGGCTCCTTGACGAGGAAAGGAACAACCATGCACACGAGCGAGGAGGTCGTGCTCGATGTCGAGGGCCTGCGCATGCGCTATGGCACCACTGACGTCCTGCACGACGTGACCTTCCAGGTGCGGCAGGGCGAAGTGATGTGTTTACTCGGCCCCAACGGCGCCGGGAAGACCACCACGATCGAGGTCCTGGAGGGCTTCAGAATGCGGTCGGCCGGCCGGGTCGAGGTGCTGGGCACCGACCCGGCGCACGGCGACGAGCGGTGGCGGGCGCGGGTCGGAGTCGTACTCCAGTCATGGCGCGACCACGGGCGCTGGTACGTGCGCGAACTGCTCGCGCACCTCGGCAGCTACTACGCCGCCTACTCCACCGACACGATCAAGCGGCCCTGGGACCCGGATGAGCTCGTCGCGTCCGTCGGCCTCACCGAGCACGCCCACAAGAAGGTGAGGATGCTCTCCGGCGGTCAGCGCCGCAGGCTCGACGTGGCGGTCGGCATCGCGGGGCGCCCCGAACTCCTCTTCCTGGACGAGCCCACCGCGGGCCTCGACCCGGTGGCCCGCCATGAGTTCCACGAGCTCGTCGGCCGCCTCGCCCGCGAACACGAGACGACGATCCTGCTCACCACTCACGATCTACCGGAAGCCGAGAAGCTCGCGGACCGCATCATGATCCTCGACGGCGGTCGGATCATCGGCGACGGCACGGCGGAGGAGCTCTCCCGGCGCATCGCCGGTGCGGACACAGTCCGCTGGACCCGGCAGGGGCGGCAGTACGAGCAGTCGACCGTCGACTCCACGGGGTTCGCCTTCGGGCTGTTCAAGGAGTTCGGCGAGGAGATCGCCGATCTGGAGGTCCGCAGGGCCTCGCTTGAGGACACGTACCTCGCCATGGTCCGGAAGGCCGAAACGAGCGACGGAACGACGTCGGAGGAGCCTGTGGAGCCGGCGGGCGAGACCGCAGCCGTGAACGAAGGAGCGGCCCGATGAACCCGACGACGACGGCCCTGCGCGCGGGCTGGACCCGCGGTGTGATCGAGATCCGGCAGTCCGTCACCAACGCCGGAGACATCTTCAACCACTTCTTCTGGCCCGTGCTGATGCTGGTCGTCATGTTCTTCATGCGCGACGTCGACTTCGGCAGCAGCGGGTTCATGCTCGGCACCCTGGTGCTCCCCAGCATCCTCGGCATGAACGCGTCGATGGCCATCATCACCATGAGCCAGCACCTCACGGCCGACCGGGAGGACGGCACCCTGCTGCGGGCGAAGGCCACGCCGAACGGCATGGTGGGCTATCTCACCGGCAAGATCGTATCGGTCTCCGGCTGTCTGATCATCGACCTCGCGATCTTCCTGATCCCCGGCCTGATCATCATCGACGGCCTGTCCGTCGGCAGCAGCGGAGCCTGGCTGACGCTCGCCTGGGTGCTCGCACTCGGGCTGATGGCCACCCTGCCGATCGGCGCGGTGCTCGGCTCGATCTTCACCAGTGCGCGCAGCCAAGGGATCCTCATGCTGCCGATCCTCGCCATGATCGGCATCTCCGGCATCTTCTACCCGATCACCTCCCTGCCCGACTGGGTCCAGGGCCTCGCGCAGGTGTTCCCCGTCTACTGGCTCGGCCTCGGGATGCGCTCCGCCCTATTGCCCGACGCTGCGGCAAGCGTCGAGATCGGCGACTCCTGGCGGCATCTGGAAACCGTGGCCGTACTCGGCGGTTGGGCGGTGGTCGGTCTGCTCCTCGCCCCCGTCCTGCTGCGCCGCATGGCGCGCCGCGAATCCGGGTCGAGCGTGGCAGCGCGGAAGGAGAAGGCACTCCAGCGCGTGGGCTAACAGCGGTTCGTACGGACTTGTTGGGGCTCGTCACCCGGCCGATCGGCCGGGTGACGAG
>NZ_JBHYZO010000009.1:0-233213 GCF_042753785.1 Streptomyces sp. NPDC059256 | reverse complement strand
CTCCGACGTAAACCGGTCACCCGTAAGCTGCATCCCATCACCCGAGTCACCAGCAAACCGGATCACCACCCGATCCAACCGGCGAACCTCCTTGGCCGGGACGGAGGCCGACACCGGCTCAGCCTCTTCGACGCCTACCGTGTCTACCGTCACGCGATCCGTCTCCTTCAACATTCTGCTGGCTGTTCACCGGGCGACTGCGCGGCTTCGGCACATGGACGAGCACGACGCTAGGCAGGCCGCCTTGAGGCAAGCCAAAGCACCGATCCATCCCCGGTGCACGGCCCCCTGGCCGGACGGGACCACCGAAGCCCGGAAGCGCGTGCAACGGCGGTGATGCGCCGCCGGCCCGGCCACCCGCGTACGGACAGCGAACGGCGGCTGATTACAGCACCCGTACAGCAGTTCTCCAGCAAGCCTCGCGACGCTTTCCCCGTCGGCGGAGCCGGTCTGTCCGACCCCTTCCCCGATCAGCCCCGGCCCGTACGGCCCCGCGCACCGCCCCACATTCCGTACCGCTCGAAGGAGCACACCGTGGAACCCTCACTACAGGCATCCCGCCGCACCCTTCTGCGCCTCGCGGCAGCCGGCGCGGCCGGTGGCGCCATCGCCGCCGCGCCGCTGCCCGCGTTCGCCGCCACCGGCGCGGACCGCTGCCCGCTGCCGCGGACCCTTTCGGTCACCGCTCCGGGGCTCTATCCGGAAGGCGTAGCCTGGGACCCCAGACGCAAGGCGTTCCTGGTCGGCTCCACCGCCCAGGGCACCATCTCGGTGGTGCGCGCCGACGGATCGCTCTCCGTGCTGGTCGCCCCGTTCGCCCGGGTCTCCGTGATCGGCATCCAGGTGGACGCGGTCCGCGGCAGCATCCAGGCGGCCTACAGCGACTACTTCTTCCGCCGTCTGGGCATGGTGGACACCTCCCTGCCCCCGGTGAACGGCGTCGGCAGCTTCGACCTGGCCACCGGGGCCGTACGGCAGCTGGTCCCCGTCTCGACCGGGGAGTCCGAGCCGCGGACCAACGACGTCACCACCGACCGCCACGGCGACATCTACGTCACCGACACCGAAGCCGACACCATCACCCGGGTGAGCCGGGAGGGTGAGGTGCTCCAGGTGATCCGCGACGATCGCTTCACGGCCGATGGCACGGGTCCCAACGGCATCGTCGCCCACCCCGCCGGGTATCTGCTGATGGGCAAGTACGACGGCGGCCGGCTCTTTCGCATCGACCGTCCGCGTTCGGCGCGCCCCGTCGTCCGCGAAGTACGCCTGGATCGCGCGCCCGCTTCCATCGACGGGCTCGCACTGCGCCCGGACGGCTCCCTGGTCGTCGTGGTGAACGACCTCTCGCTGCCGGGCGGTGCGGGTGGCCGGGACGCCGTGGTCGTCCTGCGGTCCACGGACGGCTGGCGCACGGCCCGCACCCTGCGCGACCAGACCTGGCCGCTCGCCGACCCCACCACCGTGGCCGTGACGCCGTACGGCGACTACGTGGTCAGCGGTGGACTGCGGGAGATCCTCACCGGGGTGCCCTCCACCACTCCCGGCCAGTTCCAACTGCGCCGGCGCTGACGGCGCCACAGCACGGCCCCATCAAGCCCCGACCCATTCACCCCACCGGTGGCGGGCTGCTCCGCGAGGACTCCTCCCGGCACGAACACCACCGGTATCGACCGACCCGGGAGTCCCGCCCATGCCGCATCGACCACGTACCGGTGCCCCACCCCACCAGACTTCGCCCGGCGGCCCCTTCACCGCCCTGGCCCGCTTGAGTTGCAACCGGCCACGGCTGCTGCTCCTCCTCACCCTGGTCCTGTTGGCCGGTGCCGTGGTCCTCGGCAGCGGGGTGGCCGACCGACTGCGCAGCGGAGGCAGCGGCGGCGTCGTCGATCCCGCCTCGGAGTCGTCGTACGCCGCGAAGGTGCTGGAGCGCGAGTTCCCCGACGCCCGGCCCAACGTCGTCCTGCTCGCCGAAGCCAACGGCGCGGGCAAGGGCGTCGACGACGCGGGGATCGCCCAACAGGGTCGGGAGCTCACCGACCGGCTGGCGGCCGTTCCCGGAGTCACCGGTGTCGCGTCCTACTGGAGCACCCGCTCCCCCGCCCTGCGCTCGCAGGACGGCCGGGAGGCGATGGTGGTCGCCCGCATCGACGGTGATGAACTGGCGGCGGAGCGCACGCTCGAAGACCGGATCATCCCCCGCTTCGACGGCCGGCAGGACGATCTCACCGTACGGATCGGTGGGAGCGTCGCCGTCCAGCACGAACAGCAGAAGCTGATCGCCGAGGATCTGATCAGGGCCGAGTTGATCGCCCTGCCGATCACCCTGCTGATCCTGATGGTGGTCTTCGGCAGCGCGGTCGCGGCGCTGCTGCCCATCGGCATCGGGGTGATCGCCATCCTCGGTACCAATGCGGTGCTGCGGGTCATCACCGAGTTCACCGATGTGTCGGTCTTCGCCACCAATCTGACCACCGCGCTCGGCCTCGGACTCGCCATCGACTACGCCTTGTTGATCGTGCGGCGCTATCGCGAGGAGTTGGACACCGGCAAGGACCTCCGGGACGCGCTGACCACCACCTTGAACACCGCGGGGCGCACGGTGTTGTTCTCGGCAGCGACCGTCGCCGTCTCACTCGCCGCCATGATGGTGTTCCCGCTGTACTTCCTGCGCTCGCTCGCCTACGCCGGCATCAGCGTGGTGGTGTTGGCGGCCGTGGCCGCCCTGGTGGTACTGCCGGCGCTGCTCGTGGTGCTCGGCCCGCGCATTGACGCATGGGACGTCCGCAAGCTGCTCAAGCGGCGCTCGGGCGGCCAGCGGAAGTCAGTTCCCGGGGCTGCCTGGGCGCGGTTGGCACAGGGTGTGATGCGGCGTGCGCCGCTGGTCGCGACCGGTACGTTCGCCGTGCTGCTGCTCCTGGGCGCCCCCTTCCTCAACGTCGACTTCGGTACGGCCGACTACCGCCAACTGCCCTCGTCCGCACAGTCGCGGCAGGTGCAGGAGAGCATCAAGGACGGGTTCCAGGGCAGTCCCACCGGAGCGATCGAGGTCGTCACCGAACGGGCGGCCGGCGCTAAGCTGGGGAGCTATGCCGAGGAGTTGTCCACCCTGCCCGGCGTGCTGCGGGTGGACGCCCCGCAGGGCCGCTACGCGGACGGTGAGCTCTCGGGTAGCGCCCAGCCCTCCCGTACCGCGGGCGACACCTCGTACCTGACGGTGGTGCCCGGGGTGGAGGCCGTCTCCGAGGAGGGCAAGGAACTGGTGCGGGACGTAAGGGAAGTGGGAACGCCGTTCCCGGCCCATGTGTCCGGTACGACCGCGGCCCTGATCGACAGCCAGTCGGCCATCGGTCGTGGGTTGCCGTGGGCGATCGGCATCATCGTCCTCGCCACGCTGGTGCTGGTGTTCCTGCTGACCGGCAGTGTGCTGGTGCCCGTGCAAGCGGTGCTGCTCAATGCGCTCAGTCTGACCGCGATGCTCGGAGCGGTCGTCTGGGTGTTCCAGGACGGCAACTTCTCCGACCTGTTGGGCTTCACACCGACAGGCAGCATCGAGACGGCGCTACCGGTGCTGATGTTCTGCCTGGCCTTCGGGCTCTCCATGGACTACGGGGTCTTCCTGCTGTCCCGGATCAACGAGGAGCGGCTGCGCACCGGCGACCACAGGGCCGCGGTCGTCGAGGGCATCCGGGGCACGGGTGGGGTGATCACCGCTGCCGCGGTGGTGCTCGCGGTGGTGATGGTGGCCATCGGCAGCTCGCGGATCACCAACACCAAGATGTTGGGACTCGGCGTGGCCCTCGCCATCCTCATGGACGCCATGGTCATCCGTACGCTGCTGGTCCCCGCGGTGCTGTCGCTCACGGGCAAGGCCACCTGGTGGGCACCGGGGCCGCTACGCCGGTTGCACGCACGGTTCGGCATCAGCGAAGGGGGCTCGGTGCATCACGCTGCGGGCTCGCGGGCCGACGGGGGCCGTGAACCCACTGCGGACACCGCGGCGCGTGCCACGGCCGATCGAGAGACGGCTGATCCGGATGCGGTCGATCCGCCCGTACGGACGGCCGTCGCCCAGGCCGACGAGGAACACAGGACCGCCGCGAAGATCTGACTCCTCCCCCGCCCGGGGCCGTCCCGCCGACCGGAGAGCCTGCCGTGTGCAGGCCGGTCGGCGGGGCGGCCCCGAGCTGTTGGTGGCGGGCATGGCGCCGCCCATCCCCCATGACACGAACGCACCTTCGCCGTTGTCACAACGCAGCGAGGGATGCGTGTGCCGTGGGGGCGTTGTGTGCTTGGACTGGCCGGTGGTGCCCCGACCGCGGGGTCCAAATCGCTCGTGCCTGCCCAACTGCCCCGCAGGACAGGGGTGGAACGGCGATGTGACCTCGGTCCGCGCAGTTCGCCGACTGGCGGGGGCTGGCGCGGGGGCTGGTGTGGGGACTGGTGTAGGGACTGCCGGACAGGCTGCTTTGGCCCTGCACAAGGGGTCGCGCATAGCGTCCGGGGCACCGCGCTACGGCGGACGCAGGACAGATCCTCCACCACTCCCATTCGGCCTCCCTGGAGGACCGACGGACGGTTCCTGGACCTTTTCTGCAACAGATGGGGGGCGCGCGGAGCGTGCGTACGCCCAGACCGGTACGAGGAGGAGTGGCCATGGCCATCGACACGGTCGTCGTCGACTACGGAGGGGTTCTCACCAACCCGCTGGTGGAGACCTTCGTGGCCTTCGCCGAGCTGGCCCGGTTGGGCACGGATGAGCTCGCGGGTGCCCTGGTGGCAGCAACGCAACGGTACGGCCAGACACCCATGGCCGCGCTGGAGACCGGCAGGATCAGCGAGCGGCAGATGACCGAGCGGATCCTGGCCGAACTGCCCGAGGGCGCGGGCCGGGTGTTGGGCGACGGGCACAGCTTCGGCGAGCTCTGGTTCCGCGGACGCCGTCCCAACACACCGTTCCTGGAGTATCTGCACTCGCTGCGGCGCGGTGGCGTACGACTGGCTCTGCTCACCAACAATGTGCGCGAGTGGGAGCCGCTGTGGCGGGCCCAACTGCCCGTGGACGCGTTGTTCGACGTCGTCGTGGACTCGCACCGCGAAGGAGTCCGCAAGCCGGACCCGGCCATCTACCAGGTGCTGTTCGACCGGCTCGGGGTCGGCCCCGAGCGGTGCCTGTTCGTCGACGACACCGAGGAGAACTGCACGGCTTCGGAGGGTCTGGGCATGCGCGCGGTGCACTTCACCGACACCCGGCGCGCGATCGAGGAGATCGACGCCGTGCTCGGGCACCAGGGCCCCGAACAGCCATCGGCGGGGGCGGTGGCGGTGGCGGTCTCCACGGATGGCGCTACGACCGCCGCGGCGACCGATGACGCCCTCGTGGGCGCCGGCCCCTTCGGCGCACGGGCCCTGGGTGGTTCACGATGAGTGCGCCCGTGCTGGTCATCGGGGCCGGACCGACCGGTCTCACCTCGGCTTGCGCGCTGTGGAGTCTCGGTGTGCCCGCTCGTGTGGTGGACCGCCGCCAGGGGCCCGGTACGGCTCCCAAGGGACTGGTGTTGTGGAGCGGGGCGCTGGAGTGCCTCGACCGCATCGGTGTGGCCGACGAGCTGGCCCGGGTCGCCCTGCCGCTGGCCGGGGCGTCCTACTGGACCGCCGGTCGACGCATCGCCGGGGTGCGATTCGGAGGGCTGGCCAACACGGCGTTCCCCGGCCCGTTGTGTGTGCCACAACCCGTGACCGAGCGGGCCCTGCACCGACGGCTCGTGGAACTCGGCGGTCGGGTGGAGTGGGAGACCGAGGCCACGACCGTACGGGTGGACCGCTCCGGGGCCGACCAGTCCGTGACCGTGGCCCTGCGGTCCGGCGGGCGCGAGGAGACACTGACGGTTCCGTGGCTCATCGCCGCCGACGGGGCGCGCAGCCTGGTCCGCACGGCCGTGGGCATCCCCTTCGAGGGCCACACCTTCGAGCGGACGTTCCTGATCGGGGACGGCACGCTTGAGGGGGCTCCGGCGGAGGCCGAGGTCCAGCACCACATCGCTCCGGAGGGTGTGTTGGTGATCGTGCCGCAGCCCGAAGGCCACCGGGTCTTCTTCGACACCGAACCCACCGACGAATCCGAACCGCCCCCGCTAGAACTGCTCCAACGGCTGCTCGACGAGCGCGGCCCCGGTGGACTGAGGCTGCGGGACGTCCGCTGGTCCAGCCGCTTCCGGGTCCATGCAAAGGTTGCCCCTCGCTTTCGGGAGGGTCCGGTGCTGCTCGCGGGAGATGCGGTGCACGCCCACACCACCGCGGGCGGACAGGGGCTCAACACCGGTGTGCAGGACGGCTATGACATCGGGTGGAAGCTGGCCTCGGTGATCCGCGGCGGCGATGCACGGCTGCTCGACAGCTTCGAGGCGGAACGCCGGCCGGCGTCGGTGCGGGCGGTCCGCAGCGGGGATCAACAGACCAGGATGTGGCTGCTGCGCTCCCCGATGGCCCGCAAGGCCCGGGATCTGGCGATGCGGGCGCTGTCCGGCGCGGGAGTGCTGGAGTCCAAGGTCGTGCCCCTGCTGGCCCAGTTGGATCTGGACCACTCACGCAGTGCGGCGGTCGTCGACCTGCCCGGTGCCGCTGCCGTGCCGCGCGCTCTGCGGCTGGGCAGGCGCACCTTCGACGTACCGCTCGCACCGGTGCCCGGGGGTGCGGTGACGTCGCTCCGGGCGTACCTGTCCACCGGGCGGCACACACTGGTGGTGCACGGTGCGGGCGCCGGCGAGTGGGCTGAGCAGGCCGCCCTGGCGTTTCGCGCCTGGGAGGTCGACGACGTCGTACAGGTACTCTGGGTGCGTCCCGGTGCCGGCCACGACCGGGTGGCCGCGGTTCCCGGCTGCGAGGTCCTCCACGACCGGAGCCATGCGCTCGGCGGCGGCGACACTCCGTGGTTCGCCTACATCAGGCCGGACGGGGTGCTCGGCGCCCGCTCGGGCACGGCCGGCTTCGATGCGTTGCTCGCCCGCTTGCCCTGCTGGCCCTCCCTGCGCGCCGTTGAGGATCCGTCGCTGCCCGCGCCCGGGCAGCAGCCGAAGTCGCCCGTCGATGCGCCCCCGGTGGGACGGACCCTCTCGGCCCGGCACGGTAGTTGACCACTGCGGACACCACGGGCGCCGAGGGCCTGTTGGGCTCGTTCGCCCACTTCCCCGCGCCGCATCGCCACCGCTGACCGACCCACTGCGTCCGGCACCGCACGGCGGAAACCGGCGCCCCGCAGCCTTCCTGCACTTCCTGCGCTTCCTGCCACGCCGTGGGAGCCCCGCTCGACTCGACGGGCTCCCACGGGTGGCCACCGCTCCCCATGACCATTCGTGTGAAGGGATCACTTCGCCATGTCCATCTCCACCTCAGCCTCCCTCTCGACGCCCGCCGCCACCCTCCCCCTCCCCGCATCGGCCACCGTCGCCGAGGCAGACCCCCAGCAGACCGGGTCCCTCATCAGCGAGGAGACCGCGGCGCTGCCGACGCTGAGCTATGACGCCACGGTGCCGCGGGCCCTCGTCCACCGCTCCTCGATCGCCGAGGTCTTCGTCACCGACTCCATCCAGACGGGTGAGGACAGCTTCAAGGTCGCCGCCCAACTGCCCCGTGGCCACCTCATCGGCGAGACCTCGCCGCTGTACGACTTCACCCTCCTGGTCGAGGTGGTGCGCCAGGCCGGTGTGCTGGTCGCCCATCGTCATCTGAACGTGGCCCTCGCCTCGGCCTTCATCTTCCGCGACCTGAATCTGCGCACCACGGGCTTCGCGCCGCTGCGGATCGGACTGCGGCCCGCGGACCTCGTCGTCACGATGGACGCCAAGCCGAAGCGCAACAGAGCCGGCCGGGTGCAGGGCTTCACCTTCACCGGAGCCATCCATGTCGACGGGGAGCTCGCTCTCGAAGGGGAGGGCGGACTGCTGATCCTTTCCACCTCCGCCTACCGGGTGCTGCGCGGAAAGCGACAGGTCCCCGATCACCCGGGGTTCCTGCTGCCCCGCTTCACGGCCGCCGAGCCCGCCACCGTGGGGCGGCGCGACGCCCGCAATGTGTTCATCACCGATCCGGTCGCCGAGGCGGAGCACGGGCTGTTCTCGGCGCAGTTGGTGGTGGACACCACGCACCCGCACGTGTTCGACCACCCGCTGGACCATGTGCCGGGCCACCTCCAGATGGAAGCGGCACGGCAGTTGGCCATAGCCTCAGTCGCACGGCTGCACGGACTGGACCCGTACACCCTGACGATCGCCTCGATCACGACGAACTTCTCCGACTATGCGGAGCTGGATCAGATCACCCGAATGCGGGCGACCGCCGAGGGGTTCCGCTGGGACGAAGGTCTACGCACTTGCACAGTCCCGGTCTCGGTCGAAGCGGTTCAGGAGGGGAGGACCACCACTGCCCTGCGGCTTGAGGTGGCACAATGGAGTTGAGTTCAAAAAGAAAGACGTTTGCATAAATCCCGTGCATTGTCTCTATCCAGTAGCATTTCCGCCCAAAAGGTGTCGGCCAATCGACCGAACCCGACGGGGGACCGCATTGATACGCATCCTGCTCGCCGAAGACATGCACATGGTTCGCGGGGCGCTTGTGGCACTGCTGGCTCTGGAGGACGACTTAGACGTGGTCGCCGAAGTCGAACGCGGTGACACCATCGTCAGCACCGTGCTGGAGTGCCGGCCGGACATCGCCATCATCGACGTCGATCTGCCGGGGCTCGACGGTCTGAGTGCCGCCGCGCTCCTGGCCGAGCAAGCGCCCTGGTGCCGAACGCTCATCCTCACCAGCCTGGGCAGACCCGGAACGCTCCGCAAGGCACTCGCGGCCCGGGTCGGCGGCTTCCTCCTCAAGGAGGCGCCGCCGGCCCGACTTGCCTACGCCGTGCGCGAGGTGGCCGCGGGCAAGCGGGTCATCGACCCCCAACTCGCCCTCGCCGCCTTCGACAACGGTGAGAACCCGCTGACTCCGCGTGAGGTGGAGGTCCTGCGGCTGGCCGCGGACGGGGCGGAGGCGGCGGAGATCGCGATCCGTCTCTTCCTCTCGGTGGGGACGGTCCGCAACTATCTGACGACCATCGTCACCAAGCTCAACGCCCGCAACAGGGTGGACGCCATCCGAGTGGCGCGGGAGAGCGGCTGGTTGATGTGACACCGCCCCCGCCCCGTCGACGGAACATCCGCAGGGGCCGGGGGCGCGGGGCCTGTCCATCGAACCGTTCAGTCGACTTGGAGCACGCAGTCGGCGCGATTCAGTCCGCGAGATGAGGGGGCAGCCGCAGGGGCGCCTCGGCCCGCAGCGAGAAGCAGCCGTCCGTGTCGATGCCCGAGGCGAGCCGGCCACCGACCGCCGCCAACCGGAACTGTAGGTTCTGCAAGCCGCTGCCATCACGGGAGTTCGGATCCGGCAGAGTGCCCGAAAGGGACTGCTCCACACCGTCGTTGACGATCGTGAGCACCGCGTCGCCCGCCGCATCGGTCCAGCAGGCGATCCGGCAGTTCTCCGCCTTGCTGTGCCGCAGCAGATTGGTGACGGCCTCCCGCAGCACGGTGGCCATGATGGTGTCGACCTCGCCTTCGGGAAGCCTGCCCCTGAGGTCCACGGTGGCCCGTATGCCGCCCGCTTCCAGTACGGCCTGTGCCGATACCGCCTCGGTGGCCAGGGACATGTCCCGGTAGCCGCGGGCTACCGTGCGTACGTCGGACAGCGCCTGGCGGGAGATCTCCAGGATGCTCTCCAGCTCCGCGAGGGCACGATCGGTCTCGCCGTGCACCAGTCGACGGGCCAACTCGCTCTTGAGGGTGATGGCCGAGAGGCTGTAGCCGAGGAGGTCATGGAGGTCACGGGCGAAGCGGAGGCGCTCCTGGGTGACCGCGAGCCGCGCGATCTCCTGCTGGGCCTCCTGCACTTCGACCACCAACTCGGCCAGCCTGCTGAGCCCGTACACGATCAGTCCGGTGAGGACCGTCGAGACCGCGATGTACACGGTGGCGACCAGGTCCATGCCGAGGAGCGGGCCGGTCGCCGCGGCCACCGCGGTCACCGCGGCGAACAACGGCCAGGCCACCTGGGGGCGCAGGACCAGCAGAACCGAGGCACCGAAGAATCCCGCCATGCCGCCCCAGCCGAAGCCGAGCGTCAGTAGCGGGAGATAGGTCAAGAGGGCCTGCACGGCGAGAGTCCACCGGCCCCATCGGGCGCGGAACTGGCGTAATTGGTACGAAGAGTGGACGAGTTGCAGGACGAAGATGAGGGCGAAGCCGATCACGGACGCCACCAGGGTGAACGTCGCCGGTTCCTCCCCGAGGATGTTCAGGAAGCCCACGAGGACGAATCCGCACTCGACCAACAGCAGGATGCTGAGGGCGAGGTGTGGCGGCGGGGCGCCACGCCCCATCTTGGACACCGCCGACGAGAGGGCCGGCGGAGCGCCGACGCCCGGGTCGGGGGCCCGTCTACCGGCGGTCCTGGATCTACCCGAGCGCGTCATGGCGTCCCTCATGCATTCCCCCGCGGAGAGGCATCACAGGAGATCAGTCAATGGGGAGAGTCTGAACTCCGGAGCCAGCTTGTGGATTAGACCTGTGAAAATCGTGCCGCACTACGGCGGATTGCGCCAGTTCCTCAGGGAGCGTACCGAGCACGAAGCCTCCGACGCTCGGTTCGATGCGCCAGTCGAGGCCCGTGGCCCGGGCGGCGAGATCGATGTCACCGCTACCCAGCGCGCAGGACGCCAGCCCCATCGCCGTGCCCACCAGATAGAGGTTCTGGGTCACGGCACCGACGTGCTTGAGCGTGAGGGCGTACGGCAGGCCACTGTACTTCCACGCCAGGCGGTGGATGCGGGAGGTGATGGTGATGACGACGGCCGGCAGGTCGGTGAGCCCAGCGGCGATCCTCGCCTCGGCGAACAACTCCGCCCTGGCCGACTCATGGTCGGGGTCCCCCACCTGCACCAAGCAGTGCTCCAGCGGGGCGTAGTAGTGGATGCCGGGCGGAATGCCTGCGCAGTCCCGGACCGCCAGGTAGAACTCCAGCTCGTAGGCCCGGCCACCACTCGGGTAGGGCCGGTCAGTGAAGGCTCCCTCGTCGCCGCCGCGTGACCCGTCATGGAGGGACCGCACCCGCAGCGCCCGGAACAGGAACTCCCCCAGCACGTCCGCGGTCAGTCGCTCGGAGCCGAAGGACCGGATGCTGCGGCGGCCTTCGAGTACGGAACTCAGGGGCGGATCGCTCGCCGGCATCTCATCGAGTCGGGGCCGTGCGAGGGCGATGCGCGGTCCATCCGGCAGGGGTTTGACCGCGGGGGCCGGGGCCATCCGGTCGGCGAGCGGGTAGGTGGCTCCGAAGTCCGCGTCGTGCCTGCCGAGCGTGGAGCGCGTGTGGAACAGCAGGTCGATCGCGGACCAGGAGGCCAGGGCGGGATCGCTGTCCTCCGCGAATCCGGGGACGGGAGGATGCAGGACTCCGTCGCCTTGCACGGCTCCCGTGCCGGGTTCGGCGCCGCCCCCGAGGTCGGGCGAGGTCAACGGCTCGGCCGGCACCACCATCCCGGTGCCCAGCAGATGGGCGATGATCTCGCGGGTCGCCTCGAGCGGCAGGGGGACCGCGGCAGCCACTTCGGCACTGGTGATGGGACGCCCGAGCATCCCGATGACCCAGGATGCCTCCGGGCAGTGGAGGACCACCCGGTGCAGGGAGGTCGGTGACTCCAGGACGAAGCCCTTTCCCTCACTGCGCAAGAACGCGAACTGGGAGAGTCGGATCGGGTGCTTCTCATCGACCGTCGTCGGTCCGTAGCGGGCCGACTGGGAGATCGGCACCACGGACATCAGCAGATGGTCGGGGCTGTCGAGCCCTAGGGAACGCACCACCAGGTGTTGAAGGCGCTGGAGCACCATCAAGATCTCCGTCAGGGAAGCCTCGACGGACGCGCCGCCCCCGCCCCCCTCGTACACCGAGGGAGGCGGGGGCGGCGCGCCGGCCACCACGTTCGCCAGGGAGATGGGCCCGAGCCGCATCCGACGCAGCGCCTCACGCACCGAGGGGCTGGCATGGCGCATACGGACCTCCCCCCATCTTCCCGAGAGCACCACGGCACCGCTGGGGCAGCCGGTGTCCACCAGTACGTCCTCGCGCAGCGCCCACAGGGAGAGGGTGCGCCGTCCTCGGCGTACGGTCGGGTGGCCGTCGAATGACCTCTCGGTTGGCATGGGAACTCCTGAGCGGGACGCGGGGGAGAGCCGTCGAGACGGCCGGGAGACGCACACGTACTTCAGACGAACAGCGGAACGGGGTTGAGGTCGGCGTACGGGGTCGGGGCATCGAGCCGGCCGAGATGCACCGGCACGTCGAACAGTCGCCCCGGGGCGAACCTCGCCCAGAAGTGACGCAGACCGGGCACCACGACCTTCACCACCGGAATGCCGATGTCCGGTCTCGTCTGGTCGAGGACGAGGAGGTCCATGCCATGCCCGCGCAGAAGCGTGACGACCTCCTCGACGTCCTCGCGCAGATCTGACCGGCGCTGGTGGGTGAAGTCGGCCGGACCCCGCGCGGGTTGTGCGGGGTCGGGCAGCAGATGGGGTTGGTTGCGGACGGTGGCGCCCCACCACCAGCCGAGCGGCTCCGGCGCGGTGATGCCATAGCCGGAGCCGTCGGCCCGGGCGTCGACGACGGCCGGCAGCAGTTGGTTCATCTCCGTGAGCGCCCGACGCAGGGCGACCGCGGGATCGAAGTGGGCGCCGAAGCCGAACATGATGTCCTCGGCCGGTTTGTCGGTCCTTCGGCTCAGGGCGGCGAACACCGGAATCCCGAGGTCGGAGGTGAGATCGAGGACCCACACCTCGCGGTGCAACTCACGGTAGGTACCGCGCAGTTCCTCGCTCCAGGCGTCACCGAACCCCTCGGTGCCGTCGAGCCTGACGCCCGGCTGACGGATGCGGTTGTACCACCACAGCGCCACCGCGTCCCGCTCGACGAGTTCGAGGAACCCATGGAGTATCGCGTCCTCCAAACTGCTGCCCGCGGCCTGGCCGTTGGAGTCCGCACGCAGCGCGCGGTGACCGGCCGGGGGTGGTGCCGTACCGCCCGCGGGACCGGAGAAGTAGAGCATTCCGGTGGGGAGGAGCCGCTGGCGTTGTTCGGTGAGGGACCACAGGGGGGTCCAGTCGACCGGTGCGCGGTCGTCGAAGGGTTCGGGAACGTACTGGAAGGCCGAGTGCAGGGCGTTCCACCGGTCGCGGTCACGGAACTGGCGCGGTGCGTAGAGCTGGCTTGCGTCCGGAGACAGGGCCGCGTCCCCCAGGGCACGGCGGCTGTCCCTTATCCGCAGCTCATCGCCCTGGAGCGTGGCGCTGTACCGCTCCAGGGCCTCACAGAGCGCGCTGACTTCCGCTTCCTGTGCGGTGCTGCCCTTGCCGCCGCTGACCTGGCGTAGGCCGGCGCGGAGTTGGGCGAGGTCCGCACCTCCCGCGGCGGGGTTGCGGCCGGCGAGGTAGCAGTGCAGGGCTGCCGGCGCCCGGGGGTCGCGACGGATGGCGTCGACGACCCCGGTCACCGGGCTCACCAGATGGCGGTACTGGTCGTGGACCTCCTGTACGGAGCGGGCACGGTGACCTGCGCTGTGGGGCGACTTGGGGCGTGAGACGAGCGTCACCGGTCGTCGTGCCTGGTCGGCGATGAGCGTCGGATCTCCGCAGTCCGGGCACTGTGGGCGACGGCGCAGGTCGTGGTGGGCGGTGGTGAGCGACAGGGTCTCCAGCGTCAGCACCGACGACTGGCCGGCATGGCGATAGCCCGCGAGCCACTTCGCCGCCTCCAGCACGGTCAGGTGTGCGGCGGCTGCGCCGGTGGCCGCGACCCGTGCGGCAGGTCGGGGCACCGGTCCGGTCAGCCCCAGTGCCCGTCGCACGGGGGCCTCACAGAGCCGGTGTCCTTCGAGCCGATGGGCCAGACATGACCAGCAGGCGCCGATTCCGGGCTGGAACACGGGCCCGAGCCAGGTGGTCGAAGCACCCGGCCGGGTCAGCAGCCACGGTCGTCCGGTGACCTGGTGTCGCGCATCGACCTCGCGCAGTTCGGGGTTGAGGTAGTCGTCGCAGACGACGAGGGAGAGTTGCGGGACGTCGAGGGTGGGACCTCCGTCGGAGCCCTCACCGCCCGCCAGCGTCAGACCGGCGGCCCCGCACGCTTCCCTCACTCCGTCCGTGTCGACGTTTCCCACCGCGAGCACTTCCACGGACCCCGCGGCCAACCGGTCGAGGGCGTCGCTCCCGTCGAGCCCCGCCAACTCCCAATAGGCGCGGGCACGAGTGCGCACGGGATCGGTCTGGGCGTCCGGGGCGGTGCCCGAGTACCCGACCAACCCCGCCCGGGCGAGCCGTCCGATCAACCGCCCTGCTTGTTCCGCGGGGATGGTCCTGGCTGCTTCGCGCAGGACGGACGGCAGATCCCTCGTACCGTCCAACAGGGGGACGAGCGCCTCGATCTGACCGCCCTGGAGGGCGGTCACACCGCGGTCGGAGAGCAGATACGCCGCGTCCCCCGCGATGACCTCCGCCCTGAGGTGACTGCGGAATCCCACGCGCCGCCCTCGCGTGGACTCCTGGGAGCGCGGGGAGCGCTCGCCGTGGACGGCAGTCACCGCAGGGTCGTCCCGTTCGCGGCGGCGAGGGCCGCGGAGAAGGCGGTGGAGAAGCCGTCCGTCAGGCGGGAGGAGTCGGAGAGCGACTCCGTCTCCAGGCAGAAGCAGAGCTGCGCCTGTGCCACCGCGGGCCGGCTGAGCTCCTCGATGGTCAGCTCGCCCGCGGTGTCCTCGATCAGCGCCGGGGCCTGGTCGGCCAGGTCCGCGGAGACTCCGAACTCGCCGAGTACCGAGCGGGCATCGCAGCGGTAACGGTCCGCGAGGTCGGGCTCAAGCCAGATGTGGGCGACCACCTCGACGAGTTTCTGGGAGGGGATCGATCTCTCCCGTCCCAGCGCACCCGGGGTGGGTGCGGTGTTCGTACGGGCCGTACGGGTCGTACCGTCGGGAGCGAAAAGGGTGATTCCGTTCACGTGGTCCTCCGCTTTCATCCTGAATATGTCCGTCGGAGCGCCGTGTCTGAGCGGCTGGGATAAATCTTGTGCGTCACATGTGGCCGAAAGACAGTGTTCCGTTCATGCCTCACATATGAGTTCTTCATGGCTGCCACCGTCGCGGATTCATATCGGGCCGGTGAACCGATCACTGGGTCAACAGCCCTCCTGCTGCCATCGTTGGTCACCCCGGAGGAAGAAACCGGGCGGTTGTGGTTGGAAGGGAGTACCAGATGGAGATCCGGGTCCTGGGGCCGCTCGTCGCTCAGCTCGCCCATATGTCGGTGGTGCCCAGCGCGGCCAAGCCGCGCCAGGTGCTTGCACTGTTGGCGCTGCATCCCGGCCAGGTGGTGACCGTGTCCACCCTGCTCGACGAGTTGTGGGGGGACGCACCGCCGCGCACCGCGCCGGCCACCTTGCAGACGTACATCCGACAGTTGCGCAGGATGCTCGGGGACGCCCTTGACCCCGGTGGGGTGCGCGGTCCCAAGGACGTCCTGTGCACCCGCTACGGCGGATACGCCCTGGATGCCGCCGCGGCCGTCGATGCGACCGAGTTCCAGCGGCTGTGCGTGGCGGGGCAGACGGCACTGCGCGAAGGCGCCGATCTGGAGGCGTCCCAACTGCTGCACCGGGCGCTCTCGCTGTGGCGCGGTCCCGCACTCGCCGATGTGCAGATCGGTCGGGCGCTGGAGGTCGAGACCCTGCGGTTGGAGGAGACCCGGCTCAGCGCGCTCGACGGACGCATCGAAGCCGATCTGCGGCTCGGGCGACACGCGGCGCTGTTGGGCGAGTTGACCGCACTGGCCGCCCAACACCCCCTGCATGAAACCGTGCACGCCCAGCTGATGTTGGCGCTGTACCGCTGCGGTCGGCCCTCCCATGCGCTCAGCGCCTACCAGCGGTTGCGTCGCTCACTGATCCAGGAGTTGGCGTTGGAGCCCTCGCCGCGGTTGCAGCGGCTGCACCAGGCGATCCTGGCCGCCGATCCGGGGTTGGAGGCCCCGGAGCAGGCGATGCACGCCGGCGCCATACGCGGCTTCGGGCGGCTCGTCCCCGCCCCGGTGTAGTCGATGGGTCGGCCGCCGCCCGGCCGACCCGTCGACTACACCGTCCCAGCCCACATGACCCCGGGCCGCAACCCCGTGACCTCGCCGGGGCTGCGGTCCGGCTCTGTTCCGCGGCCCGTACGACCGCCGTTCGAGCCGGGGCCGACCGGTCTCGCCGGGCGGTTGTGGTGCCGATCGTTTGCCGCCCCTTAAGCGGTGCTGCCGACTCTGGAGGGTGTTTGGCCGATTCTGTTGCGGCGGCGTTCGGTGGACGGGTGGCAGGCACGGCTGTCGCCGTACTCCGTTTGGGATCCGTTCCGGCCTCCGCAGCGAGCGGTCAACGCCCCACCGGACCGTGTCGCCCAGCCACGCTCCGCGGCCGTGGGCGCCGGTGGACATCAGGGCAGCGAGAGGAGAACCGGGCACTATGACGCGATATCTGAGGCGCGGCGGGACGGCCGACGGGGGCCGACTGCGCTTGTTCTGCTTCCCCTACGCGGGTGGGGGTGCCTCCGCCTACGCCAGCTGGCAGCGCCGGCTCGGCGCCACCGTGGACGTGCAACCGGTGCAGCTTCCCGGCCGGGAGGGCCGGATGGCGGAACCGCGCTTCACCGATCTACCGGCGCTGATAGCCGACTTGGACCGGGAGATCGGACCAGAACTCGAACGACCGCATCTGATGTACGGGCACAGCATGGGTGCACTGATCGCGTTCGCCCTCACCCAGTACCGACGGGCCCGTGGTGCCCGACTGCCGCTGGCCCTGGTGCTGAGCAGCCATCGCGCTCCGCACCTGCCCGCGCCACCGATCGCCCAGGGGCAGGTCCTGGACGACGGGGAACTGGTACGGGGGCTGGCGGAGCTCGGCGGGCTGCCTCAGGCGCTCCTGGACCGACCGGAGTGGTTGACGGCCCTCCTGCCGGTGGTGCGCGGAGATCTGGCGCTCTGCGCCGATGCGGGCCGGGTGGACCGCTCCCCGCTGCCGGTGCCCGTCCATGCCTTCGGCGGGGTGGAGGACCGCTTGGTCACGGTGCCCGAGATCCGGGAGTGGTCCGCCTACACGACCGCGGAGAGTGCGGTGGAGGTGCTGCCCGGGGGGCACTTCTTCATTCGGGAGGAGGAAGACCACTTCCTCGGACGCCTGCAACTGCTGCTGGAGCGCTACGAGAACGCACCCGGCCTGATCGAGCGGGACCTGGTCGGAGCTCCGAGCGAGTGAGATCCGCCCAGGCGTCGCGTCGTTCCTCACCGGGCGGCGGGGAACGATCGGGGCGGGCGAACGGAACGGGATGACGCATCGGCCCCCAGGTCCGGATCCGGACCTGGGGGCCGATGCACTGGCGTCGAGCGGCGGAGCACGCCGACCTGCCTCCAGTCACTCCATGGGCGTCAGGGTCGTCGTCGGCTCCAGGGCGTGTTGAGCCGGTTCGACGCAGGGGTCCTAGTGGCGTGAACCCTGTTCCACCACCCGCGGTGCCGCGTCCTTGGGTGTTCCCGCAGCAGTCACCGGCCCCTCCCCCGCTCGGAACACGTCACCGGTCCCGTCAGAAGTCCCTTCAGAAGTCCGGTCACCAGCTCCGTCAACCGACGCGCCGCGCCGGGGCATCAGCGCTGCGGCGACCAACGCGCCAACTGCCACCCCGACCGCGGCCACCACCAGCCCCACCCCGGCGGCCTCGTCGAAGGCGGCCCGAGCGCTGGCCGCCAAGTCGGCACCCGTACTGCCACCGGTCCGCTCGGCGAGCCTGAGTGCGCTGTCGAGGGTCCTTCCGGCCGCGTCCGGCAGACCGGCGGAGGTCACCTCATCGGCGTAGCTGCGCGCGAGGACGCTGCCCACGACCGCAACGCCCAGGGCATTTCCCAGCTCCTGCATGGTCATGTCCAAGGAGCCGGTGGCACCGGAACGCTCGGGCGGTACCAGGGACATCACCACGTCCGTGGTCGGCCCCATCGCCAGCCCGAAGCCGACGCCCGCCAGCAGCAGTCCCGCCAGGACCGGTGGATAGCCGCTCCCGACCGTGCCCACGATCAGAATGCCGACGGCTCCAGCGCCCAGCCCGATCGCCACGCTGCCGCCCGGCCCCACCCGGCGTACCAGCGCCGAACACATCAGTGTTCCCAGGAGCACGGCGAAGGCGACGGGCATCACGGCAAGTCCCGCCTGCAAGGCGCCGTAGCCCAGGGCGAATTGGAGCCTCTGGGTGAGGACGAACAGGGTGCCGGCCAGTCCGAACATCAACAGCAGGATGCTCAGGCTCGCCCCGATGAACGGCCGTTTGCGCAGCAGCTCGAAGTCGACCATCGGGCTCGGGTGGGCGCGCTCCCACACGACGAAGGCGACTCCGGCGGCCAGCGCCACCGCGAACCCTGCCAACGGACCGGGTGCCGTCCAGCCGTGTTGGGAGACCCGGATCGTGCCGAAGACCAGACCCACCATGGCCGCGGTGCCGAGCAGTGCACCGATGGGATCGGGCCTGCGCGGTGTGGCGTTGGACGACTCCGGCAACAGCAGCGCACCGGCCACCAGCACGACGGCCACCGGTACCAGGTTCACCAGGAAGATCGAACCCCACCAGAAGTGGCCCACCAGGAACCCTCCGATCACCGGGCCAGCGGCCACCCCGAGCGCCGAGGCGCCGCTCCAGATGCCGATGGCGCGCGCCCGCTCCGCCGGGGGGAAGACATGGACCAGCACGGCGAGGGTGCCCGGCATGATGAAGGCGGCGCCCAGGCCCATCAGGGCTCGGGCCGCGACGAGTTGGCCGGGTCCGTCCGCGACCATCCCCACCAGCGAACCGACTCCGAACACGACCGTTCCGGTCAGGGTGGCGAGCTTGTGGCCGTAGCGGTCGGAGAGCGTACCGGCGGTCAGCAGGGCTCCGGCGAGGGCCAGCGCATAGCTGTCCACGATGAACTGGACCTCGCTGATGTCCGCGTCCAGGCTGCGCATCATCTCCGGGATGGCCACGTTGAGCAGGCCGTTGTTGAGCACGATCGCGAACAGCGCGAGGGAGAGCACACCGAGCATCCACCAACGGCGTGGGTCCTCGGGGGTCGTGCCGTCCTTGGCGGTCGGGTGCATCTGTCGGTCCTCCGTCGTTCCGGGACACGCTGGGCACCGCCAGATTTCCGGGCCGCACTGTAGGGCTGCTTGTGCAGTCGGCCCGTACGACAGGGTCCGGCCGGCCGCTCAAGCGGCGCTTCAGCGGCGCTCCATACCTTCGCCCGGTGCCGTGCTCGTCCTGAGGCGGCGATGCCCGAAGGGGGTGCCATGGAGATCCCGCTGCGACTGCGGCAAGCCCGGTCAGCACTGTTGCTGATCTTCCTCGTCCACGGAGCGGTCTTCGCCCTGCTGGTCACCCGGATTCCCGCGATCCAGGACCGGTACGGGCTCAGCGACGCAGCCCTTCCCGCGTTCTTGGCCGCCGTGCCGATCCTCGCCGGAGTGGGGAGCCTCAGCGCTTCCCGACTGGTGCAACGGGTGCCCGCACCGATGGTGGTGCGGGTGCTCCAGCCGGTGATCTGTCTGACGCTGGTGGGGGTGGGGTCGGGCCGGGCCGTGTGGCACCTCGCCCTGAGCCTGGCCGTGTTCGGACTGATGGTGGGCGCGTTGGAAGCAACGATGAACATGACGGGCGTGGGTATCGAACGCGGCTACGGCCGTAGCATCATGCTGCGCTTCCACGGGGCCGCCAGCCTCGGCGGCATCGTCGGCGCCCTGCTGGCCTGGGGCGGTGCGCACTGGGACGTCTCGCTGTCCGTCCTCTACACGGTCTCGGTCGTGGTGCTGCTGCCGATCGGTGTGGCGGCGGGCCCCCGGTTGTCCGCGGTGGAGCTGCGCGGTGAAATCGCGGCGCAGGCATCGAAGACCGAGCGGCCGGCAGTGCCGTGGAAGCCGCTGCTGCCGCTCTGCCTGATCATGGGCGTTGCGGTGGTCGCCGATTCCACGGCCACCAACTGGAGTGCCAAGTTCCTTCAGGACACGCTGGGTAGCTCCGAGGCCGTGGCCACTCTCCCGTACGCCCTCTACATGGTCGCCACGCTGGTGGGTCGTGGTTTCGGCGACCAGTGGGTGAGGCGGTGGGGTGCTGTCAGTGTGATCCGCGCGGGCGCGGTGCTGTCGGCCGCCGGTTTCTCGGTGGTCGCCGCGGCGCCGGGGCCCTGGGCCGCGGTGTTCGGCTTCGGCATGCTCGGCGCTGGCCTGTCCGTGATCATTCCGCAGGTGTTCACGGTCGGCGCCCAGCTGCTGCCGGGGTCGTCGGACACCGCCATCGCCCGCGTCAACCTCTTCAACTACGTGGGGTTCCTCGTCGGCCCGCCGTTGGTCGGGGCGGTCGGGGCGACGGTCTCCTACCGTGCTGCGATGTGCGTACCGCTGTTGCTCGTCCTCGAGGTGTTGTTGATGGCGCGTTCACTGGTGGCCCCCGAGCGTCCGGAGCCGAACGTGCCCCTGGCCCGACCGGCTCCGACCACCACCGGGTAGGCCGCGGCTGTCGGAGCGATCCCGCGGGTCGGTGTGCCCGGGCCCCTCGGCCGTCGTCGAGGGGCCCGGGCTTCGTTGTGTGCAACAGGTTTCGTTGTGCACAGTTTTCGTTGTGTGACCGGCTTCATTGTGTGCCCGGCTTCGTTGTGTACTCAGGCACGCCTGCCGGAGGTGCGAACGGGTCGGAGCCGTCGGCGGCGGGCCGATCGGCGTCGGGCCGTCGCGCAGGAGCCGGCCCGCGGTGAGCGGGAGGGTTCCCAGCCCGTCGATGTCCGCCCTACCTCGCCTTTAGCAGGCCCAAAGCGCGAAAGCGGACGATCCCCGCGAGGGCGGACCCGGGCCCTGACCGCGCACCGCATGTACGGCGGTGGCGCCGGTGAGGACCCGGTCGCGAGAGAGCCCCCTGACGATGGGAGAACCATGCGCTGGGAAAGCGTTTATGTGGCGGGAACGGGTGCCTGGCTCCCCGAACCGTTCCCCGCCCGCGCCGCCGTGGAGGCGGGCGAGTACGACCCCGAGCAGTTCGAGGCGGACGGTCTGCTGACGGTCCGGATCGCCGGCGAGGACATCGCCCCGCCCGACATGGCGGTGCAGGCCGCCACCACCGCACTCAAGCGGTCGCAGATCGACGCGGAGACCGTGCGGCTCCTGCTGCACAACTATGTGTGGTTCCAGGGCCAGACCATGTGGCCGGTGGCGTCCTACGTCGCCGACCACGCCGTCCACCGCGGCGTACCGGCCTTCGAGGTCAAGCAGGAGTGCAACGCCGCGATCAGTTCACTGGAACTCGCGGCCCGCCATCTGAGCACGGAGCCCGAGGAGGCCGCCGCGGTACTCACCACCGCCGACCGCTTCGCCGAGCCGCTGATCCACCGCTGGAGCGCGGAGGCCGGGCTCGTCTACGGGGACGGAGGCACCGCGCTGGTGCTCTCCAACCGCAGCGGGTTCGCCCGGGTGCTGTCGACCGCGACCCGCGCTGACAACCGGATGGAGGCGCTCGCCCGGGGTGCGGGGCTCAGCCCCCTGCCCACCGGCGAGCCCTACGACCACGCGGCCAGGTTCGCCCACTATCTGCGGGCCCAGGGCAACATCCGGGAGGCGTCCGAGCGGTTGATCGCGATGGTCATGGGCGCGGTCGACGACGCCCTGACCGATGCCGACACCCGCCGCGAAGACCTCGCCTGGGCCGTCATCCCCACCGGGGGCCGCAGCAAGATGCAGTGGCAGGCGGAACAGCTGCTGGGCGTGCCGGCGGAACGCACCACCTGGGAGTTCGGCCGCCGCACCGGACACCTGGGCGCCGGTGACCAGTTCGCCGCGCTCAACGACCTCGCCGAGCGGGGCGAGCTGAACCCCGGTGACCGGGTGCTGATGCTCTCCGCCGGCCCGGGCACCGCGAGCTGTGCCGTCCTGGAGATCACCAGCCAGCCCGCGTGGGCCGTGCCCGCAGCCCTCGCCCAGGAGCCGCAGTCATGACCGCCCCGGCACCGGAGGTGTTCCCCGCGACGGCGCTGATCGACAACGCCGTGGGCACCGACACCGCGCCCCTCGTCGAGAACGCCGCCGAGGTGTTCCTGACGGCGGCCGTCGGCGCCCATCCCGACTCCCCCGCCGTGCGCGACCGCTATGGAGTGTGGACCTATGCCGAACTCGACGCCGCGGCGGACTCCTTCAGCCGTGTCCTGGAGGGTTACGGCATCGAGCCGGGCGACCGGGTGCTCGCCCGGGTCGGAAGCGTACGTGAGTTCACGGCACTGCTGTACGGCACCTGGCGTCGAGGAGCCGTCCTGGTCCCGATCAACCCGGGGATGAAGGCGTACCACCTCGCGGCGGTGCTCGCCGACTCCCGTCCCTCGCTGATCGTGGTGGAGGAGGGGGAACGATCAGGCGCCGACGGACTGGAGTGGCCGGCGCAGGTGCCGGTCGCCGTGCTGGGCGAGGTGGATCTGTCCGGTGCGGCCGACCCCGCATCCCGCACCCAGGTCAAGGTGCCGGCGGATCGGCTCTCCCTGTTGATCTACACATCGGGCAGCACGTCGGCGCCCAAGGCGGTGGCCTGCCCGCACGGCCCGGTGGCGTTCGCCGCCCGGGCGGTCGCGGCCCGGCTGGGCTACCGCGCGGACGACACCGTGCTCACCGCCGTACCGCTCTCCTTCGACTACGGCCTGTACCAGATCCTGTTGAGCGCGCTGGCCGGCGCCGAGCTGCTGCTTTCGGGCCCGTCCGACCACGCCCGGCTGCTCGGGTTCGCCCGCGACCACGGGGCCACGGTGGTCCCCCTCGTACCGTCGTTGGGCGAACTGCTGGTGCGGTTGACCTCCCGCGACCGGCAGCCGACCCGGATACGGCTGTTCACCAACACGGGCGCCGCACTCAACGCGCCACTGATCGCTGCGCTGAGGGAGGCGTTCCCCGGTGCGGCGGTCGCCCCCATGTACGGCACCACCGAGTGCAAGCGGATCACCATCCTGGAGCCGGACGGCGATCTGGCCAGGCCCGGGTCCGTGGGACCCGCGCTGCCCGGCACCGAGGTCCTGGTACTCGACGAGGACGGCCGACGGCTGCCGCCCCACGAGATCGGTGAACTCGTGGTGCGCGGACCCCATGTGATGGCGGGCTACTGGCAGGCCCCCGAGCAGACAGCGCTGCGCTTCCGGCATTCCGACGAGAGCGGGGTCACCCTGCACACGGGTGACTACGGCTGGCTGGACGAGGACGGTCACGTCTACTTCCAGGGTCGCAGGGACGATCTGTTCAAGCGGCGCGGCGCGCGGATGAGTTCGGTCGAGATCGAGGCCGCCACGCTCGACATCGAGGGTGTGCGGGAAGCCGCGCTGTTGGTCCCCGAGGACGATCGGGACATGGTCCTCTTCGTCGTCGGCGAGGACGACCGGCTGACCGACGAACAAGTACTGCTGCGGCTCGGGGACCGTCTCGAAGCCGCGAAGGTGCCCGACGTCTGCCATGTGCTGACCGCACTCCCCCTGACCCCCAACGGCAAGATCGACCGCAAGGAGCTGCGCAGGCGGCTCGTGGAGGGCATCCATGGCGACTGACAGTGACCTCGTCGAAGGGCTGGTCGAGCAGTACGGCAGCCCGCTGTACGTCTACGACCTGGCGCGGCTGCGCTCCGCTTTGGAGGACCTGCGGACCGCCCTGCCGCAGCCGAGCCGCATCTATTACTCGCTCAAGGCCAATCCGCACCCCGGTCTCGTCGCCGAGCTGCGCCGGGGCGGGGCGCGCGCCGAGGTCACCTCGCGCGGAGAGCTCGCCGCCGCGCTGGAGGCGGGGCATCCGGCCGCCGAGCTGATGTACTCCGGTCCCGGCAAGGTGCCGGCGGAGCTGGACGAGGCCATCGCCGCGGGGATGCGCACCTTCTCCACCGAGTCGTTCGGTGATCTGGAGCGGATCGGCGCCGCGGCTGCGGCGCACGGGGTGGTCGCCGACTGCGTGCTGCGCATCAACGCAGCGGGCGCCCCCGGGCAGGGCGGACTGAGGATGACGGGCGGGCCCTCGCAGTTCGGGTTCGACCTGGACGGGCTGGCCCGGGAGCGGGCCCGGCTGCTCGCCGAAGGCACCCGGATCGTCGGCATGCACTTCTTCCCGCTCACCAACGCCCGTGACGAGGAAGGGCTGCACGCAGAGCTGGCGAACAGCGTGCGCACGGCGGCGCGGCTCCGCGACGAACTCGGCATCCCGCTCCAACTACTCGACCTCGGAGGCGGGTTCGCGGCGCCCTACGCCACTCCGGGCGAGCGTCCCGTCTACCGCGGTCTGCGGACCTCGCTGACCGCGGTCCTCGACGAACACCTGCCGGGCTGGCGCGACGGTGATCCGGTGATCGCCTTCGAGTCGGGGCGCTATCTCGTCGGGGACAGCGGTCGGCTGGTGACCACGGTCACGGATGTGAAGCACAGCAAGGGCAGCGACTACGCGGTGCTCGACTCGGGGATCAACCATCTGGGCGGGCTCTCCGGCCTCGGACGGCTGCTGCCGCTCTCGGCACAGCCCCTGACTCCCGTGTCCGATGACCGCGCGGACGAGGGCCCGACGACCGTGACCCTGGCCGGCCCGCTGTGCACCCCGGCCGACATCCTGGCGCGCGTCGCGGAACTGCCGGGGGTGCGCCCGGGCGACCGGCTGGTCTTCCCGCACGTCGGCGCCTACGGGCTGTCGGCGAGCCTGCTGGGTTTCCTGGGTCATCCGGCGCCCGCCGAGGTCCTGGTGGACGGCGGCAAGGCCGTCTCCGCGACCCGTCTGGCCCTGCAACGCCACACCGTCGCCCCACTCGCCGACCTCCAGTCGAAGGACTCCCCCGCCATGCCCGACACCTCCGCCCCCACGGCGACCGACACCACCACGTCCGCGGCCCACGGCTGGGACGAGGAGTACGAGTCCGTCCTGCACGACGTGCTTCCCCGGCTCGCCGCGAAGGGTCCGCTGCTGCCCGACAGCAGCCTCAAGGCGGCCGGTCTGGATTCCATGGCCATGGTGGAGGTGCTGGTCCGGGTGGAGTCCGCGTACGGCATCTCCATCCCCGACAGCGAGTTGGTCGCGGCCACCTTCGCCACGCCCGCCTCGCTCTGGCACGTGGTTTCCACCCTGCGGGAGCAGGCCGTCGGCCCGGCTGCCTGACCCGGATGACCAGCTCAGACCCACAACCAAGAAGGTAGGACCTCATGCGTTGGGAAGGCGTATTCGTCGCGGGGACCGGAGTGTGGTTGGGCGAGCCCGAACTCGCCCGGTCCGCAGTCGAGTCGGGCAGGTACGACGCGGAACAGCACGCACAGGACGAGATCCTGTCCGTCTCGGTCGCCGACGAGTCCATGGCTCCCCCGGACATGGCCGTGCACGCCGCGACGACCGCGCTGAAGCGCTCGGGGCTGGATGCGTCGGACGTGGAGTTGCTGATCCACAGCAGCATCTGGTTCCAGGGCGTGGAGATGTGGCCCGCCGCCTCCTATGTGGCGGGGCACGCGCTGGGCACCTCGGTGACGGCCTTCGGGCTGGAGCAGGAGTGCAACGGCGGCGTCGGCGCCCTGGAGGTGGCGGCCCGGCAGGTCAGCGCCCGGCCCGGCGAGGGTGCAGCGATGGTCACCACCGCCGACCGCTTCGGCGCCCCCCTGGTCCAGCGGTGGAGCAGCGAGCCGGGCTTCGTGTACGGGGACGCGGGCACGGCTCTGCTCCTGTCCGCGCGCGGCGGATTCGCCAGGCTGCTGGCCACGGCGAGCGGTTCGGACAATTCACTGGAGGCGGTGGTGCGCGGCCCGGCGCTCAAGCCGCTGCCGTCAGGCGGTCCGCTGGACCTGTTGGGCCGCGTCGGTCACTACGTCCGGACCCGGGGCAGTGTGCGGGAGGCGACCGAGAAGGTCGCGGCGGTCGTCAACAGGGTCGTGGACACGGCCCTGGCCGATGCCGGCGTCGGCCGCGCGGACATCGACCGCGTGGTGACCCTGGCCAGTGGACGTGCCCGGCTCGAATGGCAGCTCCCCCAACTGCTCGGCTTCCCGGTCGAGCTGTCCACCTGGGAGTTCGCGCGCCGGGCGGGGCATCTGGGCGCTGGCGACCAGATCGCAGGCTTCAACGACCTGCTGGAGCGGGGCGAGTTGAGCGTGGGCGATCGGGTGCTGTTCGTCGGTGGCGGTTCGGGCTTCAGCTGCACCTGTGCGGTGCTGGAGATCGTGGACGTACCCCAGTGGGAGCCGTCCGGCGCACTGGCGTGAGGGCGGGAATCGCCGCTGCCGCCTGCGGCTCCAGCGGCGCTTCAGTGCACTGGCGGATACTCCTGAGTTTGACCGCCGTTGTTCCGGCGCCAGGACCGCCGCCCTGGCCGAATGCCTCGAAGCTGAGGAGAAACGCATGGTGATGATGACCGACCGAACCGGTGCAAGAAGAAGTTCGACGTCCGGCTCGGTACGGGTCGCCTGGGGGGTTCTGGGAGGGCTGCTCCTGATCTGGGATGTCTTCGAGGTGGTGAAGCACACCGGCTGGGTGATTCCGGCCGCCGCACTGGGCGCGGTACTCCCCGACCTGTCGCGCATCGCCGGGTTGGGGCAGGAGCACCAACCGGGCCAACTCCCCCGCAGAGCTGTGCCGTTGTACAACCTGCTGCACCAGCCGTTGATCCCGTTCGCCATCATGGTCGTCTTCTCGTTCCTCGGCGATGCGCCCGAGGACATCGCGGCGCCCTTCACGTTCGGCATGTCGTGGCTGACCAACATCGCCATCGCCCGGGCGATGGGCTTCGGCCAGCGCACCGCCGACGGCTGGGTGCGCTGACGGCGCACCCGGCAGCACACGCGCGCCGGCTCATGTCCGAGGCCGACCCGGCAGCGGACTCAGGCCCGCACCCCTTTCGGGTGCGGGCCTGTTCTCGTGGGCTCGAGTGCGGGCCTGTTGTCATGGGCGCGGACGGTGGGACGGCACAGAGGGGTGGAGGGGTAGAGGGTGGGGGCCGCGGCCGAGCGATCCAGTCGCTCTTAATCCGGGCACAAGCCACCACTGGGACGCTCGCCTGACAGGGGCGCAGTCCCCGTTCGTCTACCGAATCCCGTGGAGGCCACACGATGGACACCGCCTCGCCGACCTCGGCCCCGGTCGAGTCACCGACCGAGACCGAAACCGAGCTCGCATACCCCTTCCCGCGCCCCTCCGCGGTCGAGGTACCGCCCGTCTACCAGAAGCTGCGCGGCGAGTGCCCGGTGGCCAAGGTCAGGTTGCCCAGCGGCGACGACGGCTATGTTGTCAGCCGGTACGACGACGTGCGTACCGTCCTGTCGGACCTGCGGTTCAGCCGGGCGGCGATGCTCGCCGAGGGCGCTCCGCGGCTGACGGCCGCCCCGCCCATGGGCGGCAGCCTGTTCACCATGGACCCGCCCGAGCACACCCGACTGCGCAAGCTGGTGTCGCGCGAGTTCACCGCGCGCCGGGTGCACAACCTGCGTCCGCGCATCCAGGAGATGACGGACGAGCTGCTGGACCAGATGGAGAAGCTCGCCCCGCCCGTCGATCTCAATCCTGCCTTCGCCTTCCCGCTGCCGGTGATGGTCATCTGCGAGCTGCTGGGCGTTCCCTTCGAGGACCGTGACCGCTTCCGCGGCTGGTCCGACGCATTCGTCTCGCTCACCTCGCACACGGCCGAAGAGGTGATGGAACAGCGGATGTCGATGGTGCAGTACCTCGGCGAGCTGGTGCAGCGCAAGCGTGAGGAGCCCTCGGACGATCTGATGGGTGCGCTGGTGTCCGTCCACGACGAGGACGGCGAGCGGCTCAGCGAGATCGAGCTGATCACCATGGGGATCACCCTGCTGGTGGCGGGGCACGAGACCACCGTCAGCATGATCGGCACCTGTGTTCTGACCCTGCTGCGCCACCCGGAGTACCTGGCGGCGCTGCGCGCGAACCCGGAGACGATCGACCATGTCGTGGAGGAGTTGCTGCGGCTCAACCCCATCGGTGACGGAGGACCGTTCCGCATCACCCTGGAGGACGTGGAGATAGCGGACACCACCATTCCCGCGGGCAGTGGTGTGATCGCCGCGGTCTGCTCGGCGAACCAGGACCCGGACCGCTTCGGTGCCACGCCCGGTGACTTCGACCCGTCCCGACCCACGGCCAGCTCCCATCTCGCGTTCGGCCACGGCGCCCACTTCTGCCTCGGCGCGGCCCTCGCGCGGGCCGAGCTCCAGATCGCGATCTCCTCGCTGATCAAGAGGTTCCCGAACCTGGCGCTCGCGGACGACGTGAGCAATCTAAAGATGACCAGCGGAATGATGGTCCACGCGCTGAGCGCCATGCCGGTCACCTGGTGACGTGGAGCCGTTGAACGCCGCTGCCCGGGTCCCTTCGGCGGGGACCCGGGCAGCGGTGTGTCGTACGGCGTCAGACGCGGGGGCTCGGGCTTTGGGAGACCTTGCGGGCAACGATGGGGCCGGGCTGCTGGACCTGGAAGTAGGCCCGGGCCAGTACCCGGTGTTGGAGCGCCCGGTTGCCGTCGACGACACGGTAGAGCGCCCGGCGCAGCGCACCCCCGAACTTGCCGTCGAGCGCGAACAGCTTCTCCTGGCGCAGTTGGAGCCCGCGGGAGCGGCGCACCGCCTCCTCCCGGACGCGCTGGAACTCAGCCGCGGCCGTCGTCAGCTCGGCCGTGGACCCGCCGGCGGCGAAGGCGCCCTCCACCAGGGGCGCCAGGGTGACGGCGTCGATGATGGCGTGGTTGACGCCCTGTCCCAGGATCGGGGTGAGTGTGTGCGCGGCGTCGCCCATCAGGACCAGACCGGGCATCGACCAGCGGGGCACCACGGTGGTGAAGATGTCGAGCATGGAGGTCTCCGACCAGCTGCGCACCTGGCTGCGGACGGTGTCCGACAGTTCGGGGGCGAGTCGGTCGAGTCGTTCGTGGAGTGCTGAGAGGCCCTGCGCGCGCAGGTCGCGCAGACCACCCTTGGGGATGTTGAGGCCGACGCGCACGCTGTCGGGATGCGTGGGGATGAACAGTCCGTGCTCGCCGCCTCGGATGCGGATGCGATAGGTGTTGCTGTCCCATTCGACGGGGAAGGGGAGCCGCATCCAGATGACGTCCCGGTCCAACGGGAGCTTTTCGTAAGGGAGGCCGGACATCTCGCGGACCTTGCTGAACCGGCCGTCGGCAGCCACCGTCAGCGCGGCATTGACGGTGATCTCACCGCGGGGGGTACGGGCGCGCACACCGGTCACGGCGCCGTTCTCGCCGTTCTCGCGCAGCAGCCCCACGACCGTGGCCGACTGCAACAGGGTGAACCCCTCGTGCTCCCGGCCTGCGGCGGCGAGCGCGGACAGCAGCGCGGGCTGCGGGAGTTCCACCGGGTAGGGGTGGGGGTAGTGGTAGTCGGAGAAGTCGGTCCGCATCACGGTGTGACCGGAGTCGATGATCTCCATGTGGTGCATCTGGGCGTACTCGCCGTCGAGCCGGTCGAGCAGCCCCAACTGGTCGAGCAGCCATACCGAGTCGGGTGAGACCGACTCGCCGCGGAACGACCGGTTGAAGTGCCCGCTCTGCTCCAGTACCACCACGGAAACGGAGCGTTTGGCCAGCTCCATGGCGAGCGTGAGCCCGGCCGGCCCTCCTCCGACCACGCACACCTGTGCGGTCAGCGCTGCTGTCATCGTATTGCTGCCTCTCCAGCGGGAGTCATGGTCGGCCGATCGTCGAATGGGGGGCTAAAGCTCTCCTTGCGGACGAACGGCCACGGCGCCTGTTCACTCGCCGGGGCTGACGGGTGCGTGGATCGACTCGACGCGGGCCTTCAGCGCGTCCGTCAGCGCGGTGAAGCCGCGCTCCGACGGATTGATGATCGACCCGGACAGGGGGACCAGGAATCCGCTGAAGACCTCGCTCTGGAGGACCTGGGTGCCCTGGTGCTGAGCACTCAGCTCAAAGGTGTGGACACCGTCGAAGACACCCGGCACTCCGAGCCTGCCGCGCCAGCGCAGCAGCCGCCCGGGCCGGCTCTCCAGCACGGTCGGGGTGAACGTCATCTCCCGTCCGTTGTCCGGCAGTCGAAGCCGCAGGGTGAGTCGGGCACCGGGCACCGGCCGCCCCTCGGCCGCGATCAGGAAGGGGTTCCACTCGGGGAACCGTGCGAAGTCGGTGAGCACGCCCCACACCTGGTCGGGGGTGGCGGCAATGTGGACGGCGGACGAGATGCGACGCATGGGAGCCCTTTCCGGAGCGGGTGGTACGAGCGAATGCGATGCGGACATCGGTGCGGACATCGGCGCCGGCGCCCGAGCAGACGTTCGTGCAGACGTTCGTGCGAATTGACTGTGCAGGTGCCAGGGGCGGTTGGCAGTGCAGGTGCCCCGAGCGGTTGACGGTGCAGGTGGCTGGGCCGTTGGCAGTGCAGATGGCTGTGCGCAGGTCCGAGCGGCGGCTCGGCGGGATCGCGGTGCCGGCCGTTGGCCATCCCCCGGTCACGTTTGCTGCATCCGATCGGAGGACGGCACCGGGAGCGCCCTTCCCCAGGGACGCTACCTGCGCGCCGATGCCTGCGCCGCCCCCGGAACGCGTCGCTACAGCGATCCCTTAGAACCAACCCCCAGCCTCTCCCTGGCCGCTTCAGTGGAACTCCAGTGGCTTGCCGGACGATGGACGCTGCGCGGGCCGTATGCGCTCCGCCCATCGGTAGCGAGTTCCCTACGAGCCGTCCGCGCGCCCCTTTCGTCCCCACCCCCTCCTCCGTGCCGGCCCCGGTGGTCGGTCCGATGGAAGGAAGGAAGCCATGTTCTCCGCTCTGGGCTCGGCCCTCCACCGCCGAAGGGTCGCCGTACTCTTACTGGCGCTCCTGGTCACCGTGCTGGCCACCGCCTACGGCGGCAGCGTCTCCGAGAAGCTCTCCAACGGTCTGTCCGACTACGACGACCCGGGTGGCGGCAATGTCGTGGCGCGCGAGACGATCGCGAAGGCCACCGGCGTCGACCCGCAGCAGGGCTATCTGCTGCTGGTGCGCACCGACGAGTCCTTGAAGCCCGGTGCCGCCCCGCCGGCGGCCGTGAAGGCCGCGGGCGAGCTGCTGCGCTCCCGCTCCGAGGTCAAGGACGTCATCGACTACTCGTCCGCCGCAGGCACCGGGCTGATCTCCAAGGACGGGCGCAGCACGGTGGTGGTCGGCGCCGTCCGCACGATGGAGTACCAGGAGAGCGTGGACGCCGAGAAGGCCATCCAGGAGGCCATCAAGGACGATCCCGTGCTGAAGGACCGCACCTGGCTGGGTGGTTCCACCCCCGGGCATGTGCAGGTGGCGAAGGTGTCCGACGAGGACGTGTCCAATGCGGAGCTGATCGCGGCACCCATCATCCTGGTGGTGCTCTTCCTGGTCTTCCGTGGGCTGGTGGCAGCGTTCGTACCGCTGCTGGGCGGCTTTGTCTCGCTGCTGCTGACCATGGCGGGCCTGCGGCTGACCACCGACTTCATGAACGTCTCCGCCGGCGCGATGAGCCTGTCGTTCGCCCTGGGGCTCGGTCTGTCGATCGACTTCGGGCTGCTGATCGTCTCGCGGTTCCGCGATGAGTTGGCCGCCGACAAGGATCGGGGGGAGGCGCTTCGACTGACGGTCGCCACCGCCGGCCGGACGGTGTTGTTCAGTGCTCTGACCGTGGCCGCGGCCCTGGCCGCGCTGACCGCGTTCCCCCATCCCTATCTGCGTTCGATGGGCCTGGCCGGTGTGATCACCGTACTGTCCGCCGCACTGTTCGCACTGGTGGGACTGCCGGCGCTGCTCGCCGTGCTCGGTCACCGCATCAACTCGCTGGCCCCGCGCCGCTGGCAGCGCTCCGCTGGCACGGCTGCCGCGACCGAGGGCCGTTGGCACCGGATGGCCTCGGCGGTGATGCGGCGCCCCGGCATCTTCGCCGTGGTGGCCACCGCGATCCTGCTGCTCATCGCCTCCCCGCTCGCCGGGGTGCGCTTCACCGGTGTGGACCCCGCCCTCCTGCCGAAGGAGACCAGCGCAGGCCAGGTGGCCGCGGTCCTGGAGAAGGAGTACGACGACGCGGGTACCGCACCGCTCCAGATCGTGCTGGCCACCGGTGACTCCGCGCCCGACAACTCCCGGCTGAACGACTATGTCGCACGGATCAAGGACGTGCCCGGGGTGGAAGCCGTGGCGGCGCCCTTCAAGCTGGACGACCGGCACTGGGAGATCGACGCCGTGGTGGCGGGCAACCCGCTCGACGACACGGCACAGGAGTCCGTCGACGCCGTACAGGACCTGAAGGCGCCCTACTCCGCCGCCTACACCGGCGTCACCGCCGACTTCCTGGCGCAGCGTTCGACGATCGGTGACAGTCTGCCGCTCGCCGCCGCCATCCTGGCGGGAGTCACCCTGCTGTTGCTGTTCGCGTTCTCCGGTGCCGTGGTGCTGCCGCTGATGGCACTGGTGATGAACCTGCTGTCGACCGGTGCCGCCTTTGGATTCCTGGTCTGGGTGTTCCAGGACGGCAACCTCGGCTTCTCGCCGCAGAACGGTCTGGAGGCCACCACTCCGCTGTTGGTCTTCGCCCTCGCCTTCGGTCTGTCGACGGACTACAACGTCTTCCTGCTGAGTCGGATCAAGGAGGCCCGGGCGCAGGGCATGGACGATCGGGCCGCGGTGGCGTACGGGCTGTCGCGCACCGGATCCATCGTGACCTCCGCCGCCGTGTTGTTCTGTGTGCCCGTGGGTGCGCTGGCGCTGTCCCGACTGGTGTTCATCCAGGAGTTGGGGCTCGGTGCCGCCTTCGCCGTACTGCTGGACGCAACGCTGGTCCGGGCGCTGTTGGTGCCCTCGCTGATGGCGCTGCTCGGTGCTGCCGCATGGTGGGCGCCGGCGCCGTTGCGCAAGCTCCACCAGGCTGTCTTCCCGCACCGCTCGAAGAGCGAATCCCCCGTCGTCAGCGACGAGTCCGAGCCGCGCGAGCCTGTGGCCGCTCCTGTCGGCTGAGGCACGGATGACGTGCCGTCATGGGACGGCATAAGAGTCCATGGGTTGGTGCGCAAGAGTCCAAACGGGGCTCTTGCGCACCGTGCGTCCCAGCGGCCAGGGTCCTTCACGAGGTCGAGATGACCGGCAGCGCACCATCAGCTCTCGTGGAGGCTCGATGAACGACGCAGCACCTTTCCCCACCGAGGGGAACCACCTCGAAACCCCGGGCGAGCTGCCCGACGCCACCGCGGGCGGCCCCGACGGCCCGCCGAGCCGTCGCTCCGTGCTGCGGACCTCGGCGGGAGTCGCCGGTGCGGGAATCGCCTTCGGCGCCCTGGGGACCGGGACGGCCGCTGCTGCGGCAGCGGCCGAAGGCGCCGGGGCAGCAGGCACGGCTGAGACGACCGGGACACCCACCCGTACGGGCCGCACCATGGTGGGCGTACCGTTCGAGCGCCGCAGCACGGTCCGAGTGGGGATCATCGGTCTCGGCAACCGCGGCAGCAGCATGATCGACCTCTTCCTCGCCCTGCCCGGCGTCCAGGTGCGGGCGTTGTGCGACCCGGTGCGGGCCAAGACGGAACGGGCCGCGGCCAAGGTGCTGGCGGCCGGCCAGCCGGCCCCGGCCGTCTACTCCCACGGCGAGGAGGACTACGAGAACCTCTGTCGCCGCGGCGATCTCGACCTCGTCTATGTGGCGACCCCTTGGGAAGCCCACTTCGGGATGGCGAAGTCGGCGCTGTTGAACGGCAAGCACGTCGGTGTGGAGTGTCCCGTCGCCATGCGCCTCGACGAGCTGTGGGAGCTCGTCGATCTGTCCGAGCGCACCCGACGGCACTGCATGCAGCTGGAGAACTGCTGCTACGGCAGGAACGAGATGCGGGTGCTGCGCATGGCGCACGCGGGCAAGTTCGGCGAGTTGCTGCACGCCGCGGGCGCCTACAACCACGACCTGCGCCAGTTGATGTTCGACCCGGACTACTACGAGGGTCCCTGGCGGCGGCAGTGGCACACCCGGTTGCGCGGCGACCTCTACCCCAACCACGGCTTCGGCCCGGTGGCCAACTACCTGGACGTCAACCGCGGCGACCGGGTGGTGAGCATCTCCAGCTTCGGGACCCCCGCGCTGGGCCTCGCGGAGTACCGCGAGGCGAACATGCCGGCGGGTGACCCGAGTTGGAAGGAGTCGTACATCAGCAGCGATCGGACGATCAGCATGCTCCGCACGGCTCGGGGGCGGGTGATCCGGTTGGAGCACGACGTGTCCACTCCGCACCCCTACAGCCGCATCAACAGCCTCGGCGGCACCAAGGGCGTCTTCGAGGACTATCCCGCGCGCATCTACGTCGAGCCCGATCACACCAACCACCAGTGGGGCAGCTTCGCTCGGTACGCCGACTGGGACCACTGGCTGTGGAAGGAGCACTCCAGCCCGCCCGGCGGTCACGGCGGCATGGACTACATCATGATCTTTCGTCTGATGCAGTGCATGCAGCTGGGTCTGGTGCCCGACTTCGACGTGTACGACGCGGCCACCTGGACGGCTCCCGTACCGCTCAGTCACACCTCGATCCGGGCCAAGGGCACACCACTGCCTATTCCCGACTTCACGCGCGGGGAGTGGAAGAAGCCTCGCACCGGTGTGGATTCGGTCAAACCTTCGAGCTGATCCGATGGGTCAACACACTCCGTAGGCAGGGGGAGATCGCCTACGTATCGGCCCAGTCGTCGAGTGGACCCGGTGCTTCCGCGCACCGGGTTCTGGCGTGTTCTGTCCTGTCAGTTAATGAACGAGTTTGCCTATTGGGCGTCAGTACGGCGAGCCTTGCCGCGTGCACCAACCTCGACTTGTGCTGGGACGTCATGCAAATTCGCGACCTTCCGTATCTTGACCCAGGTGACCCAGACGTCCGGTCCGGAACCCGCTTGTTGATCTGGCTCGGCCGTCGCCAGTGGCGCGGCCAACTCGCCGGCCTCGGCTGGGCGTTGGTCAACCAACTGGGCGTGGCCGCACTGCCGTTGGGCGTGGGCCTCGCCGTCCAGGCCGTGGTGGACGGCTCCGGGACACGACTGGCGTACGCCAGCGGACTGCTCCTCCTGCTGGGCGTGGTCATCGCGCTCGGTGACACCATGGTCCACCGGGCGACCATCACCAACTGGACCACTGCCGCCGCCCGCATCCAACAGTTGCTCTCCCGCAGCACGGCAGAGCTCGGCTCCCTGCTCACCCGCCGTGTTCCGGCCGGTGAAGTGGTGGCGATCTCGACCGCGGACGCGGAGAAGATCGGTTGGTTCGTCGAAGCGCTCTCACGATTCGCCGCGGCGGCCATCGCCCTCCTCGCCATCGGCACCGGACTGACCCTCTACCAACCCTCCCTCGGCATCATCGTGGCGATCGGCCTGCCCGTGCTGGCAGTGGCCGTACTGCCCCTGCTGCCCATAGCCACCCGTCGGGCGGACCACCAACGCGAAAAGGCCGGTTACGCAACGGAGTTGGCCGCAGACACCGTCGCCGGGCTGCGGGTGCTGCGTGGCATCGGCGGCGAAGACCTCTTCCTCAGCCGCTACCGCAGGGCCTCCCAGGACGTCCGCGGCGCCTCGGTCCGCAGTGCCAGCATGTGGGCCCTGATCTCGGCGATCCAAGTCCTCCTCCCCGGCGCCCTCCTGTTGACGGTCGTCGTGTACGGGGCGCAATTGGCCCTGGACGGACACATCGCCGTCGGTGAACTGATCACCGTCTACAGCGCCGTTCTGCTCACCGCCCATCCACTGCGCAACTTCGCGGAGATGGCCATGGCCTACTCCTACTCCAAGCCATCGGCCGAGAGGGCGGCGCGGGTGTTGGCGCTGCGCCGCACCGTCGACGCCGCCCCGGCATCGGCGGCCCCCGTAGAATCCGACCCTTCGGAACGCCCCCTCGGCGGCGACCTCCACGATCCCGTCAGCGGGATCCTCGCCGCAGAGGGCCTTTTGACCGCCGTCGTCTGCGGCGACCCAGACCTCGCCGGAAGGCTCGCCGAACGACTCGGCGGGCATCCGGCCACCGATGACACCAACGATTCCGTACTGCTCGGCGGAGCGGCCCTGGATGGGCTGCCGCTCCTTCGCGCCCGTACGAACGTCCTGGTCCAGGACAAGGAGCCGGTACTGCTGTCCGGCACCCTGCGGGAACTGCTCGACGTGCCCTCGTCCGGCCGGGTGTCCGCCGCCGCCGCGCTCGAAGCCGCCCACTGCGCCGATGCCCTCGCCGCCCTCGCCCTCGCCGGCGGGGACACCGGTGAGGACCCCATGGAGGCACGCATCACCGAACGCGGCAGATCCCTCTCCGGGGGACAGCGCCAACGGCTCGCGCTCGCGCGGTCCCTGGTGGCCGACCCCGAGGTGCTCGTCCTGGACGAGCCGACGTCAGCCGTCGACTCCCACACCGAGTCCCGGGTCGCGGCCGGCATCAAACGCCTGCGCGCCGGGCGCACCACCGTGGTCTTCGCTTCCTCACCACTCCTGCTCGACCTCGCCGACCGCGTGGTCCTGGTGGACGAGGGCCAGGCGGTGGCGTGCGGCACCCACCGTGAACTCCTGCGCAGCGAGCCGCGCTATCGGGCCGTGGTCACCCGGGAGACACAGGACGAGATCGAACAACGACTGGCCGCGATGGGCACCGACGGCTTCACCGCGGCGGCGATGAAGAAGCGCACCGGCAAGATCCGCGGGCCGCTCGACACCGGTCCGTCGCCGCAGCACCGCGCCTACGGGGGGAACGAGGAATCCAGATGACCGATACGACCGATACGACCGGAGCGACGATCTTCCGGCCGGTGCCGCCGGAGTTCGACCCGGCAGCACCGGAGTCGGCGGCAACCCTCCCGGTCGCCGGCCGTACGACGGTACGGGCGTACGGCCGGCGCATGCTGCGGAGGCACCGACGGGCCTTCGGCGCCCTGGTCCTCTTCAACACCCTCGCCGTGATCGCCTCCATGGTGGGCCCCTATCTGCTGGGCTCCGCCGTGCAGAAGCTGACGGACGGGGTGCGGGAGCTCCCCTTGACGCGCACGATCGCCCTGTTCGCCGTCGCGTTGGTGATCCAGGCCGTCTTCGTCCGGATGATGCAACTGCGCGGCGCGATGCTCGGGGAGGAGATGCTCGCCGATCTGCGCGAGGACTTCCTCGTACGGTCCGTGCGCCTGCCTCCGGGAGTGCTGGAGCGCGCCGGTACCGGTGATCTGCTCTCCCGCATCACCACCGACATCGACCGGCTCTCCAACGCCATGCGGGAGGCCGTTCCGCAACTCGCCATCGGCGCGGTGTGGGCGGCGGTGCTGATCGGCGGCCTCGCCGTGACCGCACCTCCGCTGGCCCTCGCCGTGGTGGTGGCGGCACCCCTGTTGATCGTCACCTGCCGCTGGTACTTCCGTCGGGCACCCGCCGCCTACCGCTCCGAAGCCGCCGGGTACGGCGCGGTCACCGCCGCACTCACCGAGACCGTCCAGGCGGGTCGCACGGTGGAGGCGCACCGCCTCGGCGCCCGCCGGGTCGCCCTCTCCGACCAGCGGATCAAGGAGTGGACGGCGTGGGAGCGCCATACGCTCCATCTGCGCTCGGTGCTCTTCCCGGTGATCACCCTGACCCACACCACGGTCCTGGTGTCCGTCTTGCTGATCGGCGGCAGCCTGGCCCTCCAGGGCTGGCTCACCATCGGCCAGCTGACGACGGGCGCACTCCTGGCACAGATGCTGGTCGACCCGGTCTCGCTGGTGCTGCGCTGGTACGACGAGCTCCAGGTGGCCCAGGTCTCCCTGGCCCGGTTGGTCGGGGTGCGGGAGATCGAACCGGACGCGGGTGACGGCGCGGTTCGACCCGACGGGCGCGCCGTACAGGCACACGGGGTGCACTTCGGCTATCGCGAGGGGGTGGACGTCCTGCGCGAGGTGTCCTTGTCGGTCACCCCGGGTACGCGGCTCGCCCTGGTGGGTCCATCGGGCGCGGGCAAGTCGACCCTGGGTCGGCTGCTCGCGGGCATCTACGCCCCGCGCAAGGGCAGTGTCTCCCTCGGTGATGCGGAGCTGTCCCGGATGACCGCCGAGCGGGTGCGCGAGCACGTGGCCCTGGTCAATCAGGAGCACCATGTCTTCGTGGGCTCGCTCCGGGACAATCTGCTGCTCGCACGGTCCGACGCGGACGAGTCAGAACTGTGGGCGGCGCTCTCCGCGGTCGACGCGGACGGCTGGGCGAGCACGCTGGAGGAGCGGCTCGACACGGTGGTCGGCTCCGGTGGCCTCGCGTTGACTCCGGCGCAGGCGCAGCAGATAGCGCTGGCCCGACTGGTGCTGGCCGATCCGCACACCCTCGTCCTGGACGAGGCGACCTCGCTGCTGGACCCACGGGCCGCCCGTGACCTGGAGCGGTCGCTCTCCCGTGTGCTGGAGGGCCGTACGGTCGTCGCGATCGCCCACCGACTCCACACCGCCCATGACGCGGATGTGATCGCGGTGGTGGAGGAGGGCAGGATCAGCGAGCTGGGCAGCCATGACGAGCTGGTGGCGGCCGATGGTGCGTACGCCGCGCTCTGGCGGTCCTGGCACGGCTGACCGCCGACGCCGCTGGGCACGGACGTGATCATGGGGGGCCGCTCGGACACCGGGCGGTCCCTCCACGCTTGTGGGCCGGGTCAAGCTCCGAGCCGACGGGCCGCAGGATCACCCCCGCGGGCGACCGGCACGGCCACGGTCGTACCGGAGCGCCCCCGGTCGGCGTCAGATCACATTGAGCGCCGCTGCCCCGCCCACTCCCCCGAGCAGCATGAACGCGGGCATCAACACCTTCAGCTCCACCCAACTGCCCGCCCGGAACCGCATCGCCTTCGGCGGTCCGATCGGATACCAGCGCTTCCGGCCCAGCGGGATCGGCCACAGGATGGGGCAACCCGAGACGGTCAGTGCGTCGCCGATGCAATGCACGAGGGCACCGAGCACGATGGGCAGCCCGAGCCAGAGGTATTCCTGCCCGGGGGCACTGAACAACCAGTCCGCGCCGTTGCCGGGCTTGTCCAGCAGCCCTGCCAGGATCCATGCGCTCGTGGCCCCGAGCAGCCACACCAGAACATCGCTGGAGACCCGGGCCGCGCGCCACAGCAGGCCCTCGACCGCCAGCACCAGATGGACGAAGAGCAGTCCCAGAACGGCCCAGCGGCCCCCGGTGACCGCCAGCGCAGAGGCACCTCCACCGATCATCACCGCCCAGAGCCAGGTGTGGGTCAGGGTGCGGTGACCGCCGGTCCTGCGCTTGTCACCCGGCTTCTTCGTCGCCTGGTAGACGGCGAACGAGAGTTTGTCGACGATCTCGCACAGACCGCGGGATATCGGTCCGAAGGCCCGGGATATCGTCGCCGCCTTATGGTCCAGATCGGGAGCGAGTGCCGCTCCCGCGCAGATCAGCGCGCCGACGACGAGCACGGGCCAGGGCATCGGATGCCCCGCTGCGGCGGTCGCCGCGCCCACCCCCAGCCACGCCGCGGCTCCCGACAGTGAGTGCGCAGGCCCCATCATGATCTTTTCCCCGCCCCCGCCGCTCGCGCGCCGTTCCCACCGCCGCAGCGACCATCGCTCCTGCTGGTCAAGCCCAGTTGACTGGTCAGCGTATCGTTCGTGATCTTCCGTCCACCGGCCGGTTCCCTCATCGGGGCGGAAGCCAGGCAAGATGGGGGCGTGACCCTTATCGATCAGCTGCCGCCGGATGCCGACCCCGATGCCCTCTTCGAGACCTTCTCCTCGTGGGCCGAAGAGCGGGGCATCACGCTCTATCCGGCGCAGGAGGAAGCGCTGATCGAGGTGGTGTCCGGGGCGAACGTGATCCTCTCCACCCCCACGGGCTCGGGAAAGAGCCTGGTGGCGGCCGGAGCGCACTTCACTGCCCTGGCCAAGGACGAGGTCACCTTCTACACGGCGCCGATCAAGGCCCTGGTGTCGGAGAAGTTCTTCGACCTGTGCAAGATCTTCGGCACCGAGAACGTGGGCATGCTCACGGGCGACGCATCGGTGAACGCTGACGCACCGGTGATCTGCTGCACCGCCGAGGTGCTGGCCTCCATCGCCCTGCGCGACGGCAAGGACGCCGACATCGGCCAGGTGGTGATGGACGAGTTCCACTTCTATGCCGAGCCGGACCGCGGGTGGGCGTGGCAGATCCCCCTGCTGGAACTGCCCCAGGCACAGTTCATCCTGATGTCCGCCACCCTCGGTGACGTTTCCCGCTTCGAACAGGACCTCACCCGCCGTACCGGCCGTCCCATCGCGGTCGTGCGCTCGGCCACCCGACCGGTTCCGCTGTCGTACGAGTACCGGCGCACACCGATCACCGAGACGTTGACGGAACTGCTGGAAACCCGTCAGGCACCCGTCTACATCGTCCACTTCACCCAGGCGGCGGCCGTGGAGCGGGCGCAGTCCCTGATGAGCATCAACATGTGTTCGCGGGAGGAGAAGGAACAGATCGCCGACTTGATCGGCAGTTTCCGCTTCACCACGAAGTTCGGTCGCAACCTCTCGCGCTATGTACGGCACGGCATCGGCGTCCATCACGCCGGCATGCTCCCCAAGTACCGACGGCTGGTGGAGAAGCTCGCCCAGGCGGGGCTGCTGAAGGTGATCTGCGGCACGGACACGCTCGGCGTCGGGGTCAACGTCCCCATTCGCACGGTGCTGTTCACCGCGCTGACCAAGTACGACGGCACTCGGGTCCGCACCCTGCGGGCGCGCGAGTTCCACCAGATCGCCGGCCGCGCCGGCCGGGCGGGATTCGATACGGCGGGATTCGTCGTCGCCCAGGCACCCGAGCACGTCATCGAGAACGAGAAGGCGCTCTCCAAGGCGGGCGACGACCCCAAGAAGCGCCGCAAGGTCGTCCGGAAGAAGGCCCCCGACGGCTTCGTCGCCTGGTCCGACACCACCTTCGAGAAGCTCATCGATTCCGATCCGGAGCCGCTGACCTCACGCTTCCGGGTCACTCACACCATGCTCCTGTCCGTGATCGCCCGCCCCGGCAACGCCTTCGAAGCGATGCGCCGGCTCCTTGAGGACAACCACGAGCCGCGCCGCAACCAGCTGCGCCACATCCGGCGGGCCATCGCGATCTACCGCTCGCTGCTGGACGGCGGTGTGGTCGAGCGGCTCGACGAGCCGGACGAGCAGGGGCGGATCGTTCGGCTGACGGTCGACCTCCAGCAGAACTTCGCGCTGAACCAGCCGCTCTCCACCTTCGCGCTCGCCGCCTTCGAACTTCTGGACCCCGAGTCGCCCTCGTACGCGTTGGACATGGTCTCCGTGGTGGAGTCCACCCTGGACGATCCGCGCCAGATCCTGGCCGCGCAGCAGAACAAGGCGCGCGGCGAGGCGGTCGCGCTGATGAAGGCCGACGGCGTGGAGTACGAGGAGCGCATGGAACGGCTCCAGGAGGTGACCTACCCCAAGCCGCTGGAAGAGCTGCTGTGGCACGCGTACGACGTCTACCGCAAGAGTCACCCCTGGGTGGGTGACCACCCGGTGTCCCCGAAGTCCGTCATCCGGGACATGTACGAGCGGGCGCTGTCATTCACCGAGTTCACCTCCTTCTATGAACTCGCCCGCACCGAGGGCATCGTGCTGCGCTATCTCGCGGGCGCCTTCAAGGCCCTGGAACACACCATCCCGGACGACCTCAAGTCCGAGGACCTGGAGGACCTGACGGCTTGGCTCGGCGAGATGGTGCGCCAGGTGGACTCCAGTCTGCTCGACGAGTGGGAGCAGTTGGCCAACCCCGAGGTGGAGACCGCCGAGGAGGCCCAGGAGAAGGCCGATCAGGTCCGTCCCGTCACCGCGAACGCCCGTGCCTTCCGGGTGCTGGTGCGCAATGCGATGTTCCGCCGGGTGGAGCTGGCCGCCCTCGACAAGGTCGCCGAACTGGGCGAGTTGGACGCCGAATCGGGCTGGGGCGAGGACGCCTGGGGCCAGGCGATGGACGCGTACTGGGACGAGTACGAGGACCTCGGCACCGGCCCCGACGCCCGTGGGCCCAAGCTGCTCCTGATCGAGGAGGACGAACAGCACGGGCTGTGGCGCGTCCGGCAGATCTTCGCCGACCCGAACGGCGATCATGACTGGGGCATCAGCGCGGAGGTCGATCTGGCGGCCTCCGACGAGGAGGGCCGGGCGATCGTCCGGGTCACCTCGGTGGGTCAGCTCTGACCCGTCCCGACGGCACCTGACGAAGGAGAGCCCCCGATGACCAATGCGGCCGAGCGCCTGGTTGATCTGCTCGATCTGGAGCGGATCGAGGTGAACATCTTCCGCGGGCTGAGTCCGAACGAGTCCCTGCAACGGGTCTTCGGCGGGCAGGTGGCCGGTCAGGCGCTGGTCGCCGCGGGGCGCACCACGGACGGCGAGCGCCCGGTGCACTCGCTGCACGCCTACTTTCTGCGGCCGGGGCGACCCGGTGTGCCCATCGTCTACCAGGTGGAACGGGTGCGGGACGGTCGGTCGTTCACCACGCGCCGGGTCACCGCCGTGCAGGAAGGACGGACGATCTTCAACCTGACTGCGTCCTTCCACCGCCCGGAGGAGGGCGGCATCGAGCACCAGCTACCGCCGCGGCTGGAGTTCCCCGACCCGGAGACCCTGCCGACCCTGCCCGACGAGATCCGCGCCCATCTGGGTGAGCTGCCGGAGGCGCTGGAGCGGATGGCACGACGCCAGCCGTTCGACATCCGCTATGTGGAGCGGCTGCGCTGGACACCGGAGGAGATCGAGGAGAAGCGCACGGACCCCAGGAGCGCCGTGTGGATGCGCGCGGTGGGCCCGTTGGGGGACGATCCGCTGGTCCACACCTGCGCGCTGACGTACGCGAGCGATATGACCCTGCTGGATGCGGTCCGCATTCCGGTGGAGCCGCTCTGGGGTCAGCGGGGCTTTGACATGGCATCGCTGGATCATGCGATGTGGTTTCACCGGCCGTTCCGCGCCGATGAGTGGTTCCTCTATGACCAGGAGTCCCCGATCTCCACGGGCGGCCGGGGGTTGGCGCGTGGACGGATCTACGATCGGGAAGGCAGGCTGCTGGTGTCCGTCGTGCAGGAGGGCCTGTTCCGCACTTGGGGCGGCTCAGCCGCCAGCAAAGGAGATCAACGATGACAACGATGCATGACATTCCCGTGAACACGCTCGCCGGGGAGTCGACCTCGCTCGGCGCCTACCGGGGCCAGGCGGTCCTGGTGGTGAACGTGGCGTCGAAGTGTGGTCTCACACCTCAGTACGCCGGGTTGGAACGTCTTCAGAAGAGCTACGCCGACCAGGGCTTCACGGTGGTCGGCGTACCGTGCAACCAGTTCGCCGGCCAGGAGCCGGGCAGTGCGGAGGAGATCCAGACTTTCTGCTCGACGACGTACGGCGTCAGCTTCCCGATGTTGGAGAAGGTCGACGTCAACGGCGATGGGCGGCACCCGCTGTACACGGAGTTGACGAAGGCGGCGGACGCGGAAGGCGCGGCCGGGGACGTCCAGTGGAACTTCGAGAAGTTCCTGCTCAACGGGGATGGTGAGGTGGTGGCCCGCATCCGGCCGAGGACCGAGCCGGAGGCCCCTGAGGTGGTTGCCGCCATTGAGGGTCTCCTCAAGTCCTGATGGTCGACGGCTGAGGACGGCCGAGCGCGGAGAGCGGCCCGCGATGGCGACCAGCGGGCGGCAGATGGGAGCGACGTCCGGTGGGGCGGTGGCAGGACGCGCCGCCCCACCGGCCACTGTCCCCTCGCCCGGGTCGCCGCTCCCGCCAACCGGACCGGCTCGGTGTCGCGTACCTCCAACGGGCTTGACGAGCGTCCTTGTTGACCCGCGCCGCAGCTCAGCGGATCGGTACCCCGGCCAGTGTTCGGGCGATGACCAACCGTTGGATCTCGCTGGTCCCCTCGAAGATCGTGTAGATCGCGGCGTCCCGGTGCATGCGTTCCACCGGGTACTCGCGGGTGAAGCCGTTGCCGCCGAGGATCTGGATGGACCGGGCGGTGACCTCCTGGGCCGTCTCGCTCGCGTACAGCTTGGACATCGACCCTTCGGCCGAGGTGAACGGCCGGCCGGTCGCGGCCATCCAGGACGCGCGCCACACCAGGAGCCTGGCCGCGTCGATCCTGGTGCGCATGTCGGCGAGTTGGAAGGCGATGCCCTGGTTGTCGATGATGGGGCGGCCGAACTGGTGACGGGTCTTAGCGTAGTCGAGGGCGACTTCGTAGGCGGCCCTGGCGGTGCCCACGGCCATGGCTCCCACCGCCGGACGCGATGCCTCGAAGGTGGCCATCGCCGCATTCTTGACGCGCTCGTCGTTCGTGGCCGCCCGTTCGCGCGCTCGTGCGAGGCGCTCGTCCAGCTTCTCCTTGCCGCCGAGGAGGCACTCACCGGGGACGCGTACGTCGTCGAGGACCACTTCGGCGGTGTGGGAGGCGCGGATGCCGTGCTTCTGGAACTTCTGCCCCTGGGTCAGCCCCTGGGCGCCGGGCGGGACGATGAACGAGGCGTGCCCCTTGGAGCCGAGCGCGGGGTCAACCACCGCGACGACGACGTGCACATGGGCGATACCGCCGTTGGTGGCCCAACTCTTGGTGCCGTTGAGGACCCATTCGTCCGTGGACTCGTCGTAGACGGCTCGGGTGCGCATCGCGGCGACGTCGGATCCGGCGTCCGGCTCCGACGAGCAGAAGGCGGCGAGTCTGACGTCGGCCGCGTCGCCGTACATCTGGGGTATCCAGGTGCCGATCTGCTCGTCGGTCCCGTTGGCGAGGACACCGACGGCGGCGAGTCCGGTTCCGACGATGGAGAGGGCGATGCCCGCGTCGCCCCAGAAGAGTTCCTCCATGGCCAGGGGTATTCCGAGGCCCGTCGGGTCAAGGTGCTGCTGGGCGTAGAAGTCGAGGGAGTAGATCCCCACTTTGGCCGCTTCCTGGATGATCGGCCAGGGCGTCTCCTCGCGCTCGTCCCATTCGGCCGCTGCGGGACGCATCACCTGGGACGCGAAGCCGTGCAACCAGTCGCGGACCTGCTTCTGATCGTCGTTGAGCTCCAAGGTGAACCCGGTCATGTCCCCTCCAACGCTCCCAGCCAACCTGGATGTTACCTCTGGTAACAGCAGTCTGTTACCGGTTGGTAGAGCGTGTCAACCGCCGATGGACCGGGCCGCCCGGGGGAGCTTCGAGGTGTTAGCTTTCGCAGGCGTCACGCAATCGCTCGGGCGGGGAGATACACGCATGGAGACCACACAGCAGTCCTCCGACCAGGATCGGCCGGCACAACAGCGGCGCCGGGAACTACTGGAGGCGGCGGACCGGGTGGTGCTCCGGGACGGCCCCCATGCATCGATGAACGCGATCGCAGCGGAGGCCGGCATCACCAAGCCCATCCTGTACCGGCACTTCGGGGACAAGGGCGGCCTCTACCGGGCACTGGCCAAGCGTCACACCGACGCCCTGCTCACCTCGCTGCGGGCGGCCCTCGACGCGCCGGCCGAGCGACGGGAGCGGGTCGAGGCGACGCTGGACACCTATCTGGCCGCGATCGAGATGCGACCCCAGGTCTACCGCTTTCTGATGCATCCTGCGGAGGACACCCAGATCCCCGAGGGCGGCTTCGACGTGGGCCGCCACTCGGTGCCCCTGCTGCGGAGGTTGGGCGAGGAGCTGGCGGAGGTCATCCACGAGCGGGTCGAACTCGGGCCGGACGGCGAGCGGCTGGCCCGGGTGTGGGGGCACGGCATCGTCGGGATGATGCACGCGGCCGGTGACTGGTGGCTCGGCGAACGCCCCTGCTCCCGGGCGGAATTGGTCCGCTGCCTCGCGGACCTGTTGTGGGGCAGGCTCGCCGCGGTGGCCGACCGCGCGGGCGGCCCGGGGTTCTGAGCCGACCGCGTCCATGGGTGTCGGGAGCGACAGCGCCCCGGCCACGGGCATCGGGACGCGCACAGGACCGTCTCGCGTGGCCGGGTCAAGAGCCCCGCGACTCAATGCACCTAGGGCAAGGGCGGCTGCGGCGGCAGTGCCGCCGGGGCCCACGGCGCCCGTCGCACCGAACGCAACAACCGTTTCCGACGCCACCCCGTGACCCGGTCCGCGTACACCACGCCTTCCAGATGGTCGCACTCGTGCTGGAGGCAGCGGGCGAAGAAGCCCGTGCCCTCCACGCGTACCGGGGCACCGTCCCAGGTCACCCCCTCCACCACGGCGAGGTCGTGGCGCTCGGTGCCCGCTTCGAGCCCCGGTAGCGACAGACAGCCCTCCGGCCCGCGGAACGTCATGCCGTCCACCGTCACGAGCGTCGGATTGACGACATGTCCGAGATGGCGTACATCGTCATCGTCGGGGCAGTCATACACGAACACCCGCAGTCCGAGCCCCACCTGATTCGCCGCAAGTCCCACTCCGCGGGCCGCGTACATCGTGGCGAACATGTCCTCGACGAGCCCCTTCAGCTCCGGACCGAAGTCGGTGACACTCTCGCAGGGCGTGTGCAACACCGGATCGCCGATGAGACTCATCGGCCTCACACGTCCGGTACTGCCGGGGATCAGCCGTTTTCGCATGGCGGTAAGCGTACGTTCGGCAGGAGTCGGCCCCATAACCGGCGGTGCCGAGGTAGGGCCGCCCGGTCGGACCTGGATAGGCTGGGCGGGACCAATGCAAGGAGGATCAAGGACGATGTCAGGCAACTCGGAGCCACTGACGCCGCGCGCCAAGCTCGCCGTGACCGCCGGTAGAGCCGCGGCCGCGGTCTCGCGCGCCGCTGGACGGGGCAGCGGTTCGGTGATCGGAGGCCGGGTCGCGCTCAAACTCGACCCCGATCTCCTGGGGCGGCTGGCGCAGCACCTGGACGTCGTTCTCGTGTCGGCGACCAACGGCAAGACCACCACCACCCGACTGATCGCCGAAGCCCTGCGGGCCGCCGGGCCGGTCGTATCCAACGCGCTCGGCGCCAACATGCCCGCCGGCATCACCTCGGCCCTCGCCGGCGGCACCGACTCCAAGTTCGGTGTGATCGAGGTGGACGAGAAGTACCTCGCCGGAGTCGCCCGGGACGTGACGCCCAAGGCGATCGCCCTCCTCAACCTCTCCCGCGACCAACTCGACCGTGCGGCCGAGACCCGGATGCTCGCCGAGAAGTGGCGCGAGGGTCTCGCCGGCTCCAAGGCGATCGTCATCGCCAACGCCGATGACCCGCTCATCGTCTGGGCCGCATCCTCCTCGCCCAACGTGGTGTGGGTGGCCGCGGGACAGGAGTGGAAGGACGACGCCTGGTCCTGCCCCTCCTGCGGCGGCGTGATGCAGCGCCCCGGTGACGACTGGTTCTGCGGCGAGTGCGGCTTCCGCCGTCCCGCCCCGAGCTGGGTGCTCCGCGGTGACCATGTCCTGGACCCGCACGGGTCCGCCTGGCCCATCCGGCTCCAGCTGCCCGGCCGCGCCAACAAGGCGAACGCCGCCACCTCCGCCGCTGTCGCCGCCTGCTTCGGCGTCCCGCCGCAGGTCGCCCTGGAGCGCATGTACTCGGTGCAGGCCGTCGCCGGCCGCTATGACGTGGTCACCTTCATGAACCGCGAACTGCGGCTGCTCCTCGCCAAGAATCCGGCCGGCTGGCTGGAGACGTTCTCCCTGATCGACCCGCCGCCGACGCCGGTGATCCTCTCGGTGAACGCCCGCGGCGCGGACGGCACGGACACCTCGTGGCTCTGGGACGTCGACTACACCCGACTCGCGGGCCACCCGATCTTCGTCATCGGTGATCGCCGGCTCGACCTCGCGGTCCGTCTTGAGGTCGCCGGTCTGGACTTCCGGGTGTGCGACACGGTCGACGACGCGGTGAACAGCGCCCCGCCCGGACGCATCGAGCTGATCGCCAACTACACCGCCTTCCAGGACGTGCGCCGCCGCGTCGGCAACTGATCGAGCAGGACCACGGCAGACCGGTAGCCGACCGGAGAAGGACCTCAGAGGACTCCCATGAGAATGAGCGACAACAGTCTGCGGCTGGTCTGGGTCTACCCCGACCTCCTCAGCACCTACGGCGACCAAGGAAACGCACTGGTCGTGGAGCGCCGGGCCCGGCAGCGCGGCCTCGACGTGATGCGCATCGACGTGCGCAGCGACCAGCCGATCCCCACCTCGGGTGACATCTATCTGATCGGTGGCGGTGAGGACCGTCCCCAGCGGCTGGCCGCCGAGCGGCTGCGACGTGACGGCGGACTGTCCCGAGCGGCGTCCAACGGGGCGATCATCTTCTCCGTCTGCGCCGGCTACCAGATCCTGGGCCACGAGTTCATCAACGACCTCGGTGAGCGTGAGCCCGGACTCGGTCTGATCGACGTGATCTCCACGCGTGGTGAGGGCGAGCGGTGCGTCGGCGACGTCCTCGGGGACATCGACCCCCGGTTCGGCCTGCCGCAGCTGACCGGTTTCGAGAACCACCAGGGGATCACCCATCTCGGCCCCACGGCCCGGCCCTTCGCGCGTACGGTCATCGGCCGGGGCAACGGCACAGGCGACGGCACCGAAGGCGCGTACAACGACACGGTCTTCGGCACCTATATGCACGGCCCGGTCATGGCCCGCAATCCGCAGATCGCGGATCTGCTGCTGAAGCTGGCCCTCGATGTGAACGCCCTGCCGCCGACGGACGACCGGTGGTTCGAGGCGCTGCGTGCGGAGCGGATCACGGCGGCGACCCAACCGGCGTGATTGCCGCGGGCCGTACGGTCTCGGTGCCCGGGGATGCGAGCGCACCCCGGGCACTGTCATGCCCGGTGTACGAGTGGAACGTCCCCACTCGTACGCAAGTGGGATGTGAGCCGTCCATCACTCGGACGCTCGGTTCGATTCTCGCCACCTCCCGCCGGTAGGGTGGTGGTGATACAACCGGACGACGTGGTCCGGGAGTCGGCCCACGTTGCAAAGGTATATCGGGCAATGCGCATTGGTGTACTCACCTCCGGCGGCGACTGCCCCGGTCTGAACGCCGTCATCCGCTCCGTCGTGCATCGCGCGGTCGTTGACCACGGTGACGAGGTCATCGGCTTCCACGACGGTTGGAAGGGCCTTCTGGAGTGTGACTACCGCAAGCTCGATCTCGATGCGGTGGGCGGCATCCTGGCCCGTGGCGGCACCATCCTCGGATCCTCCCGGGTCCGCCCGGAGCATCTGCGCGACGGAGTGGAACGCGCCAAGGGGCATGTCGCCGATCTTGGCTTGGACGCCATCATCCCGATCGGCGGCGAAGGCACCCTCAAGGCGGCGCATCTGCTGTCCGAGAGCGGACTGCCCATCGTCGGGGTGCCGAAGACGATCGACAACGACATCGCCTCGACCGACGTCACGTTCGGGTTCGACACCGCGGTCGGCGTCGCCACCGAGGCCCTGGACCGGTTGAAGACCACCGCCGAGTCCCACCAGCGGGTTCTGATCGTCGAGGTCATGGGCCGGCACACCGGGTGGATCGCCCTCCACTCAGGCATGGCGGCCGGCGCGCACGCCATCGTCGTCCCCGAGCGGCCCTTCGACATCGCGGAGCTGACCAAGCGGGTCTCCCAGCGCTTCGACGCCGGCAAGCGGTTCGCGATCGTCGTGGTCGCCGAGGGCGCCAAGCCGCGCGAGGGCTCGATGCGCTGGGACGAGGGCGGCAAGGACATCTACGGCCACGAGCGCTTCGCGGGAGTGGCCCGACAGCTGTCCATCGAACTGGAGCAGCGGCTCAACAAGGAAGCGCGTCCCGTCATCCTCGGCCATGTGCAGCGCGGCGGCACTCCGACGGCTTACGACCGGGTGCTCGCGACCCGGTTCGGCTGGCACGCGGTGGAGGCGGCGCACCGCGGCGAGTTCGGCAACATGACCGCACTGCGGGGCACGGACATCGTCATGGTTCCCCTCAAGAGCGCCGTGGAGACCCTCAAGACCGTCCCCGACGACCGTTACGCCGAGGCGCAGGTCGTGCTGTAGCCCGATTGCCCTGAGAGAACCGCCCCCGGTCGAAGCTGCGACCGGGGGCGGTTCTACTCTGGTGCAGGCGAACGGACAACCCAGTACGAATCAGGAGCCGGCGGATGGATCACAGCGGGCACGGCACGATGATGGAGCTGCCGCCGTTCACGCTGGGGCGTGGCCTGGAGTTCTCCCCGGACTTCTTCTTCCTCATCGGCAGCGCGCTCGCGCTGGTCCTGTACGCCTGGGGCGTGCTGCGCCTTCGCAAGCGCGGTGATCGTTGGCCGGTCAGCAGGACCGTCTTCTTCGTCATCGGTGTGTTGAGCGTGGCCCTGGTGACCTGCACCAAGCTCAATGACTACGGCATGGTCATGTTTAGCGTGCACATGGTGCAGCACATGGTGATCAGCATGCTCTCGCCGATCGTGTTGCTGTTGGGTGCGCCGGTGACGCTCGCGCTGCGCGCGCTCCCGGTCGCCGGCAAGGGTCGCAAGGGCCCGCGCGAGCTGCTGCTCGCCCTGCTCCACAGCCGCTACATGCGGATCGTGACGCATCCCGTGTTCACCATCCCGCTCTTCATCGCGAGCCTCTACGGTCTCTACTTCACCCCGCTGTTCGACTTCCTCATGGAGTCCAAGCCGGGGCACGTGGCGATGATGGTGCACTTCCTCGCTGTCGGCCTGATCTTCTTCTGGCCGATCATGGGGGTGGACCCGGGGCCGCATCGGCCTGGCTACCTCATGAGGATGCTGGAGCTGTTCGCGGGCATGCCGTTCCACGCCTTCTTCGGCATCGCCCTGATGATGGCGAGCGAGCCGATGATCAAGGCGTACGAGAACCCTCCTGCGTCGCTGGGGATCGATGCGCTCGTGGATCAGAACGCGGCCGGTGGCATCGCCTGGGCGTTCAGTGAGATCCCGTCCGTGCTGGTGCTGATCGCGTTGGTGTTCCAGTGGTACCGCTCGGAGGAGCGGCAGGCGCGCCGCACGGACCGGGCCGCCGACCGCAACGGGGACAAGGAGCTGGAGGCGTACAACGCCTATCTCGCCTCGCTCCACGCCCGAAGCGGTACGGGGCGTACCGGGAGCGGTACCGGCTCGACCAGCGATCGCGAGAACGCCACCTCTCCGTAGGCCCCCGCTGCCCGCATTTCCATAGGCCCCCGCTGCCCGACTTCCGTCCGCCCTCCCCGCCCTCCGGGTCCAGCCCGGGCGCGAACCGCCCTGGTCAGCTGCCGGCGGTGGCGCGACGCCCCTCCTTCGGGTGAGGATGACGTGAAGACACCGCGGTCGTCGAAGGAGGGCACATGTCCGGATCGACGAAATCGACGAAGGCAATGGGAGTGCTCACGCTCACCGCACTGGTGGTCGTGACCGCGTACACCGCTGCCCTCGGCAGCAACGGCTGGCTGTGGTTCGGCTGGGTGGTGCTGGGGCTGGTGACCATCGGTATGGCGACTTCCCGGAGCACATGAGTCCATCCGAGCGACCCCGGACTCCGGGCCGGGGGCGCGCATGCCTGGAGCGGTCGATCGGGTCAGGCCACCGACGTCGTCGTTCGCACTCCCCCGGGCGGGGTGCCGGGCAGCGGATTGGCCTCCGGCGCCGCAGGAGCGGTGCGGGCATCGCCGAGCCCGACCCGCTGGGCCTCCTTGATGTAGCGGCTGAACCAGACCACCTTGCCCGACGGCGTCGCACAGGTACCCCAGCTGTCGCTGAGCAGCGCGACGGTTGCCAGTCCGCCCTTGGGCGGGCAGCAACCGGTCAGCTGGGGCATCCGATGGTCCCGATCAGCGACCGACACCACCAATTGGCGGCCGGTCCAGCGCAGCTCGACCTCACAGGTCTTGTCACCGCGGGCATGATGGACGACATTGCCGATCAGCTCGTCGACCGCTCTACAGACCGGCGGCACATGTACGTCCAGGGCCCAGTGCCGCAGATGGGCGGCGAGGATGCGGCGGACCTGCGGAATGCGCTGCGCCGACGCCTGCACCTCCAGGACGTATCGGCAGGCTGGCTGATCGTGCATGACCTCGGCTCCTCATCACCGCTTGACCAGATCCTCGACGCTGCCTGGCGCGATCACCGTGCGCGAAGAGGCAGCACCCATCACCTCCGGGTCACTGATCAGCGTGACCCGGAGGATCACACCTCGCAACTTCGCCCGCCTGGTGCAGGGGCGTCGCACACGCCCGGCCCGGCAGAGAAGCCCTCCGCTGTCCGGCTCGGTGGGTACGTGTCGTTGCATCCGGCAGCGGGCAGCAGAATCCCGTGCTCTCGCTGACCACGCTGACCTCGCTGACGGACCGGTATCGGTGACGGCTGGTGGCCGGGCGACCAGCTCGTGGCGCGGGCAGGAACCTCCGTGCATCGGTGGACCCATCGTGCCGACGCTGCACGCGCCCCGAACCCCGTCCGGGAGACCGAAGCACCGTGGTGCACTCGTACCTCACGGGTGGTGCGGGGCACACATGAGCGGGCTACGATCGATCGCCGCAGTCGCCTGCGGACGCTCGCCCCGCCGCAAAGATCTGACTCCCCGTCACCCGTGTCGACCCACCAGCGACCTCGAATGACGACAGGCCCCCACCCCCAAACTATCGGGTCGAGCAAGCAGCACACCCCATGACCTCGATGAACGCGGCTCCAGGGCCGATCCGGTAGAGATAGGAACTCCCCGTGTTCTATTACCTGCTCAAGTACGTCATCATCGGGCCGCTGCTGCGCCTGTTGTTCCGCCCCCGGATCGAGGGCCTTGAGCACGTACCGGAAGAAGGGGCGGCCATCGTCGCGGGGAACCATCTGTCGTTCTCCGACCACTTCTTGATGCCGGCCATCCTCAAGCGGCGGATCACCTTTCTGGCGAAGGCCGAGTACTTCACGGGCCCCGGCCTCAAAGGAAGGCTGACCGCCGCGTTCTTCCGCAGCGCCGGACAGATCCCGGTCGACCGCTCGGGCAAGGAGGCGGGTCAGGCGGCGATCAGGGAAGGGCTCGGAGTGCTCGCCAAGGACGAACTCCTCGGCATCTACCCGGAGGGAACCCGGTCGCACGACGGCCGGTTGTACAAGGGGAAGGTCGGGGTGGCGGTGATGGCACTCACCGCAGGGGTGCCCGTCATCCCCTGCGCAATGGTGGGCACCTTCGAGATCCAGCCGCCCGGCCAGGTCCTCCCCAAGATCAAGCGGGTGACCGTGCGGTTCGGGGAGCCTCTGGACTTCTCCCGCTACACGGGCCTGGAGAACCAGAAGGCAGCCATCCGCGCCATCACCGACGAGATCATGTACGCGATCCTGGAACTGTCCGGACAGGAGTACGTGGACCGGTACGCGGCTGAGGTCAAGGCCGAGGCGGAGCAGGCGAAGAAGGCTGCGCGCCGGAAGGATTAGGGCCGCGACCCTGCAACCGGGGACCGCGGACGAGGTGGCGTCCGGCGACGGCGGTTGCCGAAAGCGCTTCAGCCGTGCACGCCGGGGCGGTGGTGCTCCGCCGTGAGGCCATAGCCTCCGCCCGCCGGGGGGCGGCTTCCGGCGGTGCCCAGCGAGGAGACGGAGCTGATCACCGGAGCCTCCTCGCCCTCGGTCTCCGCCGTCGGGTGTTCGAGTCGCTCCAGATCGGCTGCCGACACGAGGGCCACGAGCGGCTTCCCGTGCCGGGTCACGACGACGCGTTCGCCGCCGTACACGACGCGATTGATCAGTTCAGCCAGCTCCGCGCGGGCTTGCGTCACCGGGATCTCGTAGGCCATGGGCCCAGCTTAGTCGGCGCGTCGCGCCCCGCCCCGAGACGTCCGGTCCGGTCGAAGTCCAGGTCAAGGGCTCGCATGGATTGCGCGGGAAAGCCGTCGGCCTTCGCTCGTGCCGCCGAGCGACCGATGCGGGTGCCGCGTGCCAGCGGGCAGCCGTCGCGGGGCTCGATCCGATCTGCCCCCGAGGGCCGTTTCACCTGCGGCCCGCCGCGCTGATCCGGCCGCGGGGCCGAGGTTGCTGGCAGTACGTCACCACGCCTTCTCCCAGGGCGGTTCACGCACCGCCGGAGTGAGCGGCCTGCCAGAGAGCCGGTCGCGCTCCCTCAGGGATCAGCGACTTCAGGCATGGGCGACTTCAGAGATGAACAATGAAACCGTGCCCCATAGGTGAAGAAATCGTGATGATTCATAACTGACGGCAACTCATCTCTCCGCCAAACCCTTCCCCGATAATGTACGTCCTGTACATTTCTTGGGAATCGAGATCCCGGAGAGGCACCTCATGGAGAGCCACCGCACCAGCCCCGACGCCCGTTATGTACTACCGCAGTTCACCGAGCGCTCCAGTACGGGCACCCGCACCCTGGACCCGTACGCGAAGTTGCTGGAGGAGCGCATCGTCTTCCTCGGGACCCATGTCGACGACACGGCGGCCAATGACGTCATCGTGCAGTTCCTCCACCTGGAGCACGCCGATCCCGACCGGTACATCTCGCTGTACATCAACTCCCCGGGCGGCTCGTACAGCGCAATGACCGCGATCTACGACACGATCCAGAGCGTGATCTGCGAGGTGGAGACCGTCTGTCTCGGCCAGGCAGTCTCCACGGCAGCCCTCCTGCTCGCCTCCGGCACGCCGGGCAGGCGCATGGCCCTCCCCGGAGCCCGGGTCGTTCTGAAGCAGCCCTCATCGGAGGGAGAGCAGCACGGCCAGTTCTCGGACCTCGACATCCAGGCGAAGGAACTCCTGCGGCAGCAGTCGCAGTTGACCGCACTGATGGCGCGCCACACCGGCCGGGAGCCGGCACGGGTCGCAGAGGATCTGGAACGGGACGCCTTCTTCACCGCGACCGCCGCCCAGGAGTACGGATTCGTCGACCACGTCATCATGAATCGCGGAGCCACCCCGTCCGGGCCCGGAAGCCGGTGACCACGATGGTTCCGGAACTACCTCCGCTGCCCGCCCTCACCCGCGCCGAGGGCCAGTTCATCGACGCCTACCTCGCCGTCGTGGATCAGGTCGGACGCATCAACCCCGCCCGTTCCACCCATACCTATGGGGCGCTGCGTGCCGCGCAGGCACTGGTCTCCGGGGCCGTCGCCCTCAAGGACGCGCTGACCGTGATGCACCAAAGGGGCGAGAGTGACGTCCATGTGCAGACGCTCGCCCGCGCGCTGCGCGTCCTCGACGGCGAACGCAGATCACTTCGAGTGACTTTGCCCCCTTCCGTAACTCCTAACGACCCCTGACGACGGGCCGGAACGAACTCCGCCCAGACCGTCAACCGCCAAAGGAGTAGTGGTTGAGCTACCCCATTTGAAGTACGCGCATGAGAGCCAGCAGCTACGGTCGAGTTGCGCACAAGGATGACGCGTCGAACGGAATGCCTTATTCCGGTGCTGGTACGGGCATCCTCACCTGTCGAGGGCCGATCGCGCGGCGAGCATGTCCACCCGATCAGACCAATGGTGTGAAAACTCACATATCGCCGTTTCCGCTCGGCAATTTGACAGGCCGTGGGTCAAGATCCCTGGGACGACAAGCCCCCGTCACCTCGGCGGGGCAGCCCGGGCGGACGCCGAGTCCTGCCGCCGCCGGGGCGACTGGTCGACAGGAGTGCTTCGGCAGGAGTGGAGGACCCAAGCAGTACGGGGCGCCCGGAAATTCCGGACGTTCCTTGGGGTGAAGCCGCGCAAGCGGCCGGGCACCTTCGTCCGCCCGAACCCGACAGGTCATCCTTCACAGGCGGCTGACGAAGGGTCGCGCATGAGTGCGCAGAACAACGTCCCGTTCCTGCTGGGTCGGGCGGGAGCGGTATCCGCTCTCACCCTCGCCGCTCTCGGAGGGTCGCTGCTCGTACCGGGCGGCACACCCGAGGCACACGCCGCGTCGAGCCACGCGGGCAAGGCACTGAAGGTGGCGGCATCCAAGAAGGGCGCCCCTTACAAGTACGGCGCAGTAGGACCGTCCCGTTTCGACTGCTCGGGGCTGACGCTCTACTCGTACAAGAAGGCCGGCAAGAAGCTCCCCCGTACCGCACAGCAGCAGTACAACAAGACGCGCCGCATCTCCGCGTCCGCGCGCCAGGCCGGCGACCTGGTGTTCTTCTACTCCGGCCGGAACGTCTACCACGTGGGCATCTATGCCGGTAAGGGAAAGATCTGGCACTCCCCCAAGACGGGGTCCTGGGTGAAGTTGGACAAGATCTGGTCCAAGAGCGTCAAGTACGGCCGCGTGGGGTGACGATCCCGCGCTGAGTCCTGGTACTCGATCCGCGCCGGCCCCGGGTGTGGCCCCCGGCGGTCGGCGCGGAGCTCTGTCAGGTCAACGGCTGGAAGCGGACGCCGGCACCGGACACCGGCACCGGACACCGAGTCCGGCGGACCCCACGCAACCGAGCCGTCCTCATCGCGCGGTCGACGTCAACCGGGCACCGAGGCGGTCCAAGGAAGGGCGACCCACACCGTCTTGCCCCCCTCGTCCGTCGGAGTGACGTGCAGCTTTCCGCCGAACTCCGCGATGAGGGTGCGCACGATCACCATGCCTCGGCCGTTGTCCTGCCGTACGGCGGCGGGAAGCCGTTGCGGCCAGCGCGGATGACTGTCCGTCACCCCCACCATCAGCTCCTCTTCCCGCGCCAACCTCAGTTCCAGCGTGAAGGTGGGCGACTGGCCGAAGGTGTGCTGCACGGCGTTGGTCGTCAGCTCCGAGACGATCAGCCGGACGGTGTCCACTTCGCCGCTCCGTGCCGGCAGGCCCCACTCGGTCACGATGTCGATGGCGAACTTTCGCGCCACCGACACCGAGGCGGGATCGCTCGGCAGAGTGACGGATGCTTCCTGGTGATCTGCCATGGCGATGCTTCCCTTTCCCACCGCGGCCGGGCTCCGACTCGAAGCGGAGGGATGCTTGAGCGGCCACGGACTGCGCTGCCGTCAGAGTGCCACTCATCGTGCCGCGAGGGGGGCCGATCCCCCAAGATATGCATATATCTGTCGCTCAATACGGTGAACTCTGCGACGCGAGACCGTATTTTGCGACGCGCAGGGACTTTGATCTCGGGCGGACCACACGGCCCGTACAGATCAACCGGAAGGAGCGTCCATGCGTCAAGGACCCGTGGTGCGCCGCCGCCAATTGGGCGAGGAACTCCGCAAGCTGCGCTTGGCGTCCGGACTCACCAGTCGTCGCGCCGGAGAACTCGCCGACTGGCACCAGTCGAAGGTGAGCCGCATCGAGACGGGGGCCAGCGGCGTCAAACCGGACGACGTCAGATTGCTGCTCGACCTCTACACCGTGACCGACCCCCAGTTGCGCACCCTCCTGGAGACCCTGGCGGGGGCCGCTGACGGGGGCGGCGGAGGCTGGTGGCACACCTACCGCAGCGTGCTTCCGCCCGAGTACCGCGACTTCATCAGTCTGGAGTCCCAGGCGAACCGGGTGCGTTCGATGGAGACGTCCGTGGTGCCGGGGCTGCTCCAGACCGCCGAGTACGCCCGGGCGATCACCCGAGCGACCCTGGAAGAGCTGCCCGAGAACACCGTCAACCAGTTGGTCGAGGTGCGGATGACGCGCCAGGCGGTCCTACGGCGGGACGATCCCCTTGAGTTGAGCGTGATCCTCGACGAGGCCGCGCTGCGGCGCGAGATCGGCGGTACCCGGGTGATGAAGGAACAGCTGCGGGTACTGGCGGACTGGGCCGTGCTCCCCCATGTCCGGCTCCAGGTCATGCCGTTTTCGGCCGGGGAGTATGTGGGCCTGGCCGGTTCTTTCGTTATCTTCTCTTTCTCGACCACTTCTGATCTGGATGTGGTCGTTCTCGACCATCTCGCGAGTAGCCTTCATATCGAACGGGCAGAGGATCTGGCGGTGTACGGGACCGCGTTCGCAACGATGCAGACGCTCGCCCTGTCACCGGTCGAATCCTTGGATCTCATCGCCGGCATCCGCGTCGGCGCATAGGGAGGCTCCATGTCCAATCACATCGACCACCCCGGCTTAGCCTGGCGGCGCAGCAGTCACAGCACGGCGGCGAACAACTGTGTCGAGGCCGCCCGACTGCCCGACCGCACCCTTTCCGTACGGGACTCCAAAGACGTGGCCCGTGAAGCTCTGCACTTCTCCCCGCAGGCGTGGTACCGGTTCCTGATCGCCGTGGAGGCGGACAGCATCAACTGACGGCGTCCCGTGCGCGAAGCGGAGCGGTCCGCGCGATCGTGTCCACCGCCCAGGCGATCTGCTCATCGGTCAGATCGGCGCGAGCCGTCAGTCTGATCCGGGAGACACCGTCCGGGACCGACGGCGGACGGAAACAGCCCACCGCGAGACCCGCCCTTCGGCACTCGGCCGCCCACTCCACCGCCGACCGTGGCGACGGCGCCTTGATCGAGACCACTGCGGCGTCGGGGCGTACGGCCGTCAGACCCCGTGCCGTCAACAGACGGTGCAGGGCCTCGGCGACCGTACGCACCCGACCGGCCAGCTCCGGTGTCCGCTCCAGCAGCCGGACGGACGCCAACGCGGCACCGGCAGCGGCGGGCGCGAGCCCGGTGTCGAAGATGAAGGTCCGCGCGGTGTTGATCAGATGGGCGATGACATCGGCCGGCCCGAGGACCGCACCGCCCTGGCTCCCGAGGGCCTTGGAGAGGGTGAGCGTGGCGACCACCCCTCGTTCACCCGCGATCCCCGCGGCGTTCAGCGCACCCCGACCTCCGGCGCCGAGGACTCCGAAGCCATGGGCGTCGTCGACGAGGAGGGCCGCGCCCCGCGAACGACAGATCGCCGCGAGGTCGACGAGTGGTGCGGCGTCGCCGTCCACGGAGAACACCGCATCGGTGACCACCAGCGCCCGCCCGTCGCCGTGCGCCTCCAGTGCCGTACGCACGGCCCGAGGATCCGCGTGCGGCACGACCGCTGTCCGGGCGCGTGAGAGCCGACAGCCGTCCACTATGGAGGCGTGGTTGCCCGCGTCCGAGACGAGCAGGGAACCACTCGCGGTCAGTGCCGTGAGCGCGGCGAGATTGGCGGCGTAGCCGGAGGACAGGACGAGGGCAGCCTCGAACCCGCAGAAGGAGGCGAGTGCGCCTTCGAGTTCGGCGTGGAGTTCGGTGCTGCCGGTGACCAGCCGCGATCCGGTGGCACCCGCGCCCCAGCGGTGCGCTGCCGAGGCAGCCGCCCCGGTCACCTCAGGGTGGCGGGTCAAGCCCAGGTAGTCGTTGCCCGCGAGGTCCACCAGGTCGGTGTCGAGGGCCCGGGGACGGAGCGTACGGGTCAGCCCCGTGCGCTCCCGGTCGATGGACTCCTCGTCGATCCAGCCGAACGGGTCCTGAGTGATCATGACGGTCGGGTCCTTCGCTAGGCCGTGCGCGGGCCCTTTTGTAGGCAGCGCACAGACCTTAACTGGGCCCCCACCTGGAACGAGTGTGGTCATGCACACACCTCGGCAAGGGTCTGTTGTGGGGTTCGGCCTTTCCCCTGGGCTGCCCCGTGCGTCAGGATCTGCGCCATGGACCTGCTGAAGACGCTGGTGGAGAAGGGGCTGCGGCGCGAGCTGCCGACCCGTGAAGAGGCCCTCGCCGTACTGTCGTCCACGGACGACGAGCTGCTCGACGTGGTGGCCGCAGCCGGCCATGTGCGCCGCCAGTGGTTCGGCCGCCGGGTGAAACTGAACTACCTCGTCAACCTCAAGTCGGGGCTCTGCCCGGAGGACTGCTCGTACTGTTCACAGCGGCTCGGGTCCAAGGCGGAGATCCTCAAGTACACCTGGCTGAAGCCGGACGAGGCTGCGGGGGCGGCGGCGGCCGGCGTCGCCGGGGGCGCCAAGCGGGTCTGCCTGGTCGCGAGCGGGCGCGGTCCGACGGACCGGGACGTCGACCGGGTCTCCCGGACCATCGAAGCGATCAAGGAGCAGAACGAGGGCGTCGAGGTCTGCGCCTGTCTCGGTCTGCTGTCGCAGGGCCAGGCGGAGCGGTTGCGGGACGCCGGCGCCGATGCGTACAACCACAACCTCAACACGTCCGAAGGCACCTACGGACAAATCACCACCACCCACACCTATGAGGACCGGGTGGACACCGTCCAACAGGCTCAGGCCGCGGGTCTGTCGGCGTGCTCCGGTCTGATCGCCGGCATGGGAGAAAGCGATCAGGACCTGGTCGACGTGGTCTTCGCACTGCGCGAGCTCGACCCCGACTCGGTGCCGGTCAACTTCCTCATCCCCTTCGAGGGCACCCCCCTGGCGAAGGAGTGGAACCTCACCCCGCAGCGCTGCCTCCGCATCCTCGCCATGGTCCGGTTCGTCTGCCCGGACGTGGAAGTGCGGTTGGCCGGTGGGCGCGAGGTCCATCTGAGGTCCCTCCAGCCGCTCGCCCTGCACCTGGTGAACTCCATCTTCCTCGGCGACTACCTGACGAGCGAGGGCCAGGCGGGCCAGGCCGATCTGGACATGATCGCGGACGCCGGCTTCGAGGTGGAGGGCGCGGGGACGACCACACTGCCCGAGCACCGGGCGGGCGGCTGCGGTTCGGTCTGCGGCAGTGCCTCAACCTCGGAAGAGACCGCTTCGATCGACGGCGGTACGACGGTCCCGGAAGAGACGCCAGCGGGCTGTGGCAGCGCGGCGCCGTCGGGGGAATCGGCCACCGGATGCGGGGGCGGCGCGCCGTGCGGATCCGAGCCGCAATCCCCGCCCGCGGCCCAGGCAGACCCGTCCGGGGTACCCGTACCGCGTACGGACCTGGTCACCGTTCGCCGTCGCGGCGCCGGCACGGATCTCGCGCCCAATGCCTGAGCCCCGTCCGTTCGGCCTCGCCCCGGGACCGCTGTCGGCGGGCGAACTGGTGGCGCTGGATCGCGCCCATGTCTGGCACCCGTACGGCCCCATGCCCGGGCGCGCCGATCCCCTCATCGTGGAATCGGCTTCCGGGGTGCGCCTGCGCCTGATGGAACCCGCCCACGGCCACGATGAACTGATCGACGGGATGTCGTCGTGGTGGTCGGCGATCCACGGCTACAACCATCCCGACCTCAATGCGGCGGCGCAGAGCCAACTCGGGCGCATGAGCCACGTCATGTTCGGCGGACTCACCCATGAGCCAGCCGTGCGACTCGCCACCCGACTCGTCGAGATCACCCCGGAGCCACTCCAGCACGTCTTCCTCTGTGACTCGGGCTCGGTCTCGGTCGAGGTCGCGGTGAAGATGTGCCTCCAGCACTGGCAGTCCGTCGGCCGACCGGGCAAGCGGCGGCTGCTGACCTGGCGCGGTGGCTACCACGGAGACACCTGGCAGCCGATGTCGGTCTGCGACCCCGAGGGCGGGATGCACCACCTCTGGTCGGGGGCGCTGCCTCTCCAGGTCTTCGCCAGCGCGCCGCCGCAGGAGTTCCAGGAGGAGTACGCGGATGCCCTGCGCGATCTGATAGCGCGGCACGCCGATGAACTCGCCGCGGTGATCGTGGAGCCCGTGGTGCAGGGTGCCGGGGGCATGCGGTTCCACTCCCCCGAGTATCTGCGGGTGCTGCGGGACGCCTGCGACGAACACGAAGTGCTGTTGGTGTTCGACGAGATCGCGACCGGCTTCGGAAGGACGGGTGAACTGTTCGCGGCCGACTGGGCAGGGGTCTCACCCGATGTGATGTGTCTGGGCAAGGCCCTGACGGGCGGCTATCTGACGATGGCGGCGACCTTGTGCACCAGTCGGGTCGCCGAAGGCATCTCCCGGGGCGAAGTGCCGGTCCTGGCCCACGGCCCGACGTTCATGGGCAATCCACTGGCCGCATCGGTGGCGAACGCCTCGATCGATCTGCTGCTGGCGCAGGACTGGCGCAGTGAAGTGCGGCGCTTGGAGTCGGGGCTGCGGACGGGGCTCGCACCGGCCGAGGGCGCACCGGGTGTCAAGGACGTCCGGGTGCTCGGGGGCATCGGTGTGATCCAACTCGATCATGAGGTCGACATGGCGGCGGCGACGGCCGCGGCCGTACGGGCGGGGGTTTGGCTGCGCCCCTTCCGGGATCTGGTGTACGCGATGCCGCCCTACGTCACCGATGACGACGATCTCGCCCGGGTGTGCACGGCACTGTGCGAGGCTGCGGCAGCGGGCTAGTTGATGTCGTCGAAGTCCCGCGAGTTCGTCCGAAGGCGGTGCCCGTCGGCGGGGCCGGTCCCTGGGCGACTTGCCGAATGCCGATCGACGGGGTCCCTTCTGCTCCTGCGACCGGTCGACGGCACGACCGACCACCCGCCGTATCGTTCGCACGGTCGTACGACCGAACCATCGAGAGAGGGTCATCGCCACCACCATGGGCATCATCGTCGTCTCCGGCACGGGGACCGAGATCGGGAAGACCGTTGTCACCGCTGCGCTGGTCGCCGTTGCACGGGCCCAGGGCCAACGCGTCGCCGTGGTCAAACCCGTCCAGACGGGGGTCTCGGCGAGCGAGCCGGGTGACCTCCATGAGGTGAGCCGGCTCGGCGGCGGTGTCCACGGCGTGGAGCTGGCGCGCTACAGCGAGCCATTGGCTCCGGCCACGGCGGCTCGACGGGCCGGGGTCGCTGGTGTGGGGCCCGCTGAAACGGCCGCGGCGGTGAAGCGGTTGGCCGACGAGTACGACCTGGTGTTGGTCGAGGGCGCCGGTGGACTGCTGGTGCGCTTCGACGAGGACGGCGGAACGCTCGCGGACACGGCTCGACTGCTCGCCGCGCCCGTGCTGGTCGTGGCCCCCGCGGGCCTGGGCACCCTCAACTCCGTGGCGCTGACGGCAGAGGCCCTCACCGCGCGGGGCATAGCGCAACTGGGTGTCGTCGTGGGGAGTTGGCCGCACCGACCGGATCTGGCGGCGCGATGCAATGCACTGGACCTACCGCAGGTCGCGGGTGCTCCGCTGCTCGGTGCGGTCCCCGAGCGGGCGGGGCAGCTGCGACCGGTGGACTTCCGGGCGCAGGCGGCCCGGTGGCTGGCTCCTCGGCTCGGTGGGGTGTGGGACGAAGGGGTGTTCACCCGAATGGCCGACTGACGGCCGTCATTCGCTGAACGACCCGGTCAGGACCGGTCGGCCGTTGCTGTCCCTGGTGCTCCCGTCCGCTCGTGCGTGGTCCCCGCCCGCTGAACGCGGCTGACCTACCCTGGTCGGATGCGAGCACGGATCGACGAAATCGTCTTCGACTGTCATGACCCGGCCCTTCTGGTGCGCTTTTGGGCCGCGCTGCTCGGGGGCGCACCCGTGGACCGCGACTCCGGCTGGTCCTTCGTCGATCCGCCCGGCTCGGTGCGTGTTGCATTCCAGCAGGTCCCTGAGGGGAAGGCGGCCAAGAACCGGTTGCACCTCGATCTGGCCGCGGGGGACGTCGAAGCGGCGTCGGACGAGGCCGTCGCGCTGGGTGCGGTACGACTCGGTGGGGTCGTCGCGGATCCGCAGGGGCGGTTCCAGGTGCTGGCAGACCCGGAGGGGAACGAGTTCTGCTTCGTCCAGGGTGGCGGAGAGTAGGGAGCAAGGGACACCTGCGTCAGGAGGCCGTGATGGGAACACGTGGCGACACCTCTCCCGATGCCGTCCATCACCCCCTGTTCGCTCGCTTCTACGCCAGGTTCAGCGTGGCCGCCGATCAATCCGCGGGCATTGTGGCCATCCGCGCCGAGTTCCTGGCCGCGCTCTCGGGTCGAGTGATCGAGATCGGTGCCGGCAACGGTCTCAACTTCCCGCACTATCCGACCTCGGTCAGCGAGGTGGTCGCGCTGGAACCGGAGCGTTCGCTACGGGCCCTGGCGGTACGGGCCGCGGACGGCGCCGGGGTCACGGTGGAGGTGGTGCCAGGAGTGGCCGAGGCACTGCCGGTCGAGAACGCGTCCTTCGACGCGGCCGTGATGTCCCTGGTGCTCTGTTCGGTACGGGACGTTCCGCGGGCGCTCAGCGAGGTCCGCCGGGTCCTACGACCTGGTGGTGAACTGCGGTTCTTCGAGCATGGACTGGCCCGGACGCCGGGGGCTGCGCGGGTGCAGAGGGTGTTGGACCGTACGGTGTGGCCCCATTTGTTCGGCGGCTGTCACACCTCACGTGACACGGTTGCCGCGCTGGAGGAGGCCGGATTCCACGACATCCGGTACGAGCGCTTCCGGCTCCCGGAGCGCGGGCTCGCCGCTCCGACTTCGCCCTGTGTGCGAGGCGTCGCGCACAACCCTTGAGGCGTACCGCTGGCCGGGGTCCAACACGGATCACGGCAGGCTGGTGGGCTGGTGGGCTGGTGGGGAGTCAACTGCTCCAGAGGCGCAACTCGTCGGCGATCACCCGGACATCGGCCTTGCCTGACTTCACCAGTCGGGCCAGATCACGCACCCGCTCCGGCGAGGTGTCGACCTGCTCCCCACTGGCCACGAGATAGCCGTAGGCGACGGCTGACGCGTACAGCGCATTGGAGTGCTCCAGGGCCGGCACGTGCAGCAGCAGTTGGAGCAACGAGGCCGCCCGGGTGTGCGGATCGCTGTACACGGGGATGCCGAAGATCTCCGCCTCGTGCCGGCTGACGGCGGCGACGAGCGCACCCCAGTCGGCGACCTGGGGATCACCGGGAGTCCGGTACTCGGCGACCATCAACAGCCAGGCGAGGTCGATCTGAAGGGTCAACGCGGGCCTTCAGCCGCGGCGGGGTCGTACTCGCCGCCCGGTGCGCGCGTGGCGGCAGGGCCGGCAGCCGTGGGGCTCGGGTGGGGATCGTCCGCCGGGGCGCGGTGACGACCGGTGGATGGTTCGTCGAAACCGTGGACGTCCTTGACCGGGCCCGCAGCACCGTCGTTGCCGTCCTCCGCGAAGACGGCGGCATAACGCTTCATGAAGTCGGCGGCAGCCTCCACGAAGGTGCGGCCCGCCTCCCCCGCGTCCTGTCGGACCAGTTCTTCGATGTAGCGGTTGACGCTCATCCCGCGCTGCTGGGCCCGGTCGCGGGCGGCCTGTGCGGTGGATTCGTCCACACGCACGTTCAACTGGGTCTTGGCCATACCAGAAAGCTAGCGCGGTTGCGCTAGCACCCGCAAGCAATACGGCCGACCGGTGCGGGTGCCCCCTACAGGGACCCCGAATGCGCGACCTCCGGGGGATGTTCACCCGGCTCGACAGTCGCCTACTCTCCTCGGACCCATCGAGTGAGGAACGGCCCTGTCCGGGAGGCGGCCATGTCCACACCTGCCCCTGCACCACCGCACGGCCTGGCACCGGGGTTGCCCCTCGCGGCCAGAGCACGGTCCCTGACCAAGGCGTACGGCAGTGGCGAGACGAGCGTACGGGCCCTCGACAGCGTCGATGTCGACATCGCACGCGGGCGCTTCACCGCGGTCATGGGACCTTCGGGGTCGGGCAAGTCGACCCTGATGCACTGTCTGGCCGGGCTCGACACCGTCTCGTCCGGCCAGGTCTGGCTGGGCGAGACCGAGATCACCCCGCTGCACGACCGCGACCTGACCCAACTGCGGCGGGACCGGGTCGGCTTCGTGTTCCAGTCCTTCAATCTGCTGCCCACCCTGACCGCCGCGGAGAACATCACGCTCCCGATGGACATCGCCGGGCGCAAGCCCGACCGGGTGTGGGTGGAACGGGTGATCGACGCACTGGGACTACGGGATCGGTTGCACCATCGACCGGCGCAGTTGTCGGGCGGTCAACAACAGCGGGTCGCGTGTGCCCGCGCCTTGGCCTCCCAGCCCGAGTTGATCTTCGCCGACGAGCCCACCGGCAACCTCGACTCACGGGCGAGCGCCGAGGTGTTGGGTTTCCTCCGGGACGCGGTGGACCGCTTGGACCAGACGGTGGTGATGGTGACCCATGAGCCCGTCGCAGCGGCATACTCGGATCTGGTGCTGTTCCTCGCCGACGGCAGGATCGTCGACACCATCCATCGACCGACGGCGGAGACGGTCCTGGAGCGACTGAGGTCGTTCACCCGTACGGGCCATGTACCCCGATCCCGCGAGCGAAACGCGGACCCGACCCGGGAAGCGCGAGAACGCAGAGACCCCCAAGAACACTGAGACTCCCGAAAACCCTGAGCACCCAGAGACCGCCGAGGCCGCTGAGAACACCGAGCACACCGAGCACACTGAGAAAACTGAGTCCCCCGAGAGCACCGAGCACATCTCAGAAACCCGACGGGGCCGTCCTGTCGCCTGTACCGCGATCGGTCGTATGGAGACCGCTGCCCCAGGACAACCGGTCGCCGCGCACCCGTCGCGCACCCGCACGCACTACGCTGACCAGGGACGATCGGCGAGAAGGTGGTGGCAGCCGGCGACCGTGCCGTGCTTGGCTCATGGTCATGACTTCAGCGATCGACAGTGACACCCCCACCGGACTGGGGATACGAACCGCCCGGGCGGAAGAGGCACGGGCCGTGCTCACGTTCTGGGCCGAAGCCGCCGAGGGCACCAGCATCACCGATGATGTGGCCGGAGTGACCCGACTGATCACCCGGGACCCCGAGGCCCTGATCCTCGCCGAGTGGGACGGCGTCCTGGTGGGGTCGGTGATCGCCGGGTATGACGGCTGGCGCTGCTCGCTCTACCGGCTCGCCGTGCTGCCCGCCTACCGTCGCCGTGGGATCGCCACCGCCCTGCTGGAGGCGGCCGAGGCGCGTTTTCTCGCCGCGGGCGGGCGCCGCGGCGACGCTATGGTGTTGGAAGCCAATGAGCGGGCTCAGCATGCATGGGCGGCGGCGGGGTACCGGCGCGAAGACCACTGGCGACGCTGGGTGAAGCCTTACCCATGGCCCGTCAAAGGCGACTGAGTACGTCAGCCACCTATTCATCGAGCGGTTTTGCCGATCCTTTACCATGGGTGGACCATCACTCTCCGTAGGAAAGGTGTGAGCGTCCATCCATGGGCGAGCCTCCCAGTAGTAGACATCGAGCGTTCCTCCTGCCCCTGCCCGACCATGGGACGGAGGTGACCCGATGACCGAAGTGCTCCTCCTGTTCGTGGCAGTGCTGCTCTCGCTGGCCTGCGGAGTGTTCGTCGCGGCAGAGTTCTCCCTCACCACCGTCGAGCGCAGCGATCTGGAACGCGCCGTCGAGCGCAATGAGCGAGGCGCCGCCAGCGCCCTCAAGGCCGTACGCGGCCTCACCTTCCAGCTCTCCGGCGCACAGCTCGGCATCACCGTCACCAACCTGGTCGTCGGCATGCTCTCCGAGCCCTCCATCTCCAAGCTCATCCGTGGTCCCGTCGAGGACCTCGGACTCTCCCCGTCCGTGGCGTCGTCCGTCGCCCTGGTTCTGGGCACCGCCCTCTCCACGGTCGTTCTGATGGTCGTCGGCGAGTTGGTCCCCAAGAACTGGGCGATCTCGTCCCCACTGGCCGTGGCCAAGGTCGTCGCCCCCGCGCAGCGACTGTTCACCGCCGCCTTCAAACCCCTCATCAGCCACCTCAACAACACCGCGAACCGCATTCTGCGGCGGCTCGGGATGGAGCCGACCGAAGAACTGGCATCGGCCCGCAGCCCCCAGGAGCTCGTGGCGCTCGCACGCCACTCCGCCAAGGAAGGCGCGCTGGAGGCAGACACCGCCGAACTGTTCGTGCGCACCCTGAACCTCGCCGAGCTCACCGCGGAGAACGTGATGACCCCGCGGGTACAGGTCACGGCCCTCGAAGTGCAGGCCACAGCCGAGGACGTCGCCAACGCCACCCGCGCCACCGGCCTGTCCCGCTTCCCCGTCTACCGCGGGAACCTGGACACGGTCGTGGGAATCGCGCACATCAAGGACGTGCTGGCCGTACCGGCCGAGCAGCGTCACCGGCGCAGCATCTCCGAGGTGTTGCGGGAGCCGCTCCTGGTCCCCGAGACCCTGACCGTGGACAGGCTGATGGACCGCTTGGGCGGCAAGTCGACCATGGCCGTCGTCATCGACGAGTACGGCGGCACGGCCGGCGTGGTCACCATGGAGGACATCGTCGAAGAGGTCGTCGGCGAGGTGCGGGACGAGCACGATCCGCACGAAACGCCTGACCTCGCCGCGGCCGGTCATGACGCCGACGGCCGCTCGCTCTGGTCGGCCGACGGTGCCGCGCGCACCGACCAGCTGGAACGGGTCGGCCTGCGCGTTCCGGAAGGCCCGTACGAGACCCTCGCAGGTCTCATCGCGACCGAGCTCGGCCGCATCCCGGCGGAGAACGACCGCATCGACCTCCAGGGCTGGCGGCTCGATGTGGTGGACGCGTCCGGACGGCGGGCGGCACGGGTGCTGATGCACGCCCCGCTCCCCTCCGACGATCCAGACGAGCACCACGACCCGCACGCCGAGCGCGCTGCAAACAGGGAGACGGCCGCCCCCACCGTGGACGGATCGAACTCCCAGCGCCCCGAGGAGACCGGCCGATGATCGCGATCCAACTCCTCATCGGCTTTGCGACCCTCGTGGTCAACGCGTTCTTCGTGGGTGCCGAGTTCGCCCTGATCTCCGTGCGCCGCAGCCAGATCGAGCCGGCGGCCGAGGCGGGCGACCGCCGCGCCCGCAGCGTGCTCTGGGGCCTTGAGCATGTGTCGGCGCTGCTGGCGGCGGCACAGCTGGGCATCACCCTCTGTACGTTGATCCTCGGCATCGTGGCCGAGCCGGCCATCGCCCATCTGCTGGAGCCGGTGTTCGACTCGATCGGGGTGCCCCACGGGGCCGTGCATCCGATCTCGTTCGTGATCGCGCTGTCCCTGGCGACCTATCTCCACATGCTCCTCGGCGAGATGGTGCCGAAGAACATCGCCCTGGCCGAGCCCACGCGCAGTGCGCTCCTGCTCGGCCCGCCGCTCGTGGCCGTCGCCAAGGCGCTGCGCCCGGTGATCTTCACCATCAACGCCTTCGCCAACACCCTGCTCAAGCTGTTGCGGGTGGAGGCCAAGGACGAGGTGGCGGCGACGTACTCGGACGCCGAGCTCGCCCGGATGGTGCGGGACGCCGGCGATGCCGGCCTCTTGGACGACCGCTCGGCCGAGCGGCTGCGCGATGCTCTGGAGCTGGGTCGACGCCCGGTGCGCGACGTGATCATGCCGGTCGAGCAGATCGTGTACGCACGCGTTGGCACCACTCCCGAACAGTTGGAGGCGCTTTCCGCCGAGTCCGGCTTCTCGCGCTTCCCGGTGATCGACACGGGCCGCAACATCCTGGGCTACCTCCATGTGAAGGACGCCCTGGACGCGACCCCGCGCGATGTTGCGTTCCCGGTGACGGCGATGCGGCCGATCGCCCGGGTCCGTGGCACGACCCCGCTGGACGACGCACTGACGGCGATGCGGCGCAGCCGCACCCATCTGGCGGCGGTCCTGGACGAGGACGGCCGGCCCGAGGGTCTGGTGACCATGGAGGACGTACTCCGCGAGCTGGTGGGCACCCAGGACTGACCCAGGCGCACGACAGCGGCGACGGCCTCGACCCTCGATCCTTGAGGGTCGAGGCCGTTCCCGTCCCGGAACACGGTCCGTGCGACACCGGCCGCCTCGGACGGGCGCGGTCGCTCTGCTTCGCGAGGCGCCGACGGGACCTCGAACCAGGCCCCTACTGCACGGTAGTATCGGCTGCGCCATGGAGATGAGTGCCCACTACACAAGCTTCGTCGCGATCGGCGACTCCTTCACCGAAGGCATGTCCGACCTTCAGCCGGACGGCAGCTACCGCGGCTGGGCGGACCTCCTCGCCGCCCGGCTCGCCCTGCGCACCGAAGGGTTCAGGTACGCCAATCTCGCCGTGCGCGGCAAGTTGATCGGCCAGATCGTCGACGAGCAGGTCGGGCCCGCCGCAGCGATGCGAGCGGACGTGGTGACCCTGGTCGGCGGCCTCAACGACGCCTTGCGACCGAAGTGCGATATGGCAAGGGTGTGCGGCCTGCTGGAGGAGGCCGTGGAGCGGCTGGCCCCCACGTGCGGGCGGCTGGTCCTCATGCACAGCCCCGGACGCCAGGGCCCGGTACTGGCCCGGTTCCGTCCGCGCATGGAGGTGCTGTTCGCCCACATCGACGCACTGGCGGCCCGGCACGACGCTCTGGTGGTGGACCTCTATGGCTCCGGCGCGCTCGGCGATCCCCGGCTGTGGGACGCGGACCGACTGCACCTGACGACGGAAGGACACCGCCGGGTGGCGGAAGCGGTCGCCCAGGTGCTCGGGCTGGACCCCGAGGACGATTGGCGAACGCCCCTGGCATCCGCACCGCTCACCGGCTGGGCGGCGCGGCGCGCCGCGGACCTCCGCTTCACCCGACAGCACCTGGGGCCCTGGATCGGCCGTCGGCTGACCGGACGCTCGTCCGGCGACGGCCGTTCTGCGAAGCGCCCCGATCTCCTGCCTTACGAACCGCCGCGGCCCTGAGCGGGGTCGCTGCGGATCTCTCGTAGCAACCTACAACCGAGGCCGGGGCGCTGGCCTGCACAAACCGCCAGTAGAATCAGGCCGTGTGACTGCTGTGTCTGCGAAGCCTCGCATCCCCAATGTCCTGGCCGGCCGCTATGCCTCGGTAGAGCTGGCCGCCCTGTGGTCCCCCGAACAGAAGGTGAAGCTGGAGCGTCAGCTCTGGCTCGCCGTGCTGCGCGCCCAGAAGGACCTCGGCATCGAGGTCCCCGACGCGGCCCTGACCGACTACGAACGCGTCCTCGACCAGGTCGACCTGGCGTCGATCGCCGAGCGGGAGAAGATCACCCGCCACGATGTGAAGGCGCGGATCGAGGAGTTCAACGACCTCGCCGGCCATGAGCAGGTCCACAAGGGCATGACGTCCCGCGATCTCACCGAGAACGTGGAGCAGCTACAGATCAGGCTCTCACTGGAGCTGATGCGCAACCGCACAGTCGCCGTGCTCGCCCGTCTCGGCAAGCTGTCGGCCGAGTACGCGGAGCTGGTGCTGGCGGGACGTTCGCACAATGTCGCGGCGCAGGCCACCACGCTCGGCAAGCGCTTCGCCACGGCAGCTGATGAAATGCTGGCTGCGTACGGACGCCTGGAAGACCTGCTGGAGCGCTATCCGCTGCGCGGGATCAAGGGGCCGGTCGGCACCGCACAGGACATGCTCGACCTGCTCGGTGGGGACGCGGCGAAGCTCGCCGACCTGGAGCAGCGGATCGCCGGCCACCTGGGCTTCTCCCAGGCGTTCACCTCGGTCGGCCAGGTCTACCCGCGCTCGCTCGACTACGAGGTGGTCACGGCGCTGGTACAGCTCGCCGCCGCCCCCTCTTCACTGGCCAAGACGATTCGTCTGATGGCCGGGCACGAGTTGGTCACCGAGGGCTTCAAGCCGGGCCAGGTCGGTTCGTCGGCGATGCCGCACAAGATGAACACACGCTCCTGCGAGCGGGTGAACGGGTTGATGGTGATCCTGCGCGGCTACGCCTCGATGACGGGGGAGCTGGCGGGCGACCAGTGGAACGAGGGCGACGTGTCCTGTTCCGTGGTGCGTCGGGTGGCGCTGCCGGACGCCTTCTTCGCCTTCGACGGGCTGTTGGAGACCTTCTTGACCGTGCTGGACGAGTTCGGCGCCTTCCCGGCCGTCATCGCGCGGGAACTCGACCGCTATCTGCCGTTCCTCGCCACGACCAAGGTGCTGATGGGCGCGGTACGGGCCGGGGTGGGCCGGGAGGTCGCCCACGAGGCGATCAAGGAGAACGCGGTGGCCTCGGCACTGGCGATGCGCGAGCAGGGCGCAGAGCGCAATGAGCTCCTCGACAAGCTCGCCGCGGACGAGCGCATTCCGCTGAGCCGTGACGAGCTGGACGCCCTGATGGCGGACAAGCTGTCCTTCACGGGTGCCGCCGCCGACCAGGTGGCCCAAGTGGTCTCGCGCATCGAGGAGATCGTCAAGCGTCACCCGGAGGCCGCGAGCTACGCCCCGGGGTCGATCCTCTGACCCCCGACGAGTTGGAGGCCGCCCGCGACCGCGTCATCGATGACGTGGTCGCGGGCGGCCTGTCCGTCCTCTTCTGCGGAATCAATCCGGGACTGATGTCAGCGGCGACCGGACACCACTTCGCCCGTCCCGGCAACCGGTTCTGGCCCGTGCTGCACCGTGCCGGATTCACACCCCACCAGTTGCAGCCCGCGCAGCAGCGGGAGTTGCTGACGTACGGATTCGGGATCACCAATGTGGTGGCGCGGGCGACCGCGCGGGCCGACGAGTTGAGCCGTGAGGAGTATGTGGAGGGCGGACGGCTGCTGACGGCGAAGGTGGAGCGGTTGGAGCCGCGCTGGCTGGCCGTGGTGGGTGTGATGGCGTACCGGACGGCCTTCGGCGAGCGCGCCGCGCAGGTGGGACCGCAGGAGCGGACAATCGGCGCAACAAGGATCTGGGTACTTCCCAACCCCAGCGGTCTCAATGCGCACTGGAGCACCGCGGCCATGGCGGAGGAGTACGGCCTGCTGCGCGAGGCCGCCGAGCCCGCGCCCACGGCCTGAGGCACCTCTGCCGTTTCTCCGGTGCCTCCACCGTCATCCACTGTCTTCTTCTCCTCCCGAGCGGCGGCCCCGTACGGGGTGGGCACTTCCTTGGTCGGTCCCGCGTTCTGTGGTGAGGGTGGGCGTTCCGTATCAGCGCACCGGCAGTGCGCCGGGGTGATCGACACGGAAAGTGCCGGCGGGCTCTCAAAGCCGCTGCGCACCGCTTCGGTACGGGCCTCGACCCGCGATGACACCGCCTCGGCCGTCTCCGTTGGTCAGGGAACGAACGCGCTGCGTTGCAGCCTGCGCAGCAATCGTGCACGTCGTTCGACCAACGAGTACGATCCGGCAGACACACGCGCCCGAACTGCACGAGTGAGGGCTGGAAGGACACATGGTGGGGCGGCTGACCGGCGGTGATCCGTCGCTGCTGCGGCGGATCAACTCCGCGGTGGTACTCCATGCTCTGCGAGGCGCGGGCTCTCCGACGCTGACGGATCTCACCCGCGTTACTGGCCTGTCGCGGCCGACGGTCGAGGGTGTGATCGAAGGGCTCATCGAGGCGGGACTGGTCGCAGAGTCGGTTCCCGAGGAGGGCGAGGCACGCCGCCAGGGCAGGCCGGCGAGACGGTTCCGGTTCCGGGTCGAGGCCGGGCACCTCCTGGGCGTCGAAATCGGCCCCCACCGGGTCGCCGCGCTGGTCTCGGGGCTGGACGGCCGCATCATCGGTGCGGGCTCCCGGGAGGTGTCGGAGACGGCGTCCGCGGACGACCGGCTGGACCGGGTGCGGCTGGTGATCGCGGACGTCCTGCGGCGGACGGGGATCGCCCGCACCAGCTTGCGCGCCGTCGGTGTCGGCTCCCCCGGGATCGTGGAGGCGGACGGCACCGTACGGCTGGGCACGGCGCTGCCCGGTTGGACCGGGCTGGCGCTCGGGCAGCGGCTCCAGCGTTCGTTCCGGTGCCCGGTGCTGGTGGAGAACGATGCCAACGCCGCGGCGGTCGCCGAGCATTGGAAGGGCTCCGGCAAGGACTCCGACGACATCGTCTTTGTCCTCGCGGGCCTGAGTCCGGGCGCCGGATCCCTGATCGGGGGCCGGCTGCACCGCGGGTTCGGTGGTGCGGCGGGTGAGATCGGGGCCCTGCACCTGTTGGGGCGGGAGGTCTCGCCCGAGAAGCTGCTGTCGCCGACGGATGAGCCGTTGCACCCGCTGGACGAGCAGGCGGTGGCCAATGTGTTCGCGCTGGCGCGGCAGGGGGACGTCCGGGCGCAGGCAGCTGTGGAGCGCTTCATCCAGCGGCTGGTCCACGACGTGGCGGCACTGGTGCTGGCGCTCGATCCCGAGGTCGTGGTGGTCGGGGGCTGGGCCGCGGGGCTGGACGGGGTGCTGGACCCGCTCCGGGACGAGTTGGCGCGCTACTGCCTTCGACCGCCGCGGGTGACGCTCTCCCTCCTCGGTGAGGCCGCCGTGGCCACGGGCGCGCTCAGGCTGGCGCTCGACCACGTGGAGGAGGAGTTGTTCGCGGTGGAGGGAACGGTGACGGCCCGCCACTGAGCTGATGCTCAGTACGGCGGGCCGTCAAGGTCCGGCTTGTGTCCCTCGGGGCCGTGTGAGCGGCCCTGAGGGCATGGAACGCGCGCTCAGGAAGCGCGGCGCTCCTCCACGGGGTGGCTGATCTCCACATCGCCGGTGTCACCGAAGGTGAGCCGGCAGGTGTCGGCGCGGTAGGTGGCGACGGTCACGGCCGCGGTCCTGCCCTGGGACAGATACCGGGTGGTGACCACCAACACGGGTGCGCCGGGCAGCCGATCGAGTTCCTTGGCGTCGTCAGCGCGGGCCGAACCCAACTCGACCGAGCGGTCCTGGCCGTCGAGGTCGAGCCGCTGGAGTTCACGCAGGACGGCGCGGGCACGGGACGGACCGGACGGCGCGTCTATGGCCGACAGGTCGGGCACGGACGCCACCGGAACGTAGAGCAGCTCCGCGGCGACCGGATGGCCGTGGGAGACGCGCAGTCGGCGCAGGGCATAGGTCTGGTCTTCGGTGCCGGTGCCCAGCATGCGGGCGACCGCGGCCGGTGGGACCGCCTTGGCGCAGTCGAAGGACTGCCAGGCGTCCTGGGCCGCGCCCGGCCAAGCCTGGCGGCCGGTCGAGACGTCCACCCCGACGCGCGGTGGCGCCACGGTGGTACCGACTCCGCGGCGACGCTGGAGCCGGCCTTCTAGTTCGAGTTGTTCGAGAGCCTGCCGGAGCGTGGCCCGGGCAACTCCGAAGCGAGCGGCGAGATCACGCTCGTTGGGCAGGACCTCACCCACTGAGAAGTCAGAGTCGAGTGCCTCTCCGATCACGTTCTTCAGGTGCCAGTACTTCGGTTCCGGCACTGATTCCAGCTGCGTGGTCCCCACCCTGATCCTCCGCATTTCGCCGTGTCAGCGGCGGCTTTTCCGCGCCCTTGTTTATTAAAGGTTCCTGCACTATCTCAGCCGACGATAAGGCGACGCGGCACCTTGGTCAAGACCAATCCTGCCTCGCCACACCAGGAAAATCGGCTGCCTTATACAAGCGTTCATGGGGCGTTCGCACCGTGGAACAGTGCGCCTTATGCACAGTCCACGCGTTTTCGACTTTTCGGACCATGGCCTCTGACGTGCGAAGCCATGCTTCAAAGCGATGTGATCGCGGCGAATTTGTCGGGATTGCGCACGATGTAGATGCACTGGACGAGTCCGTCCGCGATCTCCAGTTGGACGACGGTGTCCGGCTTTCCGGCGGAACGGAGAACGATGCCCGGTGCGCCGTTGATCTCGCTGAACTGAAAGTCGGCCGCCGGAACCGGCGTCTGCCCGACGGCCAGCAGGAAGCGACCGACCTTGTCTGCGCCCACCATGACCCGCAGCGGCGCCTTGCTCTTGCCGCCACTGTCGCCGACCAGTCGCACGCCGGGCGCCAGCAGGCCCAACAGGTCCTCCAGATCACCTCCGGAGGCGGCTGCGAGGAAGCGCTCGGTGAGGTCGCGACACTCATCGGGGTTCGCGCGGTAGCGGGGTTTGCGCTCATCGACCCGCTGACGGGCCCGGACCGCCAGTTGACGCACGGCCGCCTCGGAGCGATCGAGCGTCACTGCGATCTCCGCATGGGGAAAGCCGAACGCCTCACGGAGCACGAACACGGCCCGCTCCAAGGGCGAGAGCGACTCCAAGACCACAAGGACGGCAAAGGAGACCGATTCGGCCAGAATCGTACGTTCGCCAGGGTCGGACGCGGTGGCTGCGAGGTCCGTGACGATCGGTTCAGGAAGCCACGGCCCGACGTACGACTCGCGACGGGAGCGGATCTGACGGAGCCGGTCGATTGCGAGCCGGGCGGTGATGCGGACGAGATAGGCGCGCGGCTCACGCACCTCAGCGACTACCCCAGCACCGTCCGCCCCCCGCGCTGACCAGCGCAGCCACGCCTCCTGCACCACGTCTTCGGCATCCGCCGCCCGGCCCAGCATGCGGTAGGCCACGCCGGTCAGGACAGGGCGGTGCTCTTCGAAGACGTCGGTGAGGGTATCGGTCGCCACCCACCCATCCCAACCGACCGGGCACCCGGGTGTCCAGCCGGACCCAAAGGCCCCGGCTGGAAGTGTCGGTCCTCTTGAACCAGAAGCTACTGAAGGGTAATCATTGCTGACACCCCGTCTACAGCGCTCACGCAGGGGTGACACGAGGGAGTGAGAGACATGGTCGCAAGTATTTCGTTCTCCGTCGCATCACCTCAGGGCAGCCGAAAACTGTCTGTTTCATATGAAAGGGCGGGAGCGGGAGAACCCCTCCTGCTTCTCCACGGCATAGGACATCACTGGCAGGCATGGGAACCCGTGATGGGCGTTTTGGCCGCTGAACGCGATGTGATCGCCGTTGACCTGCCCGGATTCGGGATCTCCCCACCATTGGCCGGTGGGATTTCTTATGACTTGCCCACCATTGGTTCCGTACTCGGTTCCTTCTGTACCGCGCTGGGCATCGAGCGACCCCATGTCGCGGGCAATTCCCTTGGCGGACTGCTGGCGCTGGAGTTGGGCCGGGGAAAGATCGCCCGTTCGGTCACGGCGCTGTCGCCAGCGGGTTTCTGGAACGAAACCGAACGCAGGTACGCATTCGGCACGCTCAAGGCGATGCGGAGCGCGGCCCGGGCGCTACCGCTGCCCATGATCGAGGGTCTGTCCAGGACGGCGGCCGGGCGCACCGCCCTGACCGGCACCATCTACGCCCGCCCCGGACGGCGTTCACCGGACGCGGTCGTCGCGGAGACCCTGGCGCTGCGCGAGGCCACCGGCTTCCAGCAGACCCTGGCCGCAGGGGGCGGCGTCAGGTTCATGGACGATGTGCCGGACGTGCCCGTGACCATCGCCTGGGGCACCCGGGACCGACTGCTGTTGCGACGCCAGGGCGTCCGGGCCAAGGGCGTCATCCCGGGGGCGCGCCTGGTGCGGTTGCCGGGCTGCGGACACGTACCCATGAACGACGATCCGGCGCTGGTCGCCCGGGTGTTGCTCGACGGCAGCAGTCGATGAGCTCGCACCGGACGGCCGGCGTTCCTGGCGCACTTCGATGGGGTCCACTGCGGTGGGGTGCAATGTGGTGGGGTCCACTGCGGTGGGGTCCACTGCGGTGGGGTGCACCAGGAACGGAAGGCTAGCGTCCGGAGCGACCGGCCTCCTTGGGCGGCCCTGCGGTGTCGGTCGTTGATGTCACTGATGCCGCTGAGTCTGATGGGCTTGCCAGGGTCGATGGGCTTGCTGGCGCCACCTCCCTCTGGGCCCGACGGCCGAACACCCCGGACCCCAGCGCCGCGCCGCATCCGACGAGCACTCCCCCGGCGGCCTGTGCCGCACCGAAGGTGCCGGCGCCCACGAGCGGCGCCGTCAGCGCCGCGGTCACGGGGATGACACCGGTGAAGAGGGTCGCGCGTTCGGTGCCGATGCGCTGGATGCCCATGTACCAGGTCACGAATCCGATCACGGTGACGATGGCGGCCTGCCAGACCAGCGCTGCGGCCTCCGCCCCGTCGGGCATCCGGACGAAGCCGGAACCATCCAGGACCAGGCCGATGATGGTGGACTCGACGGCCGCGACGGCGCAGACGCATGCCGTCAGGAGCCGGGGTCCGAGCGGGCGCAGCACCGGAGCAGCGAGGACCGCGAACCCGACTTCGCCGATCAGCGCCGCCACCGACCAGACGATGCCCGCGGTGTCGGTCCGGCCCCACCCCTGAACCGTCAATGCCCCCACGGCCACCAGCAGGGCTCCCCAGAGGACGGGACGAGTGGGGCGTCGACGGTCGACGAGGGGTACCAGGACGGCGACGACCACCGGGGCACACCCCACGAACACACCGGGAACAGCGGGTTCCGCGGTGCGTTCCGCAGCCAGGATGGCCAGGTTGAAACCGACCATGCCGACCCCTGCGAGCAGGGCGATGCGTCCCCACTGGCCGGGCCTCAGCGCGGCCACCGGGCCGAGTGCCGCCCTACCGCCCAGCAGGGGGAGGAGGAGCAGGAAGGCGAGTGCGTACCGTACGGCCTGACCACCCGCGTACGGATACTCCCCCAGCACGCTGTTGGCGGTGAACGAGGCTCCCACCAGGCAGTAGGCGAAGGAGACGAGGAGTACGCCGCGGAGGGCGTCGGAGTTGGCACGATGCGGTGGTGGGTGGTCCATGACCATGACGCTAGGGAGCCGGGCGGTCCCCTTTAAGGTCCACTTTCCTGGTGTCATCGAGGACCAATCCAGCAGCGCGGGTCTCTCGCCGTGGGTCATGGTGGCGGTTGGTGCTCGATCACGTGGAGGGGAACCATCCGGTGGACGTACGGCGTTCGGCGATCGGAGGCCACCGCCGCGCGGCAAGCGGGCCAGTACTCCCCATGGCCTGTCATGACAGGTCATGACAGGCCAACGACGGATCATCGACGGCATACGAATCGATCGAAGGAAACGAACGCGATGGCGGAACCCCTTGAAGGCGCGGACCGCCATCGGTCGGCTCCCACGGGAGGAGGGCCCTGGTCGACCGCTTGGGAGCTGCTGCTTCCCGCTGCGACGGCACCCGCGCGTCAGCGCGGACGGGTGCTTCAGTCCGCCCTGCGTGAGGCGGTTCGGACGGGCCGACTGGCGGCCGGCACCCGTCTGCCCTCCAGCCGGGACCTCGCGGCCGACCTCGGTGTCTCCCGCGGTCTGGTGACCGAGGCGTACGAACAGCTGACAGCCGAGGGATATCTGCGCAGCGACCGGGGTTCGGGCACCTGGGTGGGCGAGGCCGCGCGTGGAGGCGTCCGTTCGGCGCACACGCCTGCTCCCCGGTCCGTTGCCGCGCAGGTGAACTTCCGGCCGGGCACACCGGACCTCTCCCTCTTCCCACGGAGCGCCTGGGCGGCGACGCACAAGTCCGTCCTTGCCCGGCTGCCCCACCGGTCCCTGGGCTACCCCGACCCCCGTGGGCTGCCGGCCCTGCGCGAGCAGTTGGCCGCGCTCCTGACCCGACGGCGAGGAGTGGTGGCCGACCCCGGCCGTCTGGTGGTGTGCTCCGGCGTCACCCAGGCGACGGCATTGCTCGGGTCCGTCCTCTACGCCCACGGTCTGCGGAGCATCGGGGTCGAGGACCCGGGGAGTCCCAGTCACGGACCCGTCTTCACCGGCGTCGGCCTGCGGATGACGGCACTGCCGCTCGATGCCGAGGGACTGGCGATGGGGCCGCTGCGCGCATCCGGCGTGCGCGCGGTGATGACGACACCGGCCCATCAGTTCCCCACCGGGATCGCCTACTCTGCGCGGCGCCGCGTCGAACTCCTCGACTGGGCACGTGCCGTGGACGGGTTGATCTTCGAGGACGACTACGACGGCGACTTCCGCTACGACCGGGCCCCCGTCGGTGCGCTCCAGGGCCTCGACCCCGACCGGGTCGCCTACAGCGGCTCGGTCAGCAAGTCGCTGGCGCCGGGGCTGCGGCTCGGTTGGGTCGTCGTGCCGCAGCGGCTCCTGGAGGAGGTCGTGGAGCGCAAGCGCACGATGGACCTGGGCAATCCGGCGCTGGACCAGGAAGTGTTGGCGGACTTCGTCGACCGCGGAGGCTATGACCGACAGTTGCGCCGCTGCCAGCGGGCCTATCGGGAGCGAAGGGATGCCCTGGTGCGGGCCCTCGACGAGCACTTTCCCGGTGCCCGGGTGAGCGGCATCGCCGCCGGGCTGCACATCATCGCGCGGCTGCCGGCACGGTACGGGCCCGCGGAAACGTTCCGGAAGCGGGCGGCGGACGCGGGGGTCGCCGTACGACTTTTGTCCGATCATCGGATGACCGGCGACAATGTGCAGACCACGGACGGGGCGGGGATGGCGGCTGCCCGGTTGCCGACCGAGCCCGCGGACGGCACGGTGAGCGCCGCAGACGGGACGGGCAGGTCGGACCTGGCGCGCGGGCTGGCAGTGCCGGACACGGCGAGCGGGCCCGGGGATGAGGGCGTGGACCTGGTGTTGGGGTACGCCCATCTCAGCCCGACCGAGATCGCCCGGGGCGTGGGGTTGTTGGCACGGGCCGGCACACCGTGAGCGAGCGGAGATGAGACCGCACGCCGGGGCCCTCGCCCGCTTCGGTGCCACTGAGGGGCGATGGGTGCGCCGTCCTGACGTGGTGCGTTCCATCGGCCCGCGCACGCGCCCTGTGGAAAACGTTGGTTGGTACCGATGACCAGGGACTCTTCCGCTGTCGCGGCGAGTCGAAAGCACCCCGGCACCGCTCCTGGCCGATCGAATGTCAGTGCCTCCACCTACGGTCTTTTGCATGACGCGATCCATGCAGGCGCTCGCCTACGCACGCCCCTCCACCCTTGAGTCTTCGGCCGACGGCCCCCTCCTCGGGCTGGAGACTTCGGGGGGCCTGACACCCGTCGGCGCACAAGCGCACCCCCACTTCTTCTCGGGCTTCTTGACCTCGCCCCACACTGCAGCGCGCGGTCTGTTGGCAGTCGCGGACGTGGCAGCTGCCCGCTATGTGGACCCCACGCCTCGCCCCCTGCTCGATCCGGTGGTGACCGGCAACGGCGATCGTCTGCGGTTCGAGTCCTTCTCGGGGTGTTGTGGGGTCTACGCCCGGCTGGACGTGCTGAGCGCGGGGTTGGACGGCAGGGAGACCGGTCGGGGCACCACCAACGTGGACGTCAACAATCCCTTGCGGGAGGCCCTGTCCCGCATGACCGGTGACAGTCCGCTGCATCTGCGGGTGGGTCCGCAGGAGTTGGCCGTCACCACGCTCGACGGATCGGTGGTGGAGAAGAAGGTACCGCTGCCGGACCGCTGGCTGCGCGGGTTCGCCGAGGCCCAGGTGGCGACCGCTGGCTTCGATCTGCGAGCGGAGCTGTCCGCGACGGAGGCCGTGCGTTTTCTGCGCTCGCTGCCCACGTCGACGGGTCGGGCTTCCCTGGGCGCGAAGTGGGTGGTGCCCGCAGGTAAGACCCTGCGGCCCACCACGCGTCCGGTGGCCGGCGCGGTCTGTCTGCCGGGGCCGGAGCGGCTGACGGCGCTGCGCCGGGTCCTGCGCCACGCCATCGCCCTGCGCGTGTACGGGCCGGCGACGCCCGGCGGCTCGAACTCCCCCACCTCGACCGCATGGGAGGTGGTGCTGCCCGGTATGCGGCTGACACTCACCTTGTCGCCCGACACTCGTAGGGGATTCTCCGGAGAGGGCGGGGTACTGGAAGCCCTGGCAACCGAGGAGGCGGCCCAGGACGCGGAGTTGATCTCGGTGTTGCTCGCCTGGGAGCCGACCATCGATCCCGCGGACCTGGCGGGCCGTTCCGGTCTGTCGGTGGCCCGGGTACGGGCGGCCCTGGTGCGGCTGGGAACCGCCGGCCGGGTGGGCTACGACGTGGCTGACGCGGCGTACTTCCACCGCGAACTCCCCTATGACGCGGATCGGGCCGAGCGGCACAACCCGCGTCTGGTGGCGGCCCGGAAGCTGGTGTCGTCCCAGGCCGTCGCCCTGCATGCCGAAGGCGCCTCGGTGACCTCCGGCGAGCGGGTGTACCAGGTGCGCGAGGAGGACGGACGGCTGCGGTGCACCTGCGCCTGGTGGTCCGACCACCTGGGCCAGAGAGGGCCGTGCAAACACGCGCTGGCCGTACGCATCATCCGGCGCGAGGCCACCGTCTCCGCCACCGCCGATCGCCCGGTGACAGGAGCTGCCCGATGAACACACTCCTGGAAGCCGTGCGCGCGGGACACCCCACGAAGGTCCCGACGCTGCTGAAGCGCTTGGGTCCCGCCGAGCGAAAGACGATGCTGAGCGAACTCAAGACCCTGCGCAACGAGTTGCGCCAGGGCGATCCGAGCCGCTGGCCCAGTTGGCGGGAGCGCAGCGACGTGGGGGCCGCCCTGTTGGTCGCGGGTGCAGGCTGCCACACCGGAGCGGCAGCCGCCGCCCTCTGGTTGGGGTCCAGGGATCTGCGCACAGTGTCCGGCCCGCCCCGTGATGCGCTCGTCGAGGTGCTCAAGGAGCGGGACGCCGACTGGCTCGGGGACGTCGCCCACCGGCTGGCCGCACGTACCTCCAGCGCCGAGGAGGACTACTGGCTGATCCGCCGTCTGGTGGATCTGTCCGGTTGCCAGGTACCCGCCACCGACGGCTATGTGTACGGCTGGATCAATGACTTGAGCCGCATGCGATCCGGCACGCTCTATCGACTGCGCCAACGGCTCACCGAGGACCCGCAGACACCGGTCCTGGTGCCTCGGCTCTTCGAAACCCCGCAACTGCCCGGCCCACTGGCCTGGTACGGGGACCCTGACACGCCCGCCCACTGGCCCTCGGTGCTCGTTGGCCTCACCGAGAACGGGGTGGTTGAACGTGCGGTGGTGGTGGATGCCTGTGTCGCCCGACTCCTGCGCGGCGGCAAACCGGGTGACCTGCGCTTCTTCCTGGCCCTGCTGCAACGTCTGGAGCTGACCGGCCACGAGGAGGCAGCCCGTGTTCCCGACTGGCTGGGCATGGCCGCCGACGGCCCGACCTCCGTCGCGACGGTCGCTCAGGGCGTGCTCGCCCGGCTCGCCGAGACCGGGGCACTGTCGACGTCGGCCCTCGCCGAAATGTCTGGCGCCGTTCTCTTCCGCACCGAGAAGAAGTTGGTCACGGCTCAACTGTCGCTGCTGGGCAAGGTATTGCGGTCACACACCCAGCTCAGAAGGAAGCCCGGCACCAAGAGCGCGACGCCCACAACAGACGCGACCGACGCGACCGACGCGACGAACGCAGTGAACAGAGAGCGTGCGGAGAGTTCGGCGGCTGTCCATGAACTCCTGCCGGTGGTCGCCGAAGCCTTCGGCCATGAAGACGTTGTCATCCAGGGGCGGGCGCTGAAAGTGGTGTCACGTCATCTGCTGCCGGCGGACGACGACCTCCGGGAGGAACTGGCCGCGTCGGCAGCGCTCCTAAGTCCGGTCCACCATGCGGCGGCGGCAGATCTGTTCGGCGCGGTGACGGTGGCGACGGACCCGAGCACCCATGAGGAACTCCTGCCCGCCGTACCCGAGCCGATCAGACTCGCTCCCCCGGCCACATCGGTCGCCGAACTCGTGGCGGAGCTCTCGATGGTGCGAGGGGGCACTACCGACCCCTGTGCGTTCGAACGGGCGCTGGACGGTCTGGTCCGTCTCGTACACCGCGAGCCGGAGGCACTGGTCGCCGAACTGCGGAGCGCCATGGCGAATCGCTGGTGGTTGCAGTCGCACCTCTCCCGGTTCGCCGATCTCGACGCCCACTTCGAGCGGGGCGTCCACGCGGTGGACGTGGTCGCGGCTGCCTTGCTGGGACGGATCTCCGACCGGGCGATCCGCCAAGTCCAGAACAAGGCTCCCGCCCAGTCCGGGTGCCCGCACAGCGGTATGGCGGCGATCACCAGGGCACGGCTCTGGGAAGCGGCCCAGCTGGTCAAGGACCGATCCGTGCCGTTCCTGCTGTCGACGCCGACGTGGGAGAACGGAGTCCTCGACCCCGCCGTTCTGGTGGAGCGGCTGAGGGAGTACGGCCGGCTCGGTGTCGAGCCTGCACCGGCGGACTTCGCCCAGGCACTGCTGCGGGTCGCCTCGGACGACGGCGAGTGGGACCCGGGAGTGACGGCCGAGGCCGCAGCAGGACTGGGCACGGAAGAGGGCGACCGGCTCGCGCTCTGGCTCATGGGCGGGGGTCCCTTCCTGGCTGCGCTGCACCCGGGGCAGGAGGAAGATCGGGAGCCGGCCGAATCGGACTCCGAGGGCAGTCTTCTGCGGCATCCGGCACGGGCGACGCGGCGGCTGCTGGACCGGACGCGGGCCCGGCGGGCTATCCAGCGGGAGTTCCCCGCCGGGTTCCGCTGGCTGAGCAGACAGGTCGATCCCCGGCACCGCCACGACTACAGATGCCTCATGCACTACGGCAATTGGCAGAGCGTGGTGCCGCACTGGCCCACCGTCGTGCCGCACCATCGCGAAGCACTGGCGAGCTGGCTGTTGCCGGGGCTGCTGGAGACCATGGTGGCCGACATCCACGACAGCGATCTGCGTGGTGGCGCCTGGTGTCTGCCACGGCTCGCCGAGGGCGCGGCCCGGAGCGGCCCGGCCGGGCAGGCGATGCACCGGGCGATCGCGGCGGGGTTGGGGGTGCGGGTCGCCGACGACCGACTGGCCGCGGTGGATGCCTTGTTGGTGACCGCGGCCCGTGGCCACTTGGACCCGGCGCTCCTGGGGCGTGAGCTGGGCGAGTTGATCGCCCACGGCCATCTGAAGCCCACCCGCATCACCGACGCCCTGAGCACGGCCGCAGCCACGGGTGCGCATCGCACAGTGTGGTCGGTGCTCGCCGGCGCCCTGCCCGAGCTGCTTGGTGCACCGAAGGCGGCACGGGCCGTGGGGGGCCTCCTCGCGGTCGCCGCGGACTGCGTGGAGCAGTGCGGTCCGCGCCTCATAACCGTGGGGGCAGGGGTCGCACAGGAGCCGGCCACCGGGCCGATGGAGGCGGACCGCGGTGTCGAGGGACCGACGGGGTTCGACCCTCTGGACACGTCAGGTGCCGATTCGCCCTCCCGGTCCGAAGCGGCACAGGCGACGCTGGTACGGCCAGCAGACACTGCTCAGGCCGAGGGTGGGATACCGGGGCTGGCCGAGTTGGCGCGCCGCGGAGGTTCGTCCCAAGCGGTCACCCAGGCGGCGCGGCTGCTGGCGGCGCTGCGGTAGGGACACCCCCCACGGAGACGTCACCGCCCGTGCCCGTTGTGGTGTGGTGGCCGTGCGCAAGCCGATCGGGCCTCTTCGCGACAGGACGGTAAGGGCGGGCGGTAGGCGCGCGCGTACGGTGGCGCCGCCCTGGGCCCAAGCCGCAGGATCAGCAGCGGACTCGATCAAGCCCTCTCGCACCACTCTTTACCCATCGGTCACACGGCGTTCGTGGTCGGGCAATACGGCTCGGAGAGGGTGGATGCATGACCGAGACCATGTCCGCGCAGCGCACCCGCCGTCCGCGCCACTGGCGGCGCAGTCTCTTCGGTCCATGTGCCGCCTTCGCCGCGGTGACGGCGGTTCTCCTCCTGACCGTCAACGGCGCGATGACCCGTCACGCCACAACAGACCCCGGCGCCATCGGTGGCACCGACGCCGGCCGTACCGCTGGTATCCACGGTGGCGACCTGGCCACCCGCGGCACCTCGGGGGCGCTGGGTTCGGCACCGGCCTTGCCGGAGCCCTCGACGACCGCGGCGGTGACGATCGCCGTGGTCAGTACCGGTGTGCTTCTGCTCTGGTGGCTCGGCTGGTCCCGCCGTCGGGCCGTTGGCCGCGGTGCCTCCCCGACCACAGCAGCAACCACACCGATCGTCGTCGCGAGCGCCGGCTCCACCCCCGTTGCGAGCGGAACGGCCACGGCCCTCGGTACACCGCCGGCAGGTCCGGCCCCGTCGCAGGGCGACACAGCCGACGACACGGTCTTGGACCGCACCGAAGGGGGATCGCGCCCCGCCCGGAGCGAAACTCGCCGCAAGGAGCCCTCCACACGGAAACCCGTACGGACGGACACGCAGGCGGACATGCCGGCGGACAGGCGGGCAGATGTGGGGGCATATGTGGGGGAGAACGCATCGGCGGATGTGCGGGAAAGCGCGGGGACGGCTGGGAGCGCCCGTTGCGTCCAGGACATCGACACCGAAATGCATCTCGCCCCGGCAACCTCGGATGTGCCCGACCTCGCCTCTCCAGCGGCCGGCACGGTACCGGAGCAACCGGATACGGCGCTCTGGCGGATGCGTACCACCGTGCAGGACAGTCCCGGCTCACTCGCCGCCCTCTGCACCGCCCTGGCGGGGTTGTGCGTGGACATTCTCACCCTCCAGACGCATCCCCTCACCGATGGGACGGTCGATGAGTTCCTGCTCCGCACCCCGGTCGCCCTGGAGGCACAGGATCTGACCCGCGCGATCGCCCGCGCGGGCGGTCGTGACACCTGGACCGAGCGGGCCGACGCCCATGACGTGGTGGACACGCCGACCCGGGTCCTCGCCCTCGCCGCCCGTACCGCCGTGGACTCCGCGGCACTCCCCCTGTCCCTGCGGCGGCTGCTGGGCCGGTGCACGATCAGGTCCCGGCCCGCGATCTCCGCGTCAGGCCACCGCGCCCGTGACCTCCCGCCCGTCGAAGGCGTCCTGGACGGCACGGTGATGCGGTTGAGGGACGGTGAAGGCGGCGCCATCACTGTGGAACGCCCATATCTGGCCTTCACCCCGACCGAGTTCGCCCGGGCACGGGCCCTCGTGGAGTTGGATGCCGTGCTTGGATTGCGCATTCCCCGGGGCCAGGACGCCTGGACGCTCGCCGAGGGCGAGGAGATCGTCGTGGGCCGAGCCGGTCTCTCGGATGTGTCCGAGGCGATGGCACTGCACGAGCGGTGCTCCGACCGGGCCCTAAGGCAGCGCTACCACGGCCCGGTCGGTGATGCCCATCGCTATCTCAACCATCTGCTCGATCCGCGTTTCGGACAGACCCTCGCCGCCAGAACGCCTTCGGGACGCATGGTCGCCCTCGGGCACCTCCTGTGGGACGGGGACGAGACCGAGGTGGCGCTGCTCGTCGAGGATGACTGGCAGCGCCGGGGCATCGGCGCGGAACTGCTGCGTCGACTCCTCGCACTGGCCCGGGAGACCCGCTGCCGGAGCGTGTATGCGGTGACCCGGTCGTCGAACACCGGCATGGTCTCCGCCATGCGGGGGCTCGGGTTGCCGCTCGACTACCAGTTGGAGGAAGGCACCCTGGTGATCACCGCGCGCCTTGAGGTGATGTCAACAGCGTCCCGTTCATCGACCGCTGTTCCCCGCGCGCAGGCCGGGCACCGAGGGCCTGGCTGAGGTCGCTCCAGAGGTCGTCGACGTCCTCAAGTCCCACCGACAGCCGTAGCAGTCGGTCGCTGACGCCCGCCGAGTGGCGATCGGTCTCGGCGACGATGCGATGGCTGATGGAGGCGGGATGCTGGATCAGGGTGTCCACGCTGCCGAGGCTGACCGCCGGTGTGATCAGCCGGACGGAGGCGATGACGTCCCTGGGGTCGCCGTGGACCTCGAAGGAGACCATGCCACCGCCGAGCCGCGGATAGTGGACCGCTGTCACTCGCGGATCGCGGCCGAGGCGTCGGGCGAGTTCGGCGGCCGAGGCGGAAGCCGCTGCCACACGTATGGGCAAGGTGGCCAGGCCCCGCAGCAGCAGATAGCCCGCCATCGGGTGCAGTACGCCCCCGGTCGCGAACCGCACCTGCCGCAGCCGGCCAGCGAACTCCTCGTCGCACGCCACCACCCCGCCCAGCACATCGCCGTGGCCGCCGAGGTACTTGGTCGCACTGTGCAGGACGATCTGGGCGCCGAACTCCAGGGGCCGTTGGAGTACGGGGGTGGCGAAGGTGTTGTCGACGAGGAGGGGGACCGCACCGCAGGCGTGGCGGACCGCCGCGAGATCGACTTCCGCGAGCGTGGGATTGGCCGGGGTCTCCACCATCACCAGCCCGGTGTCGGGTCGTATCGCCGCCGCGATGCCCGCCGGATCCGTCCAGGTGACCTCGGTGCCCAACAGGCCCGCGGCGAGGAGGTGGTCACTGCATCCGTAGAGCGGGCGCACCGCCACCACGTGCCGCAGCCCCATACTGGCGCGCACCAGCAGTACCGCGGTGAGCGCCGCCATCCCGCTGGCGAACGCCACCGCGTCCTTGGCACCTTCGAGCCGGGCGAGCGCGGTCTCGAACCGGGCCGTCGTCGGATTGTCCAGCCGTGCGTAGACGGGCGGGCCCTCCAGCCGGGCTCCGGTGGTGGCGAAGGCGTCGATCCGCTCTGCTTCGTGAGCCGCGTCGTAGGACGGGTAGGTCGTGGACAGATCCAGTGGAGGTGCGTGCAGGCCGAGCTGTGCGAGGTCCTCGCGTCCGGCATGGACTGCTTCGGTGGCCAGGGCCCGGGGTGTCGGGGCGGCGAAGGCTGAGTTCTCCATGACCGCAGGGTGAACACTTACCGGGAAGTTCGGGCATGGTCCCGTGTTACGTTCGGCCAATGGCCGAATCTATCGCTCTCGATCCGGTGGATCTCCGCATACTTCGCCTCCTACAGAACGATGCACGGACCACCTATCGCGATCTCGCGGCGGACGTGGGCATCGCCGCATCCACGTGTCTCGACCGCGTGGCCAGGCTGCGCCGTTCGGGCGTGATCCTCGGCCATCGTCTGGCGCTCGACCCGGCCCGGCTCGGCCGCGGGCTCCAAGCGCTGCTCTCCGTGCAGGTGCGCCCGCACCGTCGCGAGTTGATCAGTACGTTCGTGGAACGCATCCGCGCCCTACCCGAGTCCAGGGCCCTGTTCCATCTGACCGGCCCGGATGACTATCTCGTTCATGTGGCCGTGGCGGACACCGCGGACCTCCAGCGGCTGGTGATCGACGAGTTCACCTCGCGCCCCGAGGTGGCACGGGTGGAGACCCGGTTGATCTTCCAGCAGTGGGAGTGCGGGCCGCTGCTACCGCCGGACCGCAGGGATCAGCCGGCCCAGCCCCACTGAGGAGGACCGGCAATCCGTACGAGGGAGATGGGCCCGCCTGGGCAGATCTTCCCTTCACCCGCCATGACGGAGAGTAGCCATGAGGAGGGTGGCGGAGTGCCGAGAGCCATACCCGCAAGGGGCACCTCCACATGCCGCGCCCCTATCGCCGCCCCTCGAAGGACCGCCGGTCCAACGCATGCCCTGGGCGGCCGAGCAAACACCCGGATCGCGCCGGAACCGACCGCCACAGACCGTCGGGAACCACCCGGATTCCCCGGCTCGTGGCAGCCGAATCCCAGCCGAATCCCGTCCAGATGAGCCCCCGCTGACCCCTTCGAGCGGGCGTCGGGTAAGCATGTCGACTGTGACCGCTGATCGACCTTTCGGCCCGTTACCCACGACCGCTGACCGACCGCTGGCCGGTCAGTAGTGAAGGAATGGCCGGTCAGCGATACTCCCGCGGCCAGACGATGGTGACGCGGACCCCCCACTCGTATGAGGATGTGTGCATGTCAGTAACCCCCAGCAGCCCGCTGCCCCGTCAGGTCGCCGACGCATACGTCGACGCCCTCATCGAACTGGACCCGACCGTCGGCACCTATCTGGGAGTCAACGAGAGTTCGCCGTTCCTGCCCGACTACTCACCCGAGGGTCAGCAGGGATTCATCGAGCTCGCCCGGCGGACCCTGGCCGAGCTTGACGACGCCGAGAAGCTGCCGGGCGCCCAAAGCGACGCCGAACGGCGCTGTGGTCGGCTGCTGCGTGAGCGACTGACGGCCGACCTGGGTGTACGCGAGTCCGACGAAGGACTGCGCACAGTGAGCAACCTCCGCTCCCCGGTCCACGAGGTCCGTGAGGTGTTCACGGTCACCCCCGCGCAGACAGAGGAGGACTGGGCGGCGATCGCCCGACGCCTGCGTGCGGTGCCGAGCGCATTCGAGGGGTACCGCACCTCGCTGCAACTGGGGCTGGAGCGGAAACTACCGGCCGGCCCGCGGGCGACTGCGACGATGATCGACCAGCTGACGGAGTGGATCGGAACGGACAGCAGTTGGTTCGAGGACTTCGTCGCTGACGGCCCCACGGCGCAGCGCGAGGACCTCGCGTCCGCCGCCCGCAGCGCCACGGATGCCCTGACCGCCCTGCGGGACTGGATGCGCGATGTGTACGCGCCCGCCGTCGCCGATGCTCCCGACACCGTGGGCCGTGAACGCTACGCCCGCTGGTCCCGCTACTTCAACGGCACCGAACTGGACCTCGACGAGGCGTACGCCTACGGCTGGTCGGAGTACCACCGACTGCTCACGGAGATGACGGCAGAAGCGGAGAAGATTCTTCCGGGTGCCGGCCCGTGGGAGGCCCTTGCACACCTCGATGAGCACGGGGAGCACATCGAAGGCGTCGAGGAGGTGCGCAGCTGGCTCCAGGGATTGATGGACGAGGCCATCGACGCCCTGGACGGCACCCACTTCGAACTCGCCGAGCAGGTCCGCAAGGTGGAGTCGCGCATCGCTCCCGCAGGCAGTGCGGCGGCCCCCTACTACACCGCGCCGTCCGAGGACTTCTCCCGGCCGGGCCAGACCTGGCTGCCGACCATGGGCGCCACCCGCTTCCCCGTGTACGACCTGGTGACCACCTGGTACCACGAGGGTGTGCCGGGCCATCACCTCCAGTTGGCGCAGTGGACGCACGTCGCCGACCAGCTGTCCCGCTACCAGGCCACCATCGGCGGGGTCAGCGCCAACATCGAGGGGTGGGCGCTGTACGCCGAGCGGCTCATGGACGAACTCGGCTTCCTGCCCGACCCCGAACGGCGCCTCGGCTATCTGGACGCGCAGATGATGCGCGCCTGCCGGGTGATCGTCGACATCGGTATGCACCTGGAGCTGGAGATCCCGGACGATTCGCCGTTCCACCCGGGTGAGAGGTGGACCCCCGCGCTGGCGCAGGAGTTCTTCGGCCGGCACAGCGGGCGTCCCGCGGACTTCGTGGAGAGCGAACTGACCCGCTATCTCTCGATGCCGGCCCAGGCGATCGGCTACAAGCTCGGCGAGCGGGCCTGGTTGCTCGGTCGGGAGAAGGCACGGGAGGCGCACGGCGAGTCGTTCGACGCCAAGGCATGGCACATGGCGGCCCTGTCGCAGGGCTCGCTGGGGCTGGACGATCTGGTGGACGAACTGTCGCGCCTGTAGGTCATGGCTGACGAGCGCCGCTGCCGGGACCAGGGCGAGCCCCGGTCCCGGCACGGCACTCCAATCCGGCTCCCGGCACCACACTGCCGGGTGCCGACACCACACTCGAACCCCGGCACCGGGACTGGCGCCGGCAGTCCGCGCCGAACTCGTTGGCGTGGGGCAAGCTCCCTGCCCGACGGTTCTTCCGTACGGCGACGGGGACGCGGGCGGTCGTTCCCCGGCTCGGGACGGCGGGTGCCCCGCGCTCCGGAGCTCGTGTGACGGCTCCACGCCGTCAGCGCCGGAAGCCACCCTCGGAGTCGATGACCTGACCGGTGATCCACTCCGCCTCATCGGTGGCCAGCCAGGCGATCAGTCGTGCGGGATCGTCCGGCATGCCCCAACGACCGGCGGGGAACCGCTCCTCCACGTTCCGGTACTCCTCTCCGACCAGGTAGTCGGTGTCCACCGGACCCGGATTCACCGTGTTGACCGTCACCGCCAGATCGGCGAGGGCGGATGCGAGCGATCGGGTCACCGAGGCCAACGCACCCTTGGCGAGGGCGTAGGCGATCTCGTGCGGCATTCCCTGCGCGATGTCTTGTCCGGAGGTCATCATCACCACCCGCCCACCGGGGGTGGCGGCCGACACGGTGGTGCGCATCCGGGCGTACGCCTGGACCAGGAGCAGCACCGAGCGGGTGTCGATCGCCCAGTGGGCGTCGAGCATCGCCGCATCGATCTCGTCCAACGTGCCGTCATGGCCGCTGAGGGCGTGATTGGCCACGAGGACGTCGATGGTCCCGCCGAGGGCTTCGCCTGCGGCGGCGATCAGTGCGGCTGGTGCCGCCGGGTCGGCAAGATCGGCCGGGCCGTGACACACGCGGGCCGCGGGATCACCCAGGGCTTCCCTGACGCCTGCCGCCACGGCCTCGGGGCCGCCCGGATCAGCTCCCCAGGGTTGGGAGGCGTCGTGCGGGATGTGGTGGTGGAGGTAGACGCTCGCCCCCAGCGCGGCCAGTCGACGCCCCACGGCGTAGCCGATGCCGCCCCGTCTGCTCGCACCGGTGACCAGGGCGGTGCGCCCCCGCAGGGGCAGGGGGTCGCGACGGAGGGAGGCAGTCTGCGGAGGTGGGTACTTGGGCATGGCACCCCATCCTGCGCGAGCCCGACGGCGTTGTCGCGCGAAATACCGCCCGCGAGCCGGCCGACGCCCAGCCGCCAGGCCCGCCGACCTCCCTCGGCGACCCCCCTCGGCGACGGACCAACGCTGGTCGGTGCGCTGCGGTTGCGGTGCGGTTGTGGTGCGGTTGCCGTGTCGTGCGGGGCCCGGTACGCGATCAACCGCCCAGCGGCGCCGTCAGCACCCGGACACCCGAACCACCGCGTTGCTTGACCACTTCGAGCTGTGTGGGGATACGGCGACGCAGATCGGCGACATGGCTGACGATCCCGACGCTGCGGTCCTGCTCCCGCAGGGAGTCGAGGACGTCGATGACCTCGTCGAGGGTCTGCTCGTCCAGACTGCCGAACCCCTCGTCGATGAAGAGGGTGTCGAGCCGTACTCCCCCGGCCTCATCGGTCACCACATCGGCCAGACCGAGCGCGAGCGCAAGACTCGCGAAGAAGGTCTCGCCCCCGGACAAGCTGGTGGTGTCGCGCTCCCTACCGGTCCACGAGTCCACGACGTGGAGCCCCAACCCGGCCCGCCGGGCGCCGGAGCGGGCATCGGAGTGGACGAGGGTGTAGCGACCCGACGACATGCGCTGCAATCTGACGGAGGCCGCCGCCGCCACCTGTTCGAGCCGGGCAGCCAACACGTACGACTCCAGCCGCATCTTGCGCTCGTTGTCCGACGATGTGCCCGCGGTGAGCCCCGCGAGCCGGGCGACCCGCTCGTACTCCTCGCGCAGCGGTCCGAGTCGCCGAACCTCGGTGGAAGCCGCCTGGGACAGCCGGCCGAGTTCGACACAGCGCTGCCGGTCGGCGGCGAGGCGGGAGGTGGCGTCACGGAGCGTCTGTTCGGCATTCTCCCAGGCTGTCTCGGCAGCGCGGGGATCGGCCGGCGGACGCTGGGCCGCGGCAAGGGTCTCGGGTTCGGCGAGCCGGTCGGCCACGGCCGCGGCTTCGGTCTGCCAGGCGTCGATGCGCCGGCGCAGCTCCCGTCGCTCGGCTTCGCCCATGAGGGCCGCGGCGGCCTCTGCCGGGGTGTCGAATCCGGCTCGATAGGCGGCATCGGCCAGTCGGTCGTCGGCGTCCTTCAGCCGGCTGGCCGTGGCGTCGAAGGCGCGTGTGGCATCGGCTGCCGCTGCCAGCCTGGTCGCCTGCCGCTCCAGTCGGGCGGCGAGTTCGTCGATGCCGACCTCGCCGTCGTGGACGAGCGCCAACTCTGCCGAGAGCGTGGCGTGTTCCTCTTCGAGGGACTCACGGCGGGAGGTTCTGGCCGCGGCTCGCTGCTCGACCTGCTGACGCACGGTGAGCCGCTCCTGGTGCTCGCGCTCGGCCCGGTCGAGGGCTTCGTGGGCGGCGTGGAGTCCGGACGCGAGGTGGTGGGCCTGTCGCTGCTCCCTCTCCAACCGTTCGACGAGCGAGGCGAGTTCCCCGGCATCGGGGTCCGGGGGCGTGTTCTCGGAAACGGCACCGGGGTCAGCGGGCGGGGCCGCGGGGGTGACATACGCCCCGGGTGCCGTCCGCCCGCCCGGGCTGCTGTCCGGGGTTGGCAGGGTCACGGCCTCGGCGTCCCCGAGAGCACCCCGGGCCTCTGTCCTGGCCCTGGCCCAGGACTCCTGGAGCACAGCCAGTTCGCGTTCCGCGGTCGCCTTCGCCGCCTCGGCTTGGGTGTGCACCTCGTAGGCCGCGTCTTCGGCGGCCGGCTCCACCCGGTCGTCGTCCCGGGCCGCCGGACGCGGGTGTTCGATCGAGCCGCACACGGTGCAGGGTTCGCCGGGGGTGAGGTTCGCCGCCAGTTCGGATGCGATTCCGCGCAGTCTGCGTTCCTTGAGGTCGAGCCAGATCTCCTTCTCCGCCGTCGAACGTTCCCGGGCCGCCCGTAGGGCTTCCGTCGCCTCGTCCCGCAGGGTGACCAGGCGGTCGCGTTCCCGGGCCGCTTCGAGCCTGCCGCGGACCGGACCGATCCTCGCGGTCAGTTGCTCGGCGCGAGTGGCGGCTTCCTGAGCTGCGGTGATGCGCTCGCGGCAGCCGTGCCGCAGCGTCTCCCAGCCGGCGAGCCACTCCCGGGCCTCGGCGAGGACGTCGTCGTCAACCTGTGCCTGCCGGTCCAACTCGGACCGCTCCTGGTCAATGGCGGCGCGGCGGTGTTCGGCCCTGCGCGCCGCCTGGAGCCCCCCGAGATCCTGGCGGAGCCGCCCCTCTCGGGCCGACAGTGCTTCCACACCGGCGTCACCCAGGTCCTGGGGCAACCCGGTACGGGCGTTCTGCCAGGTGGTGCTCGCTGCCGCGTGGTCCCGTTCGGCCTCATCCCTCAGCCGAAGCGCTGGGGCCAGTTGCCCGGCCCGTTCGCCGCGTTCCCAGCGTAGTCGTGCGGCATCGTGCTCGGCCTGTCGCATCGTCAGGGCGTCGTTGCGGCGGCAGGCATCGGTGTGACGCTGCTGGCGCTGGTGCAGATCCCGTTCGTCGTCCAACCGGGAACGGGCCGCGGCCTGTTGGCTCTCGGCCGTCCGCAACGCTTGGGTGGCGATGTCCAGCCGCTCGGTGGCCGCGGAGCGGGCGATGGCCGCCCAGGTCAGTACGGATTCGGCGAGTCCAGGATCTCCCGGTTGCCCATCAGGCGCGGGCCAGTCGGCACCCGCTGCGCCCGCTGCCTGTTCCATGCGGTGGGTCAACGAGAGGAGTTGCTCGTCGCCGGTGCGCACCCGGGCCTCGGCTGCCCGCCTGCGTTCGGCAAGGCGTTCCTCGACCGCGGCGAAGCGGCTGGTGTCGAACAGTCGACCGAGGAGCTTGCCCCTGGCCTCGGCGTCCGCCCGCAGGAAGCGGGCGAAGTCGCCCTGCGGCAACAGCACCACCTGGCAGAACTGTTCGCGGTTCATGCCGACCAGTTGGGTGATTTCCTCACCGATCTCCTGGTGGGAACGGCTGAGGGCCTGCCACGTACCCGTCGTGTGGTCGTACTCGCGCAGCCAACTCTGGGCGCGATCGGTGGTGAAACCCTTGCCGGTCTTCTTGGCGCGGGGTTGGGCGGGACGTCGGACGATCTCCAACCGCCTTTCGGCGATGGTGAGTTCGAGGAGTACCTCGGTGGGCGTCCCGGAGCCTGCGTGGTCGCTGCGCAGCGGTGTGCCCGGGCTCTGACGGGCGCCGGGAACGGATCCGTACAGGGCGAAGCACACGGCGTCGAGCACGGAGGTCTTGCCCGCACCGGTGGGTCCGTGGAGCAGGAAGATGCCCGCCGCTGACAGTGCGTCGAAGTCGATGTGCTGTTCGTCCGAGAAGGGGCCGAAGGCGGTGACGGTGAGCCGGTGGAGCCTCATCCGGTCGCCTCGCCGGGGCTCGTGACGGTCTTGCGGCCGGGGGTGGATTGCCGGGGCACCGTGCGTACGCCTCCGCTGTCGTGTGCCGCCACTGCGGCCCGGATGTCGTCGAACGCCCCGCTCAGCACGGCCCGCTCCTGCTCGTCGGGACCCTGCCCGGCGCGGACGTGCGCCACGAAGTCCTCGGCGATCTGCTGTTCGCCACGGCCTTTGAGCCGCTCGGCGTAGGAACGTGCGGTCGGCCCTTCGGGGCCGCGCTCCGGCTCGAAGACCAGGCTGAGGGTGTGCGGGAAGCGCCGGGTGAGCCTGGCCATGGGGTCTGCCGGACGGGATGCGTCGGTGAGGGTCGCCTCCACGAACGCCTCCGTATGGCGATCGAGCGACTCGTCGGTGAGCAGTTCGTCGAGCGTGCCGCGCAGCCGGGCCAGCGGACGGGGCACGGGGGTGTCGATGCGCTCGGCGTGGATCTCACCCTGCGCGCCGAGGTCGATCAGCCACATGGTCTTGCGGTGGTGGACTTCGGAGAAGGAGTACGGGAGCGGAGAACCGCTGTAGCGCACCCGGTCGGTGATGGTCTGGCAGCCGTGCAGATGGCCGAGCGCGACATAGTCCACACCGTGGAAGACCCCGGCGGGCACGGCGGCGACCCCGCCCACGGTGATGTCGCGTTCGCTGTCGCTCGGTTGGCCGCCGGCGACGAAGGCATGGGCGAGCACGAGGGAACGGGTGCCGTCGGGTCGGCCCGCGAGGTCGGCGCGCACCCGGTCCATGGCCGCGGCAAGCACTGCTTCATGGCGGGCGGCGGCGGTCTGGAACTCGTCCTTCACCAGCGCGGGTTCGAGGTACGGCAGTCCGTAGCAGGCGATCTGGCCCGCCGCGTCTTCGAGGACCACGGGCGTGGCGCAGCCGGCCGGGTCGGTCCGGAGGTGGATGCCGGCACGGTCGATCAGCCCGGCCCCCACCCCGAGGCGACGTGCCGAGTCATGGTTGCCGGAGATCATCACGGTGGGGACCGAGGCGGCGGCGAGCCGGTGGAGGGCGTCGTCGAAGAGTTCCACGGCGGCGAGCGGCGGGACGGCCCGGTCGTAGATGTCACCTGCGACCAGGACCGCGTCGACCTCGCGCTCGTGCACGGTGGTGATCAACCGGTCGAGGAAGGCCGCCTGTGCGGAAAGCATGGGAACCCGGTGGAGCGAGCGCCCCAGATGCCAGTCCGACGTGTGGAGAAATCTCACGTGGCTACTCCGACCTGCATGTTCTCTGCTTCCCCCAGCTCACCGATGTCTCGTGTCGCCCCGGCACGGCGGCCGGCCCCGTGCCGCCCCGGCACGGCCGGCGGCGCCCCCACGTTATCCCCGGTCGCCGGTGCGTTCGGCACGGACCGGCGTTTTCCTCGCCATCCGGTGGCAAGTGGGGCGTGCCATGCGGTGGCGGGTGGGCGGGGAGGCGCTCCGATACTGGTCCGCGTGCACGGAGGTCGTGCCGTACTGTCACGGGCTCGTGGGTTCGTGGTGTCCCGATCCAATCGGCATACGTCGGCGAGAGTCACGGACGTCTTTCGGTGCCTTCTCGGTACGGCGGCGGTGGTGGTCGAGCCGGGCTCGCCGCACCTCCGTCGGGCAGGGCCGGTGTACAGGAGCCCAAGGGCGCATCGACCGATCGGTTGACCCGTGGATCCACCGATCGCTGCGTCCACACCGACCGGTGTGAGGATGGGGATCGCGGCCGACTGCCCGCAGAATGGATCACAACGGGCCACACCATTCGGGAAACCTCCCGGCCGGGCCCGTACCAACGGCGGTGCGACAGCTCCTCTGCGCACCCGGCTGACAGCGACGCGGAGAGGCGCCATGGACACCGCTCAACAACGGACCTCCGCGCCGACCCGTAGCGGTGGCCGGACGCGTCCCATCGCGGCTCTGCTCTGCTGCGCCGCCCTGGTGGGCTGTTCGACCGACCCCGGTGGCGAACAGGACGTCGAGTCCCAGCCATCCGCCCCGGCGATGTCCGCGCCCGCCTCCCCCTCCGGGTCCCCTTCACCGGGACGGGTCACCGCCCGGGGCACCCTGTTGGTAGCCGACTTCGGCGGCGACACCGTCACCTTTCTCCATCCGCGGACGGGCCCCTTCGCTTCGGTCAGGGTCGGTACGGCGCCCTACGGTCTGGCGGTGGACGCCGAGGGCCGCGCCTGGGTCGCCACCGCGGAGGGCGTCGCGATCGTGGACACCCGAACCCGCAGGAGCCTGGGCCGCATCCCGTACCGAACGGACACCGGGCCGGTCACTGAGGGGGAGTACCGCGGCGGCGGCATGGGGATCGCGCTCTCTCCCGACGGTTCACGGGTCTATGTGGGGGTGAACGTGCCCGGCGGCCCCGGCGTCCTGGAAGTGATGGACACCGCCGAGCGGTCCGTCGTCGACACGGTTCCGATCGGCCGTCGTCCGTTCGACGTCGATGTGGCCCGCGACGGACGGGAGGTGTACGTCACCCAGCACGACTCCTTCGACGTGACCGCCGTACGTGCGGACACCCTGGCGACCCGCCGCTTCGAGGTCGCGCCGTACGGCACCGAAGGGGGCCTCGGCTCCTGGCTGAAGCCGCACTACGCAGTGGTCGCCGCGGACGGGCGACTGTTGCTGCCCTTCGAAGGGGAGCGACTGGCCATGCTCGATCCGCGCACGGGTCGGATGACGGTGGCGCGGATGACGGCCAACACGCATCAGCACGGAGTCGCGCTCACGGCCGAGGGAACCCTGCTCGTGGTCGGTACCGGGCCGATCGGGTCGGGTGATCGGGACGCTTCGCTCACCATCAGGTCCCGCGACGGCAGAGAACGCCTCGTCCCGCTCGACGGACCGCACGAGGACATCACCGTCTCCCCCGACGGGCAAACCGCCTATGTGACGGGCGGCTTCACCAGGGACGGGTACTGGGACGGCATCACCGTCGTCGACCTCGACCGGGGAACGGCCAGGAAGCTACCGGGCGGAAAGCGCCCGCTGGGCATCGCGGTCCTGGTCGGAGGCTGACTCCCCTGCCCCCGCGGTTTGACGAGCCCCTGAGGTTCTGCGGTCCATGAGGTTCTGCGGTCCATGAGGTTCTGGGATGGGGGCGCCATGATGCGGGATCGGACGAGCCGCGCCCCCGGTCGACGGGGTCGGATCACAACGCTGGGAGTCGGATCACAGCTCCCCGTACGCCTCACCGCCGAACTCCCACTCCGCGGATCCCGCCGTCGCGTCGGCCAACCAGCGGACGAAGTCATCGGCGCGTGCGTCCGGAAGGGCGATCTCCAAGGTGACCTGCTCCGCGTAGCGCACGTCCCGGACCGTGTGCCCGGTCGCGCGGAGGTCGTTCTCCAGCTTGCCCGCGCGCTGGTGGTCCACGGTGACGGTGACCAGCCGATAGCGCTGGCGCACGGTCGTGCCCAACGCATCGAGCGCCTCCCCGACCACTCCCCCGTACGCCCGGATGAGCCCACCGGCACCGAGCTTGACGCCCCCGTAGTAGCGGGTGACCACGGCCGCGGCATAGCGGATGTCACGACGCAGGAGCATCTGGAGCATGGGGACCCCGGCCGTGCCGCCCGGCTCGCCGTCGTCGCTGGCCTTCTGTACGGAGGCGTCGGCACCCAGTACATAGGCGAAGCAGTTGTGGGTGGCGGTCGGATGCTCGCGCCGGATGCGGGCGACGAACGTCTGCGCCTCCTCTTCGGTGGCGACGGGTGCCAGCGCACAGATGAAGCGTGATCGATTGATCTCTGTCTCGTGCACGCCTTCATGGGCGAGGGTCCGGTACTGCTCCTGCATCGGCCCAGCCTATGCGGCTCCCCACGGGGAATGCGCCGTCAGGGGTGCCCGTTGTGCTGTGCATGGACGCAGAGACGGAGACCATCCGCAGGATCTTGACGACGAGCGGTGACACCTGGGCCGTGGTGGGTTTGTCCAACAATGAGTCGCGGGCAGCATACGGCGTCGCCCGAGTGCTCCAGCGCTTCGGCAAACGCATCGTCCCGGTACATCCCAAGGCGGAGACGGTGCACGGCGAACGGGGGTACGCGAGTCTCGCCGATGTCCCCTTCCCGGTGGACGTGGTCGACGTCTTCGTCAACTCCCAGTGGGCCGGTGCCGTCGCCGACGAAGCGGTGGCGATCGGGGCGAAGGCCGTCTGGTTCCAACTGGGTGTGATCGACGACGAGGCATACGCACGGACACGGGCCGCCGGGCTCGACATGGTGATGGACCACTGCCCCGCCATTGAGATCCCGCAGCTCGGCTGATTTCACCGGGACCGCCGATCGGGCCCGGGTATGCCTTCGGGTCCGACCGGCGGTCGTTGCCTACGCTGGCCGGGTCAGACTCCCAGCCCCTCCAGGACCATCGCGCCGGGGAGCCCTGCGAACGCCTTGCCGGGGACGATCAGCTTTCCGCGTCTGCGTCCGCTGCCGATGAGAACCCAGGGAAGGTCGACGACGGCCGCGTCCACGAGCAGGGGCCAGCCCGTCGGCAGGCCGATCGGGGTGATGCCCCCGTACTCCATGCCGGTCTCTCCGGTGGCCGTGTCGCGCGGGGCGAACGACGCCTTGCGGGCACCCAGTTCCTTGCGGACGAGGCCGTTGACGTCGACGCGGGTGCGGGAGAGCACCACACAGGCGGCAAGGCTCGACTCGGCACCCCGCTTGCCCGCGACGACCACACAGTTGGCCGAGTGGTCGAGCAGCTCACGACCGTGGTGCTCCACGAAGCCTGCGGTGTCCGCGATCTCCGGGTCGGTGTCGACGTAGATCAACTGGTCGACGGGGACGTCTCCGGACCATTCGCGCAGGGCGTCCACGACGGGCGGTGTCAGCAGGTCAAGACGGTCGATGGCGGGTCGGGCGTCGTCGAAGGTTCCGATGGGAGCGCGCATGGCGCCCACGCTAACAGCGGGCGCGCGCCATGGACGGCCGTCCCGAACAGGCGAAGGCGGGAACGGCGACTGCGCTTGACGACGCCGTGACACCACGTCGGTTCGCGATCTAACGCACGGGTGGGACGCTGACCACCATCGTCATCTCCACGACCGTCGCCCCTTCGTTGCGATAGCCGTGCGGCACCTGTGCATCGAAGGAAGCGGATGTTCCGGCGCTGACCTCATGGGACTCGCCGTCCACGACCAGGGTGAGTTCACCCGCGGTCACGTGCAGCAGTTCCACCGTTCCCTCGGGGTGGGCGTCGGACTCGCTGTGGTCGCCGGGCATCAGCCGCCAGGACCACAGCTCCAGTGGCCCGGGGTTTTCGGCTCCGATCAGCAGGGTCGTGGAGCTTCCGGTGGAGGTGGACCACATGCGCACCGCCGCCTGCGGCGGTACGAGCCGCACCTGCGGACCCTGCTCATAGTCGAGGAGGGTGGTGATGCTGATGCCGAGGGCGTCGGCGAGCTTCACCGTGGTGCCCACGCTGGGGTTGGTGCGTGCCTGCTCAATCTGGATGATCATGCCCCGGCTGACTCCGGAGCGGGTGGCGAGCCCGTCGAGGGTCAGGCTCCGCTGACCGCGCCAGTGCTTGAGGTTACGGGCGAGGGATTGGGTGAGCTGGTCGAGGTCTGACACAATGAGTCCACTATCTTCAATGGCAGAGTCGAATATTTTACACTACGGTGTGCTGCACTGAATCGTTCATCACACTGTACTGCGAGGTTGTCGATGACGGCGTTGCTGGCCCTGGCGACCAGCCTGCTCTGGGGCCTGGCGGATTTTGGCGGCGGACTGCTGACCCGCCGAATACCCGCGCTCACGGTCGTGGTGGCCTCACAGGTCCTGGCCACCGTGGTACTCGCCTGCGTCGTCCTGGCCACCGGCGCATGGGACGAGGCAGGCCCGAGGCTGGGGTACGCGGTCGCGGCAGGGGTCGTGGGGACCGCGGCGATGCTCTGCTTCTACCAGGCCCTCGCGCTGGGACCCATGGGAGTGGTCTCCCCCCTCGGATCACTGGGCGTGGCCGTCCCCGTGGGGATAGGACTGATGCTCGGCGAACGTCCCGGCCTGCTCCAGTTCGCCGGGATCGCCGTGGCCGTGCTGGGTGTGGTCCTCGCCGGCGGACCCGAGTTGCGGGGCACGTCCGTCCGACGGCAGGCGATCACGCTGACCTTGTTGGCAGCGGTCGGCTTCGGCGCGGTGATGGCCCTGATCGCCGAGGCGGCCACCTCCATCAGCGGACTCTTCCTCGCCCTCCTCGTCCAACGCCTCACCAATGTGACCGTGGGAGGAACGGCCCTGTACGTATCCGTACGCCGGGGCGGTCGCGCCCTGCCGGAGGAGGGCGGCGCGAGTGTCGTGCTCAGCTCACTACCGGCACTCGCCTTCGTGGGCCTCGCGGACGTGGCGGCGAACGGCACCTACTCACTCGCGGCCAACAGCGGGCCGGTCACCGTGGCGGCGGTGTTGGCGAGCCTCTATCCGGTGGTCACCGTTCTGGCCGCGTTCGTCTTCCTACAGGAGCGGCTGAAAGGGATTCAGGCAGCGGGCGCAGGGCTCGCCCTGGTCGGCACGATCCTGCTGGCCACCCGCTGAGCCAGCGGTTCGCCGAGCCCACCGAGTCACCGGCGCTCCGATGCGAGCTCGGCCCCCGGGTGGCGTTCGCGTTCAGCCCTCCGGCTCTGACTCCTCTTCGGCGAGGGCCACCAACTGCTCCGGGGTGACACCTTCGGGAATGGGAACCGGCGCCGGTGTGCGCAGCGGAGGCTGCCATCCCCGCTCCGCGTCCCACTTCCGCACCACACGGGCAGGGGCTCCGGCGACGACGGAGTGATCCGGCACATCGCCGCGCACGACGGACCCGGCAGCGACCACGACATTGCGACCGAGTCGGGCGCCGGGCAGGACGACCGCGCCGGTCCCCAGCCAGCAGCCGGGCCCGATCTCCACGGGCTCGGTTCGCGGCCACTGCTTGCCGACCGGCTGCCCGGGGTCGTCGTAGCTGTGATTGGTCGAAGTGATGTAGACGTAGGGCCCGCAGTAGGTGTCGGAGCCGATGACGACCCGCGTGTCGGCGATGACATGGCTGCCCCGCCCGAGCACGACTCCGTCACCCAGCGTCAGGATCGCTGCGGGCCCGAGGTCGAGCCCGGGCATCATTCCCGCGGTGAGAGTGACCCGTTCGCCGATGATGCAGTGGTCCCCCAGTTCGATCCACTGCTCCCCGAACACCGTGCCCTGGGGGAAGGCCAGCCTGGTCCCGTGCCCCAGCGCTCGGAAGCTCAGCTGCCCGGGATGTTCCGCGGTGACCGCCCCCGCTTCCTGCACCCAACGCCAGCCGCCCTGGACAGCGCGGGTCACAGCCCGCCGCCACCAGCCGGAAGGCGATCTGGACGAGAACACGTTTCTGTTTCCGGACACCTCCACACGGTATCCGCAAGCGTGCGGGCCCATCAGATCGCCCTGCTGTGATGTTGACCCCAGACCCATGCGTCCGCTTCGTCCGGGGGTGCCGGGGATCGCACACCCGAACCATGCATCGGGTTGGCTGAAATCAGCCCCTTCATCGCACAATCGCACAACCACACATAGCGCATTCACCCCACGAACCACAGAAATCACAGAGTCACAGGGAGTGGACGGAGCCTCGAACCGTGCAAGGCCCGGTTTTGCCGCCTATCACGTTCATCGGCTCGGAGTAGTGAGTTCGGGACTAAGTCCTCCAATCTGCGGGCTGTCGGCGCTGTGCGGACTTCCCCGCTGCGGGGCGTGACTAGCATGAGGTCGCATACGTACGGAAGATCACCGTCAACTTCTCGGTGCCCGATCTGTACCGCCGTCCGAACCACAGAGCGGCCGGCCCGTCTGAATCTCACCTTGTTCTCCCGGGGCGTCCCCCGGATTCCCCGGACTCAAGCAGCGAGGGACCGAATGTCAGTACCAGTCGCGCCGAAACCGCGCAGGATACGAACACCACAGCCGTTGCCCCTCTTCATCCCCCTGGGGTCGCTCGTGGTGGCCGGAGCGGTCGGTGGCGCTGCGATCGCGGCTGCTCCTCCTGCCGCGCGCAGTTGGGTCGCGGCCACCGTCGCAGCCGGCTGGCTCTGGGTGGCCGTGGTCACCGTCACCACCCTGCTCAACGCCAGGCGGCTAAGGACCAAGACGACCGCCGCCGGAGATGAACTGCGCTCCCTCCAGGCACATGCGGCGCAGACCGGAGCGGACTCCGCACATCTCGTGAACGTCACCCTCCCCTCCCTCGTCAAGAGGTTGCGGGACGGCGAGTCGGCCGAAAGAGCGCTCGGCGGCACCCCGGCACCCGCGGACCCGCAACTGCGTCGTGCAGTACAGATCTTCGCCACGGAACTCGCCGCCAGCGAGGAGCGCGCCCGTGTCTCGGGTGCCGACAGCATCCAAGCCGTACGGCAGTTGGCCCAGGCGGCCGACGATCTGGACCGGCTCACCACCGTCACCCTGCCCGCCGCCATCGACCGCCTGCGTGGCGGAGCGTCCGCGGGCACCGCCCTGGCCGAGCTCGAACATCCGAACGACGCCCGGTTGCGGGTGATCCTGGACTCGATCGTGCGGGAGTTCGCCTTCAGCGAGCGCCGCGCGGCAGCAGCCCAGGGCGCCAGCGCCAAGGTGCTCAGCCGGGTGCAGGCGAAGGCCGTCAGCATGCTCGCCGACCTTCGGGACATGCAGGATCGTCACGGGGAAGAGGTCTTCGGCGATCTCCTCAAGCTCGACCACAACACCTCCCAACTCGGCCTGCTCACCGACCGACTGGCGCTGCTCATGGGCGGGCGGGCCAGCCGGGCCTGGAACAAGCCGATCGGGATGGAGAGCATCCTGCGCGGTGCGGTGGGCAGGATCGCCGCCTACCAGCGGGTGCGTCTGCACTCCTCCAGCACCGCCGCTGTCGCCGGCTACGCGGCTGAGGGCGTCATGCACCTCTTGGCCGAACTGATGGACAACGCGGCCAACTTCTCGCCCCCGATCGACGAGGTCCACGTCTACGTCGAGGAACGCACCGCCGGACTGGTCATCACCATCGAGGACAGCGGGCTGAAGATGGCCGACGCGGCCATGCGGCGCGCGGAGGAAGCCGTGTCAGGGCGGGGCTCCGATCTGGCCACCCTCCAGAGCACCCGGCTCGGGCTCGTCGTCGTCGGCATCCTCGCCGCCAAGTATGGGATGAGCGTCAGCTTCCGGCCTTCGTCGCGCGGGGGGACCGGAGTCGTGGTCCTCTTCCCGCCGCAGTTGCTGCACCAGTCACGCGGAGTCTCCATCGACGCGCACTCCCCCATGTACGCGCCCGAGCCCGCACCGGACCGGCTGCCGCCCGCACCCGCCGCACCGACCAACTCCGCGCCGCCGAGTCCATACTCGACACCTCCCGCTCCCTCTCTCCCCACCCAGGGCGGTCCGCGCATGGCGACTCCGAACGGGCTGCCCGTTCGACCACCGGGACGCACCATGGCCGCGGCGGACCGCGGCAGGGGCGACCATCAGAGCGCCGACGCGCAGCCCACTCCGCCCCCGCCGCCCCCAACGCCAGGACGGGACGCCGGAACCCAGTTCGGCGCCTTCCACCGGGCGCGCAAGGCGCGGGAGGGGCAGCAGCCGAAGCCGTCGGACCCGTAGCCCCGGCAACCGGCCCGGCCGAGGCCGGGCCCGTACAGACCAGCTGCCGCATACCCGCCAGCGTGCCGATATGCCGCATGCGTCCCATGCACCACCGAGTTCGGGAGACAGGAGGCACGGGTCGGTGACCGGAACGTCCGGAGACACCGACCCCATCCAGATCATGCAGACCACGGACAACAGCCTGACTTGGCTATTGGAAGGACTTCTCGAACGCACCCCGGGCACCCGCCACGCCCTGGTGCTCTCACGCGACGGGCTCAAGCTCTGCTGGACGCCGCACCTCACACTCGACCAGGCCGACCAGCTCTCGGCGATCTGCTCGGGCATCCAGGCCCTGGCCCAGGGAGCGTCGGTCGAGTTCGGCGACGGTAGCGGCGGTGTCCGGCACTCGATGACGGAGTTCCACGGCGGGCTGCTCTTCATCGTGGAGGCCGGCGACGGCGCACATCTGGCGGTCATCGCCGCCGACGGCGCCGATCCGGGGGCGGTGGGACACCAGATGAGCGAGTTGGTCGAGCAGATCGGCGAACACCTACGGGCCGAGCCGCGCATTCCGGCCGGGGAGAGTCCGCGCTCATGACACGCCGCCCCGTCGACATGGGTGACCCGGATCGGCTGTACACGGTCACCGGTGGCCGCAGCCGTACCGACGACGACAACTTCGACCTGGTGACGTTGATCGTCAGCGAGTGTGCGCCATCACCGGGCATGCAGTCGGAGCACGTACGGATCCTGGAACTGTGCCGGCATCCCATCGCGGTCGTCGAGGTGTCCGCAGAACTCAAACTGCCGATCACGGTGGTGCGGATCCTGCTGGGCGACCTCCAGGCGACGGGGCGCATCACGGCACGCCATCCACGGCGGAGCCGCTCGCTCATCGACCTGCCCGACTCGGCACTCCTGGAGGAGGTGCTCCATGGACTCCGCAACCTCTGAACTAACCGGCAGAACACCGCTGGTCGACTCCGCCGAAACCGGCTTGAAGATCGTGATCGTCGGTGGCTTCGGGGTGGGCAAGACCACGCTGGTCAAATCCGTCAGCGAGATCCGCCCGTTGAACACGGAGGAGGTGATGACCCAGGCGGGCGTCGGAGTCGACGATCCGGGCGGGCTCACCACGAAGACCACCACGACGGTCGCCTTCGACTTCGGCCGGATCAGCCTCAACGACCGCATGGTGCTCTACCTGTTCGGTGCGCCGGGCCAGGAGCGGTTCTGGTTCCTCTGGGACCGTCTGTTCTCCGGCACTCTCGGCGCGGTCGTCCTGGTCGACACCCGTCGGATGAGCGATTCCTGGTACGCCATCGACCGGTTGGAGCACCACAACACGCCCTTCGTCGTGGCGGTCAACCGCTTCGACGGCGACCCCGCAGCCTTCTCCCTGGACGAGATACGTCAGGCGCTGTCGCTGCCCGCCCATGTGCCCTTGCTCGACTGTGACGCCCGGGTCCGCAACTCCGGCAAGCATGTGCTGATCAGCCTCGTCAACCACCTTCATGAACTGGCCATGGCCCGGGAGATGACACCATGAACGAGTTCACGGAACCAGTGAGCGGTGGCGCCGGTCCAACCGGGGCCGCAGCGCCGCCCCCTGGCTGCCCGGCCCACGGGGGCGCCATGCGGCTGAGCGGGTTGGAGTACCAGCAGACCCCTTCCGAGCTCTACCGCGCCATGCGCCGCGAGTACGGTCCGGTGGCACCGATTCTGCTGGACGGGGACATTCCGGCGTGGCTGGTGCTGGGCTATGCCGAGGTCAGCTATGTGACCGGGCACGATGACCTCTTCGCACGTGATTCACGGCGCTGGAACCAGTGGGGCTCGATCCCCGCCGACTGGCCGTTGATGCCCTTCGTGGGCTACCAGCCCTCGGTGCTCTTCACCGAGGGCCCCGAGCACCAGCGTCGAGCCGGAGTGATCACCGAGGCGCTGGAGGGTGTGGACCAGTTCGAACTCGCGCACTGGAGTCGGCGGATCGCCCACCAGTTGATCGATGCCTTCGCCGGCAGCGGACGTGCCGAGTTGATGGCTTCGTACGCACACGCGCTCCCGATGCGGGCCGCCGTCCAGATGTGCGGAATGCCCGCCGGGGGTGACGACACCGAGGAACTGGTGCGCGATCTGCGGATCACCCTGGACGCCCACGAGGGCGACGACCCGGTGGCGGCGTACATCCGGGTACAGGAGCGCATACAGCAACTGGTCAAGGAGAAGCGCTCGGCACCGGGTCCTGATGTGACCTCACGGATGCTGGTCCACCAGGCCCGGCTGAGTGATGAGGAGATCATCCAGGATCTGATCTCGATCATCGCCGCGGCGCAACAGCCCACCGCCAACTGGATCGGCAACAGTCTGCGGCTGCTGCTGACGGACGACCGCTTCGCACTGAATGTCTCGGGCGGTCGACTGAGTGTCGGCCAGGCGCTGAACGAGGTGCTCTGGCTGGACACGCCGACGCAGAACTTCATCGGCCGTTGGGCGGTACGCGACACGCAGTTGGGCGGTCGGCAGATCCGCGCGGGTGACTGCGTGGTGCTGGGTCTCGCGGCGGCCAACACCGATCCGCAGATCTGGCCGGAGGGACACGTCGGGGCGGAGAACTCGGCGCATCTGTCCTTCAGCAACGGCGAGCACCGGTGTCCCTACCCCGCGCCCCTGCTCGCGGACGTCATCGCGCGTACGGCGGTGGAGACGCTCTTGGAACGGCTGCCGGACGTGGTGCTCGGTGTGGAGCCGGCGGAGTTGACCTGGCGCCCCTCGATCTGGATGCGCGGGTTGACCTCGCTGCCCGTCCGTTTCACTCCGGTGGTTCGCTGACACCACCCGCCGTCACCCACTCCAGCGGGGCGGCCCTGTGTCGATGCCCCGGCCCACCCTTTGATCGTGATCGACGGGGGTGGGCCGGGCGATCGGCAGGGGATCAGTCCGTCACGGGTGTGAACCGCACGGGGAGCGAGCCGGGCCCACGGGTGAAGACACCCTGTTCCGACGGCTCGAATCCATCGGCGAGCCGCATGTCCGGCATGGCGTCAAGGAGTTGGTTGACCCCTATCTCCACCTCGGCCTTGGCCAACAGGGCGCCCACACAGAAGTGTCGGCCCAGCGCGAAGGCGAGATGGTCCGCCGCCGCGGAGAATGCGGTGGTCGTGGTGAGGTCGTCGCGGAAGATGTTGAAGCGGTCGGGGTCGCGGTAACGGTCTTCGTCGCGGTTGGCGGCGCCGATCAGACAGGTGACGGTGGCGCCCTCGGGAATGGTGCCCCCGGAGACCGTCACCTCGGCCGAGGTCTGCCGCATGATCATATGAACCGGTGGTGTGTACCGCAGGGTCTCGGCGAAGGCCCGGTCGATGAGGGAGCGGTCCTCACGGACGGCGGCGAGTTGCTCCGGGTGGGTGAGCAGATTGGCGAAGATGCTGGCGATCGCCTTGTCCGTGGTCTCGCCACCGGCCGCGAGGAGCAGCGAGCAGAAGGCTTTGATGTCCTCATCGCTCATCTGCACACCGTCGACCTCTGCCGCACAGAGCGTGGAGAGCAGGTCGTCCCCGAGGTTCGCCCGGCGCTGTTGGATGATCGGCACCATGTACTCGGCGAACTCCACGCGGGTGCGCTCCCCGGCGGCGATGACCTCCGGGTCGCCGGACAGATTGCCCAGGAAGGCGATCACCGTGGTGTACCAGCCGTGGAAGCGTGCGTGGTCCGCCTTGTCCAGCCCGAGCATGTCGGCGATGACATTGACCGGGAAGCGGGTCGCGAAGGATTCGACGAGGTCGGCTTCGCCGCGGTGCTTGATGTTGTCTATCAGTTCCCGGGCGTTGCGTTCGATGACCGGGAGGAACCTGTCCTGGAGGTCCCGGCCGCGGAAGGCGGGGGCGACCAGTGCCCTGCGGACGGCGTGTTCTCGCCCGCTGAGCTGGATGATCGTCCGCCCGTGTACGGGTTCGATCTGCCACTCGTAGTTCTTGGTGGTGTAGGCGGACTCTTTGTCCTTGAACGCCCGCTCGACATCCGCATAGCGCGAGATCAGATAGCTCTGAGTGGGCTCGTGCCAGATGAGGGGTGAATGCTCCCGCATGGCGCGATACGCAGGGTAGGGGTTCTGGGCGAACTCGGGGGACAGGATGTCGGGGACCTGCTGTGCGGTGGCCATGATCGCTCACTCTCAGCGGTAACGGACAATGCACACAAGGTTATTGACCGGTCATCGGCCGAGACAGATAGGTCTTGGCCGAATCCCATGCCTTCGGTCGCCCATTTCGGCCATGCCGTGATCATGAACTGTCCGATGATGAGCGGACATGCCCCTTGGTGATTACTGTCCGTATGCCCTGCAAAAAGAGGGACTACGGATACGCAGGAAATTCACGGGTCGCGCTGGCCCCTGGGACGGTTGAGGGGCTGGCGTGACTGCGATTCCAGTTTGCGCCGGGCGCGCGAGATGTGCTGCTCGACCGTCCGTGGCGAGAGGTGGAGGGTGGTGGCGATCTCACGGTTGGTGAGGCCGCCCGATGCCAGGTCGACGACCTCCTGTTCACGCGGGGAGAGCTGGTCGCCATAGCTGGGGCGGCCCCGCCGCCTGGAGCCGACGGCCGCGGGGTCGTGCGAGCGCAAAGTGGCCCGTACCCGCGCGGCGTCCCAACCTGCGCCCAACCGGGTGAGCTGCTCCACACAGGAGGCGAGGGACTCCAGGGCGCGCGTCACCGTCTCGTCATCGGGCCAGTCGTCAGACCAACCCTCAGCCGAGCCGTCGGAAGCAGAGGAAGCAGAGGAGCCCGGGGAGTCCTCGGCTGCGGCGGCCCCCTTCGATGGCCGTTGCTTCTTCCCGGTGGATCGCTCCCCCGTCGGTCGTGGCGCCCCCGATGCTCCCGCGACGCCTGACGAGACGGGTGTGCTGGGTGTGTCGGGGGAGGTCGATCGATCGGAAGGGCGGTGTCGGTCAGGTCGGTCAGGTGGGCCAGGTTGGTCGTGTCGATGTGCGGCGGCCTTGAGGACGCACTGGTCGGCCGCCTCGGCGGTCAACAGGGCCGCATAGGGCCGTGGCATGTCCGTAAACATCTGGCTCGCCCGTCGATAACAGGCCACCGCATCGGCCGGTCCACCAGCGGCTTCGAGCAGAATGCCCCGACACCAGTCCAGCGCCGCCGCAGCCGAAGGGGCACTGTCCCGGTCCAGTCCGGCGAGGCCCGATTCGAACTCCTCGATCATCGTTCTCGCCGCCGCTGGACGATCGGCGCGCACCGCGGCTTCGACCGCCAAGGGGGCGAGGTCGGCCGCCCACGCCCATACGCCCTTGTCCCGGAGCCGATCCCACGCCTTGGCGGCCTCATCGGATGCGACCTCCACATCCCCACGGGCGAGCGCCGTACGGACCAGTCCGCCTGCCGCCGCCGCGATGTGCGGCAGCGGCGACCCGAGCGGCAGCGGGCGGGCGTCCCCTGCGAACCAGGCGGCCATCTGCTGCCATTCGCCCTGCGCCAGCCCCAGCATGCCCAGCACCAGTCGGGCATCGGCGCCAGGTCCGGGCATCACGGCGGACTCCCCGAGGAAGGCCCTGGCCCGAGCTCCGAGCCCGTCCCAGTGTCCGGTCATCCAGTCCAGCAGCAAGGAAGTGCCACGGCCGTCCTGCTCCACATAGGCGGCGCCTGTCTTCGCCGCCAGTTCCACCCCCTCGTCGAGGAACTCGGCCACCCGTCCCGGGTGTCCCAACCAGAGGGCGGCATCAGCGGCGTTCACCAGCCCGCGGGCGACGTGGGGCGCCCGGGCCGGGACCGCGGCCTCGCTCCGCAGCCCCTCCAGAACCTGCCACGCGGACGGGTCACCGGTCTCCAACAGAATGGCGACGCTGTTGGCGGCGACGGCGGTGCGCACCTCCTCGTCCCCACTACGGTCCGCGACCTTCCGCACCCGCTCCAGCCAGTACGCATTGCGTTCCAGCGGCACCGAGGACATGACGGGCATGGACAGCGCCGCCATGGCCCGGGCGGCGAGCGCGGGCTGCCCCTCCAGCTCCTCCGCGGCCTGTTCGAGCTCCACCCACCCTTGCAGGCCCCGGCCCGCCTGGTTGTAGAGCACCAGCCCGAGGTCCAGCCGAATGCGACCGCGCACGGCGGACGGCAGCGACTGTTCGTCGAGCATCTGTCGAAGCACGCGAACGGTCTGATCGGTGTGCAGTCCGAGCACCGCGCTGTGGGCGAGGAGTCCGGCCAGCCTTGCCCGGGTCTCCATGGGGACGTCCGGTCGGGAGAGCACCTGTTCAAGCAGGTCGATGGCGGTCTGATGCTCCCCGGCGGCTGCGCACTGGCGCGCGGCGCGCTCGACCGCTTTGAACCAGCCGCGGATCTGTCCGCCGCGCAGCCGGTGCGCCGCCAACCGGACCCAGTCGATCGATTCGGGGGGATGCCGATGGCTGAGCACCTCGGCCGCCCTGGCGTGCATGTCCTGGCGTACGGGACCGGGAATCCGCCGGTAGACGGCTTGGGCGGCAAGGGGAACGGGGAAGTCGTAGCGCCCGCGGTCGTACTCCTTGAGAGCGGCGGCGCGCAACGCCGCCAGCAAGGCACTGCGTCCGCGGTCGGCGCAGACACCGGCCACCGTGTGGAGGTCCACCGCCGATGCAGGGCCGTCGAGGACCGCCGCGGCGAACACGATGAGCCGATCCTGCTCCGGGAGGCTCACCAGCCGTCCGGTGATCAGCTCGGCGAGGCGCGGCGGGGTGCCGGTGTCGTCGAGGTCACGAGCGGTGTACCGGTCGCGCTGTCCGTAGGCGTCCTGTAGCTGGCCGAGTAGGTCGACGACGACCTGCGGCACTCCGGCCGAGCGCTCTCGGAGGCGCGCGATCAGTTCCGGTGGGCAGCGCTCCTGGCCCAGACGTTCTTCGGCGAGTTGTCGCACCTGCTCGGTGTCCAGGGGTTCCAGGGTTACGCGGGTGAGGGTGAGCCGGGCGGGATGGTCGACGGGATGGCCGAGCGCGAGACCGGGAGTGCGCAGTTCCTCCGGACGGTAGGCGAGAACCGCGGCAAGCCCGGTGGGCGGACGTTCCAGCAGTTGTCGCACCAGATCGGCGTCGGGGGGCCCGGCCCGATGGACGTCGTCGGCGATCAGCAGCAACGATTTCGTCGATTCGCTCAACCGGGCGAGGTCCCGGGCGAGGGCGGCGGGGTCATGGTGGAAGCGCTCTCGGGGGGCGGGGCGGGGACCGGTGGATGTTCGGCTTTCGGATGCTGAGGGTGGCTGCCCCATGGACGCCTCCTGGCGCCCGGGCGCACCGGCGCCGATCGACGGGGTGACCGTCCGCCGGCCGGGGGCCGAGGGGGGCTGACCGGAACTCCGTGCCTGGTCGGCCGACGGGTCCGATGGAGGGCCCTTCGACTGCGCGGTCGTGGCGCCGTTGGCGGCCCGTCCGCCCGGGGCGTCGGCCGGCCCGGTGCGTCGGTTCGGCCCGTTCGGGGGCTCTGCCGGGCCGTTGCCCGGACGGCCCTGGTCACTGGGTGCCGTAGCGGGGTCCTGCGCCGAGGTGCTCGCCACGATCACCCCGTACGCAGTGAAGTTCAGCACCACGTACGGTCGGCCGGCGGCTGCGCTCTGCTCCCGCAACTGGTCGAGGAGACGGGTCTTGCCCGCACCCGCGGCGCCTTCCAGCAGCAGGAGCGTCGGGGCGGGAAGGGGCTGGTCCAGGGTCCGCCGTACCCAGCGCGCCCAGATCTCCTCACCGGGTGTGGTCGCCACATCACCCTCCTCGAAGATTCCGGACATGTCATTTCTTTGCGTATCCGTACTTCAGTCTCCCCAATTGCGCTCGGCACGCAGTGACAGGGAATGTTGCTGTACCGGTCCGGGCTCTCCCCGGGCGGAAGGAGCCGACGTGATCGCATCAGAGGAGACCTCAGGACGCACAGCGCCGCTCTCGGTCGGCCTTGGGCCGAACGGGGCAACCGCGGGGCTCGCCCAGTGTGCGATGTCGGCGACGCCGGAATCCGCCCAGGCCCTTCGCCACTTCGCCCGGACGGTCGCGCGCCGATGGCGACTGCACAGCGACTGCGACGAAGCACTTTCGGTGATCGTGACCGAACTGGTCAGCAATGTGGTCCTGCACAGCGGTAGCTCATGGGTGGCCCTGGCCCTCAGGATGCAGGGCGACACCCTGACGACGGAGGTGCGGGACGGCGGCCGGTGGAAGCACCGCATCGGCAGGCGTCAGGAACCGCTCGACGCGGATGTCGACTGCGGACGGGGGCTGAAGCTGGTGGACGCCTTCGCGGTCCACACCGACACCCGCAGGCTGCCGGCGGGCAGCGTGGTGGCGGCGGAGATCCTGGTGCGGCCCCGGGAGGAAGCCGTGCGGGCCATCGGTCGCCAGCCGACGCGCCGCGGGGAAGCCGCCGGGCCGTTCAGTCCTGCTGCGCCGCCCGATGCTGCTTCGCCAGGTCCAGGTACATCGCGGCGTTGACCTCGATGCCCGCGCGCTCCTCGTCGGTCAGCTCACGTCTGACCTTGGCCGGTACGCCCGCGACCAGCGAGCCGGGCGGCACGCGCATTCCCTGCGGAACCAGTGCCTGGGCGGCGACGAGGGACCCCGCGCCGATGTGCGCACCGTTGAGGATCGTCGCGCCCATGCCGATGAGGACCCCGTCCTCGACGGTGCAGCCGTGGAGGACGGCGTTGTGTCCCACCGACACCCGTTCACCGACGATGACGGGGTGTCCCGGGTCCACATGGACGGTGCAGTTGTCCTGGATGTTGGAGTCGGCCCCGATGACGATGGACCCCAGATCGGCTCGGAGCACGGCGTGGTACCAGACGCTGGCACCGGCAGCCAGGGTGACCTCTCCGACGACCACGGAGGTGGGCGCGGTGAAAGCCGCCGGGTCGATGTCCGGTTCTTTGCCACCGACGCCCGCGATCCACGCTTGAGCCGTCATCGCCTACTCCTCATGGGTACGGGGTCCGTGCCGCGCCCCGATCAGCCTATCGAGTCGCCCTGCCCGCCTAGGAGTGGGGGCGAAGGGTCCAGACGACGGTCATCTCGCCGGTCACCGCACCGTCCGCGCGCTGGAGCTCGATGTGCACGGGGAACTCGGGGCGCTGGCCGGCGTCGAGTTCGGCGACCACCTCGTCGATGGGACGGCCCAGGGTCGCCGTTGCGGTGATCTCGCCCATGGCCAGCTTGCGGTAGCCGATCTCGGCCCGAACGGCGAGGGGTACGGCCCGGTCCAACTGATCGCCGAAGGCCGCGATCACGATGGCGCCGCTCGCCGACTCGGCCAGCGTGAACATCGCACCCGCGTGCGGGCCGCCCACGTGGTTGTGGAAGTCGGGCTGGTCCGGCAGTCGGACGACGGCCCGGTCCGCCGTGGTCTCAAGGAACTGAAGTCCGAGGGTCCTGGCCATGGGAACAGTGGCGGCGAGCATCTCGCCGACGGATGTCTGATCAGCGCTCATGGCCGCGATGTTACCCACGAGTAGAGGGGCTTGGCCATCCTCACTGGTGGACGTGCATGGCAGCGGACCGGCCACCCCCCTTATGGTTACTGGCCATGTGGCCAGGACAGCAGCCGCCCGGGGGCGAGAACCCGCAGCAGAACCCGTACCAACAGCCGGGTTACCAACAGCCGAACCCCTATCAGCAGCCGGGGTATCAGCAGCCCAATCCGTACCAGCAGCCGACCGTGCCGCAGTACGCCATACCCGGGCAGCCGCCCGGCGGGCCTCAACCGCCCAGCGGAGGCGACGACAAGAAGCGGACCACGATCGTCGCGATCGTGGCCGCGACCGCCGTCGTCGCCACGGCGGTGGTCACCGGTGTGATCGTCTTCGGCAAGGACGACAAGAAGGACGTCGACCAGGGCAAGGGCGGTCCCGCCGCCGCGTCGACACCGGCGTCGTCGCCCTCGGAACCGGCCGCAGCGCCCTCCACTGCCTCGGAGAATCCGCGCGGTGCGGAGGACGCAAAGCCCACCATCGCCGGTTGGAAGGTCGTCACCAACCCCAAACACGGCACCCAGTTCGATGTGCCGGCGACCTGGCAGGTCGTCGGCCCCGGAGTGAGCATCGGCTTCGAGGACAAGAAGAAGGGCGACGGCACACCCCTGGTGGTGATGTCGGCCCCCAGCAGCTACCGCGCCAAATGGTGCTCGGTCGACTCCGACAAGGACGGCAAGGCCGAGGACTGGAGTCTGGCGAACGTCGGCACCAAGGGCGGCAAGGGCGCGAAGGACAGTGCGAGCGCCGCGTTCAACGAAGCCGGCAACTGGGTGTGGGCCGCCTACGCCCAACTGGAGCCGAAGGGCACGGTCAAGGTCGAGAAGTCCAAGCCGTACACCACCAAGTCCGGACTGGTCGGGAGCGTTTCCACGGCCACCGCGGTCGGGGTGAAGAAGCGCACCCGCTGCGACACCGACGGCAAGTCGATCGCGTTCACCTTCAAGGACGACAAGGGCGAGTTCAAGTCCTGGGTGCTCTACGGAACCAAGGGCAACCCGGATGAACTCGCCGACGCCACGATCCAACAGATCCTCAGCACGGTCCGGCTGGCGGGCACCTCGACCGGCTGACCGGCCGAGCACCGCGATAATCGGTTGGCAGCGGTCGAAGGAGCGGGGATAGTCCCTGGGTGACCTCCCCCTCCCCCCACCGCGGACCGCTGCGCCCACCCGCCTGGGCAGGACGCAACTACGTACTACTGACCGCCGGCGCGATCATCGCCAACCTGGGAAGCCACGGCGCGATGATCGCGGCGGCGTTCGCCGTCATCGAGACGGGCGGCGACGCGGGGGACGTGGGTCTGGTCGCCGCGGCCCGTACCCTAGCCCTCGTCCTCTTCCTCCTGGTCGGCGGAGCGGTCGCCGACCGGTTGCCACGCCACCGGGTCATGGTCGCGGCCAATGCGCTCAGCTGTGTGTCGCAGGCCGCCTTCGCCGTGCTGGTCCTGGGCGGCCAGGCCGAGCTGTGGCAGATGATGGTGCTCTCCGCACTCGGCGGCACCGGCCAGGCGTTCTTCAACCCGGCCGCCGAGGGCATGCTGTTGTCCAGCGTCAGCGGAGCACAGGCGAGCCGGGCCTTCGCCTTCTTCCGGATGGCGATGCACGGCGCGGCCATCGGCGGAGCGGCGATAGGCGGGGCCATGATCGCCGCCATCGGACCCGGCTGGGTGCTCGCCGTGGACGCCGTGGCCTTCGCCGTCGCCGGTGCGCTCCGGGCCTTCCTCGACGTCAGCCACATCCGCCCGCGCGAGGCGGGCGGCGGGCTGATCTCCGACATGCGGGAGGGCTGGGTCGAGGTCCGCAGCCGCCCCTGGCTCTGGGGCATCGTCGCGCAGTTCTCCGTGGTTGTCGCCGTGGTAGCCGCCGCCGAAGGGGTGTACGGGCCGCTCGTCGCCAGGGACGAACTCGGAGGCGCCGCCCCCTGGGGGCTGGCGCTCGCCGCGTTCGGTGTGGGCACGGTGCTCGGCGCGATCCTGATGATGCGGTGGAAGCCGCGCCGGATGCTGCTCGCGGGGTCGTTGTGCGTCTTCCCCCTCGCGGCGCCGTCCGCCGCACTGGCGGTGCCCCTCCAGGTCGAGGGGCTGATCGTGGTGATGCTGGTGAGCGGCATCGCCATCGAGGTGTTCGGGGTCGCCTGGATGATGGCCCTGCACCAGGAGATCCCGGAGGACAAGTTCTCACGCGTCTCGTCCTACGACTGGTTCGGTTCGGTGGCGATGGTCCCCCTGGCAACCGCGCTCGCCGGTCCCGCGGAAATTGCCTTTGGACGGAGCACGGCGCTCTGGGGGTGCTCCGCCCTGGTGGTCATCGTCACCGCCCTGGTGCTGTTGGTACCGGACGTACGGAACTTGACGATGCGTTCCCAGGACCGGGTGGTGCTGCCGCCGACGGAGAAGGCACCGGCCGGCGAGGGCCAGGAATCCATCGAACGGCTGGGCTGACCACACGGCGCGCCATGTGAGGGCGGTGACCGGCGCCGATGAGCGGTGTCGGGGCCGTGTTCCCTGGACTTCCCGAGGGTTGTGCGGCTGTGGGGCTGCCCAAGGGGGCCGCAGGTCAAGGCCGCCCGGGGCCGGTGGCCCACATGTCCCGTAGGGAATCGCGCAGCCCGGTCCTGGGACGCCAGTCGAGCAACTCACCGGCGAGGGCGATGTCGGCACGGGTCCAGTTGCCGCCCTTGCTCTGCACTTCGGCGGATCGCTCGCGCACCGCGTCGGGCGGGAAGCCCGAGACCGCGACGACCAGGGCGACGATCTCGCGCATGGGCACCGCCTCCCCCCGGCCGAGGTTGATCACCCGTCCGGTCACCGGCGCGTGCGCCGCCGCGAGGACCGCGTCGGCGAGGTCGCGTACGTCCAGGTAGTCCCGTTGCGCATCGGCGAGTTTGAGTTCCAGGCCCTCGTCCGGGTCCGCCGCGGCGATCCGGGCCATCAGTGCGCCCAGGAAGCTCGCCTCCGTCGTGTGCGGTCCACACACGTTCACCGGGCGGAGCACCACCCCGTCGACCTGCCCCGCCTCGGTGGCGGCGAGGACGGCCGCGGAACCGGCGTGCTTGGTCCGGGCGTAGGGCGTGGTGGGGGCCGGAACGAGGGACTCGTCGATCGAGACACCGTCTTCGACGAAACCGTACTCATGGATGGTGCCAAGATGGACGATCCTCGGCCTGGACGTCATCAGGGTCGTCGCAGCGATCAGTCGGTCGACGAGGAGGACATGGGACTCGTACATCGCCTCCTCCGTCAGCACCCACCCACCCGTGGCGTTGACCACGACGTCCACCCCGGCTGCCGTGAGCAGTGCGGCCAGGTCCGCGGGCTCCCCGGTGGTGACGTCGAAAGCCGCGAAGGGAGTGTCCACCGGGTGGTCACGACGGTGGCGGGCGATGCCCAGGACCTTGTGTCCTTCGCGGGCGAAGGCGGCGCACACCTGCCGCCCGACGAACCCCGTCGCACCCAGCACGGCCACCGTTCCGCATTCTGGTGTCGCTGGCGCGCGGCCCGGGTGACCTGCGAGGTGCACGGGATTGTCTGAGTTATCTGAAGTATCGGAGTTGTCGGAGCCTCGGGCACTCATGGCGGGTCACTCCTCAGCGGGGGCCGGTGCGGTGGGCGGCGGTGAGCCGTTCCAGTACGGGTACGAGGTCGGCGGGTGCGGGGGCGGCGAGCATCTCCTCGCGCAGCCGGCCGGCGTTATGTGCGAACGAGGGCTCCGTCAGCACCCGGACCAGCATCGCCCTGAGTTCATCGGCGGTGAACCTCTCCGCCTGTCGGTAGAGTCCCGCGCCGAGTTGCTCCACCTTTCGCGCCTTGGGGATGTTGCACCACATGCGGGCGGGCACCATGATCTGCGGCACCCCGTGGGCAAGTGCGGTCGCCACGGTCCCCGACCCACCGTGGTGGACGATCGCCGCACACGTCGGCAGCAACAGGTCGAGCGGGACGAAGTCGACGACCCTCACATTGTCGGGCACACGGGACAACGAGCCGAGTTGACCGGTGTCCAGAGTGGCGACGACCTCGACGTCCAGCCCGGCCACGGCCTCCAGGAGTGCCTGGACCGACGCCCGGTCACCGCCCACGATCTCCCGGAAGGAACGGCCGAGGGTCAGACAGACCCGGGGCCGCGAGGGGGGTTCGCGCAACCAGTCGGGAAACGGCGACTGACCGTTGAAGGGCACATAGCGGACGGGCGTGAAGGGCTGGTCGACCGGCAGACGCAGGGACACCGGGAGCGGGTCCACCGTCCACTGCCCGAGCATGGCCTCCTCCGCGAACTCACGGCCATATGAGCGCAGTACGGGGCCGAGCCACTCCTCCAGGGGGTCGTCCCGCAACTCCGGGGGCCGCCCGGCGAGCAGCTCGCGGTAGTGCTGGCGGGCCCAGCCCATCAGGTCGAGGCCGAACAACAGCCGGGCGTGGGCGGCTCCGGAGGCCATCGCGGCGACGCCTCCGGCGTAGTACATGGTGTCCCAGATGACCAGGTCGGGCTTCCAGGAGCGGGCGAAGTCGACCAGTTCGGCGATGACGGGACGGGGGTTGGTGTTCTGGTGCACCACATGGGTCCAGGTGGTGAGCACCCCTTGCAAGTGGTCGTAGGTCAGCTTCTGTGGGTTGGTCTCGCCGATGTCCAGGACGTCGAGCCACTCTTCCTCGTCGTCCTGTTGCTCGGCCTCGACCCCTGGCGTATTGGTGTCGGCGTTGGCGTTGTTGGCGTTGCTGGGAGGATCGGGGTTCATCTGGGCCGCGACATCCAGGACATCACCGATGGGTACGGCCGTGAGGCCGGCGTCGAGGATGTCGTCGAGGACATCGGGCTGGGTGGCCATGCGGACGTCGTGCCCCGCCGACCGCAGCGCCCACGCCAGCGGCACCTGAGTGTTGACGTGGGTGGTGGCCGGGAACGGCGTGAAGAGGACGCGCACGGGCTCAGCCGGCCCTGCGACTGAGCTCTGCCCAGGGCGTGTAGGCGTCGGTCCGCTCCTGGAACTCGCCCAGTACGTCGTCGTACGCGGTACCACCGAGCACGAGGTGCCGGGGCGGACTGTCCATCCGGGAGAGCTCGACGACCACGTCGGCGGCGCGGCGCGGATCTGCGGCCGGCTCGGCCGCCTCGCTCCAGCCATCCATCATCCGGGCCCGCGCCTCGTCGTAGACGTCGAGTTCATCGGTGGCCGTGATGCCCAGTTCGCCGAGACCGGTGTCGTACTCCCCCGGCTCCAGCAGGGTCACCTTGATGCCGAAGGGCTCGACCTCCTCGGCCAGGGCCTCGCCGAGTGCGCTGACGGCCGCCTTGCCTGCTGCGTACAGCCCGGTCGACGCGGAACCGCCGCCCGCGCCCGCGACGGTCACCTGGAAGAGGTGTCCGGACCCCTGGGCACGCAGTACCGGGGTGACCGCCTGCGCCACCCAGAGCGCTCCGAAGAAGTTGACGTCGAGATGGGCGCGGGCCTGTTCCTCGGTGGCCTCCTCGACCATGCCGTAGAGGAGTTGACCGGCGTTGCTGACGACGACGTCCAGTCGTCCGAAGACCTCGACGGCCCGGGCGACGGTCGCCAACACCTGCTCGCGCCGGGTGACGTCCAGGGTTAAGGCCACCAACCGGCCCTGGTGGAGGTCGATCAGGGCGTCGAGGGCCGAGAGGTCGCGTGCCGTGGCGATGACCCGGTCCCCCGCGTCGAGCGCGGCCTCGGCAAAGGCCCGCCCGAGGCCACGGGAGGCCCCGGTGATGAACCAGACTCGGGAATCGTCGGGGGTCTGGGGCATGTCCTCACCACTCATCTCTCGAAGCTCGCTCTTACGGTCGTCTCTGCACGGGGTGTCCCGGCCGGCACGGCCCAACCGCTCACCGCCCCGGACCGTTCGGATCGAACCGTCCCGGCGACGTGCGGTCATGCTGACCGCCGGACATCGAGTTTGCGTTGAGCCGCGCTCGAAGGGGGCCGGTCACGCTACGCGGGACCGCCGCCGTTCGAACGAGGAGCACGCAGGTGAACCCCGAAGATCACCAGCATTCGGCCACCAGTGAAGCAGCGCAAGTCCTGGGTCGTTTGCTCGCCCCGGGACAGGACGACCCCTATCCGCTCTACGACTGGCTCCGCACCCATGAGCCGGTGTACTTCGCACCGCCGCTCGGGAGTTACGTCCTCACCCGGTTCGAGGACTGCTCGTACGTCATGAAGAACCCCACGCTCTTCCCGGCACCGGACGCCGAGACGTTCTCCCGGTTCATGCCGGAGCAGAGCACGTACGACGCCTTCAAGGTGCTGGTGACGTCGATCGTCAATGCCAATCCCCCACAACACACCCGACTGCGGAGGCTCGTGGCACGGGCTTTCACCCCCCGTCGGGTGGAGTCCCTCAAACACGGCGTGATGACCATCGCGCGGGACCATGTGGCGAAGGTCGGCGCCCAGTCGGCCGACGGCGCGGTCATCGACTTCCACCATGAACTCTCCGTGCCGGTGCCCCTCCAGGTCATGGCGCGGCTGCTGGGCCTGCCGCTCGACGACGACCGACTGCTCGCCGATCTGATCCCGCGGATCATCAATGTGGTTGACCCCAGCAGTGACACTGCGGCGCTGAAGGACGCCGATGTGGCACTGCACACCCTTCTGGACCGGCTCTGGGACCTGGTGGAACGACGCCGCGCACAGCCCGCGGACGATCTGGTGTCCGCACTGGTCGCCCCGGATGCCACCGAGTCGGCGCCGCTGACCGACGATGAGTTGAAGGCCGTCTTCGTCGCACTGCTGACGGCCGGTTTCGAAACGTCGGCCACCGCACTGGACATCGCCGTGCACACACTGCTCCACCGTCCCGAGCACCGGGCGGGCATCCTCGACTTCGACGGCGCGCTGCGATTCGTGGACGAGGTGCTCCGGTGGGACGCACCGGCGCCGATGTCGGCCGGGTTCCGCTACGCAGCCGAGGACGTGCACTTCGGCGAGCATCTGGTGCCCGCGGGTTCCCCGGTGCGGGTGCTGCTCGGAGCGGCGAACCGGGACCCGGCGGCCAACCCACAGCCGGAGCTCTTCGATCCGTCACGCGAGGCGCCGCGCTCCCTGGCCTTCGGCAACGGGATTCACCACTGCCTGGGGATGAACCTGGCCCGGATGGAGATCGCGGCGGTGCTGATGGCCATCGCGCAGGGACTTCCGGGGCTGCGTTTCGCCGAGGAGCCGGTGCGTCGTCGGTCGTTGCCGCTGCGGGACTTCGCCTCGTTCAAGGTGCAACTCGACGGATAGCGGTGTAGCCGTCGTGGTCTTGCCGGCCCGCGGGAGGGTCCGCGGGCCGGGAGTACCGCGGACCCGCTCCGGATCAGGGCCGGTCGTCGCGGGTGACGCGTCGCTCGCGCACCAGGAGTTCGCCGCCCTCCCGGACGAGCACGTCCTCGCACACGCACATCAGATGCAGTCGGGGCTGCCCGCCCCGGGGGGTGGCGACGATCTGCGCATAGCTGCGGACCCTGAGGGTGCCGTCGTCCTGGGGGTCGACGGCGACCATGCTGAGCAGATGCCGGTGCACCTCCCCCGCCTCCGCGAGTCCGGCCGCCGCCTTCCGGGCACCCGCCGCGAGGGCGGTGCGACCGCGCACCGGCTCGGGCAGCGACGGCGGCAGGAAGCTGCCGTCCTCGGTGAAGGTCCCGGCCCACTCCTCGGCGGCCCCATCGTCCAGGTACTGCATATGGCGTGCGTAGAACTGCTGAACCTCTGCGAATAGTTGCACTGACACGCGTTCTCCTCCTCGGGCCGCTGCCCGCACTCTCGGGTATGGGGACGATGCCGCACGGTCTTCGAGATTCCGTTGAGGCCCGGCCCCAGCGATCCTCCAACGCCCTGCGGCGACGGGCGCGGACGATCGGGCTCCAGCGTTGTCCACTGCCCGAAGGTGACACATGCGCCTGATCGATCTGTCCTCGCCCGTCGACGCCTCGTTCGTCGAACCCGATCCCGTGGTGCACGAGGTGCTGTCGCCGCGGGAGGGGGCCGAGCACATGAGCGCGGAGATGCGGGAGCACTTCGGAGTCGACTTCGACCCGGACGAGTTGCCCGACGGGGAGTTCCTCTCGCTGGACCGGTTGTCGCTGACCACGCACACGGGCACCCATGTCGACGCCCCCTCGCACTACGGCTCCAGGACGACCTACGGCACCGGGGTGCCGCGCCACATCGACGAGATGCCGCTGGACTGGTTCCACCGGCCCGGCATGGTGCTCGACGTGACCGATGCACCGACCGGGGTGATCGGGGCGGACCGGCTGGAGAAGGAGTTCGCGCGCATCGGCCGTACCCCCGACCCGCTGGACATCGTGCTGCTCCACACGGGGGCGGACGCCCGGGTGGGCACCGGGGCCTACTTCACGGACTTCGCCGGGCTGGACGGGCCGGCGGTGCACCTGCTGCTCGACCTGGGCGTGCGGGTCATCGGAACCGATGCGTTCAGCCTGGACGCGCCGTTCGGCGACATCATCGCCCGCTACCGGCGCACCGGTGACCGATCGGTGCTCTGGCCGGCCCATGTGGCCGGTCGGCAGCGGGAGTACTGCCAGATCGAGCGGCTGGCGAACCTCGGGGCCCTGCCGGGGCCGTACGGCTTCCAGGTCTCCTGCTTCCCCGTGAAGATCACCGGCGCGGGAGCGGGCTGGGCCCGGGCGGTCGCCATGGTCGACGACTGAGCACGACCACCGGTCGTCCACGTCGGCGCCGGGCAAGGCCGGGCCCGAAGGGGCCGGAGCCGGGACCGGCCGGGATGAACCAACGCTGCCAACCCCAGGGAGAACGGATGTACGGGCAGGAACTCGCCAAGGTGTACGAGATCTTCTACCGCAGTCGCGGCAAGGACTGGGCGAGCGAGGCCGAGGACGTGGTGCGGCTGGTCCGGGAACGGCGACCCGACGCGGCCTCGCTGCTCGACGTCGCCTGCGGTACCGGCGCCCATCTCGCCACCTTCCACGAACGGTTCGCGCACGCGGAGGGCCTGGAGATCGCCCCTCCGATGCTGGAGTTGGCGCGGCAGCGGCTGCCGGGGGTCCCGTTGCACCCCGGTGACATGCGCGACTTCTCGTTGGGCCGCACCTTCGACGCGGTGGTGTGCATGTTCTGCTCGATCGGCTATCTCGGCACGGTCGAGGAGATGCGTTCGGCGGTCCGGTCCATGGCCGCCCACCTGCCGTCGGGCGGGGTCCTGGTCATCGAGCCGTGGTGGTTCCCCGAAGACCACGTCGAGGGGTACGTCGCGGGCGATCTGGGCCGGGAGGACGGGCTGACGGTCGCCCGCATCTCCCACTCCACGCTCCAGGGCCGGGCCACCCGCATGGAGGTCCGGTTCCTGGTGGGCGACGTCTCGGGGATCCGGGAGTTCACCGAGATCGACGTCCTCACCCTGTTCACCAAGGAGGAGTACACCGAGGCGTTCACCGCCGCCGGGTGCTCGGTGGAGTACCTGCCGGGCGCACCGACCGGCCGGGGACTCTTCGTCGGCGTCCGGGACTGATCCGCTCCGCCGCTCCCGCGGACGGCACGGGCCGTCCGCTCCAACCCCGTTGACGACATGTCGTCGACGACGTGTCAGAGAGGCCATCCGATGACCACGTACGTGTGGGACTACCTGCCCGAGTACGAGAACGAGCGCGCCGACATCCATGACGCCATCGACACCGTCCTGCGTTCCGGGCAGTTGGTGCTCGGCCGCAGCGTGCGCGGCTTCGAGGAGGAGTTCGCCGCCTTCCACGGCGCCGCGCACTGCGTCGGCGTCGACAACGGCACCAACGCGATCAAGCTGGGGCTCCAGGCGGCGGGCATCGGCCCGGGCGACGAGGTGATCACGGTGTCGAACACCGCGGCCCCGACCGTCGTGGCGATCGTCTCGGTGGGTGCCGTCCCGGTCTTCGTGGACGTGGACGAAGCCACCTATCTGATGCGTGTCGACCAGGTCGAGGCGGCCATCACCCCCCGCACCCGCTGTCTGCTGCCGGTGCACCTGTACGGGCAGTGCGTCGACATGGCGCCGTTGCGGGAACTGGCCGATCGACACGGTCTGGTGCTCTTCGAGGACTGCGCCCAGGCCCACGCCGCGCGCCACCACGGCCAGTTGGCCGGGACCATGGGGGACGCTGCTGCGTTCTCCTTCTACCCCACCAAGGTGCTGGGCGCGTACGGGGATGCCGGGGCCACCATCACCTCCGACGCCGCGATCGACGCCAATCTGCGCCGCTTGCGCTACTACGGCATGGAGGAGCGCTACTACGTCGTCCAGACACCCGGCCACAACAGCCGTCTGGACGAGCTGCACGCGGAGATCCTGCGCCGCAAGCTGCGACGTCTGGACGCCTATGCCCAGGGCCGACGGGCGATCGCACAGCGGTACGCCGAGGGGCTGGGGGACACGGATCTGGTGCTTCCGGCGATCGCGCCGGGCAATGACCACGTCTACTACGTCTACGTGGTGCGCCACCCCCGGCGCGACGCCATCATCGAGGCGCTCAAGGCGTACGACATCTCGTTGAACATCAGCTATCCCTGGCCCGTCCACACCATGAGCGGTTTCGCGCACCTGGGTTGGCGGGAGGGATCGCTGCCGGTCACCGAGAAGGCGGCCGGGGAGATCTTCTCACTGCCGATGTACCCCTCGCTGCCCAGCGGGGTCCAGGACAAGGTCATCGGCGCACTGCGCGACGTACTGGCCACGCTGTGAGGGGGCCGCGTCGGGCATCCGTCCCCCGGGGCGGGCCGGCGCGGCTCATCGAGGACCTACACGTCCGGCCCGGAGCTTCGCGCACATCGAGGAGCCGTCCGGTTCCCGGACGGTGAGGACGGGGAATCCCATGAAGGGAATCATTCTGGCCGGCGGCACCGGCAGCCGGCTGTATCCGATCACCCTTGCGGTGTCGAAGCAGCTCATCCCGGTCGGCGACAAGCCGATGATCTACTACCCGCTCTCCGTGCTGATGCTCGCCGATGTACGGGAGATCCTGATCATCGCCACACCCACCGATCTGCCGCAGTTCCGCAGATTGCTCGGCGACGGTTCACGGCTCGGCCTACAGCTCAGCTATGCCGAGCAGGCCCGTCCCGGCGGGCTCGCGGAGGCGTTCATCATCGGCGCCGACCACATCGGCGACGGCTCCGCCGCACTGGTGCTGGGCGACAACATCTTCCACGGCCACCGGTTCTCCGACGTGCTCGCGGAGAACGCCCGGGACGTCGAGGGCTGTGTGCTCTTCGGCTATCCGGTCCACGACCCCCAGCGGTACGGCGTCGGCGAGGCCGATGAGCAGGGGCGGCTGATCTCGCTGGAGGAGAAGCCGGCTCGCCCCCGCTCCAACCGGGCCATCACCGGCCTCTACTTCTACGACAACGACGTGGTCAACATCGCCAAGAACATCGGCCCATCGCCGCGTGGCGAGTTGGAGATCACCGATGTCAACCGCGTCTATCTGCGGCGCGGTCAGGCGAAGCTGGTGGACCTCGGCCGCGGTTCCGCGTGGCTGGACACCGGTACCCCCGAGTCGCTCCAGCAGGCCACGCAGTACGTCAGCACCCTGGAGAAGCGGCAGGGGATACGGATCGCCTGTGTCGAGGAGGTGGCGCTGCGCATGGGGTTCATCGACGCCGGAGCCTGCGCCGCGTTGGGGGTCGAGTTGGCGGCGTCGGAGTACGGCCAGTACGTGATGGCGATCGCCGAGGAGTTCAAGGGCACCGCCGTCCAGGGTTGAGGCCGTGGACGCGGCGTTGGGGGCGAGCCGTTCGCGGCTCGCCCCCAACGCTGTTCCGTGTGCCCCGCTCGACGGGGCGGGTGGTCGGACCTGAGGTCTCAGCGCGTCCCGGACCCGACTGGTGTTCCGGTCGACCACTGCCCCTCGTTGACCGGCATCCGGTCGAGCAACGGCTCCCACCAGGCCCGGTTCTCGGCGTACCAGCGGACGGTCTCCCGGAGCCCTTCGGTGAAGTCGGTGCGCGGAAGCCAGCCGAGTTCGTCCCGCAGGGTGGTCCAGTCCAGGACGTACCGACGGTCATGACCGGGCCGGTCGGGGACGATGGTCTTCATGGAGGCGGGCAGTCCGAGCTCGTCGAGGACCAGATCGGCGATCTGGGCGATGGACGCTTCCTGTCCGGTGCCCACGTGATAAGTGCGCCCCACCTGGCCCCGCTCCAGTACTGCTTCGATGGCCCGACAGTGGTCGAGGACGTGGATCCACTCCCGACGGTTCTCCGTCTGGGCGTACAGCTGGAGGGGCTTGCCGTTCAGCGCGGACGTGGTGAAGGCGGGAATGACCTTCTCCGGGAACTGGTGCGAACCGTAGTTGTTGGCGCAGTTGGAGATGGTGATCGGCAGACCGAAGGTCTCGTGGTAGGCCCGGACGGCGTGGTCCGCTCCGGCCTTGCTGGCGTTGTAGGGGGTGCGGGGCCGGTAGGGGGAGGACTCGGTGAACAACTCCGTCGCATCCAGATCCAGGTCCCCGTACACCTCGCAGGTGGAGACGTGGTGGAAGCGGCCCACCCCCACGCGGCGCGCGGCCTCAAGGAGGGTCTGCGTCCCGAGCACATTGGTCAGGAAGAACTGGCCCGGTTCCAAGAGCGCATAGGAGTTGTGCGACTCGGCCGCAAAGTTGACGACGACGTCGACCTGGTGGGTCCGCAGCACACGCTCCATCGCCGTACTGTCGGTGATGCTCGCCTCCTCGAAGACGATGCGATCCCGCACATCGTCGAGATTGCGGAGGTTGCCCGCGTAGGTCAGCGCGTCCACGACGACGACACGGTCCCCGGGGTGGGTGTCGCACCAGTGCCTGACGAAGTGTGATCCGATGAATCCGGCCCCGCCGGTGATCATGAGGGTGCCCATGTGCTCCACGCTAGGAGGGCTCGTTGGTGAACGAGCCGGATCCCGCTGGAGGGGGCGGGGCCGGACCGCGCATCGGCTAGGGGCGCCAACCGCCGCCTTCGGGCCAGGGCTCGCCGAGCTGGCGCAGGGTGCCCTGGAACTCGGGCCAGTCCCTGTGGTCACGGATCTTGCCGTCCACGAAGCGGAAGAGGTGGACCTGCTCACCGGCGAACCGTCGGCCGGTGGGGGCGAAGCCGACCAGGTTGCCGACGTGGCGACCGTAGAGAACGAGGTAGGCGCGGACCCACTCGCCGTTCTCCTCGATCTTGACCTCTTCGAGGTGCGCCTCTTCGGAGAAGGTCATCTTCACCCACTTGACGATCATCTGGAACCCGCCAGGGCCCGGGGGGATGCCATGCTCCTGGGTGGCCGGATTGAGATAGTCCTCATGGAGGTACTCGGCGGCGTCCGAGGCATCCCCGGTGTTGAAGGCGTTGATCACCCTGCGTACGGCTTCGATCTGTTCGCTCATGCGCGGCACTCCCTGTTCCGGTCGTTGACAGGCAGGGGAAACGTGGCATCCGCCGATCGCCGTCCCGTCGACTTCGGCTCGATTCCGCCGCGCGGCCGTTGAGTGCGCGACGAGATCGCTGGCGCATGCTGGCGCGCAACGCATCGACGTCTGCGAGAGGATTTCGGACATGACCGCCCAAGCGCCCGACGCTGGAGTCACCTTCATCAACACGTTCACGCTCTCCGCCACTCCGGAGGAGTTCGAGGAGGCGTTCTCGCGGACCGCGGAGTTCATGGCCCGGCAACCCGGCTTTGTGGAGCACACGTTGATGCGCCACACCACCGACGGCAGCCGCTATGTGAACATCGCCCGATGGGACGATGCACAGTCGCTGCGGCGAGCGGTCGCCCAGCCCGAGTTCCAGCCGCACGCGGCGGCACTGCGCGCGCTCAGCACCAGCGAGCCGCATCTGTATCTGCCGCGCACCACGGTCCGCGCAGCGAACTGACGCCCCATCAGGAGAATGGCGCCCGCTCCGGGACCTCACCCTGGGTCCTAGCCCCGGGCCGTCGCCTCGGGCCGTCGCCTCGGGCCCGGAGCGAGGCGGAGTCGACTGCGGTTCGAGCAGGGCTCCCCACGCTGTGCCCATGTCGAAAACCGTAGAAGAGAACCAGACACCCGTGGTCGTCATCACCGGGGGCGGGACCGGAATCGGCCGGGTGACCGCCCGTGCCTTCGCCGCGCAGGGAGCCCGGGTGCTGATCGCCGGGCGGACCCAGGCAGCCCTGGCCGAGACGGCCAAGGACCACGACACCATCAAGACGGTGATCGCCGACCTGACCCGGCCGGACGTCGGCGAGGTGGTGGTGGGGGAGGCACTGCGCGAGTTCGGCCGGATCGACGTGCTGATCAACAATGCCGCCGCGTCCCGGTACGGCACCCTCAGTGATCAGACCCGGGAGGACGACGAGGCACAGATCGCCACCAATCTGCTGGGCCCGATCGCGCTGACGCGGGCCGCCCTGGACGCACTCGCGGCCAGCGGCGGCACGGTGGTCAACGTTGGCTCATCCGGGGCACTGGGGCTGCGGGCCTGGCCGGGTGCCGGCGCGTTCGGCGCGAGCAAGGCCGCTCTGGACTTCCTGACCAGGACCTGGGCGGTGGAGTTGGCACCCCGCGGCATCCGGGTCGTCGGCATCGCACCGGGCGTCGTGAACAGCGGCATCGGACTACGGATGGGGATGTCGGCCGAACAGTACGACGGTTTCCTGGCGCAGATGGCGGCCCAGTCACCGGCCGGACGCGTCGGCACTCCCGAAGAGATCGCCTGGTGGATCACCGAACTGACGCGCCCCGAGGCGCACTACGCGAACGGCACGGTCATCCCCGTGGACGGTGGGCTCTCGCTCACCTAGCCCGGGTCACCACACCCGTGCGGTGGTGGGCGGTGAGCCCCTCCAGGGTGGGAATGATGTCGGCGGGCGCCGGAGTCGCCCGGATCTCCTGACGGAACCGGGCGGCCTGTCGGGCGTAGGAGGGGTCGTTGAGGATCCGGCTGAGGAGCTCGCGCAGTTCGGCGGCGGTGAACTGGTCGGGGTCCTCGATCCGCAGTCCGGCCCCGGCCTCCGTCAGGAGGTCCGCCTTGCGGACGGTGTCCCAGAGCATGGCCGGGACGATGATCTGCGGTACACCGTGGGCGAGCGCGGTCTTGAAGGAGCCGGAGCCTCCGTGGTGGATGATGGCGGCGCAGGTGGGCAGCAGGGCGTCCAGCGGGACGAAGTCCACCGCCCGCACATTCGGCGGCAGTTCGCCGAGGGCGGCGAGTTGGCGCGCGTTCAAGGTGGCGACGACCTCGATGTCGAGTTCGGCGGTCGCCGTGATGATCTCCTGGAGGGACGCGCGGTCCTTGCCGAACACCTCCTGCTGGGAGACGCCCATGGTGACGCAGACCCTCGGCCGGCTCGGCTTCTCGTGGATCCAGCCGGGGATGGTGGACGGCCCGTTGTAGGGGACGTAGCGGACCGGGACCCGGGTGGTGGCGGTCGGCAGCGCCATGGAGGTGGGGACCGGGTCGATCGTCCACTGCCCCAGCACCGTGTCCTCGGTGAACTCGCGGTCGTAGTCGCCGAGGGTCCAGCTCAACCACTCGGCCATCGGATCGTCCCGCAGGGCGGGATGCCGCCTGCCCAGTGCGGCGAGATGGTGTTGACGCATCCAGCCCACCAGGTCGAGCCCGAACAGGAGCCGCGCATGGGCGGCCCCCGATGCCTTGGCGGCGACCGGCCCCGCATAGGTCATCGTGTCCCAGATGATCAGGTCGGGCTTCCACCACCGGGCGAAGTCGACCATCTCGTCCATCATCACGGAGGAGAGGGAGTGGAAGATCAAGGGTCCGTAGGCGGCGAAGACCCCCTGTGCGTAGTCGTCGGTGATCCGCTCCAGCGAGGTCTCCCCGATGTCCAGCAGCTCGGGCCAGGTGTTCATATCGACGCCATGGGGGTCATCGGGCCCGGGGGCGAGATCCTCGAAGATCATGTCCTCGGCCAGATTGAGCGGCTCACCGACGCCCACGGCGGTCAGTCCGGTGGCCTGGATGTCATCGACCAGATCGGGCTGGCTCGCCACCAGGACATCGTGCCCGGCCGCCCGCAGCGCCCAGGCGAGCGGTACGAAGGCGTACATGTGTGACCTGGTGGCGAACGCCGTGAACAGGACCCGCATCCCCAACTCCTTAGCCGATGAAGCTCGTGCGCTCACGGTAGGAGGGCGGGGATGCAAGCCACTCGCATCGCGCTGGACACCCCGCCGCCGCCCCGAGGATCAGCGGAAGTCGTCCACGTGGTCGCGGGCCCACTCGGCGTAGGTGCGGGCAGGCACGCCGGTGATGTCGGCGCAGGTGAGCCAGGAGATGTCCGGCTCCTCCCATGTCTGCTCCTCCCCCGCGCCGTCCCCCAGCTGCTCGTCCGACTGCTCGTCGGGCTGCTCGCCGGGCTGCTGGTTCGCGCCGGAAGCCGTCTCGCCGGGGTCCGTCGTCGCACCCGAGTAGTCCTCGAAGCCGAACAGGAAGTCCGCGTTCTCCGCGGCCCAACCGCCCTGGGCCCGGTAGAACTCCCTGGCCTCCTCGGGCTCGACCTCGTCCACGCGCAGCGGGGCACCGATGGCGGCGGCGATGGCGGCGATCTGGTCGCGGTGGGTGAGTGCCTCGGGGCCGGCGAGGTCGTACGCCTTGCCGGCGTGCCGGTCGTCCATCAATGCGGCTGCGGCCACTTCCGCGATGTCCGCCTCGTGGATGGGAGTGCCGGGGGTGTCGAGGTCGATGTCCACCACACGGCGCTCCGCCTTGACGGAAGGGCCCCAGAGATAGAGGGAGTTGACCGCGAACTCACCGGGCCGCACATGGGTCCACTCCAGCCCGGACCGCTCGACGGCCTGCTCGACCGGGTAGTGGTACTCGGTGTCGTAGCCCGCGGTGACGGCCGCGGAGGAGAGGACCACGATCCGGCGCACCCCGGCCTTCACCGCCAGCGCGACCACCTCGTCCACGGCTTCCCCGACCGGGAAGAGCAGCATGGTGCGCACCCCTTCGAGGGCGGGTGGCAGGGTCTCGGGGCGGGTGAGGTCTCCCTCGAAGACCTGGACCCCCGGGGGTAGTGCGGCGGCCCCCGGACGGCGGGTCAGCGCGCGGACGTCCTGCCCGGCCTCGATCAGCCGTCCGACCACATGCCGACCGACGTTTCCTGTCGCACCGGCCACCAGTATTGCCATAACGTCGTGCTTCCTCTCGATTGGCTCACTGTTCGCGGATTCCGTTCTCCAACATGCGGACCACCGCGGTGGTGACACCGTGGCGCGGCAGGGTGCCTCGGCTCGCGGCCTCACAGCCCGTGTAGACCAGGGCCCAGATCACGTCCTGGACCCAGTCGACGTCGAGGGTGGGATCGAACACACCCTCAGACTGACCGCGCCGGATCAGGTCGACCACCATCGAGGAGACCGAGTCCGGAGCGGTGTCGGGCTCCCCCTCAGCCGCCTCGGCCCCACCGTCCTCGCCGTCCCCGCCGTCGTGCGCCGCGAAGTCCTCCAGGACGCGCGAGTCGCCGTAGAGGAAGAGCATCCGGCCTCCCGTGTCCACGATCGCCGCGATGAGACGGCGCATCGCCTCCAAGGCCGTCCCCTGGTCGACCGCCGCGTCCTGGATGGACTGCTGGATCACCAGATACGAGTCGGCCACTGCGGCGTGGATCAGGTCGTCACGGTCGGGAAAGTAGCGGTGCAGCGTGCTGCGCCCGACCTGGGCCGCCTTGGCGATGTCGGCCAGCGTGGCGGTCCTGTCCCGGGCAAGCACTTCGGCAGCGGCACCCAAGATGGCGCGGCGCGTACGGTTCCGCGTTCCGGACTCCCCGGCGATGTCACTCACGTACCTAAAGCTAGCAGACAACTCCCATAGCGGATTGATCACATGCTAACTTGGGACTTCAGTGTCCCATTTTGATGGTGGCCTTCTCCGTTGCCGCTCCCCATGGCTCCCCATCGCTCCCCACGACACCGCACCCATCTCCGCGAATCTCCATCTCCGTAAATCTTTATAAACCTCCATAAATCCCAGCAGATCTCTATGTCTCCATACGAAAGGCCCCTCCCGTGACCGAACCGGATGTCTCCGAGACCGAGGCGCCGCCGCTGCGCTGGGCCAACCTCCGGGTGCTCTGGTCGTTCGTCCACCCCCACCGATGGACCCTGCTCGTCGCCTTCGTCCTCACCACGCTCACCACGGCCGCGATGCTCACCACGCCGATGGCGACCAAGTGGATCCTGGACGGGCTCGCCGAGTCGAAGCCGATCGCCGGCGCGATCTGGCTGCTCGTGGGGCTGCTGGTAGTGGGCGCCGTGGTGGGCCTGTTCCAGGCGGTCCTGCTCGGCAAACTGGCCGAGCAGATCGTGCTCGACGCCCGCACCTCCATGGTCAAGAGGCTGCTGCACGCACCGCTGGGAGTCCTCAACCGACGCTCGCCCGGCGAGCTGATCACCCGCGTCACCTCGGACACGGTGCTGTTGCGCGAAGCTGCGGCCTCCACCGCCCTGGAGTTCTTCGGCGCGGTCATCACCATCGTCGGCGCGCTGGTCCTGATGGCCCTGCTCGACTGGGTACTGCTGCTCGTGATGCTGGGCACGCTGGTGGTCATGGCCATCTCCATCGGGCTGCTGATGCCGCCACTGGCGCGGGCCCAGGAGCAGGCGCAGGCCGCGATCGGACGGCTCGGCGGAGTACTGGAAGGCGCGCTGCGGGCGATCCGTACCGTCAAGGCGAGCCGCGGGGAGGGCCGGGAGAGCGAGCGGATACTCGCCGAGGCCCGCGAGTCGGCGCGCCAGCGCGTCCGGGCGGTCCGCATCGAATCGCTGACCTGGACGCTCGCGGGCGTCGGCTTCGAGGGTGCGATCCTGATGATCCTCTCGGTCGGGGCCTGGCGGGTCAGCCAGGACATGCTTCCGGTCTCCGGTCTGGTGGCGTTCCTGCTGTACGCCTTCTGGATCGTGGAGCCGGTGACCCAGTTGACCCAGACCGTCTCGCTGCTCCAGTCCGGCCTGGTGGCTGCCGCTCGCATCAAGGAGATCCAGGACCTGCCGGAGGAGCGGCGGCCCGCCCTCGTCCCCGCAGCGGACGAATCCGTCGCACCGGCGGAGCGCGCTCCGGCCTCCCCCGTGCTCTCCTTCCACGACGTCGTCGCCCGGTACGGACCGGACGCGGGCACCGCGTTGAACGGGGTCTCCCTCGATATCGCACGGCGCGGCCACACCGCGGTGGTCGGCCCGTCCGGCGCGGGGAAGACCACGATGTTCTCGCTGATGCTGCGGTTCCTGCACCCCACCGAGGGATCGGTCCGCCTCGACGGTGTCCCCCTGGACCACTACGACCTCGACGAGGTGCGCAAGCGGATCGTCTACGTCGAACAGGACACCCCCCTGGTTCCCGGCACCCTGCGGGAGAACCTGCTCTACAACCACCAGGAGGCCGCGGAGGAGGACCTCTGGTCGGTGCTGCGTGCGGTGCGACTGGACGAGCGGGTGCGGGAACTGGAAGAGGGCCTGGACACCACCCTGTCCGACAGTGAGATCTCAGGCGGTGAGCGACAGCGCATTGCCCTGGCGCGGGCCCTGGTGGGCGAGCCGGAGATCCTGCTGCTGGACGAGGCGACCGCACAACTGGACGGCCTCACCGAGTCGGCGATCCACGACGCCATCGTCAGGGTGGCCGAGCGCGGAGCGGTGGTCACCATCGCGCACCGGCTCTCCACGGTCGTGGAGGCCGACCAGATCATGGTTATGGAGAACGGCCTCTGCCGGGCCTCCGGCACCCATGACGAACTGCTCGCATCCGACGACCTCTACCGGGATCTCGTGGCCGCGCTGAGGATCGCAACCGTCAGTCAGCAGCACCGGCAACTCCAGGAGGACGGTGTGGGCGTTTCCTGACCGGGCGGCCGTCCAGCGGTCGTTGAGCGGACTGCGAGGCAGGTGACCCACGCTTCGGGGCGAAAGAAGAGGAGAGTCTTGATGCGGGTCCTGTTCACGACCTTCGCAGCGACGTCACATCTACACATCCAGATCCCGCTGGCGTGGGCGCTGCGGTCGGCGGGGCATGACGTCTGCGTCGCCAGCCAGCCGGATCTCGTGGAGTACATCAGTCACACGGGCCTCACCGGTGTCGCCGTCGGCGCGGAGTTACGCCTGGACGAGCAGATGAACGGCATGACCCGGGAGCGGGACGTCGAAGACGTCCCGCTCGCCGAGGAGGACCTCGACTTCGTCAACCTCACGGATCTGTCCGGGACGCATCCGGAGCGACTGACCCATGACTACCTCCATGATGCGTTCGAGGCACTGACGAGCTACGTCTATCCGAGTCTGTCACCACCTTCCATGATCGATGACCTGGTGGAGTTCGCCCGCTCCTGGCGCCCCGACCTGGTCATCTGGGACTGTCAGACCTTCGCGGGACCGGTGGCCGCGATGGCCACGGGGGCGGCACACGCACGACTGCTGTTCAGCCTCGACCTCATCGGGCGCAGCCATGCGGCCTTCCGGAAGTCCCTCGCCGACCGACCGGCCGGCGAGCGCGACGATCCTCTGGAGCGCTGGCTCGGCCGGACCCTTGAGCGCTACTCCGTCCCGTACTCCGAGGAGGCGGTGACGGGGCAGTGGACCATCGACCCCATCCCGGGTTCGATGCGGGGGCCGGTCGGCGGCAGCCACGTTCCCGTTCGCTATGTGCCGTACGGCGGGGCCTCCTCCATCCCTTCCTGGCTGTACGAGCCGGTGAAACGGCCACGCGTCTGCGTGACGCTCGGTCAGGCCGGTCGGGAGGTGTTGGGCGCCGACCACGCGCCGATCGCCGAGTTGTTGGAAGCGGTCGCCGATCTGGACATCGAGGTGATCGCCACCCTGAGCGCCGCGCAACTCCCGCCCACCGCACGGGTTCCCGACAACGTCCGGGTGGTGGACCACGTCCCGCTGGACGCACTGCTGCCGACCTGTGCGGCGATCGTCCACCACGGCGGCGCCGGCACCTTGCAGACCGCTCAGCTGCACGGCGTACCGCAGATCATCTTCCCGGCGGCCCTGTGGGACGGCGCCGCCAAACGGAGCTACATCGAGTCCAGCGGCAGCGGCCTCGCCGTACCCGACGACGTCCCGCAGACCGCCGACTCGCTGCGCGCGCTGATCGCCCGGGTACTGGATGACCCGTCGTTCGCCCGAGCCGCGGCCAAGGTACGCAGGGAGATGCTCGCCATGCCGGTGCCGCGAGACATCGTTCCCACCCTCGAACGCCTGACTGACGAACACCGTTCACAGCCTCATCGGAGCGAATCATGACGATCACCATGCAGTCGCGCGCCCTCAGCGTCGAGGGGGGATTCGAGTTCCAGGCCCGGGTCTTCGGCGATGACCGCGGCATCTTCGTGTCGCCCTACCAGGAGGCCGCCTTCGTGGCGGCCACCGGGCACAAGCTGTTCCCGGTCGCCCAGACCAACCACAGCCGCTCACGCCGTGGTGTGGTGCGCGGGCTGCACTACACCGTCACCCCGCCGGGCATGGCCAAGTACGTCTACTGCGCCCGGGGCAGGACACTCGACATCGTGCTCGACATCAGGGTGGGTTCCCCGACGTTCGGCCAGTGGGACTCCGCACTGCTCGACCAGGAGGACTTCCGGTCCGTGTACCTCCCGGTCGGAATGGCCCACGGCTTCATCGCCCTGGAGGACGACACGGTGGTGTCGTACATGCTCTCCGGCGAGTACGTGCAGGAGAACGAAGCCGCCCTGTCGGTCCTCGACCCGACCCTCGGGCTGCCGCTTCCCACGGACGTCGCCCCGATCCTCTCGGAGCGCGATCAGGTCGCCCCCACCTTGGCGGAGGCACGGGCGGCGGGACTGCTGCCCGACTACCAGACCTGTTTGAAGCTCGACCGGGCACTGAGGTCGGCATGACGGCGCTCACCGCCACCGGTCCGGCGACAGCGGTGGGCGGCGACCTCGGAGACATCGCCCTGCGGCTCGGTGAGTCGGTACGAGAACGCGGCGCGGACGGCGGGCCGCTCACCGGATTCCGCCAGTGGTTCGAGGAGTTCGGTGCACGCGCCTACACACGGGTGCGACCGGCGCCGCTGGCGGAGCTGGAGGGCTGGCGGCAGGACCCCGACACGGGCAACCTCCACCACCACAGCGGTGGGTTCTTCAGTGTGGAGGGGCTCTCGACCAGCCGGCCCCAGGGGCCGGTGCAGCACTGGACGCAACCGGTGATCCACCAGCCGGAGATCGGTGTGCTGGGGCTGCTGGTCAAGGAGTTCGACGGGGTGCTGCGTGCCCTCGTGCAGGCCAAGGTCGAGCCGGGCAATCGCAACGGGCTACAACTCGCACCGACGGTCCAGGCGACCCGGAGCAACTACCTCCGGGTTCACCAGGGCAAGCCCGTCCCGTATCTGGAGTTCTTCCGCGAGCCATGGCGCCACCGGCAGATAGCCGATGTGCGCCAGTCCGAACAGGGATCCTGGTTCTACCGCAAGCGCAACCGCAACATGGTGGTGGAGGCGGTCGGGGAAGTCCAGCTCCTGGACGGCTTCATCTGGCTCACCATCGGAGAGATCCAGGAACTGCTGGCCGTCGAGGACACCGTGAACATGGATCTGCGTTCCGTGCTCTCCTGTCTGCCCCTGACGGGCCCCGGACTCGACACGGTCCTACGATCGGACGGCAGCGGTTTTCGGGGCGCACTGGTCCGCTCCTGCGCGACGGCATCCGGCAGCCGGCACCCCACCGGCGAACTGCTCCACTGGATGACGGAGATGCGCACCCGGACCGAGGTGAGCGCCCGACTCCTGCCACTTGACCGGCTGTCCGGCTGGCAGCGCACACCCGAGCGGATCTCCCATGAGAGCGGTGAGTTCTTCTCGGTCATCGGCGTGGACGTGACCGCGGGGGGCCGTGAGGTGGCGCACTGGTCCCAGCCCATGATCCGCCAGCACGGCCGGGGTGTGATCGCCCTGCTCGTCGCCGAGTTCGACGGTGTGCTGCACGCCCTGATGCACGCCAGGGTGGAGCCCGGATTCCTGGACGTCGTCGAACTCGCCCCGACCGTCCAGTGCATCCCCGACAGTCTGGCGGCCCTGCCCGCCACGGCCCGCCCGGAGTTCCTGGACACCGTCCTGTCGGCCGCTCCCGAGCAGATCCGGTACGACACGGTCCTGTCGGAGGAGGGCGGACGCTTCTACCACGCCCTCAACCGGTATCTCATCGTGGAGGTGGCTCCGACCAAAATCGAGCACCCCGACTATCGCTGGACCGCCGTCCACCAGCTCACCGAACTGTTGCGGCACAGCCACTACCTCAACATCCAGGCGCGCAGTCTGGTGGCATGTCTGCACGGTCTGCTGGAGCGCTCGGGGAGCACAGCGGGAGTCGAGGGAAGCTAGAGCGATCCGGCTTAATTTCGACCGCATGATTTCCACCAAGACCGACAGTGAGCTGGGCTCCCTGCTGATGTCGCTCCGGGGCATGCAGTGGATCTACGGCATCAAGGACGACCCCTACGCCCTGCTGCTGAGGGCCGAGAGCGACGACCCGCACGACCTCGGCCGCCACGCCCGCGCACACGGCGAGGTGATGTGGAGCATGGCCGACGCCTGGGTGACCGCGAAGTACGACACCGCCGCCGAACTGCTGCGGGATCCCCGGTTCGGCGTGCGCTACCCCGTGGCGGCGGAGGGCAACGACGGTGAGCCGATGTACGAGTGGCAACTGCCGGCCCTGCACCGGGTCCTACCGCTGGACGAGGTGTACCTGGCGCAGGAGCGGAGCCAGTACCGGGAGCTGGGCGCCCTGGCCCGTGCCACGGTCGGCACCGGCTTCGCCGACGAGGTCGCCGAACGGTGCAAGGAGGCGCTGGGCCGACAGGACGGCGCCTTCGACTTCATGACCGAGGTCGCACATCCGGTCGCGGCGTCCGCGGTGGCGGCGCTGCTCGGGGTGTCCCCCGCCGAACGGGAACGGTTCGTCGCGCTGTGCGTGGAGACCGCGCCCGCGCTCGACGCGACCGTGTGTCCGCCGCGGACCCCCACGGCACGGGCGTTGATCACCGCGGTCGATCAGGTCGGCGAGTTGCTGGACGCGGCGGGCAACGGAGCCGGCGCACCGGCCCGGGGGGTCGCGGGGCTGTTCGCCGTCGCCGGAGTGCAGATGGCCGCCAACACCGCGGCCCGGACCGTGGCACTGCTGCTGGACCACGCCGAGTCCTGGGACCGGGTCCGACAGGAGTCGAACCGCGCGGCTGACGCCGTCCAGGAAGCACTGCGCCACTCCCCACCGGTGCGCATGCAGAAGCTGTTCGCCTACGAGGACGTGGAGTTGGGCGGGCAGCCGATCGAAGCCGGCCATGAGGTGGTGGTGCTGGTGGAGGCCGCCCAACGCGACCCCGATGCGTTCCCCGACCCGGACCGCTTCGACCTCGACCGCCCGGCCGGAGCGCCGCTGCTCGCCTTCACCGACGACCTGTTCACGGGCCCGCTGGAGCCACTGGTGAGGCCGCTGGCCACCGCCGTCGTGGCCACCGCCGTCGCCCAACTGCCGAAGCTGCGCCGAGCCGGCCCTGAACTGCGCCGGCTGCGGTCCCCCGTGACCGGCGGTGTACTGCACCTGCCCGTTTCCACCGGCTGAAGGGTCGAACCATGCGTGTACTGATGACCTCCTTCGCGGAGCAGAGCCACTTCAGCGGTTCGGTGCCACTGGCCTGGGCGCTGCGGACCGCGGGGCACGAGGTGCGGATCGCCTCCCAACCCGCGCTCACCGCCGCCATCACCGGCGCGGGTCTGACCGCGGTACCGGTGGGTGAGGACCCGGCGCTGCACACCGTGCTCGGCGCGGTGGGCGGGCCGATGATGGCCCTGCACGACCGCCCGGACTATCTGGAGAGGCGCCACGATCAGCTCAGCCGGGACTTTCTGATGAGCCATGAAACCGTGATGACCTCGCTCTTCTACTCCTGGATCAACAACGAGTCGATGGTGGACGAGTTGGTGGCCTTCGCCCGGGAGTGGCGGCCCGACCTGGTGATCTGGGAGCCGTTCACCTTCGCCGGTGCGGTGGCGGCGCGGGCCAGCGGTGCCGCCCACGCTCGGCTGCTCTCGTTCCCGGACATGTTCATGAGCACGCGTCGGCTGCTGCGGGAGCACTGGGAGCGGGGGCCCGAGTCGGAGCACGACGATGCCCTGGGCGAATGGTTGGGTCTGACACTGGAGCGCTATGGCTGTGCGTTCGACGAGGAGGTCGTGACGGGTCAGTGGTCGATCGACCAGATGCCGCCGAGCGTACGCCTGTCGCTGGGGCAGCCCCTGGTGCCGATGCGCTACATCCCGTACAACGGCCAGGTCCCGACGGTGGTCCCGCCGTGGCTGCGGTCGGCGCCCACCAGGCCCCGGATCTGTGTGACCGCGGGCATGACCACCCGCAACACCGGTGCGCCCAGCACCATTGCGGTGGACGACGTCTTCGAGGCGGTCTCCGGGTTGGACGCCGAGGTGGTGGCCACGGTGGATCCCTCGGAGCGGGAGCTGATCTCCTCGGTACCGGACAACGTCCGGCTGGTCGACCACGTACCGCTGGACGTGCTGCTGCCGACCTGTGCGGCGATCGTGCACCACGGCGGCGCCGGCACCTGGGCGACCGCCGCCGCCTGCGGGGTGCCACAGATCTCCTTGGGCCGGGTGTGGGACGCGGTCTACCGGTCACAGCGGCTCGCGGAGTTGGGCGCCGGGCTGTTCCTGCCGGCGGGAGGAGTGTCGGCGGAGAGCCTGCGCTCGGGCCTGCTGCGGCTGTTGAAGGAGCCGGAGTTCCGGCTTCGCGCACAGGCGTTGCAGGCGGAGGTGAGTGCCGCGCCGCACCCCAACGAGGTGGTCGACGTGTTGGAGCGGCTCACCGCGCGGCACCGGAGCCGGGCCGCCGCGCCGGCGTGACACGGCTCGGCCGCCGCCCCCGATGGAGGCGGCGGCCGGTCACAGCACAGCAGCGGCTGGTCTCAGCGGCGGCCGAGGCGGGTGAGGCGCTCCAGCGCGGGCACGATGTCGCGGGGGGCGGGAGTAGCGAGCATCTCCCGCCGCAGCGCCGCCGCGTTCTCGGCGAACGACGGCTCGTCCAGCACCCTCAGCAGGAGGGCACGCAGTGAATCCGCCGTCAGCGCGGCGGTGTCCTTGACGTGGAGACCGGCCCCGGCGGCTTCGACCTGCTGCGCCTTGAGGACGTTGTCCATCATGTTCGCTGGCACGATGACCTGGGGCACTCCGTGCGCGAGCGCGGTCTGCGTGGTCCCTGATCCACTGTGGTGGATGATCGCCGAACAGCTCGGCAGCAGCGCGTCCAGGGGGACGAAGTCCACCGCGCGCACATTGTCGGGAAGCGACGGCAGCGAGCTGAGCTGATCGGTGTTCAGGGTGGCGACCACCTCGATGTCCAGATCGGCGACGCCCCGGAGCAACTCCCCCACATCGGCGCGGTCTCCCCCCATCAGTTCCCGGAAGGAGCGGCCGAGGGTCAGACAGACCCGGCGGCGCTCAGGCGGGGTCCACAACCAGCGCGGAACGGTGGAGCGGCCGTTGTACGGCGTGTACCGCATGGGGAGGTACAGGTGGTCGACCTCCAGCCGCATCGAGGAGGGAACGGTGTCGACGGTCCACTGTCCGAGCACGGCCTGTTCGTCGAATGCGACGCCGTACCGGGCCAGGGCGGTGCCGAGCCACTCTTCGAACGGGTCATCGCGCAGGACGGCGGGGCGCTCCTCCACCGCGGTCCGGTAGCTCTGGCGCATGCGGCCGATGACGTCGAACCCGAACATCATGCGCGCGTGGGCCGCGCCGACGGCCAGCGCTGCGACCGGGGCCGCGAAGGTCAGCGGATCCCAGATCACCAGGTCGGGACGCCATTGGCGAGCGAAGCACACCAGGTCGTCCATGAGCTGAGGCGAGGAGATCTCCTGGAAGCTGGCACCGATCCAGGCACTGAACACCGCGTGCATATGGGAGTAGGTGAGCTTCTCCGGTCGCATCTCGCACAGGTCGAACAACTCCCAGTTGACACCCCCGCGCGCATCCCAGATGTTGGCCTCGTCGTGGAACTCCTCCTCGGTGAGCGGGGAGACGTCCGCCCACTGGCCGATGTCCATGGGCTCGCCGATGGGCACGGGGGTGAGACCACTGCGGACGATGTCGTCGGCCACATCGGGGTGGCTCGCCACACAGACGTCGTGCCCCGCGGCCCGCAGTGCCCAGGCGAGCGGTACTTGGGCGTGCAGATGCGTCGAGGCGGCGAGGGTGACGAACAGTACGCGCATCGATGGGCTCCGCTCGATCACTGGAAACTGGGGGTCACATCACTGAAACCGGAACCACGGAAGACGGTGGTCGCTGATGTCCGGGGCGCCGGCCTGGTCCGGGGTTGACCGGGGTCGGGCGCGGTCGAGAGCCCGGGGTTGACCCGGTTCCCCGACATCAGGGGGCGGTCGCGATCACTGGAAGTCCGTCAGATGGTCGGCGGCCCAGCGCGCCAGGTCATGGGCGGGTCGCCCGGTCACCTGCTCCACGGTCGGGTGGACGGCGGCCGGTTGGTCGGCCCAGGTCGCCTGGTGGGCGAGGATGTAGTCGGCGATGTCGGCGGGGAAGCCCTGGGCCAGCATGTCCGCACGGGCCTCGGCGGGCGAGACCTCCTCGAAGGCGATGGCCCGCCCGAGCCCCCGTGCGATTGCGAGGACCTGGTCGCGCTGGCTGAGCGCGCGGGGCCCGGAGATCCGAAGGATCGCCCCCTGGTGGCCTTCTTCCAGCAGGGCGGCGACGGCGACGGCCGCGACGTCGTCCTCGTGGACGGGCGCACCCATGGCACCCGGGTAGGCGGACCTGACCACCGCCCCGGTGCGGATGGAGTGCTCCCACAGACTGAGTTTGTTGACGGCGAACTCGCCGGGCCGCAGATGGGTCCACTCCACCCCGGCCGCCTCCACCGCTTCCACCGCCTCTTCGACGTCTCGGTGCCCGCTCGGGTCACTTCCGTCGGTGACCGCGTCGGAGGAGAGGACCACGATCCTGCGCACCCCCAGCGATGCGGCCAGGAGGGCGACCTCCCGCGCGGTCTCGGCCACGGGGAAGAGATACATCCGCTCCACCCCGGTCAGCGCCGCGCGCAGCGTGGCCGGCTGGAGCAGATCCCCCTCGAAGGCGTCGACTCCAGCGGGGAACTTGGCCGCGCCGACATCGCGCGTCAGCGCCCGGACGGGCTGGCCGGCGGCGACGAGCCGTCGCACCACATGGCGGCCGACGTGTCCGGTCGCACCGGTGACGAGTATGGCCATGGTCTCTCCTCCACCTTGCAGAGTTCCTTGTGCGCCTTTGTTCCACAGGTGCGCCGTGGAACCACAGCCGTGGCCCGCGCCCCGGGGGATGCGGCGCGGGTCCACGGCCGGGCGGCCGTCCGCTGTCCTGGTGACGGTCCGCCGGACGATCACGATGCCGCGTGCGCCACGAGAGATTCCGGTGGGCCGCTGGAGCCGGGTCCACCGGGGTGCGCTGTGTCTCCACCGTTCTTCAGCCACACCGCGAGAGGGCGCTGCGACGCTCACCGGAACCAGCAGTTCGTCGACAGGGGAATCATGCGCGCGTTGTTCGTCACCTCTCCCGTACTCAGTCACGCCTTCCCCACGGTGCCGGTGGCCCACGCGCTGCTCGCCGCAGGCCATGAGGTCCGCTATGCGCTCGGAGCCGCCCTGGACGCCGTCACCGATGCGGGCCTGCCCGCCGTCGACGTCACCCCGGGGCTCGACTACGACAAGATCTGGGTGCCCGAAGGCGCCGAGGACCCGATGTACGTCAAGGACGCGGGGGTGGAGTTCCTCGCGGAGCTCTTCGGCCGGGTGTCGGGTGCCGAGGTGGACGGGGTGTTGGAGGCCGCACGGTCCTGGGCCCCGGATGTGATCGTGCACTCGGCCGCCCAGGGCGCGGGGGCGCTCGCCGCGAGTGCGCTCGGCATCCCGTGCGTGGAGCTGCCGTTGGGCCCGGCCGACAGCGACCCGCGGCTGGCCGGGCTGCTGCGGGAGGCCATGAAGGGGGACTACGCACGGCACGGCATCAGCGCGACGCCCAGGGCGACCGCGCGGATCAGCTCGGTCCCGGCCCGGTTGGCGCACCTGCTGCCCGGGGGTGAACGCCCAAAGGACGAGTGGCTGATGCGCTACGTCCCCTACAACGGCGGCGGAACACTGCCCGCCTGGCTCCTTGCACCGTCCGAGCGGCCCCGGATCGCGGTCACCCTGGGATCGATCGGCGCGCAGTGGGGCGGGATCACGATGCTCGCCCCCTTGATGGCCGAGGCCGCGCACATCGACGCCGAGTTCGTGTTGACGTTGGGCGGCGGCGATGTGGAACTCCTCGGCGAATTGCCGGAGAACGTACGGACCGTGGAGTGGGTGCCGTTGGCGCCGCTGCTGGAGACCTGTGCGGGGATCGTCCACCATGCCGGTTCCGGCACACTGCTGACCGCCATGCGGCTGGGGGTGCCGCAGTGCGTACTGCCGGACGGCGCCTACCAGCAGGCCAACGGTGCGGTGTTGGTGGGCAGCGGGGCCGGATTCACGGCTGATGCGACCACGATCGGGGCCGTGGAATGCCGTCGGCTGCTGAACGACCTGGAGTTGCGCACCGCGGCGAGCGCGCTGCGTCAGGAGATGGTCGACACGATGCCGACCCCGGCCGATCTGGTGCCACGGCTGGTGGAGCTGGCAGGCTGACGGCCGGAGCGCCAAGGGAGCCCGGGCCCGCACAGAGGGGGCCCGGGCTCCGTGCTTCCGTGGTGTTCTCAGAGCCCGTCGGGTATCTGGCCCAGGACCCGGTAGAGGGGGCCGAAGTTCATCACGTCCCAGTGTGCGGTCACCCGGCCCTGGTCGTCGAAGAGGAGTTCTTCGAGGTAGTGCCAGGACACCGGGGCGCCCGTGGCGGGTACGCCCATGAAGTCACCCCGGTGGGTCGCGGTGGCGGTGATCCGCAGCATCACCCGGTCACCCTCGGCGACGATGCTCTTGGCCTCCAGACGCAGATCGGGGAACGAGTCCAGGGTGCCGCGCATGATGTCGGCGATCTGGTCGGCGGGCATCCGGCCGCCGTCCTCGTCGTAGTGGACGGCGTCCGGGGCCCAGTACGCGATGACGGCGTCGGGGTCGCCACGGTTCCATGCGTCGACCATGCGCAGGGCGTGTGCCTTGTTCTCCTGTGGGGACATCGGATCTCCTGGTGCTGGGCGCCGGGTCAGGGCCGGACGGCGGCACGGGTGTGGGCGGTGATCGCTTCCGCGAGCGGGGTGTGGACGGAGCGGGGCAGCGCGTGCCCCATGCCGGGGATCTCCACCAGGCGGGCGCCCGGGATGAGTCCGGCGAGGTGCCTGCCGTGCGGCGGTGGGGAGATGGGGTCCTCCAGCGCCTGGATCACCTGGGTCGGCACCCGTACCCCGGCGAGTTCGGCTGCCCGTTCGCGTGGGTGGGAGGCCAGTTGGTGGTGGGCGACGGGCTCGGCGATGGTGCCGGCGTGGTCTGCGGCCTGCTCCTCCCAGCGGCGGAAGTCTTCCGCGCCGAAGGGAACCTTGTCGCCCGAGAAGATCCTCGACCTGCGTACCCGGAGATCGAGTACCGCATCGCGGCCCTCCGCGGGTTCGGACATCAGCGCCAGCGCGTCCAGCAGCGGCTGCTGCGGCAAGGGCAGACCGTCGACGGACGGCTGTCCGTTGAAGGCCCGTTCGATGTTGCCGTCGAAGTCGATGTCCAGTCCGCCGCCGAGCATCAGGGTCATGCTGAGGAGCCGTTCGGGGTGGTCGAGGGCGAGGAGTTGGCCCATCACCGTGCCCATCGACATGGCGACGACGTGCGCGGCGGCGACGCCGTGGGCGTCGAGGACGGCCACCGGGTCCCGTACCAGCTCCGCATAGCCGTAGGGGTGTGCGGCGAAGTCACGGACGGTGGAGCGCCCGGTGTCCCGGTGGTCGTACCGGATGACCCGCAGTCCTTCGGCGGTCAGCAGGTCGACGAACTCCCGGGGCCACGCCTGGGAGGACTGGTTCCCTCCGGCGATCAGCAGCAGCGGTGGGCCGGCAGGGTCTCCGAGGTCCTCACTCCACAGTTGTACATCGTCGGTGGTCACGATCCGTTCGGGCATGCGGGATTCCCTCTCGCGGGTGCGCTCTGGTTCCGTCCCCGTCAGTCGACGGGGGTCATCTCGATCAGGCAGAAGTCGAACGGCACGACGGGCGAGGTGATGGGAGTGACGAGGGAGGTGATGGCGAGGCCGGCGGAGGCCGCCAGCTCGGACCACTCGGCCGTCGTCCGGACCCGACCGCCGAGGAACACCAGCATCCGCATGTCGAGGAGGCTGAAGTGGAGGTCGGCGGTGCTCGTCGTGGCGTCGGTGGAAGGTTCGGCGCGTTCGCGCAGGATCAGGGTGCCGCCCGGCTCCAGGGCGTCCCGGCAGCGCTTGAGGATGCGTCGGGCCTCGTCGTCCTGCCAGTTCAACAACACCATGGAGAGCAGGACCAGGTCCGCGGTCACCGGCAGTTCGTCGAAGAAGTCGCCGCCGATGACGTCGATGCGGTCCGCGAGCCCCCGCTGGGCGATCTTGGCACGCGCCCGATCGGCCGGGGACGGCAGGTCCAGCAGGGTGCCGCGCACCTCGGGCAGTGTCCGCACGATCGACTGGATCAATCCGCCGGGAGCACCGCCGACGTCGAGGACGTGCCGTACGCCGCTCCAGTCATAGGTGGCGATGAAGCCCTCGTCGACCGCTTCCTCCTCGGTCGCCATGAGTGCGTCGAAGGACTCACCCAGCTCCGGGTTGGCCGACAGGTCGTCCCAGAAGGGCCTTCCGTACAGGGCTTCATAGCTGGGGCGTCCGGTCCTGACCGCTTCCAGCAATTGGGTGAAGGCGAGGTCCGCCCGGCCGATGATCTGGTCGAGCGCGAGCCAGGAGCGCTGTTGGAGCGGGTGGTCGTCGGCGAGCAGCAGTCCGAGGTCGGTGGGGCCGAACCGGCCGGGGGCGCTCTCCTCGAACACGCCGACGGCGGTGAGGTGGCGCACCAGGCGGTGCAGCGCACCGGCGTCGGTGCCGGTGGCCCGTGCCAGGTCCTCGGGGGTGTGCGCGCCGGCGGCCATGTGGTCCACCAGGCGCAGGGTGGCGGCGACCCGCAGGGACGTCGGTGTGACGAGGTCGACCAGCCGGAGGAAGCGGTCGATGGGCGTGCCGTCGTGCTGACTGCTCGTGCTGCTCACGTGGGCGTCTCCCTGAGTCGCTCGGACGTCCGTGCCCGGCGAGTGTGGTCCGCCCGTCTCGCAACCGTCTCGACGATCGCTGGGCCATCGTCGGAGCGGAAGTGGCGGACGGGTCAAGTGGGCCGCGAGCGGCCCCTGACAGCGTGGGCAATCGGCGTTCCGTTTGAGCGCGCACCCAAGGGACGTCGAAGGAACACCGAGGGACTTCCACGAACGGGGAACGCATGACGAGCAAGGAACAGAAGGTCGCCATCGTGACGGGTGCGACCAGCGGAATCGGCGCCTCGGTCGCCGCCCTGTTGGCCGAGCAGGGTCACCGGGTCTTTCTGTGCGCCCGTGACGCACAGAATGTCGCGGCGACCGTCGAGCGGTTCCGCAAGGAGGGCTACGAGGTCGAAGGCCGGGCCTGCGATGTGCGTTCCACCGACGATGTGCACGCGTTCGTCGCGGCGGCGGTCGAGCAGTACGGCCCGGTCGGCATCCTGGTCAACAACGCCGGTCGCAGCGGCGGCGGTACGACGTCGACCCTCACCGACGAACTGTGGCGCGATGTGATGGCGACCAACCTCGACGGTGTGTTCCGTGTGACGCGCGAGGTGCTCACCACCGGCCGGATGCTGGAGGGCACCAGCGGCCGGATCATCAACATCGCCTCGACCGGCGGCAAGCAGGGGGTGATGTTCGGCGCCCCGTACTCCGCGTCGAAGCACGGGGTGGTGGGCTTCACCAAGGCGTTGGGGCAGGAGCTGGCGAAGTCCGGGATCACTGTCAACGCCGTCTGTCCCGGCTATGTCGAGACCCCGATGGCCCAGCGGGTGCGGCAGGGGTACGCCGACTTCTGGGAGACCAGCGAGGACGAGGTCCTGACCAAGTTCGAGGCGAAGATTCCGCTCGGCCGGTACTCGACGCCCGAGGAGGTGGCCGGTCTGGTCGGCTATCTCGTCACCGACACGGCCGCCTCCATCACCGCACAGGCGCTCAACGTCTGCGGCGGGCTGGGCAACTACTGAGCCGACCGGAGGACGACCGACCACCGTGGCAGCGACGGGTGAGACAAGAGGACCGGAAGATGACTGAGCCCCAGACCCACCACACCGAGCACCGGATCACCGTGAACGCCCCGGCCGATGTGGTGTTCGCGCTGATCGAGGACGTCACCGGCTGGCCGGAGACCTTCCCGCCGTGCGTCCATGTCGACGCCGAACGCGACGGAGACCGTGAACGCATCCGGATCTGGGCCACCGCGGGCGGGGAGGTGAAGGGCTGGACCTCGCTGCGCGAGTTGGACCGGGAACGGCTGCGGGTCCGGTTCCGTCAGGAGGTGTCCGCGCCTCCCGTGGCCGCGATGGGCGGCGAATGGGTGATCGAGACCGATCCGTCCGGTGCGACCCTGGTCCGGCTGTTGCACGACTTCCGCGCGATCGGCGACGACCCGGCGAAGGTCGAGTGGATCCAACAGGCGGTGGACCGCAACAGCGGCCAGGAACTGGCGGCGCTGCGCGCAGCCGCGGAACTGCGGACGCAGCGCGGCGAGCTGACGCTGACGTTCTCGGACTCGCTGCGGGTGGCCGGTGCCGCCAAGGACGTCTACGACTTCATCGACCGGGCGGACGCCTGGGAGCAGCGGCTGCCGCACGTGGCCCGGGTGTCCCTCGCCGAGGACGTCCCGAGGCAGCAGGTGCTGGAGATGGACACCCGTACCGCGGACGGCTCCACGCACACCACCCGGTCGGTGCGGATCTGCTTCCCCCATGACCGGATCGTCTACAAGCAGCTCCAGACGCCGGTGTTGATGTCGGCGCACACCGGTGAGTGGCTGATCCGCGAGGTGGGCGAGGAGACGGAGATCACCAGTACCCACACGGTGGTCGTGAATCCGGAGGCGATCGCGGGGGTCCTGGGCGCCGAGGCGGGCGTCACCGAGGCGCGCACCTTCATCCGGGAGGCGCTCGGCCGCAACAGCACGGCGACGATGGGGTACGCGAAGGCGTACGCGGAGGAGATCGCAGACCGGGCAGGTCACCGGGCGGCTCACTGAGCTGGTCGCTGAGCGGACCGGTTCACGGCGGGGAGAGGTCGGGAGAGGGCCATGCGCGTGCTGTTCACCACCTTCGCGGCGCGGACGCACGTCCACAGCCAGGTGCCCCTGGCGTGGGCGCTGCGCGCTGCGGGGCACGATGTGCGCGTGGCCACCCAGCCCGATGCCGTGGAGCATGTGCTGCGGGCGGGGTTGTCCGCGGTGCCGGTGGGTGCTCCACTCAACCAGGAAGCCCTGGTGGAGGAGTTGGACGAGCGCCGCAGCGAAGCGCTGGAGAGTGGTCGGGAGGGGCCGGAGTCCCTGGACTACCTGGAGCTGACCGATATCAGCGAGGTCCGGCCGGAGCGGCTCACGTACGAGTTGATGCACCGCAGGCAACTGGCCCTCGCAGCGGGAGCGTTTCCCACCCAGTGCGACCCGGAGATGATCGACGACCTGGTGCGTTACGCGCGGTGGTGGCGGCCGGACCTCGTGGTGTGGGACACGATGACCTTCGCGGGCCCCGTCGCGGCGATGGCCTCGGGCGCGGCGCACGCCCGGTTGCTCTTCGGCCTCGACCTCATCGGTTTTCTGCGCCAGCACTACAACCGGGTGCTGGAGCGTCGGATACCCGCGCTGCGGGACGATCCGATGGCGGAGTGGTTGGGCTGGACCCTGGAGGAGTACGGCTGCCGCTTCACCGAGGAGGCCGTGGTGGGGCAGTGGACCATCGATCCGGTTCCCACCTCGTTGGCACTGCCGACGGATCTGGTGCGGGTGCCGATGCGCTACGTCCCGTACAACGGGCCCGCCGTATTACCTGATTGGGTCCTGGAGCCGCCGCGGCGCCCCCGGGTCTGTGTCACTCTCGGGCTGTCGCTGCTGGAGACCCTGGGCAGGGACCGGGTGTCGGTGGCCGAGATCCTCGACGCCGTCGCTGCACTGGACGTCGAGGTCGTCGCGACCGTCGGCGCGGCGCGGCGCGATGCGCTCGGAACGCTGCCCGCACGGGTGCGGGTGGTGGACTTCGTGCCGCTGGACGCCCTGTTGCCCAGTTGTGCCGCCGTGGTGCACCACGGCGGGGCGGGAACCTACCAGTCGGCGCTGGCCCACGCGGTCCCGCAGATCATCCTGCCGGACGTGCTGTGGGACAGCGCCCGCCGGGCTGAGGGCCTGGAACGTTCCGGTGCCGGGCTCCAGGTCGCCGATCCCGCGCGTCTGACCGCGGCGGGCTTGCGTGACCTCGTCCGCCGAGTGCTCGACGACCCGGCTCCGGCGCGCCAGGCCCGTCGGTTGCGTCGGGAGATGGCTGCGACCGCCGCGCCCGCCGATGTGGTCCCCGTCCTCGAACGGCTCACCGCCCACCATCGGCCGGCTGTCCGTCGGGGCCTGTGAGCAGTCCTGCCCGTGACGGCCGCACGGCGGCCCTGGTTCTGTCCCGCTCCGCGCGGATTCTCCCGGGAAATGTCGATTGCACATGCCCCGGGCCCAGCGCTTCCGGCACGCGCTTCGGCGTGTCGTCAATCGAATTACCAATCCTTGACGTTCCCATTGGCTGAACATTGACAAGCTAGTCGACCAAATCTAGAGTCAAGTTGCAGCGAGTCGCGATGTATCGCTTCATTGAGGCCACCAACCTCGATGGGTGGTTGAATTTCAACGCATCTCGCTTCGACAGCGGATCGAGCCACCGTTGTGTGCAACTGGGGGAACAATGGATTTCCAAGTTCTCGGGCCCTTAGGGATGCTTGAGAAAGACAAGAACGTTGCGCCTACAGCACCCAAGCCTCGCCAAGTAATCGCACTCTTGATCATGCGGCGAAACGCAGTCGTCCAGACATCCGAACTGATCGATGAATTGTGGGAGGGCGGCCCTCCCACCAGCGCGCTAACAACTCTTCAGACCTACATTTACAAACTCCGCAAGATCCTTGTTCGCTACGGGGGCAAAGAGGTTCTTCATACTCGACCGGGTGGATATGTCCTTGACATACCCAACTCCTCAGTCGACCTCCACCGGGCCGAAAAAGCGGCGGGCGAGGGCAAGGCAACACTGAGGAACGGCGATCCCGTACGGGCTCGTGAATCCCTCGCCGAAGCCCTGTCGATTTGGCGGGCGCCTGCGCTCGTCGATGTGGACAGAGGGGCGCTCCTTTCCTCCTATGCGACACGGCTGGAAGAATTCCGCTCCAGGACCCTGGAAATGCGGATCGAGGCAGATCTCCAACTCGGCCACCACCGGGAGTTGGTCAGCGAACTCAAGTCACTCATACTCACCCATCCCCTCCATGAGCATCTCCATGCCTCGCTGATGATCGCGTTGCATCGATCAGGGCGGCGCCATGAGGCCCTTGAGGTCTTCCGGGTGTTGCGACAGAACATGGTCGAGGACCTGGGGCTCGAACCGGGCGAGGAACTGCGCCAACTGCACCAGGCATTGCTCGCCGACGCGCCCGTCGGACCTCCGTTCGATGCCCGGCAGTCGATCCGTACGGGGTCTCGGGACGGTGCCGCGACGAGTACGGCCGGGCCACGGGCCGCGCGGGGAACCGCCGTCGACGTGGAGGAGCGCACGCCGGCCACCCATGCGCCGGAGCGAGACCATCTGCTCACCTCGGTTCCGGCCCAACGCGACGCCGCCGGTGCGTCAGCCCAGGGCGCCCACGGCCCCGTCAGGGCGACGGGTCCGGTGCCATCGCCCCCGCGGTCCCACGCCGAGGAGCGTGCCGGCGCCGGGCAGTCGACCACGCCCGCACCCGCGGAACTCCCCGCGGACGTCGGTGACTTCACCGGCCGGGCACCGGTCATCGAGGACATCATGCTCCAGTTCCTCCCCCCGGAGGACGGAACCGTGCGGCACGCGGCGACCCGTGTCGTCGTGATCGCGGGCATGCCGGGGGTCGGCAAGTCGGCCCTGGCGGTCCATCTGGCCCACCGGGTGCGACATCTCTTCCCGGACGGGCAGCTCCACGTCGAACTCCATGGATCGAGCGACGAACCCCGGGACATCCGGGAGGTGCTCCATGGACTACTGCGGTCCCTGGGCATCCCCGACACGCTGATTCCGACCCAACTGGAGGAGCGTTCGAAGCTCTTCCGCTCGACAACGGCGGCGCGCCGGGTCCTGCTGGTGCTGGATGACACGGCGACGCTGGCGGACGTCCGTCCACTGCTGCCGGGCGGACCCGAGTGTGCGGTGATCATCACCAGTCGTCGTCGGCTGCACGGACTGGCCGGAGCCCAGAGCGTGGACCTCGATGTGCTGGACAGCACGGAGGGGATCGACCTCCTCGCCAGTCTGATCGGACGTGAACGGCTCGACGAAGAGCCACAGGCGGCCGACAAGCTGGGGAAGCTGGGTGGATGGCTACCCCTTGCGCTGCGATGTATCGGCGGCCGAGTGGCCACCATGCCGGGGCTCCCCCTCACCCGGGTCGCGGACCAACTGGCGAGGTCCAGCGACATCCTGAGCGAACTCCGGCTGGGCGACCTCGATGTGAGGTCAGGCTACGACGCCGCGTACGACCGGCTCACCCGGAGCGAACAGGCGGTCTTTCGACTGCTGAGCATGCTGCCCGCCGACGAGTTCACCGCCACCACGGTGGCCGACCTGCTCGGGTGGGAGATCCCCTCGGTCGAGCGCATCCTCGACCGGTTCGTCAACAGCTACCTCCTCAAGATCGTCCACTATGGCAACGATGAGCTGCACTACGCTCTTCCCCCGTTGACCTGGACGTACGCAAGGGGACGGCTGGACTCGACGCTCAGGCAGGACCCTCGGCTCAGGGCGGACGCCCCGGACGAGCACGCCTGCCAGGGACCCTCGCACCCCAGGTGATGTCCGGGACCTGAGGAATGGGGCTGCCCGGCCTCCGGCGCAAGGCTCCATGAGCAGGGAAGGTGTGCGCGGTGGGAGCGAGGTTCCACCGCGCACACCGACTCAGCAGCCGCGAGATCGCGGACGGGCGACCGTGCGGCTGCGCAGGAGCGTCACACCACCTGCACATGCGGTACGTAGAGAATCCATTTGCCGCCCGACTCCCGGAACTGGGTCTCCTTGGCGATGATCTCCTCGGCGTGGTTCCAGGCGAAGAGCAGGGCGTAATCGGGATAGGGATCGTCGAACGCCGCACGCGGGCGCACCGGGATGTGGGCGCCGGGAGTGAGCCGCCCCTGCTTGTTCGGTGTGGTGTCGGAGATGAACGACACCAGGTCGGGACCGATTCCGCAGTAGTTGGTCACGGTGGCACTCTTCGCCGTCGCACCGTACCCGACCACCGTGCACCCTTCCGCCTTCAGCTTCCGGAGCAGGCTCACCAACTCGTCCCGTGAGCGTTCGACGTTCCGGAAGAAGCCTTTGAGGGTGTCCAGTTCGGCCAGTCTGCGGGTCTTCTCCTCCGCGAGCAGCACGGCCACCGCGGGATCCGGAGTGCGCCGACCCCTGCGGGCAAGGGTGTAGCGCACCTCACCGCCGTGCACGGGCAGCCGCTCCGCACCCACCAGTTCAAAGCCGAACCGCTCGGCCATGGCCGCCACCGATGTGACGCTGAAGAAGTAGTAGTGCTCGTCGTAGATCTGGTCGTACGAGGTCTTCTCGACGATGTCCGCCAGATAGGGGTCCTCGAAGACGAACACACCGTCGGGCGCCAACAGCGCGTCGATGCCCTGGAAGATGGAGTCCATGTACGGGATGTGGCACAGGGTGTTCGCCGCGTAGATCAGCTGGGCGGGGCCCTCCGCCTCCCGGATCTCCTGTGCCGTCGACGCCTGGAAGAACTCGGTGGTGACCCGGATGCCGAGCCTGCGGGCGATGTCGGCCACGCTCTCGGAGGGCTCCACGCCCAGATGCCTGACGCCCGCGTCGGCCAGCGCCCGCAGCATGATGCCGTCGTTGCAGCCCAGTTCGACGGCGAACGCGCCCGGGGCGGTGAGCTCGGTCCGCAGGAAGTCCTGCGCCGTCTGCTCGAAGTGCTTCCTCATCACCGACGACCCGGATGACAGATACGGATAGTGGCCGTTGAACATCAGATGCCGGGGGACTTCCTCCATGAGCTGGACCATGGTGCACGAGTCGCACACTCCCAGCGCGAGCCGGAAGAGGTACTCGTCCCCGATGTAGTCGGGTTCCAGGAACCCGCTGGAAAGCGGCTGCGTACCGAAATCACCGAACTCGTGAAGTCGGCCGCCGCAGATACGGCAGCTCGTCATGGTGTAGACGGTCTCCCCGGGCTCTCGCAGCCGTCTCAACGATGACTGGACCGAACCGGGCTCCAGCGGGCTTCTTCGCGGCTTCGAGCCGCTCGCCGCAGCCTGAATCCGGCGGCCCACGTCCGTGAGCGCGCGGACCCGCCGGCAGAGGGAGTCGCGTTGTACGGGGCAGAGGCCAGCGAAATCTACGAGCTGCTGCACCAGGGCAGAGGCAAGGACTACCGGTCGGAGGCGCAGGAGATCGCCCGCCAGGTGCGGGCCAGGATGCCGGGCGCCGTGTCACTGCTCGATGTGGCGTGTGGCACGGGAGCCCATCTGGAGCACTTCCGCCCGGTGTTCGAGCGGGTCGAGGGGCTTGAGCTGTCCGCGCCCATGGCGGAGTCCGCTCGACGCAGGCTGCCGGGGGTCACCGTACACACCGGTGATATGCGCGACTTCTCGTTGGACGCCTCCTTCTCGGCCATCACCTGCATGTTCGGTTCGATCGGCTATCTGGCCGACCCGGGAGAGCTGGCGTCGGCGCTGCGCCGTTTCGCGCGGCACCTACGGCCGGGCGGTGTGGTCGCCATCGACCCCTGGTGGTTCCCGGAGACCTTCCTCGACGGCCATGTGGCGACCGGGACAACCACGGAGGACGGCCGTACGCTCGCCCGCGTGTCGCACTCGGTGCGGGTGGGCGACGCGTCCCGGATCGAGGTGCACTACCTCGTCGCCGATGCCGCAACTGGGGTGCGGCACTTCAGCGAGACCCATCTGATCTCGCTGTTCAGCCGTCGGCAGTACGAGGCGGCCTTCACCGCGGCCGGCCTGAGCGTGGAGTACCTCGACGGTCTGCACAACGGCCGCGGTCTGTTCGTCGGGGTACTGGAGACCCCCGCGGCGTGAGCACGCCGACGCCCTCGCCCGCCCACTGACCCATCGATGCGAAGGAGAGCCGCCCATGGCGTCCCCCCGTGAACTGACCACCCCGGCGACGCTCACCGAGGAGAGCGTCCGCCGCTATCGCGAGGACGGCTTCGTCCATGTGCCCCGGCTGCTCTCCCCGGAAGAGGTCTCCGTCTACCGGACGGCCGCCGAGAGCATCCTGGAGCGGGACATGGAGGTGTGGGCGGGTGGCGACGACGGCGCGGCCGTGGAGGTCAACTACACCACCCAGGTGTGGCGCAAGGACGAGACGCTGCGCCGGCTGGCCCTCCACCCCGCGCTGACCGGTATCGCCGGACGGCTCGCGGGCGTTCCGCTGCGCCTCTACAGCAGCGAGGTGCTCGTCAAGGAGCCCGAAGGGGCGCCGCCCACCCTGCTCCACGATGACGAAGCGGGGCTGCCGATGGACGGGCTGGAACAGACGCTCACCGCGTGGATCGCGCTGGTGGACGTCCCCGTCGAACGTGGCTGTCTGAGCTACATCCCCGGCTCGCATCTGCGGGCGGACTCCGAGCGGCTGCGGCACATGACCAGTTTCGAGCAGTTCCGTGAGCCCGACGAGGTCTGGCCGGACTTCCCCTGGCGGCCCCGGGTCACCGTGCCGCTGCGCGCCGGTGACGTCGCCTTCCACCACTGCCGAACGCTGCACTGGGCCGGTGGGAACGAGACCGACACCCGTCGGGTCGGCCACGGCGTCATCTACATGGACGCCGGAACCACCTATCTGCCGGGGGTGATGGACGAGTACCTCGCCCATATGGAGCCGGGTCAGCCCTTGGACGACGCGGAGTTGTTCCCGATCGTCACGAGCTGACCCCGATCGCACGGCGGCCCCGGGAGGATCGTTCCCCGGGGCCGCCGTCCGTTCAGTTCTGGCGCTCGTGGCGTTCAGTGCTCGTCGAGCTCCAACGCCCAGGCGCTGAGCTGGTCGATCGCGTCGGCGTACGTGAACGGCTGCATAAACCATCCGGCGCGGACGTCCCGATGACGGCGGGCGAGGGGGTGCCCTGCGGTGAACGACACGCCTCCGGTCAAGGTCATGCAGTCCTCGACGATGGCCGCAGCACAACGGTTCACCACCAGCTTGGCGTACTGGAAGGGGGCCATCATCCGGCGTCCGCGCTCGGCGGGATCGCCGTCGGTCCGCTCCGAGAGGTGCTCGGTGTGGATGAGGGCCGCAGCCAGCGCGGACCGCAGGGTGTAGAGCTTGACGTCGAGTTCGGCGACGAGGGTGCGCACGGCACTCGCCGGAGTGCCACCCCGGCGCCGCACACCGGCGACCGTGAAGTCCCGTGCGGACTGGGCGATTCCCGCGTACACACCGAGCAGACCGATGGAGCTGACCGTCTGCCCGGCGAAAGCGGCGTGGTTGACCTCGCCGACCGGGCCGCGCACGAACAGGTCCTCGTCGGGGACCGGACAGTCGTCGAAGACCACCGAGGAACTGGCCGAGGCCCGCATGCCCATGCCGTCCCAGTCGTCCGGCACGCTCAACCCCGCGGTGTCCGCTGAGAGGAAGGCGGCGGCGAGTCGCGGCGGGCCGGTCTCGGGCCTGATGGGTGCCGCGACGACGAAGTGGGTGGCCACGGGCGCCATGCTGACGAGGATCTTGGCACCCGAGAGCAGCCAGCCCCCTCCGGCCGCGGGACGCAGTTCGGTGGTCTGCCGGGCGTCCTTCAGCGCACCGCTCACCACCGCGTCGCCGGTGCCCATCAGGGTGAGGATCCGCTCGGCGAGCGCCTGTCCGGCCGGGGTGGAGTGCTCGCGCTCGTACGACATGGTGATGCCCCGGCAGAGCTGCATGTGCAAGGAGAGCGCCGTGGACGCGTCGGCCTCGGCGATCCGCATGATGGCGAGACAGACGTCGTGGACGCTGCTGACGCCGAGCCCGCCGAACTTGACGGGCACGGTGGCGGCGAGCACTCCGTCGTCCCGCAGTGCACGGAACACGCCCTCGGGGAAGGTCCCCGCGCGGTCGTGCTCCGCGGCCTCGTCGGCGATGCGCGGCAGATGGCGTCCGATGATCTCCAACAGCTCGGCGCCCTCGGGGCTGATCGGCGCGCCGAGGTCGCAGAGGGGCGGGCGGCTGATGACGTGAGGGGTCATGGTGTCGTTCTCCTCGGTGTCACGGATCCGCGCGGTCGGCCGTCGCGAGATACCGGTCGATGGCGGTACGGAAGTAGCCCGGCCCGAAGCCCAGCGCGGCCACTTCGGGCACGATCCGGTGGAGCTTGTCCACCGAGGGGCAGTGCGAGACGGTGTGGTCGGCGTATCCGCGTTCGGCGCCGAGCCCCAGACGCAGTTCCAGGTGGTCGATGACGTCGCTGATGTCGACGCAGTCGCCGGAGGCCAGATTGATCACCTCGTCGACGGTGCCCGTGGCGAGCAGCAGGTCCAGCGCGGAGACGAACTCGTCCACGTACAACAGGTCGCGGCGGGCGCCGCGCTGGACGGTGATGCGGCCGGCTCGGAGTTGGCGGATGAGTACCGGAAGGAGCCGGTACGCCGGCTCGTCGGGTCCCATCACATAGCCCAGACGCAGCACGAGGTGGGGTACGCCCGAGTCCCGGACCAGCTTCTCCAGACCGAGCTTGTGCTGTCCGTACGGCAGGGCGGCAACGACGGGGTCGTCCTCGCGGCCCCGGCAGCCGGGCGATCCGTACATGCTGACGGTGGAGAAGAAGACCAGTGTCTGCCCCCGGGAGCGGCAGTGCTCCAGGGTGTCCAGGACCAGGCGCTCCTCGCGACGGTGTTCGGAGTCCGGTAGGGGGTGGCGCGGCACCCCGGCCGCGAGGACGGTCACCCGTGGGTGCGCGCCGGCGAGCGGCTTGAGGTGCCGGGCGAGGAATCCGGTGCCGATGATCTCCATCAGCGGACGGATGGGGGGCGGACGGAGAGCGCGTGCGAGAAGACGCCGCGCGGGTCCCAGCGGGCCTTGACCTGCTGGAGCCGGGGGTAGTTGTCCCGGTAGTAGAGGGTGGACCAAGGGGCTTTGGAGGTGTTCCAGCGGGGGTCGGCGAGGTCGGCGTCCGGGTAGTTGATGTAGCAGCCGCTGTTGTTGGCGTCAGGCGCCGGGACACCGCCGGTGTCAGCGAAGACCTCCTGGTAGAAGCGGCGCATCCACTCCAACTCCCCGGTGTTGGCTGGGTCGTCGTAGTAGAGGTCGTAGGAGACGCTGAAGAGGGCGTCGCGGTGCGGGAAGGCGGTGGCCGAAGGGGCTACGGAGTTGATCTTCCCGCCGAAGGAGTTGAGGTAGACGGACGCGCCCCAGCGGTATCCGTCGCTCAGGTACTTGTGGATCGTGGCGATCTGTCGGTCGGTCCACCGTCTGCGCAGGAAGCTCGCCTTGGACTTGAAGGGCGTGCCGCCCGGGTGGGTCTCGGAGTTCAAGGTCTCCGGCAACCAAGCCTGTTCCGACTGCTCGACCGTGGGCGCGACACCCACGTTGGCGGTGACGACCCTGATGAAGTCGTCCATGAGCCGTTCGGCCTCGGCCCGTTCGGCGTCCGCCCCGACCAACAGTTGGAACTCTCCTGCCGTGCGGTGCGGCAGGGAGAGCGAGCTGCCCACCTTGGTCTGCGGGTACCGCTCGTGCCACTGGCCGTGGGCTCGCACGAGAGTGGTGAACGCCTGCTCGGTGATGCCTTCCCACTGCCAGGTGAGCGTTCTGCCCACGGAGGTCTCGGGTGGGCGGGGCAGCAGCAGGGCGGGGTTGCGGCTGCGTACGTTCGGGGTGCGCAGCAGATAGCGCAGGACCACGCCGAAGTTGCCGCCGCCTCCGCCGGTGTGGGCCCACCACAGGTCCCGGTTGGGGTCGTCGGGTCGGCGGGTGGCCACGACCCGACGAGCCTTGCCCGACCGGTCCACGACCACGACCTCCACGCCGTAGAGGTGGTCCACGACCATGCCGTGTTCACGGGAGAGGGAGCCGTAACCACCGCCGGCGATATGGCCGCCGACGCCGACGCTGGGGCAGCTGCCGCCCGGGATCGTCACTCCCCAGCCGTAGTAGAGCGCCTTGTACACCTCGCCGAGGGTGGCGCCCGACTCCACCGAGAACGCCTGGTGCTCGGTGTCGAAGGAGACCTGGTTCAGCGGTGAGATGTCCACCACCACGGCGACATCGGAGCTGGTGACGAAGTTCTCGTAGCAGTGGCCGCCGCTGCGGACGGCGATCCGCTTGCCGGTCCGCACGGCCTCGTCGACCGCCGCCACCACCTGGTCGCCCGACCAGACAAGCCAGAACGACTCCGGGTTCGGAGTGAACCGGCTGTTGTAGCTCGTGTTGAGGTTGATGAATCTGGGGTCCGTCCGACCCACGGTCACCGGGCCCACGACCGGGGCGCAGGCCCTCGCGGAGGGCGTGGCCCGCGCGCTCGGTGCTCCCAGCCCGGTCAGAGCCGCGGCCCCACCGGTGGCGGCCGTGCCCCGCAGTACGCCGCGCCGCGTCAACTCACCCAACGTGAACACCGTTCCTTCCCCCGTCAATCCGTCCGGTACGGGCGTCACGCTAGGCAGTGGCCCTGTCCAACCGTTGGGGTTCTGCTGTAAGGGCCGTCGAGGCGGGTTCCAGGCGGGCGAGACATCGGTGCGAGACGGCGGCTGCATGCTGCCCCCTATGGGAGCAACAACGGACAACGCGGAAAATCTGGAAGACTCGGCCTACAAAGCAGAGGTCACCCGGGCCTTCGACCGCGCGGCGGCCCACTACGACCGCATGGGGGTCGAGTTCTTCACCCCCATGGGACGCAGGCTGATCGAGCGGGCGAAGCCGCTGCCGGGCGAGCGGGTCCTCGACATCGGCTGCGGACGCGGCGCCGCACTCTTCCCGGCGGCCGAACAGGTGGGGCCCACGGGATCGGTGCTGGGCATCGACATCGCCCCTGCGATGGTCGATGAGGCCCGTCGAGAGGCCGCGCGGCAGGGTGTGAGCCAGGTGGAAGCACAGGTGATGGACGGGGAGCGTCCCGACCTGCCCGCCCGCTCCTTCGACCTCGTCACGGGAAGCTACAGCGTGATCTTCCTGCCGGACGCGCCCGGGGCGCTCACCCGCTACGCCGAGTTGCTGCGGGACGGCGGGCGCATCGCCTTCACCAGTCCCGTCTTCACCGACGACACCTTCCCGTTCCTGCCGCCGGTGTTCACCGACCTCATCCCGCGCTCCCTGCTGGCCAATCTGCCGCCGGAGTGGCAGCCGGAGGCATTGCAGCGACGGTTCAACAGTTGGCTTTCCCACCCCGCCGACCTCCGCCGGACGATGGAGGCGGCCGGCTTCACCGAGGTCGAGGTCGTGGACGAGCCGGTGGAACTGACGGCCACCTCGGGCGAGGCATGGGTGGACTGGTCCCACACCCAAGGCATGCGACTGCTGTGGACGCATCTGCCCGACGACGAGAGCCGGCGGCTGCGCGAGCGGCTGATCACCGCCCTCGACGCGATGCGGGACGGGGACGGGCCGCTGACCATCGACACCCCGGTCCGCTACGTCACGGCGACGGTACGCCGGTAGCGCGCGGCCAGGAACTCAGCGACCCGGGCGGACCGCATCCGTCCGGGTCGCCTTGGCTCGGGCACGGTCACCCAGCGGTGGCCTCCGGCGCGACCCCCAACCCGATCAGGGCCTCCCGGGCCGCCGCCACCGACGCACGGTCCCGCTCGGGCGGCCCGGGACGAGCCGGCAGCAGGGATACGACCACGCTGCGCCCGGCCCGTACCGACGGGTGCCGCCTCGCGAGTTGGGCCAGCCCCTGACCCGGTCCCGCCTCCACCAGCACGGCGTCACCATCGGTGAGCAGCGCATCCAGCGCCGGCCAGAACCGTACGGGGGCGACGGGCTGCGCGGCCCAGTACTCCGGGTCGGCCACCTCGTCGGGGCGTAGCGGCAGTGCCGTGTAGCAGGAGTGGAGGGTGATCCTGGGAGGCCGGACCGGTAGGGCGGCGATCAGATCTGCCGATCCCTCGACCGCCGGGGCGAGCGCAGGACTGTGGAACGGGCTGAGCGACGGAACGCGCCGACAGGTGAAGTCGGCCTCCAGCAGCGCCGCGTGTACCTTCTCCAGCGCGGGATCCGGCCCCGCAAGCACGGTCTGCCGGGGAGCGTTGTACGCGCCGATGACGACATCGCCGCCGAGGAACGGCTCGACCTCCTCGGGCGCCGCAGCCACCGCGAGCATCCCACCCGGTGGGCCATCCCCCAGCAGCCGGATGCGCTCGCGCACCAGGGCAACCGCGTCCGGCAGGGCGAACACCCCGGCCAGGACGGCTCCCGCCAGTTCGCCGATGCTGTGCCCGAGCACCGCCCCCGGCCGCACTCCCCAGCTCAGCACCAGCCGGCCCAGTGCGTGGTCGACGGCGAAGAGCAGTGGCTGGGAGCGGGTCACGTGGTCGAGTTCGACGGCCGGTCTTTCGCTGAGCCAGTCTTCCCTGAGCCGGTCTCCTTCCGTCCCCAGCGCGGTGAAGACCTCGCCCATGGCTGCCGTGAACACGGGCTCGGTCCCGAACAGGCCGGCGGCCATCCTGAGGTGCTGTGACCCCTGGCCCGGCAGGAGAAGCACAGTCGATCGCCCGGTTGCCAACGTCCCCATTCCCCTCTCATGCGCGAGCCGCCCACTCGGGGCGTCGCAGTATTTCGACCACGGCGCAGGACCAGCTGAATCCGGCCCCGACGCTGACGAGGAGACAGGTGTCCCCGACGTCGAGGGCACCGCTCGTGACGAGGTGGTCGAGCCCGGCGATCGGATCCCCCGCACCGAGATGGCCGACCTCTCGGCTCCAGGGCCAGGTGGTCCGTTCGGGGTCCAGGTCGAACCGCCCGAAGTAGCCGGCCTGGAGGCGTCGTCGGCCGAGGTGGGGCAGGGCGACACGGGTGACATCGCCGAGTTCCAGCCCGGCACCGGCCAGGGCTCCCTTGATGGCGGAGTCCTGGGCGGAGCTCACCCGGGCGACCGCGTAGGAGGAGCCCGTCCCGGCGAGGAAGGCTCGTTTGCAGGCGTCGAGATCCACCCCTGGTCGATGGCTGAAGGGCACTGGGCCGAACGGGTCGTCGCCGCGGTGCATGCCCTCCAACTCGGGTGCCGAGACGGTGACCAGGCTGCGCAGCCGGGCGAAGCCGTCCCGGCGGGAGAGCACCAGCGCGGTGCCCCCGTCGGCGTAGACCGTGCCCGGATCGCTGCGCCAGCGGTCGAACCCGGGCGGGCAGAACTTGTCGCCCGTGGTGATCAGCGCCGCCGTGCGCGCGGGATCGGCGGCGAGATAGCCCGAGGCCAGTTCGAGTGCGGCCATGCCGCCGTTGGAGACCTGCTTGACCTCCATGGCAGGGCAGTGGTTGCCGACCGCGACCCGCTGGACATAGGAGGCCGGCGCCCACAGGTCGTGTCCTTGGTAGAAGAAGCTGGCGTGCAGCACCAGGTCGATGTCGGCGGGGCCCGTGCCGGAGCGGTCCAGGGCGCTTCGCGCGGCGCGTACGGCCATCTCCGGCGCGGACTCCTCCCCCGCCACGGCCACCGACACCATGCCGGTGGTCCGGGCGAGGGGGGCGGGGCACCGGCCGTCGGCCACGGCCTCCTCGATCGGCAGGCGCGGGGGCAGCCAACTGCCCGTCGCCGCTATGTAGAGTTCGTCCATCGCCGTACCGTCAGCCGGCCCGCCCCGCCGCGGCGGAGGCCAGGCGCTCGTTGACGGCCGTCACGAACTGGTTGAGCGTACGGATCTGGGCGAGGCCGTCGTCGGACAGTTCGACCCCGAACTGCCGCTTGACCCGGCTGGCCGCCTCCATCAGCGCCAGCGAGTCGTAGCCCAGGAATTCGAGTTCCACTTCCCCGACGTCCCCCTCGTGGGCGGTCAGGGCCTCGTCCTCGCCTGCGCATTCGCGCATGATGTCGGTCAGCACGGGCAGGGTCAGCTCGCTCGGCTCACGAAGCTCGCTCATGGGGAGTCCTTTCGTCGCCCTCGGACGATCAGGGCGCTGTTGAATCCGTTGTGTCCACGGGCCAGTACCAGGGCGGTCGACCCGGTGAAGGGCCTGGGCTCGTCCCGGACGATGTCGATGTCGTAGTCGGTGGTGACCTTGGTGGTCGGGGGGATGACGCCGTCGCGGACCGCGAGCAGTGCGAGGACGACATCGAGCGGGGCACCGCCGGAACAGAGCCGGCCGATCATGGTCTTGGGCGCGGTGACCGGTACGCCCCCGGGGCCGAACACCGCGGTCAGGGCGCTTACCTCGGCGCGGTCCCGCTCGGGAGAGCCGTCGGCGTCGGCGAAGACGACGTCGACGTCCGCTGGGGTGAGCTGCGCGTCGGACAGGGCGTTGTGGATCGCGCGGCCGAGGTTGTCGGGTCGTCCGGAGCTCGGCGGCGGGTCGAACGCGGTGCCGTAGCCCACGATCTCGCCGTACACCTCGGCAGCACGCTCACGCGCCCGGTCCTCGTCCTCCAGCACGAGGATCGCCCCGCCTTCCCCCGGTACCTGTCCGCTGGCGTCCGGGTCGAAGGGGAGGTAGGCGCGGCCCGGGTCCTTGCGGGTGGAGAGCCGCCCGCCGGCGTTGCGGGCGGCCATGCCGTAGGGGCAGAGCGAGGACTCCATGCCACCGGTGAGCATCATGGCGGACCCGTTGCGGATCGCCCGGCGCGCCCCCGCTATGGCATCGATGCCACCGGCCTGTTCGGCGACGAGCACTCCGGCCGGGCCGCGTAGATCGTGCCGGATGGAGATCTGGCCGGTGTTGACCGCGTAGAACCAGGCGAAGGACATATAGGCGCTGACGTGGTCGGGTCCCTCGCCCCAGAGGTTCTGCAACTCCCGCTGGCCGAAGTCGAAGCCGCCCGCTCCGGCCGCGGTGACCACACCGAGGTCGAGGCGGGACATCCCCTCGGTGTCGATCGCGCTGTCGGTGAGCGCCCAGTCGGCGGCAGCGAGCGCGAACTGGGTCATGCGATCGGTCTGCGGTATCAGTCTGCTGGGCAGATGCCGGGCCGCGTCGAAGTCCCGGACCTGCCCGGCGAGCCGGCAGTCGAAGGCGCTGCTGTCGTATCCGTCGATGGGTTCGATGGTGTCCCGGCCGTTCAGGGTCGCCGCCCAGAACGCCTCGGTTCCCAACCCGTTGGGGGCGATGACCCCCGTACCGGTCACTACGGCCGTGGTCACGCGGCCCTCCTGTCGGCGTCGGTGAGCACCATGGCGCTCTGGAATCCACCGAACCCGCTGGCGACGGTCAGCACCGTCCCCAACTGCTGTTCGCGGGCGGTCAGCGGTACGTAGTCCAGATCGAGCTGGGGGTCGGGGCGGTGGAGGTTCGCCGTCGGCGGCACCACCCCGTGCTCCAGGGCGAGCGCACAGGCGGCCACCTCGATGGCACCGATCGCGCCGAGCGAGTGCCCGACGACCGCCTTGATCGAGCTGATGGGCACGGCGCGGGCGTGCTCCCCGAGGCTCCGTTTGAACGCTGCGGTCTCGTGCCGGTCGTTCTGCTGGGTGGCGGTGCCATGGGCGTTGACGTAGTCGACGGCCGTGGGGTCGAGGCGGGCGCGGTGGAGGGCTGAGGCGATGGCGCCGGCCATCTCCAGCCCGTCGGGGCGCAGTCCCGTCATGTGGTGGGCATTGCCGTGGGATGCGTATCCCGCGACCTCCGCGTAGATGTGCGCTCCGCGGCGGCGCGCGTGCTCCAGCGACTCCAGGACCAGGACGGCCGCGCCTTCCCCGAGGACGAAGCCGTTGCGGGTTCGGTCGAAGGGGCGGGAGGCGCTGTCGGGTTCGTCGTTGCGGGGCGAGGTCGCTTTGATCGCGTCGAAGCAGGCGACGGTGATGGGCGCGATCGGTGCGTCGGTGCCGCCCGCGACCATGACGTCCGCCGCGCCCTCGCGGATCAGATCGCAGGCGTATCCGATGGCGTCGACGCCGGAGGTGCATCCGGCGGAGACGACGGAGTTGGGGCCTTCGGCGCCGATCTCCCAGGCGACCTCGGCCGAAAGCGAACTCGGGACGAAGTAGTCGTACAGATGGGGTGAGGCCAGCGCGGGATCCACGACCCAGCTCCGTCCGTCGCCGCTCAGCCGACGGTACTCACGCTCCAACTGCTGTGTCAGCCCGACCGCATTGCCGATGGTGACCCCGACCCGGTGGGCCGCGTCGGGGTCGATCAGCAGGGCGCTCTCGGCCATCGCCTCCCGGGTCGCGATCATCAGCATCTGCGCGGCGCGGTCCAACCGATCGGCCTCAGGACCGGTCAATCCGGCCTGGTGCGGATCGAAGTCGCACTCGGCGGCGATCCGTGAGCGGAACGGCCCCGGGTCGAAGGCCGTGATGCCCCGGGTGGCGGGCACCCCGGACACGATGCGCTCCCAGAACGCCTTGGCACCGGTTCCTCCCGGTGCGACCACACCGATTCCGGTAATGGCGACGCGACGTTCCCCCATGAGGACCCCCAGACTCTCACCACCAGCGGCACATGAACGGTTCGACGATGCGATGCCGCTCTCGCAGGGGCGTCGAGGGCTACTGGATCAGGGGTGAGGAAACGATTCGCAACGCTCGGGCCAGAGCACAGGTCCCTGCATTGTCAGTCGATCCCGGCTGGTTGGTGGGAGCGCCGCTGACCCCGTCGGCTGCCCGGTGCCCGGCCAGGGCAGGGGAAGGTGACCATCGGGGCCACGGCCCGGCACGGACGGGGGTCTCGTCCGCGCTGTCGGTGTAGGGGTCGGCGGGGGCGCCGGTGTCGGCTTCGGTCAGAGGTTCTTGAGGGCTTCGCGCACCGACAGAGGGGAGAGTCGGTCCCGTGCCGACCCGACGAAGGCGCGCACCGCCTCGGGATCCGTCTTGGCGTACTCCCGCAGGCTCCAGCCGATCGCCTTGCGGATGAAGAAGTCCGGATGGTCGGCACGGCGGAGGCAGTACCGGAAGAGCCGCTCGCTGTCGGTGGCCTGCTTGTAGCGCAGTTGGTGCAGGAGCGCCGTGCGCGCCACCCAGAGGTCGTCGTCCTCGATCCACCCGTCCATGGTCGTCTTCAGGGCGGGGTCGGCCGCGACCAGGGGTCCGACGGTGTGGGCCGCGAGGGCATCGACGGTGTCCCACCAGGGGACGGTGGTCAGCAGCCAACGGGCGGTCGGAAGGAATCCCGAGGAGCAGCGGCCCACGTACCGGCGCAGATAGTCGACGGCGAAGTAGTGGTACTCGCGCTCGGGAAGTCGCCAGCACCGGATCGCGATCGCCGTGCAGTCGCGCTCGTCGGGCGGGGCGAGCCCCTCCAGCACCTGCCGGGACAGCGCACGGCGAGCAGGCGTCCGGATCCCGAGGAAGGGAACGACGCCCTTCATATAGGCACTGGCTTCCGCGGCCCGCTGGGGCTGCGCCGCCGGGGGGTAGATGGTGGTGATTCGCTCCAGGACCTCATCTGCGAGCGGGCTGCCGGGGACGGCTGGGATGGGTCGGCCACGCGTCATGAGGCACACGTTACGGCGATCTCATCACGATGTCGGTTAGTCTCCCCGGATGTTCGAGCCAGTCCCCCACCCGTCGTCAGGTCTTGCGATCCGCTGCGCGCGGCTGCTCTTCTCGCCGTGGTCGAGACTGTCGCTGCTGCTGATCATGCTGGCCTCGGCCGGCGCATTGGTGGTGCTCTACGAACCGCAGAGACTGTTGTCCGAGGGCTGGCCCGCGCAGCTCGGCGGCGCGGCGGCCGTGCTGCTGTACGCGGTCGCCTACGGGGTGTGCACCGCGGCCTTCGTGCCCCGTCCGCTGCTCAATCTGGCGGCGGGCGCACTGTTCGGATCGCAGTTGGGTCTGGTGTCGGCGCTGGCGGGAACCGTTCTGGGGGCGGGTATCGCCTTCACCCTGGGTCGGCTCCTGGGCCAGGAGGCCCTGCGCCCCCTGCTGCGTGGGCGAGTGCTCCAGGCCGCGGACTCCCAGCTGAGCAGACACGGCTTCCGGTCGATGCTGGCGATACGGCTGTTCCCGGGGATCCCGTTCGCCGCGGCGAACTACTGCGCCGCCGTCTCCCGGATGGGTTACACCCCGTTCCTGCTGGCCACCGCCCTCGGGTCCATCCCCAACACGGCGGCCTACGTGGTCGCCGGCAGCCGGGCCTCCTCTCCGACGTCGCCGGCTTTCCTGGTGGCGATGGGGTTCATCGTGGTGACGGGACTGATCGCCGGAGCGGTCGCCTGGCGCAAGCGTCACGGTCTGCGCCAGGGCTAACGTCCATCGGCCGCTCTCTGCCCTCCGCCCTCCGCCCTCCGCCCTCCGCTCAGGCTCACGGCTCACGGCTCACGGCTGGCTGCTGGCTGCTGGCTGCTGGCTGCTGGCTGCTGGCTGCTGGCTGCTGAACCGAATCGTCCGGTTGTCACAACGCCTCACCCGGACCGATGGTCACCCGTACAAGAGATCCCATCGAACGTTCCTCTTCACGTCACTGCTCGTTCGCCTCGGAGGGCTACTCTTCCCCCGTCCGACGCATGATCGGGATCGTTTTCTTGGGTGGCTCAGTTTCCATGTCGTGGTTTGAATCCCTCATCCTCGGACTTGTCCAGGGCCTGACCGAATTCCTCCCCATCTCCTCCAGCGCGCATTTGCGGTTGACGGCCGCTTTCGCCGGCTGGAAGGATCCGGGAGCCGCTTTCACCGCGATCACCCAGATCGGCACCGAAACAGCCGTCCTGATCTATTTCCGTGACGACATCGCCAGAATCGTCACGGCGTGGTTCTCCTCACTGAGGAACAAGGAAATGCGCACCGACCACGACGCTCAAATGGGCTGGCTGGTGATCATCGGATCGATTCCGATCGGCGTGCTCGGAATCACCCTGAAGGATCAGATCGAGGGGCCTTTCCGCGATCTGCGGCTGATCGCCACCACGCTCATCGTGATGGGGCTCGTGCTCGGCGTCGCCGATCGGCTCGCTGCTCGCGACGAGCGCCCCCACGACGAGTCCGGCGGCCGGCACCGGGCCGTCAAACAGCGCAAGACACTGCGCGAACTCAATGTCAGGGACGGTCTGATCTACGGCTTCTGCCAGGCGATGGCGCTGGTCCCCGGAGTCTCCCGCTCGGGCGCCACGATCAGCGGCGGCCTCCTCATGGGATACACACGCGAGGCCGCCGCCCGCTACTCGTTCCTGCTCGCCATTCCTGCCGTACTCGCCTCAGGCGCGTATGAACTCAAGGACGCGGGCGAGGGCCATGTCTCCTGGGGCCCCACCCTCTTCGCCACGGTGATCGCCTTCGGCGTGGGCTATGCGGTGATCGCATGGTTTATGAAGTTCATCAGCACCAAGAGCTTCATGCCGTTCGTGATCTACCGCGTGATCCTGGGAATCGTCCTGTTCATCCTGGTGGGAACGGGTGCCCTGAGCCCACATGCGGGCGAGTCAGGCGGCTAGAAGCCCTCGCGGGCGAGTCGCCCCAAAGACCGCTGGAGACCGCCCGGGCCGCTCGAACACCATGCGTCTCGCGGGTGAGACGGAACCGTCCTCGGTCTCGACGAGGGACGTTCGCCTCGACGACCCGACCGGATTCAGCTCACATCGCCGCGCACACCGTCGCCGAACATTCCGTCGATGTACGTCACGTACTTGGGGGTGAACTTGCCCTCACCGGTGACGATTCCGCTGGTGTTCTCTCCGGGTTCGAGATCCATGGTGTCGATCTGGTGTTCGTCCTCGGCGAGTTCGGACTCGTGCTTCGTGCCGTTGGTGTCGGTGATCGTGAAGTACAGCGGATTGACACTGATCTTCTTGTCGCTGTTGTTCGTGATGGTCACCTTCACACTGGTGAACGCCCCGCCGTCGTTCAGAATGCTCGGCGTGAAGGTCGCCTTCTGAGCCACCACCTTCACCTCCGGCTCGGGTGCTGCCTTCTTCTCCGACTTCTTCTCGGGCTTGGCCTCTTTCGGTTCGCCGGCTACCGCCGGCGCCTTCTTCGACGGCTGTACGGGCGCCTCGGCGGTGGAGGTCGCCTTCTTCCCGCTCGTGGCCGGGGAGTCTTCGCTGAGCGCGGCTCCGAGGATGCCGAGCAGGAGCATCCCACCGACGACGCTGCTGAGGACGATGGCGACGATGGCCCCGGTGGACATGCGCTTCTTCGCTGGGGGCGGATATCCGGGGTGGCCTTGTCCGGGCTGGTGCGGACCGGGCGGGTATTGCTGACTCATACGTGAACTGCCCCCCAATGGGTGTGGATTGGGGGAATGTACCGAGGGGGCGGCAACCAGGAGGAACCACGGGAGGTCCGTTACCTCACTGATACTGAGTGGGGCCAGGCCGCCGCGCCGCGGCGCAACCCACCGTGGGAGAGAGAGCGCACGGACCGTCAGCGACACCGCTGGAACGTGGAGTCGGACGGCCCGGATCGGGAGACCACCTCGACGACCGGTCGGCCCACCCACCGCTCACAGAGCACCACCGGCTTGAAGAAACGCACCACCGGTTGAAGAAACAACGAATACGTCGCACAAGTCCCGGCGCGGGCACTCGACCCGGCGCACACCCACAGGTCGCGGTGACGATGACGAAGACGCCTTCGACCACAGCCCTGCAACATCGTTCATAAAATCGCTGCACGAACGCCGGAAAAGGTGCATGCGCCCCCTGCTGGATAAACCCCGTCTCTCATTTACCACCCGTTTACGCAAAGCACCGAATCACGGAGAAGACGCAGGTCACAGTGATCAAGGCCACATGGTGTGGTTCATGAGCTTCGTCACTACGAATACCTTCCTGCCGTTCATGATCTCCCATGTGTTTCTGGGAATCGCCCTGTTCATCCTGGTGGGGAGGGGTGTGCCGAGCCCACATACGGGCGATTCGGGCGTCTGAAAGCAGCCGCAGCATGGGAGTCCTTCCGCTACGGAGGCCGTAATCTGTTCGCATGTCCCCCCTTCCACACGAGCCAGAGACTGCTTTGTCCGCCGCCGAACTCAACTTGCGCATTCGCGAGCTGTGGGCCGATGGGCAGCTGCCCGATGCCAGGCGTCCGGAGTACGAGGCACTGGTACTGAAGTGGGCGGCTGCTGCGCTGGAGCGCGTCGAGCACGCGGCCTGAGCATCACAGCCCACCGCACGATCCCTACGGCACAGTGAGTCGGGAGCCCGACCCCCGTCGGGCTCCTCACCACAGGGGCGCCCGCCGAGCCGCCCCCGGATCGTGTGAAGCGCCCGCCGGTGTCGCCCTGGGCTAGCCTGGCTGCACGATGAACCGTCTGACCACGTCATGGGGCGATGTCTCACTCGCCCGTTTCCCCGAAGACCCCCGCGACACCCTTCGAGCCTGGGACGCCGCCGACGAGTATCTGCTGCGGCACCTCCAGGAGGGCGAGGGAATCCCCCGTGAACCGTCCCGGCTGGTGGTGGTCGGCGATCGCTGGGGTGCGCTGACCGTGGCCCTCGCCGCAGGTCCCGTCCCGACCGCCCCGGTGCAGATCAGCGATTCCTTCCTCGGCCGGCAGGCCACGCTGGCCAATCTCCTCCGCAACGGCATCGAGTCCTCGGCGGTACGGCTGCTCGCCACCCATGACCCCGTGCCGGAGCGCATCGACGTACTGCTGGTGCGGGTTCCCAAGAGCCTGGCGCTGCTGGAGGACCAGTTGCACCGGTTGGCACCCGCCGTGCACGCCGGGACCGTCGTCATCGGTACGGGAATGGTCAGCGAGATCCACACTTCGACGCTGCGACTGTTCGAGCGGATCATCGGTCCGACGAAGACCTCACTCGCGGCCAAGAAGGCACGCTTGATCTTCTGCACGCCCGATCCGCAGCTGCGCCCCGCTGCCAACCCCTGGCCGCTGCGCTATGCGCTGCCGGACGACACCGGGGTGCTCGCCGGACGGACCGTGACCAATCACGCGGGTGTGTTCTGCGCCGATCGTCTCGACATCGGTACGCGGTTCTTCCTGCGCCATCTGCCCCGCCACCGCGGAGCCGAGCACGTGGTGGACCTCGGCTGCGGCAACGGGGTCGTCGGAACCGCCGTGGCCTTGGCGAACCCCGAGGCGTCGGTGACCTTCGTCGACGAGTCGTACGCGGCGGTGGCATCGGCCGAGGCCACCTTCCGCGAGAACGCGCCCACCGGCAGTACCGCGGAGTTCCTGGTGGGCGACGCCCTGTCGCAGCTCGCCACGGAGAGCGTCGACCTCGTACTGAACAATCCGCCCTTCCACTCCCACCGGGCCAGGTCGGACGGCACGGCCCGTCGGATGTTCGGCGATGCCCGGCGGGCGTTGCGCACGGGCGGTGAACTATGGGTGGTGGGCAACCGACACCTCGGATATCACGTACGGCTCAAGCGGCTCTTCGGCAACTGCGAGGTCATGGCGAGCGACCCCAAGTTCGTGGTCCTGAGGGCCGTGAAGCAGTAGCTCCGCAGGCCGGGGAGCGGCCCCGTCTCCCGACGTCGGCGCAGGACGTACCCGCACGGCCCTTGGCGTCTGGCCCCGACTACCCGACACTGAGCCGATGACGCAGCGCGTGGATCTCGCAACGGTAATGGACCGGCTGGCCATCGACGAGCTGGTGACTCGCTATGCGGTGGCCGTGGACGATGCGGACTGGAGCGCGTTCCGAGAACTGTTCGCCCCCGGGGGGCGGGCCGACTACCGCAGTGCCGGTGGGATCGAGGGATCGGCGGCCGAGGTCGCCGACTGGATGGCCGGGAACCTGGAGTCCCTGCCCGTACGACAGCACCTCGTCGTCAACCGTCTCCTACGGCTACAGGACCTCGGCGGCTACTTCGGCGACGACGGCGAGGTACAGGCCGACTATCTGCATCCGGTGCGCGGGGACGGTGGAGAAGGCCATGGATCGGGTGGCCGCTACACCTTCGGTGTCCTCCGTACCGACGACGGATGGCGACTCACCCGGGTGGTGATGCGGGAGAAGTGGCGCAACGGTCCGGGGGCGCCCGCTGGAGTCTGAGGGACCCCGGGCCCACGGACGGCGGTGTCCGCCGGAGGCGCCCGCCGTGCTCGGCCGGCCCGGGTTCGGGTCGTACCGAGCACGATCGGTCTCGGCAAATGCGAAGGCCCGAGGTCAGCCGACCAGTTCCGCCTTGTTCATGGCGCTGATGGAGTGCGCAGGGCCGCCATGGGACATCTTGGCGAGCTGTGCGGCGGCACCGATGAGGAAGGCGGTGGCGACAAGGGCGATCAGGGCGAGGGACAGACGGCGGACGCTCATGGGCGCACTCCCCGGGCACGGGCCGCTCAATGCGGCGGCGGGCGCCGTCGCATCGACGGCTCAGGGGGACCTTAGATCCCACCCTCCGCCCTCGCCATGGACGTACGGGATGGCGGTCGACTTTCGGCCGCCCCGGTCGAGGGGCTCCGGTTCGGGCCGGCGACAGCTGGGGCCGGATCGCGCTCGGCCGCCGTCCCCGACGGACTGAAGGCGGTCGGACGCGGGCAGATACCGACTCCGGATGCCGTGTTGATCCGCTTCCCGATGGCGCACAGACTGGAAGGGAGACTGCTCACGGCCCTTCGCAGCAGGACGAGGAGGCGCGCCATGCGGATTGCGGCCCGCCTTCCAGAGCTGCGGCACGGTGGGAGGGCTTCCGGGTGGTTCGCCCCGGTGCGCCACCGGGTGGGACTGGCGCTCCTGGTCGGTGCACTGCCTGCGCTCGCCTTTCCGGAGCCGGCCTGGTGGTGGTTCGCGTATGTGGCGCTCGTGCCGTGGCTGCTGTTGCTGCGGTCTGCGCCCTCCGGTCGGCAGGCGGCGATCGAGGGCTGGCTCGGCGGGATGGGCTTTGTGATCGCCGTCCACCACTGGCTGGTGCCCAGCCTCCATGTGTTCATCGTGGTGCTCGGTGCGCTGCTGGGACTGTTGTGGGCGCCCTGGGGCTGGCTGGTCCACTCCCGGCTGCGCGGTGGCCTCTCGCCGAGCGGAACGGCCGCCGCCCTGGTGGTGGTCCCTTCGGGATGGCTGATGATCGAACTGGTCCGGTCCTGGGAAGGGCTCGGCGGCCCCTGGGGCCTGCTCGGTGCGAGCCAGTTCGACGTCGCCCCCGCCCTGGTGATCGCATCGGTCGGCGGGGTGTGGCTCCTCACCCTGCTGGTGGTGGCGGTGAACACGACGATCGCTCTGCTGATCGCCGTCCCCTCGGCCAGAACCGCCGTGCTCACGAGCGCCCTCGTCGGCGCACTGGTGATCACGGCCATGGGATTCGCCGCCCCGCGCCCGGAGGAGTCGGGGCGGATACGGGTGGCGATCGTGCAGCCTGGGGTGTTCGAGGGGGCGGGCGAGCGGGGTGCGGAGCAACGCTTCGCACGCGGTGAGGAACTGACCCGTGCACTGGTGGGCCAACGGCTCGATCTGGTCGTCTGGGGCGAGAGCAGTGTGGGTGCGGATCTTGGTGAACGTCCCGACCTCACGGCCCGGCTGACCGCGCTCTCCCGCGCTGTCGGGGCCGAGGTACTGGTCAATGTGGATGCCCGCCGCACCGACGGTGGACAGGGGGCCGGCATCTACAAGAGTTCCGTGCTGGTGGGCCCGACGGGACCGACCGGCGACCGCTACGACAAGATGCGGCTGGTTCCGTTCGGGGAGTACGTTCCGGCCCGGGAGCTGCTGGGGTGGGCGACCTCGGTGGGCAGGGCCGCAGGTGAGGATCGCGTGCGGGGCACCCGGACGGTGGTGATGGAGGTGGCGCGGGGGGACACCTCCGTCACCACGGCCGAGGGCGGCACCCGGATCGGGCCGCTCGTCTGCTTCGAGTCGGCGTTCCCCGATATGAGCAGACAGCTGACCCGGGACGGTGCGCGACTGTTGCTCGCCCAGTCGGCGACCTCGTCGTTCCAGGGCAGTTGGGCTCCCGAGCAGCACGCATCACTGGCGGCGTTGCGCGCGGCCGAGAACGGTCGGCCGATGGTGCATGCGACGCTGACCGGAGTCAGCGCGGTGTACGGCGCCGAGGGCGACCGCATCGGGCGTCAACTGCCCACCGGCACGAGCGCCGCCGCCGTCTACGAGGTGCCACTGACCCGAGGAACGACCGGATTCGTCCGGTTCGGTGACTGGGCCGTCCAGGGCGCCGCAGCCGTTCTGGTCGTACTCGGCGCCGGGGAGGCGGCGCGCAGGATCAGGAGGCGTGCTCCATCGCCCGCAGTACGACCTGCTCACACAACTCATGGGTCTGCAAGGCGTCCTGGGCGCTGAGGACCGTCCCGGCGCGTACCGCGTCGAGGAAGACGAGCACCGACTGTTCGATGCCTCGTTGCCTGGCGACGGGCACCCAGTCGCCCCGGCGCCGAATGCTGGGCTGCCCCTTGTGGTCGACGACCTCGGCGAGGTTGCGCACTTCGCGCTTGCTGTCCTGGCCCGCGATCTCCAGGATCTCCTCGGTGGAGCCGCTGCGGTGGTTCATCGTGCCGATCGCGGTGAAGCCGTCGCCGGACAGCTGGAGCACGACGTGGTGGAGGTGATCACCGATCAGACGAGCGCGTACGTCCGTGTGCTCGATCGGCCCGGGGGCCAGGAAGCGCAGGGTGTCGACGACATGGATGAAGTCGTCGTAGACGAAGGTGCGCGGGACTTCGGCGAGCCCGATGCGGTTCTTCTGGAGCAGGATCAGATCGCGGGGGTGTTCCAGGCACTGGGCGTAGGAGGGTGCGAAGCGGCGGTTGAAGCCGACGGCGAGGCTGACCCGGCGCGCTGCGGCGAGTTCCACCAGTCGGCGCGCCTCGGCCAGTTCATTGGCCAGCGGCTTGTCGACGAACGTGGGCACACCCGCCTCGATCAGGGTGTCGACGATCTGCGCGTGCACGGCGGTCGGGGCGTGGACGAAGGCGGCGTCGAGGTCCTGGGCGAGCAGGGATTCCAAGGTGGTGTGTTGTTGCGCCGCCGGGATGCGGTACGCCTCGGCCGTCCGGGCGAGGGTGGCGGGAGTACGTGTCTGGAGGTGCAGCTCGATCCCGGGCAGTGCGCCGAACACGGGCAGATACGCCTTCTGCGCGATGTCTCCGAGGCCGATGCAACCGATCTTCACAGATTCCTCCCTAGGGCCTGTCCTGGTGCGCGCCCGTTGGGCACCCGTGTCATGGGTGCTTCGGACCGCGGGTCGACTCCAGCGCCGTACCGCGCTCGCCGGGGCGGACCGATCCACACCGGATGACGGTTCACCACCGAGTCCGTCATCCGTGCGATGCCTGGTCAGCATACGTGCGCTGGGGTGGCCGCCAGTCGAGGATCCCGTCGCCCGCCCGGAGTGCGACCCGAGGGCCGAGTCGGGCGACCAGACCCAACAGCGCTTCGCGCACGGTGACCGCCGGGGCGCTGGACAGCGATTGCGCCCTGGCGACCCGGGAGGCTTTGCGCACGATGGCGGTGGTGCGGGGTTGGCGATCGGCACTGTAGGCGGCGAGCGAGGCGCCGAGGTCCCCGTTCGGGGCCAGATGATGGGCGAGGACCACGGCGTCCTCGACGGCCTGGTTGCCGCCTTGGCCGAGCATCGGGGTCATGGCGTGGGCGGCGTCCCCGAGCAGTGCGGTGCGGCCCCGGTGGAACGTGGGCAGCGGGTCGATGAGGTGGTGGACGTCGCTGCGCAGTACCCCGCCCGGTGATGTGGCGTCGATGATCTGCGGCACGGGCTCGTGCCAACCGCCGAAGCGGCGCAGCAGTTCGGCGCGTTCGTCGTCGGCGCGCTCTCCGCGCGGTGCGAGGGCCGCCGCATAGGCGTAGAGGGAGCCGTCCTTGAGCGGCTGGGTGCCCCAGAGCATCCCCGGGCCCCAGGTCTCGTGCGGTTCCTGGGGTTGTTCGAGCGCCGGAACGAGCATGCGCCAGGTGGTGAAGCCGGAGTAGGCCGGTGCCGGGTGCGCCGGGAACAGGGTCTGGCGCGCGGACGAGTGGATGCCGTCGGCGGCGACGACCAGTTCGGCTTCGATTCGGTCGTCGCCGACGGCGACCACGGCCGGCTCCCCACCGGGTACGCCGGGATCGATCAGCTCGGCGGGGCTCGCGGTCCGTACGACCCCGGCGGGCAGTCCGGATGCGATCAGGTCGATCAGGGTGGCGCGGTGGATCACCACGAGGGGGCCGCCGAAGCGTTCGGCGAACGCAGCGCTGTCCACTCGGTTGAGCCATCGGCCTCGGGGGTTGCGCAGACCCCCACCGCCCTGCCAGGCGGCGAGTTCACGGATGCCGTCGCCCAGCCCGATGACGTCGAGCGCCCGTTGGCCATTGGGGGCGAGGCTGATTCCCGCGCCCACGGGCTCCAGGCTCTGCGCTCGTTCGAGGACCGTGGTCCGCCAGCCCCGCTGGTGCAGGGCCACGGCGGCGGTGAGACCGCCGATGCCGCTGCCGATCACGATGGCACGGGGCGCAGTGGGTCGAGCCGAACCGGACATGCCTTCTCCTCGCGTAACTACATCTGTAGTGACCCCAGGAGCGTACTACACCCGTAGTTGCCCAGCGGTAGGTTGGTGCCATGGCCGAACGCACCACACCACAGGGCTCCCGAGCCGACCTGATCACCGACACCGCTCTTGACGTGCTGGCGGAGCGCGGGATGCGCGGGCTGACCCACCGCGCGGTGGACGAAGCGGCCGGACTGCCCCAGGGCTCCACGTCGAACCTCTTCCGCACCCGACAGACGCTGCTGGAGGCCGTGGTCACCCGGCTGATGCACCGCGAGGTCTCGATCCTCGGCATCGACGAGATGCCCGGACCGACCGACGGCACCGCGGCCCTCGCGGACGCCCTCGCCCTGGCCGTGCACCGCTCGCTGAACGAACACCGCACGCTGGTGATCGCCCGGTACGAACTCGCCCTGGAAGCCACGCGCAGACCGGAGCTGCGCACGGCCTACGACACGGCCGGCAGGAGCTTTCGAGGACCGCTCCAAGCCCTGCTGACGGCTGCCGGGTCAGCAGATGCGGAACGGCACACCCGATCCCTGATCGCCTGGTGCGAAGGGCTCCTGTTCACCTGTGCGGCCGGAGCTGACCATCTCGCACACCCGGACCACGAGACCGTACGGAAGGGACTGACGGAACTGTTGAACGGGATGCTCGGCCGCCCTTGACCCGGTGGGAGCCGTGAGGGCGTCGGTCCACCATGCGTCAGCGGATGCAGAAGGGCGACGGCCGGGAGGCCGCGTCGACGCTCCCGACGAACCCCGCTCTGCGCACGGACGACGCTCCATGCACACCCCGAACGATGGCGACGGCTGGTCGAGCGTTGTCATCCGTGCGGGCCATTTCCCGCGCATCCGACCCCTGAACGGACCTTCTGGCCAACAGAGTTGGCCGGGTGACCACTCTCGCCAAGAACCGGCTGACCATGGCGGCCCGGGCCCGGACCGGCCTGGTCCTCTGCGGCCTGCTCCTCTCCGGCTGCGTGACCGTACCGGCCGAGCCACGGCCCGTACGTCCGCTCCCCTCCGCACGGCACACTCCCGTGGTGACGCCGCAGATCGTGCAGAGGCCGGCCCGCGAGGCGCTGGAGCGAGTGCCTGCCGACCCCGTTGAGCTGCCCTCCGCCGCTCGTCGGAAGACCCCCCTCCCGCCGCGCTCTGCTCCCCACGCCGACGACGCGCCGCCCCGACGCAGTCGCCCATCCGCTCCACCGCCGACCGAGACCCCGCGCCCGGCTCCTCCGGCCGTCCGTCCCTCACCGACCGCACTGCCCACCACCATCAGGGATGTGTGTGCCCTGGGTGAGCACTACGGCGGTCTGGGCCCGGACGGCGCCGGACGGATCTGCCGTGAGTGGCACCGCAATGGCTGGCCGAGGTCATGAAGGCAAGCACCCCGGCCGCCCTGACCACAGGGGAGGCGGCCCGGCGAGACCGTGGCACAGCCGGCTGGACGAGCCACCCGCCACCGGGGGCTGAGGGCCCGGGCCGTCGTGCACAGCGCTCAGACCTCGCGCAGCGAGCGCTCCAAGCGTGCGACGGCGGTACGCATGCGGTGGCCATAGCCATCGTCCTTGAGGTGGCGCGCCGACTCGCGCGCCCGATCGAGATGGTCCCGTGCGGCATCGAGGTGCTGGAGCTTCACATAGTCGGATGCGAGGTTGAGATGTAGTGACGGGAACAGGGCCCGCAAAGCCCGGAACGACTGCTGTCGATCGCCGCGCACTTCCCCTTCGGCCGCCGCCAGCGCCCGGAGGTCCCAGGCCAACTCGTCACCGGGGTCGTCCTGGGTGTCGGCCATGTAGTGGGCCAGGGTGCAGCGGTGCAGTGCCTCGCCGCGCTCCCCGATCTCGGACCACAACGCACCGAAGCGATTGCGGGCCTCCTCCCGGTCACCTCCGTGGAGCAACATGACCGCCTGCCCGATCCGGGTCAGTACCGGGTCCTGATCCGCTTCCTGCTGCTCGATCACCGCGGCCTCCCACATCCTTCACACCAGGACACAACGCACAGCAGCGTGTACTCGGAGGCGGTCTCCCTCGGGCTCCCACCCGATTCCTCCGCCCCACGACCACACGCTGCCGACGTTAATCGCCCCCGTGGGCAAACCCGCACAGGCTCGTCACGGGTCCGCGTTCCATCAGCCGGCTGCCGCACCGGGCCCCGAGCCGACGGCTGCGGTCAGCCCAGGTTCGGGATGCGCCAGTCGATCGGCTCGTGCCCCTGTGCGGCGACGGCCTCGTTGATCTGGGTGAAGGGCTGCGAACCGAAGAACTTCTTCGCGGAGAGCGGGGAAGGGTGGGCGCCCTTGACCACGACGTGCCGGGACTCGTCGATCAGGGGGAGCTTCTTCTGTGCGTAGTTGCCCCAGAGGACGAAGACGGCCGGATCGGGGCGCGAGGCGACCGCGCGGATCACCGCGTCCGTCACCTTCTCCCATCCCTTCCCCTTGTGGGAGTTCGCCTCGCCCGCCCGGACCGTCAGCACCGCGTTCAGCAACAGAACGCCCTGCTGGGCCCACGGCATCAGATAGCCGTTGTCCGGAACGGGCAGGCCCAGCTCTGCCTGCATCTCCTTGTAGATGTTGCGGAGGGAGGGAGGCGTCTTCACACCGGGACGCACCGAGAAGCACAGTCCGTGCCCCTGGCCTTCACCGTGGTAGGGGTCCTGGCCCAGGATGAGGACCTTGACCTGGTCGTAGGGAGTGGCGTCGAGGGCTGCGAAGACTTCCTCCCGCGGCGGGTAGACGGGACCCTTCGCCCGCTCTTCCTCGACGAACTCGGTCAGCTCCTTGAAGTACGGCTGGGCCAGTTCGTCGCCGAGGACGCCGCGCCAGGACTCGGGCAGCATGTCGGTGTCGGTCACGTCAAGAACCTCCGGAGAGTGATCAGTTACTGACCACAGAACCTACCGGGAGCCACTGACAACGGGCGCCTCCGAGGAAATCTGCCCCAACGCGACGAGTGGGGCATGCCCGGATCGCCGTAGCCCGCGGACGGGCTCGGCGAGGAACCGCTCACGGGCGCGGCGAACCCCCCGGCCGTCACTCCCGTGAGCGGAGCTTGTGCCCCGTACTACCAACTGGCCTCGCGCCCGTACTACCAACTGGCCTTGCGGTAGAGCTCCCACATCTGCATGATCGCCTGCGGGTCGACCGCGCGCTCGCTGCCGCCGATCTCCTTGTTGGCCGCGATGTAGACCTTGCCCTGCCACAGCGGAAGCAGCCGCACGTCCTTGGCGAGGATCTTCTGTATGTCCTCGAAGTACTTGGCGACGGCACCGCGGTCGGTCTCGGTGCGGGACTGGGGCAGCAGCTCCTTGGTGATCTCGTCGTTGACGTAGGGGGTCGACAGGACGTTCTGTTCGCCCACGAACGGCGCGATGAAGTTGTCCGGGTCCGGGAAGTCGGGGAACCAACCGCGCCCGAACACCGGGTAGGTGCCGCTCTGGTAGCCCTTCTGGAACTCCGCCTCGGGCTTGCCCTTGACGGTGATCTTGAACAGCCCCGACGCTTCCAACTGCTGCTTGATCGCGTTGAACTCAATGCCCGTACCGGCGCCGTAGCGGTCGGTCGTGTACCAGAGGGTCAACTCGACCGGCTCGGTGATTCCGTCCCGCTCCAGAATCTTCTTGGCCTTGCTGACGTCGGGCTCGCCGTAGACGTCGAAGAACTGGGTGGAGTGGCCCGTGATCCCTCGGGGAATCATCGAGTACAGGGGCTCGGCAGTGCCCTTGTAGACCTTGGAGATGAGGGCCCCGCGGTCGATGATCTGGGCGATCGCCCTGCGTACCGATGTCTTGCCCGCCATGGGGTCCCTGGGATTGAAGACGAGGTAGCGGATGTCCGCGCCGACCGTCTCGATCACCTGGAGATTCTTGTTCTGCGGCAGCTTCGACTGCTGGAGGTCGGCCACGTCCGTCGCGGAGAGTCCCCGGAAGGTGGCGTCGATCTTCTTCCGCTTCAGCGCTCCGATCATGATCTCGGAGTCGCGGAAGTATCGGATCGTGATGGCGTCGTTCTTCAACCGGGCGAACCCGCGGTAGCTGCCGTTCTTGACGAGTTCGGCCTTCTCGCCCTTGGTGTAGGAGCTCAGCTTGTAGGGCCCCGAGCCCGTCACACGGCCGTCCGTGCGCAACTGGGTGGCCGGGTACGCCTGCGGCGCGACCAAGGAGGTGGCCGGGGTGGCGAGGACGAAGGGGAAGGTGGCGTCGGACGCCTTGAGGAAGAATTTGACCTTGAGTTCGCCGTCGGTCTGCACACTGCCGAGGGAGGTCAGCAGTTTACTGGGACCGTTCGTGGCAGAGATGTGTTGAACGCGCGTGATGGAGTGCTTGACCGCTTCCGCGTTGAGCTTCTCTCCATTGGAGAACAAGAGTCCCGGCTTCAACGTGCATTCGTAGACCTTGGGGCCGGTGAACTCGCAACGCTGTGCCGCATCGGGTTGCGGCAGCGTGCTACCGGTCGGGAAACTCAGCAGGGTTTGATAGACATTGCGATACAACTCCCATGAACCGTCCCAGGCGGCTGCCGGATCGAGGGTCGTGGGCTCGCTCGTCGTGCCGACCGTAATCTTGTGGTCGCCGCCGCCCTGGGCATCGGAGAACAGGCCGCACCCCGCGAGCAGGGATATGGACGCTAGGGCTGCAGTGGACTGCAGACAGGTCCGGTAGAACACGTGCACGCTCCTCGTTCGGCCGTGGGTCGGCCGACCATACCGCAGTGCCCTGTTGGTTCGACCCGGGGGCGCAGGGGCAGGGCACTTGACTCAACGCGTAACAAAAGGCGCAGTCAGCTCAATGCAATCCTGCTTTGAGGAAGATACCCCCGTCGACGACCAATGTCTGTCCCGTGACCCAGTCGGATTGCTCCGAGGTGAGAAAAGCAGCCGCGGAACCGATGTCCGCGGGCACCCCGAGCCGACCCAGCGGGTAGGCCGCAGCCGCCTCCTCCTCGCGGCCCTCGAAAAGCGCCCGCGCGAATTGGGTCTTGACCACCGCGGGAGCAATCGCGTTGACCCGCACCCCGGGGGCGAACTCATGGGCCAACTGAAGGGTCAGATTGACCATGGCCGCCTTGCTCATGCCATAGGCGCCGAGGAATGGGGAGGGAGCGAGTCCGGCAACGGATGCGATGTTCACGATCGCGCCGCCGTTCTCCTTCTGCCATGCGTGGTACGCCTGTTGGGCGAAGCCGAGCGCGGAGATCACATTCGTCTCGTACACCTTGCGCACCACGGAAAGATCGAGTTCGGCGAGTGGACCATAGACCGGATTGGTACCGGCGTTGTTCACCAGGAAGTCGATCCGCCCGAAGGTTTCGATGACGTGCCGCACCGCTGCCGCCTGATGGCCCTCGTCATGGGCCTTGCCCGCGATCGCGATGGCACGGTCGGAGCCGAGCCGGTCCACCGCCTCCCGTAGCGCGTCCTCGTTGCGTCCGGTGATGCAAACCCGGTCGCCGCGGGCGACGAACGCCTCGGCGATGCCCAGGCCGATGCCCCGGCTTCCCCCGGTGATCAGGGCGGTCCGACCGCTCGTGGCGGCCGGGCGGCTGTCGGTCCGGTGTGACTCGCTGTGCATCTCGGTCCTCTGTACTCAGTCGAGCGGTCCGCCGGCCACGTACAGCACCTGTCCGGAGACGAATCCCGCCTCGTCGCCGGCGAAGTACGCGATGGCTGCCGCCACGTCCTCGGGGCGCCCCACCCGTTGGACCGGGATCTGGGTGGCGGCGGCGGCCTGGAACTCGTCGAATCCCATCCCGACGCGGGCCGCGGTCGCCGCCGTCATGTCCGTTGCGATGAAGCCGGGGGCGACCGCGTTGGCCGTGATCCCGAACTTGCCGAGCTCCTTGGCGAGGGTCTTGGTGAAACCCTGGAGCCCTGCCTTGACCGCGGAGTAGTTGGCCTGGCCGCGGTTGCCGAGCGCTGACGACGAGGAGAGCGAGACGATCCGTCCGAAACCGGCGTCCACCATGTGCTTCTGGCATGCCTTGGCCATCAGGAACGCGCCCTTGAGGTGCACGTTCACCACCGTGTCCCAGTCGGACTCGGTCATCTTGAACAACAGGTTGTCGCGCAGCACTCCGGCGTTGTTCACCAGGATGGTCGGTGCGCCCAACTCCGCGGCGACCCGGGCAACCGCGGCGTCCACCCGGCCGCTGTCGGAAACGTCGCAACTGACGGCGAGCGCCCGACCCCCGGCCGCGGTGATCGCGTCCACCGTGTCCTTGCAGGCCGCTTCGTCCAGGTCGAGTACCGCGACGGCCCGGCCGTCGGCGGCGAGTCGTACGGCGGTGGCGGCTCCGATGCCCCGGGCCGCCCCGGTGACAATGGCTACCCGCTGCTCGGTGGTGGACATGCTGCTCTCTCCTCGCCGTTGGCTGCGCCGCTCGGCGGGTGCCCGCGGCCGTGATCGTGTGTGATGCACCGGCACCCGTTCGGAGCGGGTGCCGGCGAGGCCCGTACCGGCGCCTCGGCCCGGGAGTCTTGACGTCCGAGCGTGAGCGACCGCTTAGTATCGCCGGCTGGACGAGACGCTAGAAGCCCTGACACCAGGTGTCAACGGCCACCGTGGGCGCGCCGGGCAGGACATCAGCGCACGAGCAGCGCCAGCAGTCGTTCCACCTCCGCCGCGGGATCGGCGGTCAGTCCGGTGTGCACGGGCCCGGGTTGGACGACAGTCGAGCGCGGCGCGATCAACCACCGAAAGCGCCGACCCGCGTCGTCGACGGCTGCCTGCCCGGCGGCTTCCCCACCGCAGCAGACGTACTCGACCGCGCGCAGGGCCGCCTGAACGCCGGTCACATCGGCGGTGGGGTCCAGGGCCCGGAGCTTGGCCGCGTCGAGATGGGTACGGGCCGAGACGAACGACCGCGCCCGGCAGTAGACCACCACGCCCGCGTTGAAGCACTCGCCCCGCTCCACCCGTGGCACCACCCGCAACAGGGCGTACTCGAACACCTCACGGCCATCGCGCCCGCTCATGACCGTGCGCCCTTCTGCTCGGTACGGCCGGTCAGCCAGCCGGGTGCCCGGGACGGGCGGTCCTTGGACGGCTCACCCAGGGTGATCCGCTCGTGGATCGTCGCCGCCCGGGGCAGCAGGGCGTCCACATAGGCCCTGCGAAGCTCGTCGGTGGTGTCGAACCCCGGCTCGTCCACCAGCCAGGCATCGGGTACGTCAGCCGCTGCCGCCGTGATCAGTTCCTCGGTCACCCGGGGTGCGAGCTCGGCAGCCGCTGTGATGATGTCGGGTGAGAAGCGGGCGAGCGCGTGGTCGGAGGCGTCGTACGGCTTCTGGGCCCAGGAGGCGACGCCCGGCCAGTTGTGGTGCCAGATCATCGTTGCCCCGTGGTCGATGAGCCAGAGGTCTCCGTGCCAGACAAGCATGTTGGGGTTGCGCCAGGAGCGGTCGACGTTGTTGATGAGGGCGTCGAACCAGATGACCCGGCCGGCCTCCGTGGGATCCACCTCATAGGCGAGCGGGTCGAAGCCGATGGTCCCCGGCAGGAAGTCCATGCCGAGGTTGAGCCCTCCGCTCGCCTTCAACAACTCCTGCACCTCCTGATCGGGCTCGCCGAGCCCGATCACCGGATCGAGGTGTATGGCCACCAGATCGGGCACCCTGAGCCCCAAGGCACGACCGATCTGCCCGCAGATAACTTCGGCGACCAGGGTCTTGCGCCCCTGCCCGGCACCGGTGAACTTCATCACGTACGTACCCAGATCGTCGGCTTCGACGATGCCCGGGAGCGAGCCGCCCTCACGCAACGGCGTGACGTAGCGGGTCGCGGTCACCTCATTCAGCATTTTCCCAGGCCGCCCAAATCTCTAGCCCTGCAATCCACGATCATCTCCAAGTGTGCGTGTACCGGGGGATCGACCACGTTCGGCCTGGGGGAATCCGGGGAGTTTCCACCGGCTCGTCACTCCCCCGGCTCCCCAGGATTTCGTCGGTGGCGGTACGGCCCTTCATCCCGGCTTCTGGCATGAAGTGAGCGTAGTAGCTCAGCGTGACAGTCGGCGAGGAGTATCAGAGCCACCGCGCCAGGGTCACCATGGACTCCCCCGCCCCCAGCGTGAGCGAAGCGTGGGTGCGTCGGAGAACCATGGGATGACCGTCGGATTCCGCCTGTTGGGACAGCGAACCGACTTCACCCGGGCCAGCAGATCGGACGGACTCAGTCGATCTTCTTGATCACCCGGGCGGGCACTCCCGCGACCACGGTGCCGGCAGCAACATCACGAGTGACCACCGCGCCCGCGGCGACCACCGCACCGGCACCGATGGTCACCCCCTGCGTGATCACGGCGGCCGTCCCGATCCAGACGTCGTCCTCGACCACGATCGGGGCGAAGGAGAGGTACTCGCGGCGCTCGGCCAGTGGCAGTGGATGACCTCCGGTGATGAGGCTGACCTTCGGGGCGATCATGACGCCGTTCCCGATACGGATGCCTCCCTTGTCCATGAAGGTGCATCCCTGGTTGACGAAGACGTTCTCCCCGAACGTCGTGTTCAGCCCGCACTCGGTGAAGAACGGCGGGTAGATCACCACCGACTCCGGCAGCGGGCCACCGAACACAACAGAAAGTAGTTCCGCGCGACCCTCACTGTCGCCGAACGGCAGCGCGTTCAATCGAGACGTCGCATCGGTAACCTCCACGATCCGCTCCACATGACGCGCGAACACAGGTGTCTGGACATACATGACCTGCTCTGTGCGGGTAGACATGAGCCGATCCCATCACCGCGCGGAACGCTCGATCAAACAACCCTGCACCACACCAGAAACAACCAATGGTTGTGAAAGTAGGATGCGAGTGTGGATGCTGAAGCGCTGCGGACGTTCGCGGTCGTCGCCGAGACCGGCCAGTTCCAGGCAGCGGCGGACGAGCTCGGGATCAGCCAGCAGGCGGTCTCCAAGCGGATCGCGGCCCTGGAGAAGCGCCTCAAGGTCACACTTCTGGTGCGAACCTCGCGAGGCTCCCGGCTGAGCCTGGACGGGCAGGTCTTCCTGCCGCACGCCAAAAGGGTCCTCGCAGCCTTCGAGCAGGCCGAGCAGGCCGTGCGCCCCGGCAGCCGACCGTTGCGGGTCGACGTCCTCAACCGGCGCATCGCTCCGGCCCAGGCCGTCTACCGGTTCTACCGCTCCCACCCCGAGATGAGCCTGGACGCGGTCACACTGAGCAATGAGAACGCCGCTCAGGCCGCCCAGGCAGTGCTCGAAGGAACCGTCGACGCGTCCTTCCGCGCCCTGCCGGTCGACCAGGTTCCAGCCGGGATCAGCGCCGAACGACTCCTGGACTCACCTTTGGAGCTCCTGGTCGGGCCCAGCCACCCCTTGGCGAAAGCGCCTTGGGTCAGGCCGGCGGACCTGGCCGACCACCGCATCTGGATCCCCGGGATCAGGCCCGGCACGGAGTGGGCGGCCTTCTACCAGGCGCTGACCGATGCCTTTGGTCTGAGCATCGACGCTCTCGGCCCCAACTTCGGTGACGAGGCCCTGATGGACGCGCTGACCGACTCGGCCTCGCTGGCCACCCTCATCGGGAGTGGGGATCGGTACCTGTGGCCCCAGACCCACGACCTACGGCGCATCCCGTTGCGCGAACCGACCCCGGTGTACACGCACGCACTGTTGTCCCGTACCGGAGACCAGCACCCCGTGCTGACCGCGCTACGCGACCATCTGCGCACCTCAGGGCCGCGCACCCCGGACGACGCGTGGACACCGGACCGGGTGAGTCGCTGACCAGTGGACGGATCCAGCGGGCACGCCCTGGCTGTCACCCAAACTCAAACCATCCACAGGACTGACAGGACCGCTCCAGAACGTTAAGTTATAGGTCTACCACTAACCTAGGAGTGGACATGGCAGCCGTTCGAGACACCGCCGCCCGCCGCACCGCCGCGCAGCACACAGTGGCCGAGCATCTGCGTCTCACCGCCGCAGGGCGCACCGACGAATGGGTGGAGCTCTTCGCACCGGACGCGGTGCTTGAGTTCCCGTACGCGCCCTCCGGTGTGCCGCGACGGGTGAGGGGGCGCGAGGCGCTGATCGCGCATATGCGCGGCTTCCCCGAGACCTTTGACGTCGCATTCGTCGACCTCGCGTTCCACGACACGGTCGACCCGAGTCTTGTGATCGCGGAGTTCCGCTCGACGGGCACCGCGTTGCCGACCGGCAAGCCGTACGAGCAGAGGTGCGTCTCGGTGGTTCGGACCGACGACCATGCGCGCATCACCCACTATCTGGACTACTGGAACCCGCTGGTGGCCATCGAGGCACTCACACCGGACGGCGCCGGCTCCGACCGGAGCGTGACTTTTGGCGGCTGAGGCTGCCGTGCTTAACTGACGCCCATGCCCGCAGCCGGCACCAGCGCCAAGAGCGACGAACGACGCCGAGCCCTCGTGGCCGCCGCGATCGAGTGCTTCGCGCACAAGGGTTTCTACGGAACGACGACACACGAGATCGCCAACTCGGTCGGTGTCTCTCAGCCGTACCTCTATCGCCTGTACCCCAACAAGCAGGCACTCTTCGCGGCGACGGTCGATCATGTGTCCGTCGTGATGACCGAGACCCTGCTCGCGCACGCGTCGGCACCGGACGGGGGCGGCGCATCCGAGGCCAGGTTGGACGCGGCACGCGACGCCTATCGGGCACTTGTCGCGGACCCGGCCATCCTGCGTTTCCTCATGCACGCGAACTGCGCCGCCGGCGAACCGTTGGTGGGGCAGGCCGTGCGTCGCTGCTACGCCAAGCAGGTTGAGACCGCTCGACAGCTGTTGGGGGACGACGACGCCGTACGGCAATGGTTCGGCGCCGGAATGCTCGACAACGTCGTCGCCGTGCTGGGCCTCGCCGACATCGACGAGCCATGGGCACACATCCTCACCGCCAGGTGATCAGCGGGACTGGCACACCGGATGCGAGTCTGGCGGCGAGGAAGCGCTTATGTCGATGTCTCCGAGGGGAGCCGTTCATGACCACGGCGAAGGACCTGTTCATCATCACCCTGCACCCGGGGGCGAAGCAGCCCGTGGGACAAGGTGATCTGTCGCTCGCGCTCGCGGGAGCCGAACTGATCGATCTCATCGATGCGGGGACGGTCACGGTGGACGACGACCGCATCGTGCCGGGTGGGCCGCCGACACTGGACGATCGCCTTGCGGTCGAGGCCGTGGCAGGACTCACGCGGCAGCCGCCCTATGAGCAGATCGAGGACTGGTTGTGGCGCCGGGGCCGAGATCTGTCGGCCGCGTACCAGACCGCCCTGGAGCAGGACGGCGAGCTGACCCGCAAGCGAAGCGGTGGGGCGCCCTTCGGCTCGCGACGCGTGGAACTGGTCGATACGCCCGCGCGCCGTCGGGCAGTCTCGCGTTGGGAAGAGAAGGAACCAGTCCTGTACGCCCTCGCCTTGGCCGTGGGCATCGGATCAGACCGACCAGACCGACCAGACCGACCAGACCGACCGGACGACGAGCCTGACCTCGCCGACGACGCCGTGACGGCCGTGGTGGCCGCAGTCCACGACGCGGTGATGGAACTGGAGGCCGTACGACAGAGGCGGTCCATCGAGGGCGCCGCCTTCGCCAATCTCTGGCGCGGAGTCTGAGCCCACCAGGGAGGGTCCGGTCGAGCCCGACTGCGGAGTAACCGGCCGCCCCTGGAGCGGGGGCGACCGGCCCGCAGCCTGTCCGCCTCACCCGGCCCGCTCCCCGCCACAGGTTGCCCGCCCGTACCGGCCCGTCGCCGTGGCCTGTTGGACGTGCTTGCCGCGCACCGAGACCGTGCAGGCCGCCCGGCCGCCGTGCTCGCCCAGGACGACGGCGACGGTCGGGGACTTGCCGACGGGGAGCCGGATCGACTTCTTCCAGGGCAGGGCGGCTTCCCTGACGACCACTGCGCCCGTCCCGCCCGCCGGGCGGTAGGTGATCTCCGCAGTGCCCTCTCCAGTGACCTCGTACGTCACCTCCGCCGCGGCGACGGCCCGAGAGGACGGCTGCTTGCCGGAGTTGTTTCCGCCGGACGAATCATGGACCGCGTAGCCGGCAATGCCCGCACAGGCAAGCCCCAGTGCACCGATTGCGGCCCACACCCGCCGCGGACTCGCGGAACCTCTGCCCATCGCCATGCCCTGCCCCCGGTCCGAAGCCGTATCCGGGCCCGCCTGCGCACCTGACCCGGCACCTGGGCCCAAGTCCGCTCCGGACTGCTTCCCTTTCCCTTCTTTACTGGCCGCCATGACCGGCACCACCTTCCCTCTCGTGGACGGACAGCCAACCGGCAGGGTTATACACCAAGGCTCGCCGCCCGCGAAAGCAGCAGGAAAAAGCGGACCAATTGGCACCACCACGGACTCTTAATTGCCCTATATGTCCATAGGGTTGACATGGCATCAGTCATGCGGTCGATACTTTCGCTGCCGTGCCCGGGAGGTGAAATCCCCCTGACTTCCCGTACTCGGCAGGCAAATGGTTCCGGCTGGGCGGAAAACTTCGCTCCAGCACATTCGGCGTGCCCTTTTCGCCTTTCTGTGAAGGGTTTAGGAGCGCCGGACCGGAAGGATATCGAGGTGAGATCTCCGTACGGGAAGTATGTGTCCTGCCTGGTCGCGGCAGCGATCGCGGGCACGATGCTGCCGCAGATCGCCTACGCCGACCAGAACTCACCGTCGGGCAAGGGTGAGGAAAAGGGAGTCGTCGACACTGTCAAGGGATGGTTCTCGGACGACGACGACAAGAAGGGACCCAAGCTCGCCAAACCTCCGGCAGGCACAAAGGTAGAGATACCGAGCCGGGAGAAACTTGCCGAGGGAAAGAAGGCGCCACCGGCCAAGCGGATCAGAGAATTAGCCGAAAGACGTACACCTCAAGCCCGGTTCTGGCAGCTCTCCGACGGGCGGGTCGAGGCCGAATTGGCGGCCAGCCCCGTGTCCTATCGATCGGGTACGGCATGGAAGGCCGTCGACACCTCGGTAAGGGCCGTCAAGGACAAGGGTTTCGCCTTCGCCAACACGGCGAACACCAGCCGTAGCTGGTTCGGTACGGACCCCGCAAAGCTGCTGCGCTTCGAAACCCCGGAGGGTCAGGCCGTCACCCTCGGACTCCTGGGCGCGGCCGAGGGCGTCAAACCGACCGCCAAGGCGGACACGGTCACCTACCGGGGCCTGGCCGCGGGTGCGGACGTGTCGTACCAGGTCGGCGCGGGCCGGGTGAAGGAGAACATCACCCTTGCCCAGCGGCCCGCGAAACCGGTGAAGTACGTCTTCACCCTGGACACGGGGGCACTCCAGCCCAAGGAGCGCCCGGACGGTTCGATCGCGATCTTCGGCGAGGACCCGGCCAACCCGGTGCTGGTGGTCCCGCCCGCGTTCATGACCGACAGCAGGAAGGACCGCGCCTCCCCGTACGGGAAGTCCTTCAGCCCGAAGGTGACGCAGAAGCTCAGCCGGCACGGCAAGGGCTGGCGGCTCACGCTCACCCCGGACGCGGCCTGGCTCGCGGCGCCCGAGCGGAAGTACCCGGTGGTCATCGACCCGACGATCACCATCGCGCCCTCGGCCTCGGTCTCCCAGGATGTGATGGTCCGCTCGGACCAGCCCACGACCAACTTCAACGGCACCTGGGAGATGGCGGCGGGCAAGACCAGCGCCACCGGTATCGCCCGCTCGCTGATCAAGTTCCCGCTGACCTCGATACCGGCGGGCTCGAAGATCGACGCGGCCCGGCTCGGCCTCTACTACGACCAAACCCACACCACCGGCAGCACCAATGTCGACGTCGAGATCCGCCGGGCCACCGGTGCCTGGGACGAGGCGACGGCCACCTGGAACAACACCAACGCACTGGCCGGGGAGCAGTCGTCCACCACCGTGCACCTGGACGACGGCGATCCCGGTACGGCCGCTGTCGGTGAGTGGCCGAGGGTCGCCGGCACCGGCTCTGGCGGCGACTACTCGTACAACAAGAACGCGGCCACGGGCGAGTCATACACCTACCGGCCGCACGTCCACGACGCGACGGACTACCGGGTCGAGGTGCACACCACTCCGCTCGCGGACGGGGCCACCGCCGCCCCCTACACGATCAACTCCGCCGCACCCGTGCAGAACCACACGGTCGACCAGTCGACCGGAACCGCCGGCTGGCGGATGCTCGGCACGAGCCAGGTCAGTTTCGCCAAGGGCAACACCGGCTCCATCGTCCTCGGGGACACCGGTGACGCATCCCGGCGGACCATGGCCGACGCCGTACGGCTCCTCAACCCGGGGCAGATCCGCAAGGACATCGGCGAGTACAACTCCTGGCACAACTTCGCCGTCGCCGACACCGTGCAGAAGTGGGTCAACGGCACCTCGCCCAACCACGGCTTCGTCGTGAAGGCCGTCAACGAGACCGCCACCGCACCGCTCGGCGGTCCCGCGTACCAGGCCGGGGACTACGACTACGGCGGCGAGACCTCCACCATCCCCCGGCTGACCGTCACCTTCGGCAAGGTCGGCACCTCGCTGCGGTCGCCGACGGTCATCCACTCCACCGGCCCCGAACTGTCCTGGCCCGCCTACGCGAACACCAGCGGCGACACGGACCTCGACATCGTCGAGTACCAACTCCACCGCTCCACCCAGCAGGTGTTCACCCCGTCAGCCGCGACCCGGATCGCGCCGATCGCCAAGACGGTCACCAAGTACACAGACACCACCGCGATACCCACCCCGGACAGCAGTCCGGAGGAGATCGGGAAGGTGTACTACTACCAGATCGCGGTCAGAACCAGAGACGGCCAGGTCCTCGGCTCACCGACCCGGCTGGTCGCCATCCCCAAAGCGGGCCGCACCATGCGGCTCATCCAGGCGGGACAGACCGACACCACGTTGTCGTCCCTGAAGCCGACCACCAACCTCAACACCATCGAGCAGGGCGCGGTCGGCCAGCACTGGCTGAGCGTGGGCAACAACTCGGGCACGTACGGCAAGACCCGCGCCGTGATCGACTTCCCGACCACCGCCATCCCGAGCACGGCGACCGTCCTTGAGAGCCGGATGTTCCTGTGGACGACCCTGACCGAACGCGGCGGCACCGCAAAAGCCCGGTATGACCTGCACGGGCTCACCCGGGAGTTCACCGACACCGCCGCCACCTGGAACAACGCCAACGCCACCACCGCGTGGACCTCGGCGGGCGGTGACCACTCGGCGGCAGTCGCCGACTACGTGCCCTCCTTCGACACCGATCTGGGCCGCCACTGGTGGGACGCCACCGGTCTCACCCAGAACTGGGTGCGCACCCCCAGCACGAACAAGGGTGCCCTGGTCAAGCTGAACAACGAGACGGCCGCCGGGGCCCAGGAGCGCTCGCTGTTCCTTTCGGCGGGCGCGCCCGACCAACAGCTCCGCCCGCTGCTGCGGGTGATCTACGTGGACGCCACTGCGGAGAACACGTACTACGCGCCCAACACACCGCACCGGATGACGACGAACACCGACTACACGGGCGCCGTCACCATCACCAACACCACCTCGACCGCGTGGGCCGCCGGTGAGCGGGAACTCTCGTACACCTGGAAGCTGCCCGACGGCACGGACGTCACCACGGCCGCCAACCAGAAGAGGACCGCGATACCGGCGCTGCTGCCGGGCAAGTCGGCCACCATCAACGCGGCCATCCGCTCGCCCGACATCACCACCACCGGCAACGAACGCGCCGAGCACTACATCAACTGGGACATCCGCAAGGTGTCGGACGGCACCTGGCTCTCGGCGGGCGCGGGCGGCATCCCACCGCTCAAGCAGGACGTGGCCGTCGAGGACCTGAAGGCCCACCACCTGGGCCTGGAGAAGTTCTACTCGTACACCGGGAAGAACACCGGCGCCGGGTCCACGCTGATGAACAACCTCGGTGCGGGCAACAGTGTCTGGTCCTACAACGCCTTCACCAACCCGGGCCGTGGTCTGACCACCTTCGCCCGCTTCTCCTACAACTCCCAGGACACCTCGGACACGGTCCTGGGGCACGGCTGGTCGGCGCAGCTCGCCGGACCCGTCCGGCTGGGCACACCGCTCGACTTCCATCCGCGCGCCAACCCCACCGAGATACGTCTGACCGACGGGGACGGCACCACCCACCTGTTCCGCAAGCAGGCGGACGGCACCTGGCAGGCACCCGCCGGATTCCACTACCGGCTCACCATGAAGACCGGCCTGAGTTGCACGCCCTCCCAGGACGACGTCTCGGACGCCTGGACCCTCACCCGGCCGGACGGCACCCGCTTCCGGTTCAGCTGCGACGGCTATCTGACCGAGACCGTCGACAAGAACGGCAACAGCCAGGAGTTCGCGTACGAGGAGCGGGTCTCCAACAACCGGACCATCAAGTTCCTCACGTACGTCACCGACCCCGCCAACCGGCAGTCGCTCACCGTCGACTACTGGGAGAAGGGCGACGCGGCCTACGAGTACATCAACGACTCGGGCGTGAAGGTCTCGGGGACCAATCTCACCAACCCCCGGATCTACGACCACGTCAAGTCCATCACCGACATCTCCGGCCGGAAGGTGTCCTTCTTCTACACCACGAAGGGCATCCTCGGACAGCTCACCGACGGTGACGGCTCCACCCAGCCCAAGGTCTTCACCTTCGGCTACGACAGCGCCCAGAGCGACCGGAACGTCAAGCTGATCCGGGCCACCGACCCGCGCGGCAAGAACACCGCACTCGCCTACCACGAGCCGGGCGCGGGCACCGTCGTCAAGGACAACTGGCGCACGAAGACGCTCACCGACCGGCTCCTCGGCGCGACCGGATTCACCTACGCGACGAACGCCGCCGACGCGACCCACACCGACACCACCGTCACCGACGCCCAGAACCGCTCCTCGGTCGTCGTGACGGACGCCTCGGGTCGCGGAATCCACCACACGAACGCCAAGTCCCAGGTGACCAGGTCCACCTGGGACACCGACAACAACGTCGTCCTGCTGGAGGAGGACAACGGGGCGAAGAACGCCTACTGCTACGACCCCAAGACCGGCTACCCGCTCTGGACCCGCGACGCGGAGCAGAACAAGACGGGTGTCCCCCCGGCTACGGACTGCGCCCCCGGCGTCACCCCAGCCAACGCCTCGAAGTACGAGTACCAGACACGCGCCGACGGCTTCTCGGCCGACCTCTTCCGCAAGACGTCACCGGAAGGCCGCGCCTCGCAGTTCGGCTACGACGCCTTCGGCAATCTCACCTCGGTCACCGACCCCAAGGGCGTCGCCACCCCCTCCGTACCGGATGACTACACCATCAAGTACGAGTACAACGCGCACGGTCTGCTGACCAAGGCGACCGACGCCAACGGCAACCCAACGACCACCAGCGGCTTCGGTCCGCACGGCTATCCGTCCACGATCACCGACGCGCTCAACCGGCCGACCACCAGTGTGTACGACGAGCGCGGCCAGGTCCGGGAGGTCACCGACGCACTCGGCAAGAAGACCACCCAGACCTACGACGTCTACGGACGTCCGCTGGTCAGCACGGTCCCCAAGGACCAGAACGCCAATGTGCTGATCACCACCCCGGCCCCGGTGTACGACGCGAACGACAACGTCACCACCTCCACGGCCCCCAACGGCGCGATCTCCACGGCCGTGTACGACAACGCGGACCAGGTCCTCTCCGCCACCGCCCCCGGCAACAACTATGCCGGGGCCGACCGGAAAACGACCTACACCTACGACTCGGTCGGAAATCTGCGCACCGTCACCGAGCCCAAGGGCAATCTGCCGGGCGCGGCTCCCGGCTCGTACACGACCACCTACACCTACGACGAGCTGTACCAGCCCGCGACCGTCGTGAACGCGTCCGGCGACACCATCTCGTACACCTACGACAGTGTCGGCAACCTGACCAAGGTCGTCGATCCGAGGAGGCACGCCACCCCCGACCCCAACGACTTCACGACGAAGACCGCCTACGACCTGAACCACCGGGTCACCACGGTCACCGACCCGACGGGCAAGATCGCCTCCAGCTTCTACGACAAGGACTCCCTGGTCGTCCGGTCCACGGACGCCGACAACAACACCACACACGTCGACCACGACGAGCGGGGTGCCCGGACCGAGGTCCGGATCCCGTACGCGGCCGGTACGGACCGGATCACACGCTTCGAGTACGACCAGGCCGGCAACACCACGAAGGTTGTGACCCCGCGGGGCACGGCCACAGCCGCCGCGAACGACTTCACCGCGCGCACCGAGTACGACGCGCTCAACCGGCCGGTGCGCCAGTACCTGCCGTACGACCCGGCGGACACCCGCTACAACGACCCCAATGTCCACACCCGGACCGACTACGACGCGGTCGGCCGTGTCTCGAAGGTCTCGCTCCCGCCCTCCGAGGGCGAGACGATCCGCAACGACACCACGTACGACTACTTCGACAACGGCTGGGCGAAGCACACGACGGACCCGTGGGACATCGTCACCACCCACGACTACGACAACCTGGGGAACCAGACCCGCCGCACGATCTCATCGGCCGGTGACGCGGCCGACCGTGTGATGACCTGGACCCACCACCCGGACGGCTCCCTCAAGACGAAGGCGGACGACGGGCACCCGGCCGGACGGTCCGTGGTCGTGGTGGACAACTCCGACATCCAGAACACGTCCTCCACCGGTACCTGGAGCAAGCAGAACACCGCAGGACAACAGGGCCACGACCACCGCACCCACGCCTCCGGCACCGGGACGGACGCCTTCACCTGGACCCTGAACGTCCCGAAGAACGGCACCTACACCGCGTACGTGAAGTATCCGCAGGTCAGCGGTGCGACGACGGCCGCGCAGTACACCGTCACCCATGCCTCGGGTTCGGCGACGGTGGCCAAGGACCAGAACACGGCCGCCGGGACCTGGGTCGCACTGGGCACCTACACCTTCAACCAGGGCAACAGCGCCCGGATCGAACTGGCGCAGAGCGGCAGCGGAACAGCCGTCGCCGACGCGGTGCGGCTGATCCGTGACACCACGGGCGACCCCGCCGACACGGAGAAGCGCAACTTCGCCTACGCGTACGACGTCAACGGCAATCTGACCTCGATCGACGACACCTCGTCCGGGGCCCGGATCGACGCCTACACGATGACGTACACCGGCCTCAACCAGCTGCTGAAGGTGACCGAGGCGCTGGCCGGGCAGGAGCGGAAGGCCACCTCCTACACGTACGACGCCAACGGCCAGCCCGAGACGATCACCCATCCCGACCAGTTCTCGCGGTACACCTACGATCTGCGCGACCTGGTCGGCACGGTCTCGGTGGGCAACTCGGCGGCGGACACCTCGCCGAAGGTGAGCTCGTACACCTACACCGACAAGGGACAGCGGCTGCGGGAGACCAAGGCCAACTCCAACACCGTCGACTACGCCTACCACCTCAACGGCACGATCAAGTCGACCACGGAGAAGCAGGCGAACGGCACCCTGGTCGCCTCGCACCTCTACGCCTACGACGCGAACGGCAACAAGTCGCAGGACGTCGCGAAGAAGATGAACGCCGACAACACCTCGGCGTACCTCGAATCGACGACGAACTACTCCTACGACCCCGTCGACCGCCTCAACGAGTCCATCAAGACCGGCCATGGTGCGGGTACCGAGACCTACGTCCACGACAACAACGCCAATGTGGTCCAGCAGACGGTCCGGGGCACGAGCACCAGCTACAACTACGACCGCAACCGGCTGCTGACCAGCTCGTCCGGCGGTGTCACCTCGCGGTACAACTACGACCCGTTCGGACGCCAGGACACGGTCACCACCGGTGGCCAGATCACCGAGCGGAAGGTCTACGACGGCTTCGACCACGTCGTCGAGTCGCAGAAGGCCGACAGCGCGGGCGTCCTGAAGTCGACCACGTACACCTTCGACCCGCTGGACCGCACCGCGAGCACCACCGCGAACGGCAAGAACACCGACTACACCTATCTCGGCCTTTCCCAGGACGTGATGGGCGAGGAGGTCTCCGGAGCGCTCACCAAGTCCTACCAGTACAGCCCTTGGGGCGAGCGGCTCTCCCAGGTCAGGCACAAGACCGACGGGACCACCGAGTCCGGTTTCTACGCCTACAACAGCCACACCGACGTCGAGAGCGTCACCGGCACCAACGGCCAGGCCGTCAGCACCTACGGCTACACGGCCTACGGCACCGACGACCACTCCGACTTCACCGGCATCGACAAGCCCGACGCGGCCGACCCCACGAAGGAGGCGCACAACCCCTACCGGTACAACGCGAATCGGTGGGATGCCAATTCGGGCACGTACGACATGGGATTCCGGGACTACAGCCCGGGACTCAACCGCTTCACCAGCCGGGACATGTACAACGGCGCCCTCGCCGACATGGACCTCAGCAGCGACCCGTTCACCTCCAACCGGTACGCCTTCGGCGGCGGCAACCCCGTCAGCGGCGTCGAGGTGGACGGTCACTTCATCGACTGGGACGACTTCAAGAAGACCGTCAAGTCCGGTTACCAGAAGGCGTCCAAGGCCGTGAGTGCCGGAGCCAAGACGGTCGCGCGGCGGAATCCAGTCGGCACTGCGGTCGAGGTGTTCCTCGACGGTATTGGGTGGAACAACACCCAGAAGCCGAACAAGGTTCCGTACAACCCGGATAAGCCGGACTACAACACCGGGCTGCTGGCTGAGGAATCAGGGGTCAACGAGTACTACTGGGGCCATGACTTCCCGGTCAGCCGAGACAAATGCAAAAAGGGTCAGAGTTCCGTCTACTACATGCCGCTCGATTCCCGGGGGCGGGCGCAGGGAGTGCGGGCCTGCCTGACCGGCGGAGGCTTCAGCTGGGAGTCTGGGGACTTCCGGAACAAAAAGATCATGGGTAACCCCGATTCGTCGGTCGCGGGAACCGCGACCGAGTTCCCTGCGGACTATACGGCGCACCACACACCCAAGGGACTCCAGAAGGGGAAGTACATCCGAGGGCACCTGCTGGGAAACCAGCTCGGTGGATCGGGGCTCGACAGAAGAAACCTGGTCGCGCTTCATATCGGAGCAAATGATCCGGCCATGAAGAGGGTCGAGAATCGGCTTGCCGCCCAGATCGCCAGCGGCGATTCGCTCTACTACGAGGTAAGCGCGTCCTATGAATCAGGAAGGAGCAGGCCCGACTCGCTGTATCTGAGATGGCAGAGCATTACGAACGGGACACACGGTTCGATAACCATCTGGAATGGCCCCGGCGGGCGAAAGCCTTAGTAGGTACGGACAGTTCTCTGATTCGCCGATAGGCCGGTGAACTGGCACGAAGAGGAACGACGGGCGGGCAGCCTGCTAGGCTGCCCGCCTGTCTCTGATGTGAGCACACTCAAAAGGAGAGCCGATATGTGGACGGAACGCCTTCTGGAAGCCACCGATTGGACGGATCAGAGACTGACATTGCCTTGGGAGGTCGTGGAAAGCGCGCTGGAGACCAGGCTGCCGGGTGATTACAAGCGATTGTGCGAAGCCTTTGGTGACGGCGTCTTCTCCGGTGCGTACTTCGCTCTTTCGGTAGGCGATGGTGCGTCCAGCGACTTCCTCAGCATGTGGCGAACTCAGCTGCGGTACGCGCCTGAACCGGGCAGCGAAGAAGAAAGGCAATCGCGGTACGCGCCTTACGCCATCTATCGGCCCCAGCGCGGAGGTCTGATTCCCTGGGGATCGAGCGAGTCGGCCCACCAACTCTTCTGGATCGCCGATTCCGGATCTCCGGACAACTGGCCCACCCTGGCCATGTCGCCCGAGGCGGCGGCAGGGGAATGGAACCGATACGAGATGTCGGCTTCCGAATTCATGGGCCGGGCAATCCTGGATCCCGAATTCGGAGGTCTCGGTGTCGCGGACTTGGTTCCCCGGCCGTTCTTCGATCCGTTCTCGGACGAAGCCAGCTGAGCCGGACCGACGGACAAGAACCCACGGCCGGGACGTCTCCCGGACCGGACCGTGGGGCCGTGGTGTTCCCGGTCCCTTGCGCCACCGGGAACACCACGTGTTGTCATCAAACGGACCCCACGCTCAGACTTCTCGCCCATGCGTTCTCGCGCGGGGAGCCCGCTCACTGCCCCGGAGCCTCACCTGCGCCGCCCGGGCCCGCCCGCCCCCGCTGTGCCTGAAGTGGAACCCGTACCCGCATCCTGCGGAGCCGACGCCGTCGAGCACCCTCCCCAGGGCTCGGCGGACGGGCAGCGCTCCCGGTCCGGGTCGCGGCGCCCGGCCGGGGTCTGGCCGCCCGGGTCGAGATGGCGGCCCAGCCGGTGCAGGCCCCGGTGGGCGGCCGAGCGCACCGCGCCGGGACGGCGGCCCAGGATCCGGGCCACCGTCACCCCGTCCAGGCCGATCACCGTACGGAGCAGTACGGCCTGCGCCTGGCTGCACGGCAACAGCGCTATCAGTGCCAGGACATGCTGGGTGGAGATGCTCTCCAGGGCCTCCCGAGCGGTGTCCTGACCGTTCGACAGTTCGTACACGTCCTGGTTCAGAAGGGCGGCGCGCGGTCTGCTTCGGCGGCGGCGGAGATGATCGACCGCCCGGTTCCGCGCGATGCTCATGGCCCAGGCGCGAAATCCGGCGCCGTTGCCGCTGAACCGGTCCAGATCTCGCGCGATCTCCAGCCAGGCGTCGGACGCCACGTCCTCCGCTTCGGAGCCCACCAGTCCGTACAGATAGCTGAGCAGGGACGGCTGCACGAGTGTGTACGCGGCGGCGAAGGCCCGCTCGTCCCCATGTTGCGCCCTGACGATCGCTCTCCCGAGTTCCTTCTCACCCGCGGCGGCAACCCGCCCGCGGCCTGGTGCGTTCATCCCGATTCCCCTCCGTCAGACGGCACCCCCACCCCGCGGCGCACAGTCCCGGTACCGGTCGCACCCCGTGCGAGTGGTACCGGGACTGTGCGCCGCGATCAGGCCGGGTCAGTGGCCTGTGCCGGGGCGCGATGTGCCGCGTGTGCCGGATGTTTCCTCCCCATCAAGATCATCACGCAATCCCGCTGTGATACCCAACGCCTTCCTTCCGCTTGGATTCACGGGCCGTTCTCGCGGCCCCGGTCGCGGTCAACGTCACAGTGGGGAAGGTGAGTCGTGATGCATCCGGTCATCGATCCGGTCCCAGCGGCATCCCAGATGCGGCACTACGTCTCGGATTTCGTCGAACGTGTCAATGTGCGGGCGCGATTGCCACTCGACTACTCGGTGGGCAGTCTCCGTGTGGTGGATCTGGTGGTGGACGGTCTCCGAAGAGGGGGCGAGGGGGGCTCCAGAGCCCGACCGATCGAGGTGCTCTTCGGGTTCGGCGCGTACGCGGGTGAGGTCCTGGTGCGCAAGGCCGGTGCGGACTGGGTCGAACTCGACCGGCGCCAGAGCGAGTTGTTCGGGCAGCCGCTGGGTGTCCGGATGCCCGACGGCCGGCTCTGGAATCCGCTCGGGAAGGTCGTGAAGCGCTTCGATCACGGAGCCGAGGAATCAGTGGCTCTGCTGTACCTCCAGATTCACGGCCGCCGCCGGGGCGATCCCGACTACTGGGCCGACGGCGACCGGGCCCAGGCGGGGTAGGTCGTACGGGGCTGCACCCCCGGGTGGACGCGTACGCCGACACGAGCGCTGTCGCGTCCTCGGCGGCCGGCCAACGACCACGGGCGCCGGGCACGGCGACTGGCGGGATATCCGGTTGCCAAGCACAACACCGGGATGCGAACGATTCCCCATGACCGAGAAGCAGAGCAGCTCCGCACCGCAGGGAGCGGAACGGCCCGACCCCACGGGCCCCACTCCCGTCCGCAATTCCGGCGAAGTCAGCGTCGCCGTACCCGACTTCCCCCGTCAGTTCTCCCGTACCCATCGTTTCGGCCTGGGTGTCCCCCGGCACTTCAGCGTCTCGCCGGACGGCTGCCGGGTGTTGTTCGTCCGCAGCACCGGTGGCGAGGATCCGCTGGGTCGACTGTGGCTGTACGAGAACGGCACCGAGCGGATGCTCGTCGATCCGACCTCGTTGCAGGAGCAGGGGGGCGAACTTCCCGCAGCGGAGCGCACCCGGCGCGAGCGAGCGCGCGAGACGGGATCCGGGGTGGTGTCGTACACGACCGACGGCGAGGTTCGGACCGCCGTCTTCGCACTGGGCGGCGAACTGTGGACGGTGGGGACCGATGGCGGTGTACCGCGCCGAATCGCCACCGCGGGGCCGGTGGTGGACCCCCGCCCGTCACCCGACGGCAGCCGGATCGCCTATGTGACCGGGGGCGCTCTCCGGGTGGTGCGCATCGACGGGAGTGACGACCGTCCGTTGGTGGTGCCAGAGACCCCCGAGGTGACCTATGGGCTGAGCGATCACGCATCCGCGGAGTCCATGGGGCGCTCGCGCGGCTACTGGTGGTCACCCGACGGGGAGAACCTGCTGGTGGCCCGGGTCGACAACTCCCCCGTACAGCGCTGGTACATCTCCGATCCCGCCGATCCCGGCAAGGCGCCGACCGAGATCGCCTACCCGCGGGCGGGGACCGCGAACGCGAAGGTGTCGCTGCATCTGGTGCCCGCTGGAGGGGGCGAGCCAACGGTGGTGCTGCTGCCGGAGTCCGCCCCTCGGGAACCCCATCCGGCGGGCGAGTGGACCGATACGGCGTTCGAGTACGTACCGGTGGCGGGGTGGGACGGGATCGGCCCCTTCGCCCAGGTGCAGACCCGGGACCAGCGGACCGTACAACTGCTTGCCATCAACGCCGGCACCGGTGCGACCGAGGTGCTGGACCGTTGGCACGATCCCGCCTGGGTGGAGTTGGTGCCAGGGGCCCCGCTGCGGATGCCATCGGGAGGTCTGGCCCGCACCTTCATCGCGGAGGACTCGCTCACCGGACTGCGCGTGGGGGATGCGGTCAGCCCTGCGGGGGTGAACGTCCGGGAGGTGTTGGGCGCGGTCGGGGAGCGGCTCCACTTCCTCGCGAACGAGGATCCGACGGAGGTCCACGTCTGGCGTTATGACCCCCGCGACGGCTTCACCCGGATCAGTAGGGGTGCGGGCGTGCACCGGGTACACATCGGCGGCGACACGCTCGTGTCGGAGAGTTGGACACCGTCGGGACAGACGGTTTCGGTGCACAACGGGGGCGTGGAGGTCGGTCGTATCGCCGTCCTCGCGGCGGAGCCATCGGTCACCCCCCGGCCGGAGTTCCTCTCCCTGGGGAAGCGCGAACTGCGCAGTCAACTCTTTCTCCCCTCCTGGTACGAGAAGGGCTCGGGCCGGCTTCCCGTGCTGCTCAACCCGTATGCCGGGGCGGGATTCCAAATGGTGGTGCGGACGAAGGGGTGGTGGACGTACGTCTCCCAGTGGTTCGCCGAGCAGGGGTTCGCGGTGTTGGTGACCGACGGCAGGGGCACTCCGGGCCGGGGTCGGGAGTGGGAGAAGGCCATTCGGGGTGATCGGTTGACGCCTGCCCTCCAGGACCAGATGGACGCCCTCCATGCGGCGGCGGAACGCTTCCCCGAGCTGGATCTCGGTGCGGTGGCCATCCGGGGGTGGTCGTACGGCGGGTATCTGGCGACCGGTGCGGTGTTGCGGCACCCGGAGGTGTTCCACGCTGCGGTGGCCGGTGGCACACCGACGGATCGCCGGCTGTACGACACCCATTGGGAGGAGCGGTTCCTCGGGCATCCGGAGGTGTTCGCGGACCCCTACCGGCGCAGTTCGCTCGTTCCGGACGCTCATCGGCTGTCCCGTCCGCTGCTGTTGGTCCACGGGGTGGCGGACGACAACGTCCATGTCGCCCACACCCTGCGGCTCTCCGCTGCGCTGGTGGCCGCCGGCCGGCCGCACAGTGTGCTGCCGCTGTCGGGGGCAACCCATCTGGTGACCGGTACGGACCAGGCCAGCGGGCTGCTGGTGTTGGAAGCGGACTTCCTGAAGAAATCTCTGGGACTCTGAGCACCTGAACGCTCCGGCTGACGGACCCGTACAGGATCGAGAGATCGGCCATCACCGGGCCGCAGCGGAACGTGAGCAGAGGAGCCAGCAATGACCACATCGCAGGATTCGTCCCCGGCCGTCTCCCGCCGCGTCGTCGTCGCCGCGGTGGGAGGTGTCGGCCTCACCGCCGCACTGACCGCCTGTGGTGGGACCGACGCAGCAGACACAGCGGTGGGCCGCCCGACGGACTCACCCGGCGGGGGCGGCGCGGGGACGGAAATCGCCAAGGTGACCGACATCCCGGAGGGCGGGGGAAGGGTCGTGGGCGATGTGGTGATCACCCAGCCCCGGGCGGGAGAGTTCAAGGCGTTCTCGTCCAAGTGCACCCATCAGGGCTGTCTGGTCAAGGACGTCACGGACAACCTCATCCACTGCCCCTGCCACGACAGCAGGTTCGACGCGGGTGACGGCAGCGTGCGGTCGGGGCCGGCGACCGCTCCCCTGCCGCCCGCGTCGATCACGGTCGAGGGCGGGCTGATCAAACTGGCGTGACGGGCGGGGCGTCAGATCTTCGGTGCCGTGGGGACGGAACGGGCGGCCACACCGCGCAGGGCTTCGACGGCCGCCCGGATGGACGGTCTGCGGTCGGCGTCCGTCCGCCACACCGCGTACACGTGCCGTCGCATCTGGCTGCGGACCGGGACCAGGGCGACTCCCTCGGGCACGGGGCCCCGACCGAGCCTCGGGGTGACGCAGACGCCGAGCCCTGCGGCGATCAGGGCCAGTTGGGTGTGGTGTTCCCCGGCGAGATGGGCGATCCGGGGCTCGATCCCCCGCGATCGGAGCGTGAACACCAGCCACTCGTAGCAGAACTCGCCCTCCGGCCAGGAGACCCACTCGTCATCGGCGAAGTCCTCAAGATCGACTTCGGTGCGCGTCACCAGGGGGTGGTCGACGGGCATCGCCACGTCGGCGGCGTCATCGAACAGATGGACCTGTGCGAGGCCACCGGGCACGGGCAGGCGCTTGTTGCTCCAGTCGAGCACGATCGCGAGGTCGAGATCGCCCCGGAGGACCCGGGCGACACTGCGCTCCGGCTCCAGTTCGCAGGAGCGCACGCGCAGTTCGGGATGGTCGGCGCGCAGTGCGGTGATCGCCGCGGGGAACAGTCCCCGGGCAGCCGAGGGGAAGGCGCCGATCCTGACCTCTCCGACCACCCGCCCGCGCTGTGCCTCGATGTCCGACTGGGCCAGTTCGACCTGGGAGAGGATGCGGGCGGCATGGTCGGCGAGCAGCCGGCCGGCGTCGGTGAGCCGCACCCCCCGACCGTTCTTGGTCAGCAGCGGCTGTCCCACCTCCCGCTCCAGCTTCGCCATCTGCTGGGACACCGCGGAGGTGGTGACGTGCAGCCCTCCGGCCGCACCACTGACCGACCCGTAGCGGGCGAGGGCATCGAGGGTGCGCAGGCGCTCCAGATTCAACATATAAGCAATGCTAAATCAATGCCTCCACCAATTCTCGCTTGTACTACGAGATGGTTGCGGTGACCCTGGGAGCATGACCGCCTCTGCTGCCGCACTGCCCCTCCACCCGACCGCCGGAAGACCCCGCGTGGACTGGCGCATCCGCTTCGGAGTGCTGTCCCTGGTGTGGGGCTTCAGCTTTCTGCTGATCAAGGTGGGCAACGAGGGCTTCGCGCCGTTCCAGGTCACGCTCGGCAGGCTCTTCTTCGGTACGGCGGTGCTGGCCGTGGCGATGGCGATACGACGGGAGCGGCTGCCGCGAGGAGCGCGGACCTGGATGCATCTGACCGTGGCGGCCTTCCTGCTCAACTCGCTCCCGTTCTCGCTCTTCGCCTTCGCCGGCCAGAGCATCCCGTCGACCCTGTCGGGCATCTGCAACGCCACCTCGCCCTTGTGGGGGATGGCGTTGTCCCTGGTCGCCCTCTCGGAGGACCGCCCCACCCGCCGTAGGGTCGCCGGACTCGGCATCGGGTTCCTGGGAGTGCTGACCGTCCTGGGCGCCTGGCAGGGCTTCTCCGGGCTCGACGCCCGCGGCACGGGGATGGCGCTACTGGCCGCGCTGAGCTATCCGATCGGCTGGATCTACGTCCGCCGCACCTTGGCCGGCCGCGGCCACTCGCACCTCTCACTGACGGGTAGTCAGTTGCTGCTGGCCACGGTGCAGTTGGCGGTGGTCACCCCGTTGTTCACCAGCATGCCGGATTCCGTGGCGCTGATGCCTCTGCTGGCGGTGGTCGCCCTGGGCGCGCTCGGGACCGGATTCGCGCTGCTGCTCCAGTACGAACTGGTCGACGAGATCGGTCCGACGACGGCCCAGATGGTCACCTACTTCATCCCGGTCATCGCCACGGCTGCGGGCGTGACGATCCTCGGGGAGCAGTTGGACTGGAACACCCCGGTGGGTGCGGTGATCGTGTTGGCCGGTGCGGCACTGACCCAGAGCCGCGCGAAGGCGCCGGCCGGTGCGGTGGTGGCGGCCGGTGCGGTGGTGGCGGCCGGTGCGGTGGCGGCGCAGGGCGGCCCTCTACCGGGATCGACGGCCGGAGGCGAATCGGACGACCACCCGAGGGACGGTGGCACTCTCGCCGCGACGGCGGGGCCGCCGGTCCCGTAAGCGCGCAGGCATTGCGGAGTCCACCGCACCAGCCGGCACCACGGGCCACGAACCGGTTAGCCGTAGCTGCGGGCCGGGGCCGGTCCGATGGCTGCCGCCAGCGCATCGGCGATCTGTGCCACGTCCTCCATCGACAGGCCGGAGACGGTGACGCGGACCCCGGGCGGGGCGGACAGTCGGAATCGGGCACCCGGGGCAACGGCCCAGCCGGAGTGCAGCAGTTGGGTCACGGCCCTGGTCTCGTCGGGCACCGGCACCCAGACGTTCATCCCGCTGCGTCCGAAGGCTTCGACGCCGTGTCCGGCGAGGGCCCGGATCAACGCCGCGCGCCGGCGGCCGTAGGAGTCGGCGACCGCGAGTGGATCGACGGCGCCCGCCGCCCATAGCTGGACGACCGCGCGTTGCAGCAGCCTGCTGACCCACCCGGGGCCCAACTGTTGCCGCCCGGCCACCCGGTCGACCGTGAGCGCGTCCCCGGTGAAGAACGCGACCCTCAGATCGGGTCCGTACGCCTTGGCGGCGGAGCGGACGAAGGCCCAGTGCCGGGTGGCGCCGGCCAGAGCGTGGAGCGGCTGGTCGACGATGGCGTGGCCGTGGTCGTCCTCGATGAGGAGCGTGCGGGGATAGCGGGCGAGGACGCCCCGCAACTCCCGAGCGCGCAGTGCGCTGATGGCCGCTCCGGTGGGGTTCTGGGCGCGATCGGTGACGATCAACGCCCGGGCGCCCAGGTCGAGGGCCCGTTCGACCTCGGCGACGAGCGGGCCGTCGTCGTCCAGGGCCACCGGTACGGGTGTGAGGCCGAGCGCAGGCACCAGGTCGAGCAGGCCGCCCCAGCCGGGGTCCTCCACGGCCACCGCGTCCCCCGGGCGCAGATGAGCGGCGAGGATGCGTTCGATGCTGTCGAGTGAGCCGGAGGTCACGGCGATGGGTCCGGCGGGCACACCGTCGGCATCCAGTGATGCCCTGGCGAGTTGGGCGAACTCGGCGTCCACGGGTGCTTGTCCATAGAGCCCGGGCTCTCGCTGGTGGTGTCGAGCAGCGGCGGCGAACGCATCGTCCAGGGGCGGCAGTAGGGCCGCGTCGGGATTGCCCGCGCTCACGTCCCGAACGCCGGGCGGGACCTCGACGCGCAGAGAGCCACGTGAGGTGCTGGCGGGCCGTGGACGGATACGGCTGCCGCGACGCCCTGCTGTCTCGATCACCCCGCGCTCGCGCAGGGTGCGATACGCGGCGGCGACGGTGTTGGGGTTGACCCCGAGTCGGGTCGCCAGCTCACGCATGGGGGGCAGCAACTCCCCCGGTTCCAGGGCACCGCTACCGACGCCGCTCTCGATGCTGGCGGCGATGTCCGATGCACCACGCCCTGTGATCCGATACTCTCCTAGCACAAAAGTCATTATGCACTAGTGCAATGGAGAGGGCAAATGGTGGATTCCTACGAGCCGACCGCGCGGACCATACCCACCCGTTCCCGGGAACGGGCGTCGTACGACCGGGCCACGGTCCACGCCATCCTCGACGATGGATATCTCTGCCACCTCGGATTCCTGCGCGACGGCGCACCCGTGGTGTTGCCCACGCTGTACGCCCGCGTCGGCGACCAGGTGTACGTCCACGGATCGACGGGGTCCCGCCCCTTGCGGATGGCCGGAGCGCCCGATCCTGGACTGGAGGTCTGTCTGACGGTGACCCATGTGGACGGGCTGGTGCTGGCCCGCTCCGCGTTCCACCACTCCATCAACTACCGCTCGGTCATGATCCACGGAACCGCGCACCAGGTGACGGACCCGACCGAGAAGGCCCGGGTGCTGGACGCCCTCGTCGACCAGGTCGTACCGGGCCGGGCGCAGGACTCCCGTCCCGCCGGCGCCAAGGAGTTGGCGGCGACCGCCGTACTGCGACTGACGCTCGCCGAGGTCTCCGCCAAGGTCCGCACAGGCCCGCCGAACGACGATCCGGAGGACCTCGGACTGCCCCACTGGACCGGAGTCCTGCCGGTCCGGACCACCTATGGAGACCCCGAACCTGCGCCTGACCTGGACCCGTCCGTACCCCTCCCCGACTATCTGCGCACCGCCGGGGCCTGAGCGGCGCCAGCAGATCGACCCATGGGCGGCCGATCGCCGCTCGGCGGGCAGGGCGGCGGTCCCGTCGGTGACCGGGGCCGACCGGGGCGACCACACCCCTCGCATCGCCCCGGTCGCCCTCAGCCCCGTCGCCCCTGACGCAACTCCGCCAGCGCCAGGGCGGCCACCGAACCCAGCAGCAAGGCGGTCCCCCACACGGTGGCCGCGGTCAACCGCTCTCCCAGGACCAGTACGGCGATCACGGCCGCGCTCACCGGCTCCAGCAGCATCATCACGGACACCGTGGCCGCTCGCACCGCCGCCGCCCCCGCGAAGTAGAGGACGTACGCCAACGCCGTGGGCACCGCGGCCACATAGGCGAGCAGCCACACCACGCGCGCCAGGGACTCGGTGTGCGGCAGCAGCCCCTCGGCGAGCGCCAACGGGAGCAGCCCGACAGCGCCGATCGCGAACGCCCAGGCGGTCGTGGCGAGGGAATCGGCGCCACCACCCCGGCCCAACCAGCGCGCCAGGAGGGTGATGGCCGCATATCCAGCGGCCGACAGCAGTGCCAGGGCGATGCCCGACGGGCGTACGGTCGCACCGTCGCCGCCCATCGTCAGCACCAGCAATCCGCCCACGGCGCCCAGGACCGCCATCAGCCCGCCCCCGCCGAGCCGTTCTCCCAGGGTGATGCGCGCACCCACCGCGATCAGTACGGGGCCGGCCCCCAGGGTGACGACCGTGGCGACGGCCAGACCGGTGTGCTGCACGGCGGCGAAGTAGGCGCTCTGGAAGACCGTGAGGCCGATTCCCGTACCCAGGATCCGGATCGTGCGGCGCTTCCTCGACTCGACCGGTCGGGCGGCCGGAGAACGGCGGGCGCGCAGCGCCAGCGCGCCGAGCAGCAGGAGCAGCCCCGATGCGCACCGCCAGAAGGACAGCGAGAGCGGCCCGAAGTCGCTCACTTCGTAGATCAGTGACGCAGCCGCGCCCGCGGTGCCCCAGGCGACGCCGGCGACGGTCAGATAGAGAAGGCTCCGCCCGACCCGCGCGGGCCCTTCGGGCGCGGTGGGCCGTACGAGGGCAGCGGTGGAGGAGGCATTCGACACGTGGACTCCGTACGAAGAACGGGAAGGCTGATCGCTCTGCTCCGTCACACGGGCAGCGACGAGCCACCCGGGGCGAGCCCGGGTCCGGTCTTCGTCAGGAACTGCCGCCCGCGCTAGGCGGCGGGAGGCGGCAGTACGGTCATATGCATGATCGGAACCCTACGGTCAGCTGCGGTCGACCGACAACCCGGTGCTGCCGGAGGCATCGGCCCGGTGAGAACCGTCAGCCCTGGCACCGCTCTTGGTGGTGCTGTCGTCGCGGGTATCGCCGACCGGGGGAAGCGGATCGGGGAGGGCCGCCGGCGGCTTGAGCCCACCGGAGGCGACCGGGCCCGAAGGCGGCTTCGGTGCCTGTGACTGTGCGATGAGCGCCCCGAGCAACACGAGCGAGCCACCCAGGATCTGGGGCAGGGCCAGGTGTTCTCCCAGCATCACCCAGGCGAGGGCGGTCGCCACGACCGCTTCCAGACAGGCGACCACGCCGGCGACCTGCGGCGAGAGCCTGCGCACCGAGATCACTCCGGTGACATAGGCGAAGACCGTCGCGATCAACACCACCCAGGCGAGCAGCAATCCGGCCGCCACCTGGGTGCCGCCCATCGCCACGTCCTCGCCCAGCAGGGAGAAGTCCATGCTCCAGGGGCGTGCGATCACGGTCAGGACCAGGGCGCCGATCAGCAGTCCGTAGGCGATCACTCCCAGGGGGTCGGCGCGCTCCTCCCCCTCGCTCCCGTGGTCGGACAGGATGAAGTAGCAAGCCTGGCAACCGGCGGCACCGAGGGCGAGCAGCAGCCCGAGCACATCGAAGCTCAGCCCGGACCACACCTCGACGACACAGGCCAGGCCCGTCACGGCGAGGACGACTCCGAGCGCTGCGGCGCGGGTGACCGGCCGGCGTTGGACGAAGCGGATGTAGCCGAGGACGAGGGCGGGGCCGAGGTACTCGACGAGCAGGGCGACCCCGACGGGCAGTCGGGAGATCGAAGCGAAGTAGAACGCCTGCACACCGGCGACGGCGAGCAAACCGAAGCCGAGGAGCAGCGCCGGCTTGCGGCGCAGCAGGGCACGATGGCGCCAGGCGAGCGGCAGCATGATCAGCGCGGATCCGGCCACGCGCAGCCATACGACATGGAGTGGATCGAGGCCGGCTTCGATGAGCGGCTTGGCCGCGACCCCTGATCCGCCGAAGGCGAACGCCGATGCCAGGGCGATTCCGAGCCCGGCGCTTTTGTGTTGGGACACCTGCATCGGCACATCATGTCAGCGCGAGTCAGGACCGTCGACCCCAAGACACATGTCGAAATCGGGAGGCGGCTATGCGTCAGCGGGCTCCCGAGTGCCCGCTGAGCTGCTGGGTGTCCACGCCTGCGCGATTCAGCACCTCCACCGCCCGGCAGTCGGGGTCGGCCGTGAGCGCGACGAGCAGATCCATGCCGCAGGCGACGTCCCTCCCCCGGAGCGCTGCCCGGTGACGAGCGGCTTCCATGGCGGAGTGCGCGGAGGGCGACCAGCCGGAGGGACGGGACGCTGCTGAGGAAGGGGGCGGCGGCGCACCCGATACGGGCAGCGCACCGGAATCCTCGATCGCCCCTTGCCAGCGCAGTCCGTAGCCGATGCTGCGTTGGACGAGATAGCCGAGTACCCGCGCGACCCGGGGTGAGGACCCCAGCGCGCCGCGCACCTCGGGATCGGCCTCGATCAGGGAGTGCAGCAGATGGGCCGTGTCGAGTTGGCGGTCACCGTCCCGTACGGCTCGACGGCGCGCGCCCGCGACGGCCGACACCAACTCGGCGGCGAGCGGCGTATCCCGTTCGGCACGGAAGCGGTCGGACTCTCGGGGCAGTCGGGGCAGTCGGGAAGGATGGCTCTGCACACCCTCCACCCCATCAGCCGAGCCGGCCCGGAACGTCGCCATCGGGGCCCATTTCGCCCTCCGACGGAGGTCGGGGACGAACGACCGGGTTGTCCTCCTTGTGGATGAGATCCGGTCACTTCATCAGCATTCCGGGTGCGCCGCCTTGCCCGGTGCGCCCCACTGCGCTGCTCGATGGCTCTCTGGTCTTCGGGGTCTTCCTGCCCTTCGGGGGTCTGCGGGGGTCTTCCTGAGCGACGACCGACCCCGTGCACCGGCAACCGGATGCCGGGTCGTCAGCGTCCCTCCCGACATGTTCTGGATGGTCGCGCTGCTGGCGATCGATGGGCGGCAGTACGTGTACCGGGTGTACGCACCGGCCACGGCGCTCCTGGCCGATGTGTTCTGGGCGGCCTTCCACTGCCATGACGAAGGTCCACACCCTCGGGCGTGCGACCGGTTCGACTCGGCGGAGGTGTGGCATCGCGGGACTTCTCCCGGGATCTGATGCCCGCCCGGTGGAGGGTGCCCGGGTCACGGCGGGCGCGCCGGGGTCACGAACCGCGCCGCGTGGCGCATCCGCGCACGGCTGACACAGTCGCGCACGGTGCGGTGCCGGCCAACACAGTGCGGGACGGCTGAAACAGTGCGGGACGGCTGAAACAGCGAAGAGGGCCCTCGGAAGGGCCCTCTCGACCGGTGCGGAACCCGATCGTTCAGTGTTCGTCGGCGAGGATCAGATAGAGCTTCTTGCGCGACTCGTTGATGACCTCGACGGCCTTCTGCCGCTGTTCGGGACTCCCCGTCTTCCACACCTGACCGAAGGCTTCCATCAGCCCCCAACCAGCCTGTCGGATCTCATTGACGGTCTCCCAGTCAACGCCGCGCCCGGCCTCTTCCCAGGGCGCGTCCGGACCGCTCTCGGCCTCGGTGCGACCGGAGTCGGTCAGCGTGAACCGCTTCTTCCCACCTTCGCTCGCACTGCTGATGAGCCCCTCGTCCTCCAGGAGCTGAAGGGTCGGGTAGACGGAGCCAGGGCTGGGCTTCCAGGCGCCACCGCTGCGCTCGCCGATCTCCTGGATCATCTCGTACCCGTGCATCGGGCGATCCTTCAGCAGCGCCAGGATGGAGGCGCGCACATCGCCGCGCCTGGCCCTACCCCTGCCGCCGCCTCCGCGGCCACGCCCGCCCCCACCGAAGGGCGCACCGAACGGCGGCCCGAACGAACCGAACGCTCCACGGCGCCCATCGGATCCGCCTCGCCCTTGATGTCCGGGTCCGCAGTGACCATGACCGTGCTCATGTTCCTGTCCATGTGAACGCATCGCTACGCTCCTTCCATCGTCAACCTGTCGTGATGCATCAACGATATATCGGAATACTCCGAACGACAAGATGCCAGCCGCCCCATCGGCGAGCGTCCTGCCGCATGCGAAGGGAGCCCTGCCTCAGCTGATCTGGTCCGACCCACTCGTCGTCGCAGGCCAGCCGGCCCGTTGACGCTGCTCATGTCGCACAGGACCTCGCCCGCCCGCCGTGGAACCCTGGTATTTCGATGTCCGGCACACGGCCCTAGGGTGGGCCGATGACGTCGGTCAAGAAGTTCCAAGTCACCTTCGACTGCGCAGAACCCGAGCGCCTCGCTCGTTTCTGGTGCGAGGTGTTGGGGTACGTCGTACCACCACCGCCGGAGGGGTTCGCCACCTGGGATGACTTCTGGGGCTCGCAGCCACCTGAGGAACGGGATTCCTGGTTCGCGTGCATCGATCCCTCAGGGGAGGGTCCGCGGCTCTACTTCCAGCGCGTCCCCGAGGGGAAGGCCGCCAAGAACCGGGTGCATCTCGATGTGCGGGTCGGCACCGGACTCGTGGGTGAGGAGCGCCTCGCCGTACTTGAGGCCGAACGCGCACGGTTGGTCCCGCTCGGCGCGGTCCATGTGCAGACGCTCTACGACGGCAACGATTCGTGCATCCCGATGCTGGACATCGAGGACAACGAGTTCTGCATCGACTGAGGCCCTCCTCAAGACAGCCGCCCAGCCGGTCCAGCACCATCGAATTGGCCTTGGCCTGCGGCTTCCCCCAACGGCTACCGTCGGCCCATGCGCATCAGAATCGTCGACGCCTTCGCCCACCGCCCCTTCACCGGAAACCCCGCCGGGGTCCTCGTCCTCGATCCCGAGGACGGCCCCGGAGCCCCCGGATTCCCGGCGGCGTCCTGGCTCCAGCAGGTCGCCGCCGAGGTCAATCTGTCGGAGACGGCCTTCGTGCATCCCCTCCCGCCCGGTGGGGATGCGGACTGGGCTCTGCGCTGGTTCACCCCGACCACCGAGGTGGACATGTGTGGCCACGCCACCCTCGCCGCTGCGCACGTGCTGCACTCCACGGGAGCCGTCTCGGGCACGGTGCGCTTCGCCGCCCGGTGCGGCGTCCTCTCCGCCACCGTCCACGAGGACGGCACCATCACCCTCGACTTCCCCACGTCCTCGTTGACCCCGGTGGCCGTGCCCGATGGCGTGGCGAAGGCCCTGGGCGCCCCGGTGCTCGCCGCGTACGACACCGCCGCGCACATCGGCGATCTGGTGGTCGAGTTGACCGATGAGGACACCGTGCGCGGCATCACCCCGGACATCCCCGCGCTCGCCGCCTTCGCCGAGCGCGGCATCATCGCCACGGCTGCGGCCGGGCGTTCGGGCGAGCGACGGGACCAGGAGGCAGAAGGTGACTACGACTTCGTGTCCCGCTGTTTCTTCCCCCGGATGGGCATCGACGAGGACCCGGTGACCGGCAGTGCCCACACGGCCCTGGCCCCGTTGTGGTCCGCACGGCTGGGACGGACCGATCTGACCGGCCTCCAGGCGTCCGCCCGCTCGGGACTGGTACGCACCTCGCTGCGCGGCGAGCGGACCCTGCTGACCGGTCGTTCGTACACCGTCATCGACGGCGAACTGCTCATCGCCCCCTGACCGGGACGGACACATTTGGCCCGGCGGTCACGGCGTGGGCAGCCAGTCCACCCGTCCCGCCAGGAGGGCGTATCCGACGAAGGCGACGATGTCGAGCAGCGCATGGGCCACGACCAGGGGCCCGACCCTGCCCCAGCGCCGATAGAGCAGTACGAAGACCACTCCCATGACCATGTTGCCGATGAAGCCGCCGATGCCCTGGTAGAGGTGGTACGTACCGCGGAGCACCGAACTGGTGATGAGCGAGGCCATCGGCGTCCAGCCCAGTTGATCGAGCCTGCGCAGCAGATACCCAACGACGATCACCTCTTCCACGATCGAGTTCTGGAGTGCGGAGAGGATCAGTACGGGGAACTTCCACCACACCTCGGGCAGGGACTCGGGCACCACGGTGAGGTTGAACCCCGCCGCGCGTGCCACCAGGTAGAACGCCAGCCCGGCAGTTCCGATCCCAGCTGCGAGGAGGGTTCCCCTTCCGAGGTCGAACCATGGTTTGCGCCGATCGAAGCCGATGACCGCCAGTCCCGCGCGCTCGCGCACCAGGAAGTGCGCGACAAGCAGGACCGGCACCAGGGCCGTGGCGATGCCGAAGAGTTGCCAGGAGAGGTCGAGCCAGGGGCGTCCGGGCGCATAGGACCCGTTCAACGTCGCTGCCTGGTCCTTGAGGTCGCCCGGTTTGGTGAGCGAGCCGACAAAACTGATCAGGGACGACACGGCACTGGCCCCGAGCGACAGCGCGAGCACCAGGAGCATCTCGGACTTCAGGATCTTGGGTGACACGACCTCTTGGGGCAATGCCTCAGCCACTCGTCCCGCCTCCATGTGCACACGTGCCTCCAGTTATCCATTCCAGCCTCATCCGCATCCTCACCCCGCTAGGGTCTCGAATGCGAGTACGAAGATCGCGACAGGCCGGGGGGTCTGCGTCACCATGTGACGCCGCGCCATTTCCTTGTTCATCATTCAAGGAGGGCACCATCGCATGGAACGTCACACCCTGCCCGATTCCGGGGCCGGCGGCACGGGCGGCGCGGGACCTCGCTCCCGACACCGTCGGGTGCTGATGGCCACCGCACTCGTTCTGGCACTCGCGGCGGGTACGGGCGTCGCCGCCTACAGCGGACTGCCGCCGTTCGGCCGCTCCTGCGAAGAGTCCGCCGTACGACTGGACGTCGCCGTCTCCCCCGACATCGCGCCCGTCGTCCGGGCCGCGGCCGACCGGGTCCACCAGGAGAAGATCACCTCAGACGGCCAGTGCATGGACGTCCGGGTGAAGGCCCGGGAGAACTACCAGGTCGCAACGGAACTGTCCGACCACCGCAATGAGTCGGAGTACGAGGTCTGGCTCCCCGACTCAAGGATCTGGGCCCACCAGGCCGATGCGTTCAGCCGCGGTGTACCGCTGGCGGTGGCGGGCGAGGTCGCCGTGTCACCGATCGGCGTGGCCACGGACCGCTCGGCGGGCAGTTGGCTGGGATGGCCCGGCAAGACCTACACCTGGGCACAGTTGGCGACGGCCACGACCGCCTCGGAATCCGTACATCTGGGCACCGCCGACCCCACCCACAGCGCCACCGGTCTGCTGGCCCTCGCCGGCGTCGCAGCCTCCTACGCCCGCGAGAGCGGCGATCGCACCTGGGAGGAGCGCAACGGCACCGACCGGCCCCTGCCCGACGAACCCAGCGCGGCGCCCGAATCGAAGGAGCCCGATTCCTCGCCCTCGGCCAAACGCCCCACAGAACCGAAGCCGAAACCCAGCGCCGCGAAGGGGCCGAAGCAACCCCTGCCCAGCCCATCTCCACCGCGGAAGGAAGGGGCCAAGCGCCCCCCGGCCAAAGCGGACCGGACGCCACGACCTGGTCTTCCGGACGCCGATGCCAGGATCGCCGCCACCGCCAGGTTGCTCGCCCAACGGCTGGCCCCCGCAGATTCCCAGATCCTGCGTACGCTCTCCGCGCCCGGCAGTTCGCGCAACGAAGCGGTGTTCCTGTCCGAGCAGGCCGCGTTCACCCACAACTTCTCCGCCGGCGACAAGGACGACCTCGACCTCTTCTATCCCACGGACCGCGCGCTCCGGCTCGACTACCCCTACCACCTGGTCGACGTGAACGACTTGACCGTGGACGAGGGACGCGCGGCGACACGGTTCATGGCGCTCCTGAGCGATGCCACCTCCCTGCGCGACCTCGCAGCCCACGGCTTCCGTCCGCCGAGGGGCGGGGCCCCGGCAGTTCTGGTGCACACGGCGGGCGGAAGACCACCGCAGCCCTACGCCCGCCAGGTCACGAGCGCCGACCAGGTCTCACGGGACCTGCTCCAGGAGATCTTGGGCATATGGACCGTCACGGTGCGCAGCGCCCGACTGACGACGGTCGTCGATGTCTCGGGATCGATGCAGTCGCCGGTACCCGGCCGCAGTGAGACACGGCTCGAAGCCACCAAAGCCTCCCTGTTGCGCGTGGTCGACCAGTTCAGCCAGGAGGACGAGATCGGGCTCTGGGAGTTCGCCACCGGGCTCAACGGCCCCCATGACTACCGCGAACTGGTCCCGACCGCCAGGCTCGGCGCACTCGTGCGCGGTGAACGGTCCCAGCGGACCCAGCTCTCGGCGGCGTTCCAGGCACTGAAGGCGGTACCGGACGGTGCGACCGGGCTGTACGACTCCACGCTCGCCGCCTACAGGTCGGCCCAGGCCGGTCATGTGCCCGGCAAGTTCAATGCGCTGATCGTGGTCACCGACGGGGCCAACCAGGACCGGTTCAGCATCTCCCGGAGCACGCTGCTCGCCAAGCTCAAGGAGGTCAGGGACGACAGACGCCCGGTGCCGCTGATCGCCATCGCCGTCGGGACATCGGCCGACCAAGGAGAGCTGGACAAGATCGCCCAGGTGACGGGTGGCGCCGGCTACCAGGTCAGTGACCCGGCCGACATCCAAGGAGCGATCCTGAAGGCGATCACGGCCGTCGGCCGCTCCCTCGACGTCGATCGGGACTGATCCGGGCAGCCCAGCCCCGGGAGAACCCGGTCAACGGCCCTGCCCCGGAAAGCCGACGGGCCAGGTGTGGACGGGCTCGCCCAGGTGCATCAACTCGCTGTAGCGGCGGGTGGTCGCCGCGAACGCCGAGTCCCGGCCGAGCCCCGCGTCCAACGCGCGGTGGAAGGTGTCGGCCTGCCAGGACGCACCGTTCACCCGTCGTCTGCACCGCTCCTCGATCACTCCGAGGTAGAGGTCCCGATCGGCGGGCTCGATGCCCCAGGCGTCCAGCCCGGCGGCGGCCAGCGGTAGCAGCTCATCGCGGACGAGCGTGACGACGGGAACCTCCGCGATACCGCCGCTACGCCCCGGCCTCGGCCACTGCACCGTGGCCTCAATGCCCTGACGGCACGCGGTGTCGAAGTTCTCCGCCGCGGTGGCGAACGGCAGGCGGGTCCACACCGGACGGGACTCCTCGGACAGCGCGCGAACCAATCCGTAGTAGAAGGCGGCATTGGCGATCACATCGGTGACCGTGGGCCCCGCGGGCAGTACGCGGTTCTCCACCCGCAGATGGGGAACACCGTCAGCGACCGAGTAGACCGGACGGTTCCAGCGATAGACCGTGCCGTTGTGGAGGACGAGTTCTTGGAGTCCTGGTACGCCGCCTTCGTCGATGACCCGCAATGGGTCCTCTTCGTCGTCGCAGATCGGCAGGAGCGCCGGAAAGTAGCGCAGGTTCTCCTCGAAGAGCTCATAGGCCGAACTCACCCAGCGCTCACCGAACCAGGTACGGGGTCGTACTCCCTGGGCCTGAAGTTCGGGTGGCCGGGTGTCGGTGGCCTGCTGGAAGAGCGGCGGCCTCGATTCTCGCCAGAGTTCCTTGCCGAAGAGAAAGGGCGAATTGGCGCCGACCGCGATCTGTATTGCTGCCACTGCCTGAGCCGCGTTCCACACATCCGCGAAACGGCCCGGGGTCACTTGTAGGTGCAATTGCACCGACGTACAGGCCGCTTCGGGCGCAATGGAGGCAGAGGTGCAGGTCAGATGCTCGACTCCATCGATGTCGAGCTCGAACGCCTCACCCCGCGCGGTGACGATCTGCTCGTTGAGCATCGTGTAGCGCCGGACGTCCGAGAGGTTCGCGGACACCAGGTCGTCCTGTGCGAGCGTGGGAAGGATGCCGATCATCACGATCCCGGCGCCGACCTCGTCGGCCTTTCGATGTGCGTACGCGAGTCCCGTCCGCAGTTCTTCGGCGAGCTGGTCGAGGACCCGGCCGCCGAGACGGTGGGGCACGATGTTGACTTCCAGGTTGAACATTCCCAGCTCGGTCTGGAAATCCTGACTGGCGATGCGTTCGAGCACCTCGGCATTCATCATCCGCGGCAGACCGTCGGAGCCGACGAGATTCAGCTCTATCTCCAGACCCATCAGATTCTTGGGCCGGTCGAACCGTTGCTCGTCGAGCAGTCGCCCCAGCCCCGCCAGGCACTGCTGGAGCTTTCGCCGGTACTCATGACGATCCGAGAGCTCGAAACCGCCGGCCACGACCTTCTCCCCCATCGAAGCGTCCTTCCTCGACTGGGCATCGCGCGGCATCCGTCGCTCGCGTCTCGGACGATAATGCCCAGACTGACTGATCTATAACGCGGCCATGTCGCTCGGGGACCGGTAGTGTGACGTGGGTCGCCTCTCGGTTCAGCATCTCGGGATGGTGTTGTACGCACCTATCGTTACCCGGTGCCAGACACAATCACTGCCGTTTTTCGGCCTACCGCCATCCCGGAGAATGCCCAGGCCCGGGCGGATTTCCCGGCGAAAACCTGCGGATTCATCCAAGGAAACAGTCCTGGAAGCGCCTTGCTGACGATACGCACAGGCGCTAGCGGAATCACTGTGTGAACACGTGTCGTATAAACTCCGTAATCGAGGCAGAGAGTTGGCACCGGGTGCCCTACGGCCCCTGTTCCCCCTCTGACCCCTAGCCCCTCTGGCTCCGCACGCCGACAGCGCTGTCCGCACCTCCCATGCTCCGCCGTGTCTCCCCGAAGTGAGAGGCGACCCACCATGCCGCTGCATGCCCTCCCGGCTCCCGCGCCTGTCCTACGCAGCGTCCTCGCGGCACTCGGCTCCCCCGCCGCCGTCAACGAGGATCGCACCCCTGCTCTCCGGTCCGTCCAGGGACCGGTGAGCCCCGAGTCACCACTTCCCGTCCACGTACTCGACCAGATCGACCCGAACTCGCCCACCCCGGGTACCCGCCTCACCGGATGGCGGGTACTGATCCGCGCCCACGAGGGGTACGTCGCCGCTGCGGAGACGCGACTCACCCCGGACGGCTGGGCGTTCTCGCACTTCTTCGAAGGCCCGTACATCACCTCGACCGAACGGGCGCTCCAACAGGCGGATTCACTCCACCATCCGTTCCAGCCACGGCTGCTCTCCATTCCGGCGCTGTACATGCTCACGCTCTGGCTGCACGGGGACATCGACGCGGATGCCTCGTCAGGTGCGCTCCGTCCCACGGACATCCTGGTTCCGCTGGCCCCGGCGCCACCGGGGATCGCGGCGCACCGGGCGCACCAGGTCTGCGACCTCCTTCCGGTGATGACCCTGCGGCTCACGGCTCCGCCGCTGCTGGGATCACCGGCCTGACCCGAAGCACCGTTCTGACCAGAAACACCGTTCTGTCCTGAACATCGGCTAGTCCTGAAGCACCGCCCTGTCCCGAAGCATCGGAATCTCCGCTTCAGGACGGCCGAAACCATCGTGAGCGCCCCGTGACCGTTCGGTCGCGGGGCGCTTTCTGCTCCGTCCGGACTAGCCCGTACCGGCCCCCCTGAACCACCCGAAAGGACAATGGAGTTGGGCTGAACCGTCCGGCTGGGTGATACGTCCTTAACCAGTAAGACGAGGTGCCGCGAAATCCCTGCGGATTCTCGTCCGTGGGGCAACACTGGGAACGGACCGACAGATACGGGGGCGGCCATGAACTCCTCATCGAGCCGCAGGACACTCATCACATCAGAGCGAAAGATCCCGCCCATGTGCCAGCATCAGCCACCCTGCCCGACATCCGACTCAGCCGATCGGGACGCGGCGCGCCTCGTGGCGCACCATCCCGAACAGGGCTGGAGCCTGCTGTGCAATGGCGTGCTCCTCTTCGAGGACACCGGTGAGCTGCTGCCGAACGGCCAGATCATCGCACCCCAGCGCCAGTCGAGGACGGCCGCCTGACCCGCCGTACATCCGACGGCATTCGCCGTCGGGTCCACCACCCCACGGCAGTAGCGACGCCGCGAACGTCATCGTCGAGTACGTGTGCTGGCCGTGCCCGTACCCGCCGAACCATCGGGGCCGGCCGGAGGAATCCCTCCGTACCGGCCCCGAACCCTGTCCGGCCCGGGATCAGGCGTCGTACTCGTCCAACGGCGGGCAGGAGCAGACCAGGTTCCGGTCACCGAAGGCACCATCGATCCGTCGGACCGGCGGCCAGTACTTGTCCGCCGTGCTCACACCCGCGGGGAAGACCGCTTCGTCACGGCTGTAGGCATGCTCCCACTCACCGCCGAGAGCAGCCGCGGTGTGCGGGGCGTTGCACAGCGGATTGTCGTCAGCGGGCCACGCACCCGACGCGACCTTCTCGATCTCGCCACGGATGGCGATCATCGCGGCGCAGAAACGGTCGATCTCGCTCAGGTCCTCGCTCTCCGTGGGCTCGATCATCAGGGTGCCCGCGACGGGGAAGGACATCGTCGGAGCGTGGAAGCCGTAGTCGATCAGCCGCTTGGCGATGTCGTCGACACTGACGCCGGTCGCCTTCGACAGCGGGCGGAGATCCACGATGCACTCATGGGCGACGAGCCCCGCGGGCCCGGTGTAGAGCACCGGGTAGTGCGGCTCCAGCCGCTTGGCGATGTAGTTGGCCGCGAGCACGGCGACCTGGGTGGCGCGCTTGAGTCCCTCGCCGCCCATCAGTCGCACGTACGCCCAGGAGATCGGCAGGATTCCGGCCGAACCCCACGGCGCGGCTGAGATCGGACCCACTCCGGTCTCGGGTCCGGCGCTCGGCTGGAGCGGGTGGTTGGGGAGGTACGGAGCGAGATGGGAGCGCACGGCGACCGGTCCGACGCCGGGGCCACCGCCGCCGTGCGGGATGCAGAAGGTCTTGTGCAGGTTCAGATGCGACACATCGCCGCCGAACTCGCCGGGCTTGGCGAGCCCCACCAGCGCATTCAGGTTGGCGCCGTCGACGTACACCTGACCGCCCGCCGCATGGACCTGCGCGCAGATGTCGGCCACGTGCTCCTCGAACACCCCGTGCGTGGACGGGTAGGTGATCATCAGCACGGAGAGTTCGTCGCGGTACTGCTCGATCTTGGCCCGGAGGTCGGCGACGTCGATCTCTCCGTCATCGGCGGTCTTGACCACGACGACCTTCATGCCCGCCATCACGGCGCTGGCCGCATTGGTGCCGTGCGCCGAGGAGGGGATCAGACAGACCGTGCGCTGCTCGTCGCCGTTCGCCCGGTGGTAGGCGCGCACCGCGAGCAGTCCGGCCAGTTCGCCCTGGGAACCGGCATTGGGCTGGATGGACACCTTGTCGTAACCGGTGACCTCGGCCAGGCGCTCCTCCAGCTCACGGATGAGCGTGAGGTAGCCGGCCGCCTGCTCGATGGGGGCGAAGGGGTGGATCTGCCCGAATTCCGGCCAGGTCACCGGCTCCATCTCGGTGGTGGCGTTCAGCTTCATGGTGCAGGAGCCGAGCGGGATCATGCCCCGGTCCAGGGCGTAGTCGCGATCGGCGAGCCGTCGCAGGTAGCGCAGCATCGCGGTCTCGGAACGGTGCTCGTGGAACACCGGGTGGGTGAGGAAGTCCCCGCTGCGCAGCAGGGCCTGCGGCAGGGCTTCCTCGGCGACGGCGTCGAGGGCGTCGATGTCCGCCTCGACACCGAAGGCGGCCCACACGGCGATGATGTTGGCGCGGGTGGTGGTCTCGTCGCAGGCGACGGAGACGTGCGACTCGTCGACGAGGTGCAGGTTGACCCCGTCCTCACGTGCGGCGGAGACAACGGCACCCGCACGGCCGGGGGCCCGCACGGTCAGGGTGTCGAAGTAGGCGTCGTGGACGATCTCGACACCGCCGGCCGTCAACCCTTCGGCGAGGAGCGTGGCGTACCGGTGGGTCCGGTGGGCGATCGCCCGCAGTCCGTCCGGGCCGTGGTACACCGCGTACATACCGGCCATCACGGCCAGCAGCACCTGTGCGGTACAGATGTTGCTGGTGGCCTTCTCCCGGCGAATGTGCTGCTCACGGGTCTGAAGGGCGAGTCGGTACGCCTTGTTGCCATCGGCGTCGACGGAGACACCGACGAGCCGTCCGGGCAGGCTGCGCGCGAACTTCTCGCGTACGGCCATGTAGCCGGCGTGCGGTCCGCCGAAGCCCATGGGGACGCCGAAGCGCTGGGTGGTGCCGATGGCGATGTCGGCGCCGATCTCGCCGGGAGGCGTGAGCAGCGTGAGCGCGAGGAGGTCGGCGGCGACGGTGACGATCGCACCGAGACCGTGGGCCTGCTCAATGACGGGCGCGAGGTCGCGCACCGCGCCGGAGGCACCCGGGTACTGGAGGAGTACGCCGAAGACACCGCGCTCGGCGATGGCTGCGGGGATGCCGTTGCCGAGGTCAGCGGTGACGACCTCGACACCGGTCGGTTCTGCGCGGGTCTGGATCACCGCGAGGGTCTGGGGCAGGACGTCGGCGTCAACGAGGAAGACGCCGTCCTTGACCTTGCCCACCCGTCGCGCCAGGGACATCGCCTCGGCTGCTGCCGTGCCCTCGTCGAGCAGGGAGGCACCCGAGGTGGGCAGACCGGTCAGGTCGGCGACGACGGTCTGGAAGTTCAACAGGGCTTCGAGCCGCCCCTGGGAGATCTCGGGCTGGTACGGCGTGTACGCGGTGTACCAGGAGGGGTTCTCCATCACGTTGCGGAGGATGACCGGCGGAGTGAAGGTGCCGTAGTAACCGAGACCGATCATCGGCGCCAGCACCTTGTTGCGTTCGGCGAGGGAGCGCAGTTCGCTCAGCACCTCGGCCTCGGACCGCCCCTCCGGCAGGGCGAGCGCCTCCGTGCTCTTGATCACCTCAGGGACGGCGGCGGCGGTCAGCTCGTCCAGCGAGCCGTATCCCACCTGCGCCAACATCTTGGCCTGGGCCTCTGTGTCCGGCCCGATGTGGCGCTGCTCGAAGGGGGTGCCTCGCTCCAGCTGTGCGAGCGGAGTGCGGTTGGCGGTCATGTAGGAGGCCTCCTGGTCTGACGCGACCTGCGAGGGGCATCACATGGATGCCCTGGACGGCCTCCCCCTCTGTCATCTCAACCTGAGAGCTTCACCGGATCGCCGAACAGCAGCGTTCCGGCTTTCACCGTCGGTGAGAGCGGATGCCGTCCGACGCCCGCCCTTCTTTCCAGAGTGACCTCGTCCACGCGGTACAGGTGCCTGAGAGATTCCGGGGAGGATTTGCTCCTTCGGCGCCACCGTCGTCCTTCCGGTGGACTCTCCCGCGCGGGGTCAGCAGCCGCTAGTCAGCCTACCAGCGCGTCTTCTCGGCAATCGCTCAAGTGGCCGACACCGACTTTGTGCCCTTTCGTGTTTTTTAGTGGCCCATGGAGCAGTTTGCCAACATATGGAGGACTCGTGCAGACCGATATCGATCCGCGCAGCCTGATCGGCCGCAAGGCGTTCGACCGCAACGGTGCCAAGATCGGAACGGTGGACGAGGTGTACCTCGACGACGCCACCGGTGCACCCGAATGGGCGGCCGTACGCACCGGACTCTTCAGCAGGGACGCTTTCGTCCCGCTGGAGCCGAGCACCTTCGCCGACGACGTCCTCCAGGTGCCCTACGAGCGCTCGCTGATCAAGGACGCACCGGATTTCGGTGTGGGCAGGCACCTCTCCCCCGAACAGGAACTCCAGCTCTACCACCACTACGGGCTCGAACTGTCCTCAGCACCCGAGACGCCCGCTCCCCCGCCCGGCCCGGCCGGGGAGGAGCCCTCGACCGACCGCTCCTTCGGCCGCATCGCCGGCCGCGAGGACGAGGGAACCTGACCGGCCCGACCTGCGCTGCTCCCCTCATCCACCCGCCCGCCGCCGACCAGGGGCAACGGATCGGCCGGCACGAGCTCGGGATCGTCCACCCGGAACGTGCGCACGCGCCCCGGAGGCGAACCAGGCTGCTCGAACCGCACGGTGACACGACCCAGACCACTGCCCTGGACCCACCCCGGCCCGTACTCGGTGTGGTGCACATCGTGACCGGCCGACCAGCGACGCTCGGCGAGCACCGATCCCACCGGCTCCCCGGTGGTCTCCATGGACGCGCCGGCCCCGCTCTCCCGCTCACCCGAATCGGCGGCGCCATCGTGGACGCCTCCCCTGGCGGCCCCCTCCACGACACCCGGAGGTCGGGAAGCTCCGCCGACCGCACCCGCCGACCGGACAGCATCGGCTTCCGAAAGCCCGGACCCTCCGGACGTCTCCCGCTCTTCCCGGGAGCGTTCCGAGGGCCCGGACCCTCCGGACGTCTCCCGCTCCTCCCGGGAGCCCGATCTGTGGTCCGCACCGCTGCCGGACTGCTCGCCGGAGGACCGCACGGGCGACCCGTCCGGCGGTACGGGAGCCGGCGAACGCCCGCCTTCCTGCTCGAACCGCTCGAAGGGCGCTCGATCCGGCGGGCGAACGCTCCCGCCCGGCCCCTCGACGCGTCCGCCACCGCGGGGGTCCGCGTCCGCTTCGCCTCCCGCGGACTCCCTCTCCTCGCGGGCCGTGGTCGCCTGCGCGAACAGATCCTCCTGGGTGTAGTCGGCGAGCCCGGTCACCCCCACCCCCAGCAGCCGCACCCCACCCGTCGTGTCCACGCCTTCCAGAAGCCGACCGGCGGCCTCCCGCACCACGACCGGGTCGTCGGTCGGCCCGCGTAGGGTCTCCGACCTGGTGAGCGTCGAGAAGTCATAGCGCCGGACCTTCAGCACGATGGTGCGACCCGAATGCCCGGACGACCTCAACCGCCGTACGCAGCGCTCGGCGAGCCGCTCCACCTCGACCCTGATCCTGGTCCGGTCGTGGAGATCGACGTCGAAGGTGTCCTCCACCGAGACCGATTTCGTGTCCCGCTCGGCGACCACGGGTCGATCGTCATGTCCCAGCGCCATCCGGTGGATCGCCGAACCGTGCGCCTTGCCCAGCAGCCGTACCAGTTCGTCTTCGCCCGCCGCGGCGAGGTCGGAGCAGATCGTGATCCCCGCCCGCCGCAGATGCTCGCCGGTGGCCGGCCCCACCCCGGGCAGTGTTCGCACCGGCAGAGGAGCGAGCAGTTCGCGCTCCGTGCCCGGCTCGATCAGGACCAGTCCGTCGGGCTTGGCCTGCTCCGACCCGATCTTCGCCAGCATCTTGGAACCTGCGAGTCCGACCGAACCCGCGAGCCCGGTCGCCGCGAGGATGTCGGCGCGCAGCGACTCACCGGCGGCACGCGCGGATCGCGAGTCATCGGCGGATCCACCCGCCTCCAGATCGACGAACGCCTCGTCCAGGCTCAGGGGCTCCACCAGTGGGGACAGCCGACCCAAGAGCTCCATCACCTGCTCGCTGACCGCCCGGTAGAGGGAGAACCTGGGCACCAGGTAGGCAGCGTTCGGAGCGAGCCGACGGGCGTACGCCATGGGCATCGCCGAGTGCACCCCGAAGCGACGGGCTTCGTACGAGGCGGTCGCCACCACCCCGCGTGGTCCGAGCCCGCCGACGATCACGGGTTTTCCGCGCAGGCTGGGCTTGGCCGCCTGCTCCACTGCCGCGTAGAAGGCGTCCATGTCGAGATGGAGGATCGTCGGAACGGATCTCACATCTCCGATGCTGCCTCACGCCTGTGACAACGACGTCGGACAGCACCGCCGCCCGAGCCGGAAAGACATCGGAAAAACCGCGGCCCGCCGCCCGGGCCGGACGGGATCAGACCGCGCGATCCCTTCTGCGCCGGGCCAACTCGTCCATCGGATGGTTGCCGACGAGGGTCTCCCCCGTGTCGATCCGCTCCCCGTGCAACTGCGACAGGGCAGCCTCGACATCGCGCCACACGACGCCCACGGCGATGCCGAAGATGCCCTGGCCACCTTGGAGCAGGTCGACGACCTCGTCGGGCGAGGAGCATTCGTAGACCGTTGCCCCGTCGCTCATCAAGGTCATGCGCTCCAGATCGCCCACGCCACGGGTACGCAGGTGCCGGACGGCGGCACGGATGTTCTGAAGGGCCACACCCGTGTCCAGGAAACGCTTGACGATCTTCAGGGTGACCACGTCGCGGAAGCTGTAGAGCCGCTGAGCGCCCGATCCATGGGACGCACGAACGCTTGGCTCGACCAGACCGGTGCGCGCCCAGTAGTCGAGTTGTCGATAGGTGATCCCGGCCGCCGCACATGCGGTCGGTCCGCGATAGCCGATTTCCTCCGTCGATGACTCCGACGCACTCTCCTGGAGCGGAAACGGCCCGCTCTCCCCCAGACGTCGGCCGAGGGCGCCCCCAACCGCACCGTCGCCGCTACTTCTCACGCCGACCTCCTCCTTGACCTGCCCACTCGAAAGGTAGGCAGTCACCAGGGGTGCGTCAACGATCGCCACACTCGGCACGCCGAGTGATAATCACCCTGAGAGTGGTTTCCCATGCCCCAATTCGGGGAAAGGCTACTCGAATGGCCCCAAAACGCCATGCTGACGTGCCCTCTGGACCGAGAACACGCAAGTGGCGCAGAGGACTTCCGCAGCGCCACTCACGGGCACACCAATCAGCAACGAACCGTCACTGACTGTTGGTGCCGAAGTCCTCCGGAGAGATCTGGTCGAGGAACTCGCGGAACTTCTCCACCTCGTCCTCCTGCTCATCGGGAATGGCGATCCCCGCGTCGTCGAGCACCCCGTCACTGCCGAAGATCGGCGTACCGGTGCGCAGTGCGAGCGCTATGGCGTCCGACGGACGCGCGCTCACCTCGACTCCGCTGGCGAACACCAGCTCCGCATAGAAGACCCCTTCGCGCAGGTCGGTGATGCGGACCTCGGTGAGTTCCTGCCCCACCGCCTCCAGCACGTCCTTGAACAGGTCGTGCGTCAGCGGCCTGGCAGGGGCCATGCCCTGCTGGGCGAAAGCAATGGCGGTCGCCTCCCCGGGACCGATCCAGATGGGGAGGTACCGATCGCCTCCCACTTCACGCAGGAGCACGATCGGTTGGTTGGAGGGCATTTCCACCCGGACACCCACAACGTCGAGCTCGTTCACACAGCAACCCTAGGACGTGCCCGACCCCTTTGGGTAGTCGGGCAGGTCCAAGATCAGTCAAGACGTACCCCGAGGGCCGTCCGCATCAGGGCCGCGTGCAGCCGTACCGACAGGGTTGCCAGCTCGTTCGCGGTGGCCTCCGCATGGGCTCTGGTCTGCGGATTGCGATGCCGCCGCAAGGGTGCAACCACCTGTTCAACCAAGGACGCCTCCCGGTCAGCCGCGGCTTTCATGGCCCGAAGGTGTCGAGGCTCCAGACCGAATCTGCCCAGCTCGACGACCAGCCGCGCCACCGTGACGGCCTCGGCGTCGTACCCTCCGTCGCCATCCCGCGTCAGCAGCCCGTAGGACTCCCACTCCGCGAGCTCCTGCTCACTGACCCCAGCAGCGGCCAGCAACTCCGCCCGACCCACCCTGGCGGCCGTACGAGGCTCACTGGGGGCCTCCCAGGCCGCGTCGGGGTGCTCCCGCTGCACACTGGGCGCCGGAAGCGGCTGCTGCTCACCACGGGCGACCGCGTCCAGATGCTCCCGGATGACCTTCAGCGGAAGATAGTGGTCCCGCTGCATCCGCAGAATCTGCGCGAGCCGCTCCACATCGTCGGGGCTGAACTTGCGATACCCGGATGGGGTACGACGCGGCTCTACCAGCCCCTCGGCCTCCAGGAAACGAATCTTGGAGATGGTGACCTCGGGGAACTCATCACGCAACTGACCGAGCACCGTACCGATGCTCATCAGCCGATCCCCCGCGGTGGCGGTGCCGCGACCGGCACCGCCCGTCGGTGTTCGCATGGACCTTCCCTGACGGGTTACACGCCCCGCTGGTTCGCATAGAAGACCAGTCGGTACTTACCGATCTGGACCTCGTCGCCGTTGGCCAGATAGACCGAGTCGATCCGCTCGCGGTTGACGTAGGTTCCATTGAGGCTGCCGACGTCCGCAACGCTGAAACTGCCGTCAGGACCACGACGGAACTCCACGTGACGACGGGAGACGGTCACGTCGTCCAGGAAGATGTCGCTCTGCGGATGGCGACCCGCGGTGGTCAGCTCGCCGTCGAGCAGAAAACGGCTTCCTGAGTTCGGACCCCGACGCACCACCAGCAGCGCTGAACCGAAGGGGAGGGCGTCGACGGCGGCCTGCGCCTCCGGGGAGAGCGACGGGACCTGGGTCTGTCCGGTGACCTCGGAGTCGTACGCCTCCAAGCCCGAGATGGAAATCGTCGACGTCGTCTCCGACGGACGCTCGGCCGGAGCCCCACCGCGCAGGGGCGCACCACAGTTGGAGCAGAATCTGCTCGACGCGGCATTGCGGTGCCCGCACCTCGTACAAACCGTCACGGCCGACATGGACGTGTCCTCCTGCCGCGGCTGTCCCCCACGGGGATTGGTCGCATACGGGTCGGAGGGGAACCCTCCACCCGAACTTGAGGTCGATGAGTCTCCGAAACCTATGCGGCCGGCACCGGCAGGGTCAACCGACTCGCCCTGACCACCGGGAACGCCACCGCCCGAGCCGGCGACCTCGTCACGGAAGAGCGGGCGCTCCGCGCTCTGCTCCTCCTCCTGGCCACGACGCCGAGCGCGATGCCTGGCGTTTCCGCCATCCTCGCGTCCGCTCTTGCCGAACAACTTCGCAAACAACTTCACGGGCGATTCCCCTTGACCGAAATAGACCCGCCCGTGGGGCAGGACGAACCCTCAATGAACACACCTGCCGACCCGGACATCATCACAACGTCCGTACCCGTCCGACAGTTTCCACCACGCGGCACATATTCCGTGCGCCGACCCCTGCCGAGCTCTTGCCCTGGCCGGTAGACCCTTATGCAACCCCGCCTCACTGGGCTGACGACCGAGCGTAGTCAGGCCGCTCCACGGGCCGCAAGCTATCCACGATGATCTTCTCCGAGCGGACCACCGTGGCAATGGCCTGCTCCTTCTCCAATGTCTGGACCACGCCGCCCGGAATGTTCAGAGCCGGCTCCAGGTCCTGTGGCTTCCCGATGACCTTGAAGATGTAGGGCGCGCCGATCCGGTTCCCGTCCACCTCGATGTCACCACCCGCCCCGGTGAAATAGGAACCCGCCACCACCCTGTGCTCATTCACCTGGATCGCCTCCGCCCCCGCAGCCCGGAGCTCCTGAATCGCGTCGAGCAACATATCGGGCTCCACGGCACCCGAAGAATCCTCGATCGTGAGTGTGATCCCCGGCCCTTGCGCCGCAACAGTGCCGGCCAGGATGCCGAGTTGCTGCTCCTTCTGCTGGGTCTGCTTGCGGGCCTCTTCGGCACGGTCGGAGCTGTTCTCCAACTCCGTGCGCTGTGCTTCGAGGCGCTGCTTCTCGTCCTCAAGGCGCTGGTTGCGGTCATCCAGCTCGTCCAGGATCCGCACCAGGTCCTCTTGCCGCGCGCCGCGCAGCGCGCTGTCGTCGTTGGTCGAACGCACCTGGATCGCCAGCCCGAGGCCGAGCACGAACAGCAGGACGGCCACGGTCAGTTGGGCGCGGGTGATCCTCGGCGGCCACAGACCCGCGACCAGGCGCTGACGGCCGGTCAACCCCACCGGTTCCCGCGGCGCCCGTGGCGCCCCGGCCTCACCGCCCGACGGCTCGCCCGATTCGTCCGGCAGCGGCATGCGGTTGCTGTTCATTTCGCCCTTCATTCCTCAGGCCCGGAACACGTGCCGTCGGATCGCCGCGGCGTTGGAGAAGATCCGGATGCCGAGGACGACCACCACACCAGTCGACAGCTGCGCACCCACGCCGAGCTTGTCACCCAGGAACACGATCAGGGCGGCGACCACCACGTTCGACAGGAAGGACACGACGAAGACCTTGTCCACGAAGATCCCGTCGAGCATGGCCCGCAGTCCACCGAACACGGCATCCAGTGCCGCCACTACGGCGATCGGTAGATAGGGCTCGACCACCGCCGGCACTTCGGGCCGGACCAGCAGTCCGGCCACGACTCCCACGACGAGGCCCAGTACGGCGATCACGATGTGCCCTTCTCTGTGTCTACCGTCCCCTGCCCACGGCCCTCGGCGTCGGCGGTCTTCGGCTCTGCTGTGCGGACGATCAGGCTCGGTGCCGCCGGGAGGCGCACCTTGTCCTTGGTGGAGATGGTGAAGCGGATGTTGAAGTTCTCCTTCAGCGCATGGAGGTAGAGGCCGTCCGCACTGTCTTGGAACGTCGTGTTCAGCCGGTTTCCCTCCCCCACGGCAAGCACCGTGTAGGGCGGCACCAGAGGCTTGTTGTCCACCAGTATGGCGTCGCCGGCGGCCCTGATGGCGGACAGTGCGGTCAGCCGCTGCCCGTTGATCGCCACGGCCTCCGCGCCGGACTGCCACAATCCGTTGACGATGCGCTGCATGTCCCGGTCGCGGACCCGGCCCGTATCACTGAAGCCGCTGCTCTCACGGGGGCCGCCACCGCCCTGCGCGGTGTCCTTGGCGTCGTCGATGACCAGACTGATACCGGGGCCCTCCACATCGGTCGACCCCGCAAGCAGTCCGACCAACTGCTCCTGTTCGCCCCCCTTGGTGTTCAGCGCCTTCTGCTGGCGCTCTCCCACCTCGTCGCGGAGTTCTTCGACGCCCCGCTCCAGTGCGTTCGCGGCAGCCGTCTCCTCGTCGATGCGGTCGATCAACTCCTCGCGCTCCTTGGCCACCACCGGAGCCGCTATCCGAGCTTCTGCGGCACCCACGGTCACAACCATGGCGGCCAGGACCAGACCTGCTGCCAGTCCGAGCTTGGCCCGCAGAGTTCGGGGCAGTCGCCCGTCCGCCTCCCGACGCGCCGCGGCCTCCGCGTATCCCTCGTCGAGGCTGTGCTCCATGACGTTCGTCAGCAGCGACATCGAGGCATCGGGACGTGCCGGGCGTACGGGTGGAGAGCCGGTGCTCCGAACCGGGGGCTGCTGCGACATGCCGCACATCGTCGCACGTCATGTGCGCTACCGCCGAATGGCCCTACGCAAGCGTCGGGGGCCGCTCGGACGCGGCCCCCGACATACCGGTCACACCATTACTGACCTGCGCTATCCACCACCTCGGCCCATTCGTTGAGCAGCGCCTGGGCAGAGGCGTCGTCCGGGCCCTCGGCCCACAGATGGGTGACGGCCTCGGACGGATCGGGCAACACCATCACCCAACGGCCGTCGGTTTCGACCACTCGGACCCCGTCCGTGGTGTCCACGTGCCGCTCGCCCGCAGCTTCGACGACCCGTCGCATGACGAGCCCCTTCACCGCCCAGGGGGTGGCGACGTCGCGCTTGAGGACATGGGCACGGGGGATACGGGCATCGATCTGGCTCAACGTGAGCTGTGTGCGCGCCACCAACCCCACCAGCCGCACCAGGGCCGCCGTCCCGTCGAACACGCTGCTGAACTCCGGCACGATGAAGCCGCCCCGGCCGTCCCCACCGAAGATGGTGGCGTCCTCTCGACCGACCCTGGTGAGATCGTCGGGTGAGGTCGTCGTCCACTCGACCTGGGTCCCGTGGTACGCCGCCACCTGCTCGGCGATCCGCGTGGTGGTCACGGGCAGGGCCACCCGACCGCTGCGGCGCTCGGCCGCGACGAGGTCGAGAAGGACCAGCAGCGCACGGTCGTCCTCGATGATCCGACCGCGTTCGTCGACGAGGGACAGTCGCTCCCCCACGGGGTCGAACCGTACGCCGAAGGCCGCCCTGGCGGAGGCCACGATCTCTCCCAGACGAACCAGACCGGCACGGCGCGTCTCCGCCGTCTCGGTCGGCCTGGCCTCGTTGAGCCCGGGGTTGATGGTCAGAGCATCGACTCCCAGCCTGCCCAGCAGGCTGGGCAGGACCAATCCCGAACTGCCGTTGGAGGCGTCGACGACGACCTTCAACTCTGACTCGGCGACACCCGTGGTGTCCACGTTGCGCAGCAGGGAGCCGGTGTACGAGTCGAAGACACTCGCAGGGAAATGCAGGTCCCCGATCTCGCCGGGGAAGGCACGCCGGTACTCCTGCCGTGCGTACACGCGGTCCAGTTTGCGTTGACCGGCCTGGGAGAGATCGGCGCCGCGTTCGTCGAAGAACATGATGTCGACCGACTCGGGCACACCCGGCGACGTACGGATCATGATTCCGCCCGCGCTCCCGCGTGCGGTCTGTTGCCGAGCCACGGGAAGGGGCACGTTCTCCAGGTCGCGCACATCGATGGCGCTGGCCTGGAGGGCCGAGATCATGGCCCGTTTGAGTGCTCGTGCGCCGCGGGAGTGGTCACGGGCGGTGGTGACCGTGGACCCCTTCTTGAGCGTGGTGGCGTACGCACCCGCCAACCTGACGGCCAGCTCAGGTGTGATCTCCACATTGAGGATCCCGGAGACTCCCCTGGCTCCGAAGAGGTGGGCCTGCCCGCGCGACTCCCAGATCACCGACGTGTTGACGAAGGCGCCGGCCTCGATCGTCTTGAACGGGTACACCCGCACATTGCCCTGGACAATCGATTCTTCACCGACGAGACACTCATCGCCGATGACCGCGCCGTCCTCGATGCGAGCGGCTCGCATGATGTCGGTGTTCTTGCCGATCACACAGCCACGGAGATTGCAGTGCTCCCCGATGTACACGTTGTCGTGGATGACGGCCCGGTGGAGAAAGGCACCGGTCTTCACGACCACGTTGGAGCCGACGACGGTGTGCTCCCTGATCTCCACGCCGGCTTCCACCTTGGCGTAGTCACCGATGTAGAGAGGTCCCCGGAGCACCGCGTCCGGATGGACTTCGGCGCCTTCGGCCACCCAGACCCCCGGCGAGATCTCAAAGCCGTCGATCTCGACGTCGACCTTGCCCTCCAGCACATCGGCCTGGGCCTTCACATAGCTCTCGTGCGTACCGACGTCCTCCCAGTAGCCCTCGGCGATATAGCCGTAGATCGGCTTGCCTTCCTTCATGAGCTGCGGGAAGACATCTCCGGACCAGTCGACGGAGACATCCGCCTCGACATAGTCGAAGACCTCGGGCTCCATGACGTAGATCCCGGTGTTCACCGTGTCAGAGAACACCTGACCCCAGGTCGGCTTCTCCAAGAACCTCTCGACCTTGCCACCCTCATCGACGATGGTGATGCCGAATTCCAGAGGGTTGGGGACTCTGGTCAAGCAAACGGTGACCAATGCACCTTTCTCTTTATGGAAAGCGATGAGATCTGTGAGGTCGAAGTCGGTGAGAGCATCACCGGAAATAACGACGAATGCGTCGTCCTTCAGTGCTTCCTCGGCGTTCTTCACACTGCCCGCGGTGCCGAGTGGCTTCTCTTCATTGGCGTAGGTGAGCTCCATTCCGAGCTCTTCTCCGTCACCGAAGTAGTTCTTCACCAGGGATGCGAGGAACTGCACGGTGACTACGGTCTCGGTGAGCCCATGCCGCTTCAGCAGCCTCAGCACATGCTCCATGATCGGCCTGTTGGCGACCGGTAGGAGTGGCTTGGGCATGCTCGAAGTCATGGGGCGAAGCCGGGTGCCTTCGCCACCGGCCATCACGACGGCCTTCATGTCGGAAGCGTCCTCCTTGAGAGACGACGGTCAGCCGACTTCACTCGTCCAAAGAGGCCCTCTTGGCGTCATGCGCCGCCGGCCACACTGCACGGCTCCGCATCGACGAGGTCAATCGGCCATTGTGTCCGCCTTGACGAGGCGGCGGACCTGGACCACATACAGCATCCCTGCCCACCAATACAGAGTTGTACCCCATCCGGCGAAGGCCCATCCGAAAATAGCAGCGAGTGACGCCAGCCATCCAGTTCCGTCACTGAGCAGGAGCAAGGGAAACGCGTACATCAGGTTGAAGGTGGCGGCCTTGCCGAGGAAGTTCACCTGCGGTGGTGGATAGCCGTGCCGTCGAAGGATTGCGACCATCACCAGGAGCATCAGTTCACGGGCCAAAAGGGCGGCCGTGAGCCACAGCGGGAGGATCTCACGCCAGGTAAGACCGACCAGCGTGGACAGGATGTACAACCTGTCCGCGGCGGGGTCGAGGAGCCGGCCGAGCTTGCTGACCTGGTTCCAGCGGCGGGCTAGTTTCCCGTCGAGATAGTCACTGATCCCACTCAGCATGAGCACCAGCAGTGCCCAGCCGTCGCTCTTGGGCCCGCCGAACTCGGGGCGGAGAATCAACCACAGGAAGAGCGGTACACCGGCGAGACGGGCCATGCTGAGGATGTTGGGGATGGTGAGTACCCGGTCCGTCTGAACGCGGGTCTCTTGGACCTCCACCCGGGGGCCTCCTGTGGGAACGTGCTGACGTTGCTCACTGAGCTTAGCCTCAGCCACAAGGGTGAAGGCCACAGGGGTGTGGCGCGTCTCTGTCCCACCTGACGAACAGGGATGGTGTTTGCGAATAGTGCCTGCGAAATGTCTTGGGGAATGCGAAAAGGGCCCTGTACCTAGCTGGTACAGGGCCCTCATCACAATAATTGTTCGGCGGCGTCCTACTCTCCCACAGGGTCCCCCCTGCAGTACCATCGGCGCTGAAAGGCTTAGCTTC
>NZ_JBHYZO010000008.1:231965-328635 GCF_042753785.1 Streptomyces sp. NPDC059256 | reverse complement strand
ACTGACGAGACACGGCAGTACGCCACCACCCGCCCCGACACCGCAGAGGCATCCGGAGCGGGCACGGCGACCAGCCAGGTCCCGGACGGCGCCTGGGTGACTGGAACGGGCATCTTGCCGTCCTTCACCCATCGCCAGGCGGTCTGGTAACTCACGCCCTGCTGCCGCGCCCACTCCGAAAGCTTCACAAGATCAAGATATCCGGGACGTACGACTAGAAGTGACTATGAATGACTAGAAAATCTGTAGCAGCTTTCACCCCCTCGTGTGGCACGAGGGTGCCCGCCGGTACGTACACCGGCGGGCACTCTTGTGTCCGGAGACTGGGGGGAATCGTCACAGAGATTTCACAGCCAGGGTTTACGGCGCGTAGTCATCACTTTCCGTTACCGCGTTATGGCGCCGATAAATGCTGGTGAATGCGGCGGAATCAAATACTCCGAATTGATCGCCTTAACCAAGAGTAAAGGTCCTTGACTTAGTCTCTTCTTCATACGTAGTGTCTGCGTGGCTGGTGGTTCGGCCTGGTATCCATGGATGCCGCCACAACGTCCGTTCGGACGGAAATCCTTCTTCTGCTAATAATTCATTTCCTAATGTGGGCGCTGGGCGCCCGGCGTCGTTAGGACGGGGGTAAGCGGTGTCATTACGTGATACCGAAGGGACGGCGATCGGTGGCCTGGTGACGTCTGAGGGCGTTGCCGTGTGGCTTCGAAGTCGGGTGGCCGCGCTGGTGGGTCGGTCGAGGGGCGAAGTGGGTGACGATGAGCTGCTCGCCGGGTTGGGGGTGGACTCGATGCGCGCCACGACCCTGATGGCGGAGCTCTCTCGTGAGCTAGGAAGACATCTTTCGCCTGCACTTATGTGGTCTCACCCGACCATTGGAGCGCTGGCGGCCAGGGTGGCGATGGGTGAGGTCGCCGAGGAGGCGGGCGCAGTGAAGCGCCCGATGGGTCGCGGTGATCGTCGCCAGGGCGAGGTCGTTGCGGTCGTGGGCATGGCGTGCCGCTTCCCTGGTGCCGGCGATATCGAAACTTTCTGGCGGCTGTTGGAATCCGGGGTCGATGCGGTAAGTTCCGTTCCGACTGGGAGATGGGACGCGCGTCCCCCCGGCGGCGAAGATCCGGTGGCTTCCGGTGGTATGACGACGATGGAAGCCGGATTCCTCGATGGTCAAATAGATGAATTCGATCCGCTCTTCTTTGGGATTTCCCCGCGAGAAGCCCAGGAAATGGATCCGCAGCAACGGCTGTTTCTTGAAGTCGCTTGGGAGGCATTGGAAGACGCCTCTATCACTCAGAGTAGTCTCATGGGTAGTGACACCGCAGTGTTCGCCGGGGCGATCTGGCACGACTACGCGGACCTCGCCTGCGGCGATCCAGCGAGCCTGTCCTCGCACTCGGCCACCGGGCGGGCGCTGAACATGGTCGCCAACAGGCTGTCCTACGTCCTCGGGCTCCGCGGCCCCAGTGTCGTCCTCGACTCCGCGTGCTCGTCCTCGCTTCTGGCCCTGCACCTCGCCTGCCAGAGCATCGTGAGCGGTGAGTCCTCGATGGCCATCGCCGGGGGAGTCAACCTGCTGCTGAGTCCCGAGACCATGGTGTCCCTCAGCAGGTTCGGCGGGCTGTCCCCGGACGGCCGTTGCAAGGCATTCGACGCGCGGGCCGACGGCTTCGGCCGTGGCGAGGGATGTGGGGTCGTCGTCCTCAAGCCGTTGACCAGGGCGCTCGCCGACGGCGACGACATCTGGTGCACGATCCGCGGTACGGCTGCCAACAACGACGGCTTGAGCAACGGACTCACGGCTCCCAACCCGGTGGCGCAGGAAGAAGTGCTGCGCACTGCCTACCACCGCGCCCGGGTCGCACCGGACGAGGTGCACTTCGTCGAGACGCACGGCACGGGGACCGCGCTCGGAGACCCCATCGAAGCCATGGCGCTGGGCGCGGTCCTCGGCGCAGGGCGGGCGGAGGACCGCCCGCTGCGCATCGGTTCGGTCAAGACCAACCTGGGCCACCTGGAAGCCGCGGCCGGAATCGCCGGCTTCATCAAGACTGCCTTGACGCTCAAGCACCGCAAAGTACCGCGGAACCTCCACTTCGACACCCCGAACCCGCACGTTCCCTTCGATGACCTGCGGCTCAAGGTGCCCACGGAGACCGAGCCATGGCCTGCCACGGGCCCTGCGTACGCGGGGGTGAGTGCTTTCGGCTGGGGCGGTACCAACGTCCATGTGGTGGTCGAGGGCCATCGGGAACCGACCCCCGTCGCGCTGCCCGATGTCACCGCACGCGGCATTCCGGGACGGCCCCGGGTCGCCTTCGTCTGCTCGCCGTACGGGCAGCAGTGGGTCGGCATGGGACGCAACCTCTTCCGTACCGAACCGGTCTTCCGGGCCGTCCTCATGGAGTGCGACCGGGAACTCATGCAGTACACCGGGTGGTCCCTGGTGGAAGAGCTGTTCCTGACCGAGGAGTGCGCCCGCACCGATGACGTGGGCGTCATGCAGCCCATCGTCTTCGCGATCCAGGTAGGGCTGGCCACTTGGTTGGAAGCCGCCGGAGTCCGGCCAGGTGCCGTCGTCGGCCACAGCCTCGGGGAGATCGCCGCGTGCGTGATCGCGGGTGTGCTCGACCTGCCGGACGCCGTACGACTGGTCCACCACTACAGCGATCAGCAGCGCCGGGTGGCCGGCTCCGACCGGGGCATGGCCGTCTTCGAACTCTCGGCAGTCGAACTGGAGGAACGCCTGGCCCGCTCGCCCTCCTCGGTGGCCGTCGCCACCCGCAACGGACCGCGTAGTACGGCACTGGCGGGCGATCGCTCGGAGCTGGAGGCGCTCGTCGCCCAACTGAAGACCGAGGGGGTGCTGTGCGCCATGATCCGTGTCGATCTGCCCGCCCACACCGCCGCCATCGACCCGATCACGGCCGATCTGGAGCGTGCCATCGAAGGACTGACCGGGAAGCCAGGTCGCATCCCCGTCATCTCCTCCGTGACCGGACAGCCCCTGGACTGGCGGGACGTCGGCCCGGCGTACTTCGTCCGGAACCTGCGCGAGCAGGTCCGGCTCGCCGACGCGACGGCGCATCTGCTCAGCGAGAAGTTCGATGTCCTGGTGGAGATCAGTGCCAACCCGGTGCTCGCCTCGGCCCTACAGCAGAGCGTTGAGGACTCCGGCCGGACCGCGACCGTCATGACCACGATGCGACGCGACGCGGACGATCGCACCGGACTGGTCGAGACACTGACGGCGCTCGCGCGGCTCGGGACGGCGGTACGCCTGCCGGGCGCGGACGCCGAGCCGGTCAACGAACTGTTCACCCTGTCGGCCAAGTGCCCCGAGGCACTGCGCGACCTCGCCGGCCAGGCGGCCGAACGCCTGAGCTCATCCGGATCCGACCCGGACGACAGGACCGGGGGACTGCCGGCCCTGGCACAGGAAGCCCTGCGCAGGGCTCACCATTCCCATCGACTCGCGCTCTCCGTGCGAACCGAGACGGAACTCGTCGAAGCCCTGTCGGCTCACGCCCGCGGTGAGAACCACCCAGCACTCCACACCACGGGCACAGCCGCGCAGAGCAGGCCCAGGGTCGCGTTCGTCTTCCCCGGCCAGGGCTCCCAGTGGATCGGCATGGGCAGGGAACTCATCCGCAGCGAGCCGGTGTTCCACGCGGCCATCCGCGCGTGCGACACGGCAGCACGCGCCCATGTCGGTTGGTCGATCGAAGCCGAGCTGACATCCGGTGACACCGACCTGATCGTCGACCGCATCGATGTCGTCCAGCCCGTTCTCTTCGCCGTCGAAGTCGCGCTGGCAGCCCTGTGGCGCTCCTGGGGCGTGGAACCGTACGCCGTGGTGGGACACAGCATGGGAGAGGTGGCCGCGGCCCATGTCGCCGGCGTGCTGGGCATCGAGGACGCGGCACGGATCATCTGTCTGCGCAGCCGCCTGCTCCGCCGCACCAGTGGACAGGGCGCGATGCTCGCCGTCGAACTCACCGTGGACCAGGCGCGGGAGGTCCTCGTGGGCAGGGAGGACAAGGTCTCCGTCGCCGTCAGCAACAGTCCGCGCTCCACGGTCCTCTCCGGCGACCGCGAGGCCCTGGCCGAGATTGCCGAACAACTGGAACGCGGACAGGTGTTCTGTCGGTGGGTGAAGGTGGACGTGGCTTCCCACAGCCCCCAGATGGACCCGCTGCGCCCGGACCTCCTGGCAGCCCTGAAGGGCATCGCCCACCACCCGGGGACCGTACCCGTCTACTCGACCGTCACCGGAGCCGTCCTGGACGGCACCCGGTTGAACGAGAACTACTGGGCCGACAACCTCCGTGAACCGGTCCTCTTCGGCGCCCAGGTGGCCCGTCTCGTACGGGAAGGGGTGCACGCCTTCGTCGAGATGAGCCCCCACCCCATCCTGCTCCCCGCGGTCGAGCAGGTTGCCGCGGAGTGCGGTGGCCCGGTGACGGTGATCCCTTCGCTGCGCAGGAACGAGAACGAGCGGGACACGCTACTCGCCTCTCTCGGCAGGCTGCACGTGCTGGGGGCGGCGACGCGTGTCGACCGGGCGGTGACTCCCGCCCGGCGCGGTCGGCGACTGCCGCACTACCCGTGGCAGCGGGAGCGCTTCTGGCACGAGCGCTCCGACCGGGCACCTCGCTCGGGTGCCGGACTCGTACCGCGCCGTGGACTGCTCGGTGAACGGATCGACTCGGCCGTACAACCGGGCACCCACTACTGGCAGATGGAGTTCGGGGCCGATACCGCCGACTTGGGCGACCATCGGATCGGCGGGGCCGCCGTGATGCCCGGCGCGGGATTCGTCGAGATGGCCCTCGCGGCGGCCGGCCAGGTGTGGGACGGTCCCGGGCACGTGCTGTCCGACGTGCTCTTCCAACAGGCGATGGTCCTTTCTCAGAACCGACCCACACGGGTTCAGGTGGTACTGGAGGGGACCCACGAACGGGAAGCCCGCATACGCTTCTTCGTCCCGGAGGACAACGGTCCGGTCTGTGTCGCCCAGGCGTCGCTGTCCACGGCCGACTCCGGCCGACGAGCCGAACCGACCGACATCGAACGTCTGGCCGGGCGGATGGCCCAAACGCTCGACGGATCCGACTACTACCGGGCGCTGGCCACCTGCGGTCTCGACTACGGCCCTGCCTTCCGCGGCATCCAGGACATCGCGCGCAACGACCATGAGGCCCTGGCGAAGATTCGCCTCGACACCCCGCCCGAGCTACCCGGCACCGACTACCTCGTCGCCCCGGCACTGCTCGACTGTGCGTTGCAGTCGGCCGTGGCACCGCTCCTCGACGGCGAGTGGCGGGCATCGGGCGGCTTCCTGAGCGAAGGCATGGGGAGGGTGACCGTCCACGGGGCCGTCCGCGGCGAGGTGTGGGCACACTCCACCTGCCGTGCCACCGCAGACGGCCAACGCGAAGCCGACGTGCGGGTGTACGGCCCGGACGGCACCCTGCTCGTCGACGTGACCGGTCTGCGCATCGTCTTGCTGCGGTCCGTGCCCGTCCTGGCCGGGCGGCCCGGGGCGACCGCGACGGACGGCCAGGTCCCGCTCGCTGCCACGACCGGTGGACTGCGCGCGAGCATCGCCGCACTGCCGAGCGGTCCCGAGCGGCGCGCCGCCCTGGAATCGGCGGTGCGGGAAAACGTCGCGCAGGTGGTGCGACTGCCCGCGCGCAGGGTCGAGACAGACCGCCCGCTGAAGTCCCTGGGAATCGACTCCCTGATGTCCCTGGAGCTGCGGAACCGGCTGGAGGCGGTCTTCGGGATACCCCTGTCGGCCACGCTCATCTGGAACTACCCGACCGTTCGTGAGATCGCCCCCTTCCTGGCCGAGAAGCTGCGCCTGGAGCTGGACGACGCGATCGCGCCCACCGAAGGGTCCCCGACCGCACCTGTGGAAGGCACAGGCGGAGACGGAGGCACAGGGCGACAGCCCGGCGCCGGGACACCAGAGGAACTGCTCGAACGTGAACTGGCCGAGCTCAACGAGCGGATGGAGACCATCTGATGAGCGGCACACCAGGTCCGACGACGAACGCGGCGACAGCATCAGCGGACGCCACCGTCACCCATGCCCTCGCGGCCGTACGACAACTGCGCGGCAAGCTCGACGTACTGGAACGCGCGAAGCGGGAAGCCATCGCCATCGTCGGGATGGGATGCCGCTTGCCGGGTGGCGTGTCGTCGCCCGAAGCCTTCTGGAAGGTGGTCTCCGAAGGAGTCGACACCATCGGGGAGATCCCGGAAGAACGTCGAGAGCTTCGCGGGCGAAGCGGTGCGTCGGCGCAGGACGGAGTCGCTGCTCCGGTGTACGGAGGGTTCATCGAAGGCGTCGACCGTTTTGACCCCTACTTCTTCGGCATATCGCCGCGTGAAGCGGGCCGAATGGACCCCCAGCAGCGGCACTTCCTCGAAGTGGCCTGGGAGGCGTTGGAGGACGCCGGACTGACCCGGGAGAAACTACGGGCCAGCGAAACCGGTGTCTTCGTGGGTGCCAACGCCTCGGACTACCTTCAACTCCAGGTCCAGGACGTCACTGCCATTGACGACTACACCGTGGTCGGCGGGACCAACTGCATCATCTCGAACCGCCTCTCCTACCTGCTCGACCTGCGCGGGCCCAGCCTGACGGTCGACACCGCCTGCTCCTCCTCCCTTGTCGCGGTGCACCTCGGCTGCCAGAGCCTGCGCTCCCGGGAATGTGACACGGCGGTGGTCGGCGGCATGAACCTGATCCTGTCGCCCCACATGGCCCTGGCACACGCCAAGGGATTGCCGCTCGCCCCCGACGGCAGGTGCAAGACCTTCGACGCGCAGGCGAACGGATACGCCCGTGGTGAGGGCGTCGGGACACTGGTGCTCAAGCGGCTCTCCGACGCCACCGCAGACGGCGACCGGATCTGGGCCGTCATCCGCGGCTCGGCCGTCAACCAGGACGGCCTGACCAACGGACTGACCGCCCCCAATGGACTGTCGCAACGCGCCGTGATCAGACAGGCCCTCCGCAACGCCCGCATCGAGCCGTCCCAGGTGACGCTCCTGGAGGCGCACGGTACGGGAACGGAACTCGGCGACCCGATCGAGGTGGAAGCGCTCAGCGCGGTCTACGGTGATCCGAGAGGGGGAGCTTCCCCGTGCGCCCTCGGCTCGGTGAAGACGAACATCGGCCATCTGGAAGCCGGCGCGGGCATGGCCGGACTGATCCGGGCGGTGCTCAGCATCCACCACAGCGCCATCGCCCCGCATCTGCATCTGTCGACCGTCAACCCGCACATCGACCTCGACGGGACCCGGCTGTCCATCCCGACCTCCCTGCGCACCTGGGAGGTTCCCGACGAGCGGCGCCACGCGGCGGTCAGTTCCTTCGGCGCGGGCGGTACGAACGCCCATGTGATCCTCGGCCCGGCTCCGGCGGACACCGATGGCGAAGCGGCGAGGAACCCGTCCGAGGAGGGCCCCTGGCTGTTGCCGGTGTCCGCGGCCACGGCCGACGCCCTGGCGCCCATGGTGCGGGCCTACCGCGACCACCTCCTCTCGTCCGATGGCCGTGCTCAAGACTTCGCCGACCTCGTCCATACGGCCACGGTCCGCCGCACCCGTCACCAGCACCGACTCGCCGTGGTGGCCGGCTCGCATCAGGATGCGGCGGCCCGGCTGACGAGCTGGCTGGAGGGGGAGGAGCCGGCCGGAGCCGTCACGGGCCACGCCGGAAGCTCCGTGGCGGACGGAGTCGTCTTCGTCTTCCCGGGTCAGGGGTCCCAACGAGCGGGCATGGGTCGGGAACTGCTGACGGTCTGCCCGGTGTTCCGGGCCGCGGTGACCGAGTGCGATGACGCCATGCGCCACTGGCTCGGCGGACGTTCGATCATCGACGAGGTCATGAGGATCGAGGAGACGGCGACGCTCGACCGCATCGATCTGATCCAGCCTGCGCTGTTCGCCCTCGCCGTGGGTCTCGCGGCGCGATGTCGCTCGTTCGGCCTGGAACCCGACGCGGTGGTGGGGCACAGCATGGGAGAGGTCGCGGCGGCCTATGTCGCGGGAGCGCTCACCCTGGGGGATGCCGCCCGCATCATCTGCCGGCGCAGCGCCCTGCTCCGCCGCATCAGTTGCCAGGGAGCGATGCTGGTCATCGCCCTGCCGCTGGACGAGGCCGACCGGCTCATCGAGGGATGCCGCGACGAGGTGTCCGTGGCCGTCAGCAACAGCCCCACGTCGACCGTGCTGTCAGGTGATCCGGGGACTCTGGTCGACCTGGCGGAGGAGCTGCGCGGGCGTGGGGTGTTCTGCCGGCCGGTGAAGGTCGACGTCGCCTCCCACAGTCCGCAGGTCGATGTGCTGCGGGACGAACTCCTCGCGGATCTTGCCGACCTGCGACCCCGGCCCTCCCGCATCCCCATCCTGTCGACGGTGACGGGAACCTGGTCCGACGGCTCGGAGTTCGACGCGGACTACTGGATGCGCAACCTCCGGGAGCCCGTCCTGTTCTGGGATGCGGTGCAGGGCCTCATCACCCGGGACCACGGGGTGTTCCTGGAGATGAGCCCGCACCCCGTCCTGTTGTCCGCAGTGGAGCAGGCATTCGATGTCCGTGAGCGGGACGGGCTGGCGTTGCCGGCCATGCGGCGCGATGAGCCGGAGACCCACGGGACGTTGGAGATCCTCGCTGCACTGCATGTCCACGACATCCCGGTGAACCTGCCGGTGCCGATGCGGGGGCGCTCGGTTCCGCTACCCGGTTACACGTGGCAACACGAACGGTTCTGGTTCCGTGACACCAGTGCGAGAAGCACCGCCGCCCCACCTGCGCCCGCGCGCGGGGCGGACTCCCCCCGGCCACAGCAGACGGCCCCGCGCAGCCAACAGGCGGCGCTGCTCGACCGGCTGCTACCCACCACCGGCGCCGGGCGGCTGAACATGGTCCTCGCGTTCGTGCGCGACGCGGTGGCGGACATCCTGGAGATGGCCCCGGAGCGCATCGAAGCGGACGCGGGCTTCTTCCAGATGGGCATGGACTCGATGCTCGCCGCCCGCGTACGAGTCCGGCTCGAAAACGGGTTCGGACGCAAGCTGCCCGCGCCCATCATGTTCGAACACCCCTCGGTGGGGGCGCTCTCCGCCCATCTGCTCGCACTCGCGGAGCGGTTGCTGGGCACACCGACGGCCCTGCCCGACAGTCCGCCAACGCCCTCACAGCCCCCGCCCAACGAGGCCCGGGCCAGGGAGGCATCCGTTCCCTCGCGCACCGTCCTGCCCGACCCGGACGCCATGGGCGATCTCCCGGAAGACGAACTGCTCGCCCTGCTGGCCGAAGAGGTCCGCGCGTCGACCCGTACCGCAGGAGGCTCCCGATGACAGACGACGGTGTGGAACGGCAGTCCGTCCTCGCCCAGAGCGTGCGCGAGATACGCAGGCTGCGCACCGAGCTCGACGAAGCGGAACGGGCGAGGACGGAGCCCATCGCCATCGTCGGCATGGGATGCCGGATGCCCGGGGGCGCCAACAGTCCCACGACCTTCTGGGAGTTCCTGGACAGCGGCGGAGACGGCATCGGAGAGATACCCGCCTCCCGTTGGGACGTGGAGGGCTTCTACGACCCCACCCCCAACGCACCCGGGAAGATGTCCACGCGACGAGGAGGCTTCCTGAACCAGGTCGACCAGTTCGACCCGGCGTTCTTCGGTGTCTCCCCCCGGGAGGCCGCCGCCCTCGATCCCCAGCAGCGTCTGCTGCTGGAGGTGAGTTGGGAGGCGCTCGAACACGCAGGCCAAGCACCGGCCGGACTCATGGGCTCGGACACAGGGGTCTACTTCGGGGTCACGACCTACGACTACATGCAGGCACAGATGCAGCAGGTCGACCCGGTCGACCTGGACGCCTACGGACTCACCGGCAACGCGTCCACCTTCGCCGCCGGCCGGCTCTCCTACTGGCTCGGGCTCAACGGCCCCAGCCTCTCCGTCGACACCGCCTGCTCGTCCTCCCTGGTGGGGGTGCACCTGGCGTGTCAGAGCCTGAGATCGGGGGAAACCGACCTGGCCCTCGCCGGTGGCGTGAACGTGCTGCTCGCACCCGAGTGGTTCGTCGTGGCGTCCCAAGCGCACATGCTCGCGGCGGACGGCCGCTGCAAGACGTTCGACGCGCGCGCCGACGGCTACGTGCGCAGCGAGGGCTGCGGAGTCGTCGTACTGAAGAGACTCTCCGACGCCCGTGCCCACGGCGACCGGATACTCGCACTCGTCCGAGGATCAGCCGTCAACCAGGACGGGCGCAGCAGCGGAGTGACCGTGCCCAACTCCGCCGCCCAACAGGCCGTGGTCCGGCAGGCCCTGCGAGCGGCGTCCGTGGAGCCGGCACAGGTCGACTACGTGGAGACGCACGGCACGGGAACCCCGCTCGGTGACCCGCTTGAGCTGCGCGCCCTGGACGCAGTGCTCGGGAACCGCGGCGCGGCAGGCCCGCTGCTCGTCGGATCGGTCAAGACGAACGTCGGCCATCTGGAGCCCGCCGCGGGCGTCGCAGGTCTCATCAAGGTCGTGCAGTCCCTGCGGCACGAGCGCATACCGCCGCACCTGCACCTGTCCGAGGTCAACCCGGAGATCGGCATCGAGGACCTGTCCCTGGAGATCCCGACGCGCGGAGTGCCGTGGCCCCGCGGCGAGAGGGTCCGCATCGCCGGGGTGAGTTCCTTCGGAGCCAGCGGTACGAACGCCCATCTGATCGTCGAGGAGGCGCCCGCAGAGCCCGCGCCGGAAACGCCGGCCTCCGTGGAGCGCACCGCGCAACTCCTGACGCTCTCCGCCAAGAGCCCGGCCGCGCTCACCGCTCTCGCCGCCAGCTACGGCGACCGTCTCGCGACCGCCACGGACGTCGAACTCGCCGACATCTGCTACACCGCGGCCACGGGCCGGTCCCACTTCCCCCACCGGCTCGCGGTGACCGCTTCATCCGCGGCGGAGATGGGACAGCGGCTGGCCGGATGCGCCGCGGGCGATCAGCCGGCGGGCAGCCGCCGCGGGCACGTCACTGCGGTGTCCGATCCGCGGGTGGTCTTCCTCTTCACCGGACAGGGCGCACAGTACGCGGGCATGGCTCGCTCCCTCTATGCGACCGAACCCGTCTTCCGACACGTCGTCGACCACTGCGCCGAGGTGCTGCGCCCGCTGACGGACCGCCCCCTGCTGTCCGTGCTCGACCCCGTGCCCGAGGACGCCGACCTCATCCACGACACGTGCTGGACGCAACCGGCGCTGTTCACCGTCGAGTACGCACTGGCCCAACTGTGGCGCTCCTGGGGCATCGAACCCTCCGCCGTACTCGGACACAGCATCGGGGAACTGGTGGCGGCCTGTGTCGCCGGTGTGCTCGACGTCGACGACGCTCTGCGGCTGGCCGCCCGCCGAGGGCAGCTGATGCACGAGCTCACCCGGGAAGGGGCCATGGCGGCGGTCTTCGCGGCACCGGAGCAGGTGGCTTCCGCGCTGGAGCCGTACGCGGCGGAACTCTCGATCGCGGCGGTCAACGGACCGCAGAGCGTCGTCGTCTCGGGAACCGAAGCCGCCGTGACCGCCCTGCTGTCGGTCCTGGCCGGACAGGGCGTCCGAGCGAAGCGGATGGCCACCAACCGGGCCTTCCACTCACCCCTGATGGAGCCGGCGCTCGACGCCTTCGAACGGGAGGCGGCCGAAGTGACGTTCCGCGCCCCCCGCATCCCGCTCATCTCCAATGTCACCGGGCAGCCCCTGACGGGGGAGCGGGCATTCACCGCCACCTACCTGCGCGAACACGCGCGTCGAGCCGTCCGCTTCCACGACGGCATGACCACCCTCTACCAGCAGGGCTACCGGATCTTCCTGGAGCTGGGGCCCGCTCCCACCCTGAGCGGCCTCGCCAAGCCCTTCCTGACGGCCGGATCGAGTGGCACGGACGAAACCGGGCAGGGCAGTGACCGTCCGCCGGTCTTCCTGCCGTCGCTGCGCCCGCGCCAGGACGATTCGCGGGTCGCGCTGGACAGTCTGGGTGCCCTGTACGCGCTGGGCGTGGTCGTCGACTGGGCGCAGTACGAAGCGGGTCGCGGCCGACGCCTCGCGGAAGAACTGCCCACGTACCCCTTCCAGCGGAGCCGGTACTGGTTCAAGCCGAGTTCCCGAGCTCTGCCCGCCGCGGGAACCGCTCTGTCGCCGGTGGCCGGTCCGTCACGGACGCTGCTCGGTGAGCGGGTGCCGTCCCCGCTGCCCGCGGTGCAGTTCTCCGCCCGGATCGGCGCCGAGGCACACCCGTGTCTGGGCGACTGCGTGATGGACGGACTCCCGGTCGTCAACATCGGCGTCTACCTGGAGTCCGCGTTCGAGGCGGCCCGGGAGCTGTACGGCACCGGGCCGGTGCAGGTCGAGGACTGCCTGGTCCTCCAGAGCATGATCCTGGAGCCCGGCGAGCAGGCCGACGTTCAACTCGTGGTCGACCGGGACACCGTCGGTCAGGAGCGTTCCACCTTCCGGTACTTCGCCGCCGGACGTCGGGGCGACGAGGCAGCACCGTGGGCCCTCCACGCACAGGGCCGCATCGGGCCGGCCCGCGCGGTGACGCCGGCCAGGGAGGACCTGGACGCCGTCCGGAGCCGGCTCACCACCGAGACCACCGGAGACGACTTCTACCGCCGCATGTGGCGGCGCAAGCTCTATCTCGGCCCCTCGGCACAGTGGGTCGAACACCTCCACAGCGGTGGGGGCGAGGCACTCGCCCGTATGAGGCCACCCCGACCGGGGGAGTCCGACGCCTACCACCTGCATCCCGGACTGACCGACGCCCTGTTCCAGACCCTGTTCGCCTGTCTGCCCCCCGAGAGCCCTCCCGATGCCACCTACATGCTGGTGGGCATCGACCGCTTCCTGCTGCACGGCTCCGGTGGCACCGGTCCGACGTACTGCCGGGTGAGGCTGCTGCCGTCCTCGGACCCCACCTCCGTGCTCCTCGCCGAAGCCCGGTTGTACGACGACCGGGGTCGACTGCTCGCCGAGGCGGACGGGGTGTGCCTGAGGCGGGCGGAGCGCGATCACCTGCTGCGCGGCAACACACGGCAACCGCAGCACGGGGAAGGGAGTGCGCGGCAGCCCACCGCGGTGACGGCCGATGCCGCCCCCGCAACGCCGCAGAGCCCCGAATCGGCCCGGGACTTGCTGGCGCGCACCGTGGCCAGGGCTCTCGGCGCAGCCGAAACGGAGCTGGACGTCCACGAGCCACTTCAGAACCTCGGCCTGGATTCGCTGATGGCCTTGGAGGTGAAGGAGGCACTCTCCGTTGGGCTGGGCGTCTCCCTACCGCTGGTGATCTTCCTGGACGGCCGTAGTGTTCACACGCTCGGCACGGAGATCCTCGGTCTGCTCGGCCAGGACGGAACCAACGAGACTTCCGAGACGGACAGTGGGCCGACCCCCGAGGGCGGCCGACTCCCCGTACTCGTCCCGGACAACGCTGCTCGGCACGACCCCTTCCCGCTGACGGATCTCCAGCAGGCATACCTCGTGGGACGGTCGAGCGCCTTCGAACTCGGCAATGTCTCGACGTACTTCTTCATCGAGGTCGATGTGGAGGGCGTCGACGTCCCCCGACTGGCCGATGCATTCCAAGCGATGGTCGCGCGCCACGACATGCTGCGCGCGGTCATGACGGAGGACGGCCACCAGCGGGTGCTTGCTGACGTCCCCCCGTACGAGGTGCACATCACGGACCTGCGCTCTCGCGGCGAACAGGAGCGTGACCGGATCCTCCGGGAGATCCACGAGGACGTCAGGGACCAGGTCTTCGACACCACGAGCTGGCCGCTGTTCGACGTCCGGGCCACACTCGTCGACGAAGGGCGCACCCGGCTGCACATCGGCCTCGATGCGCTGATCATCGACGCATGGAGCACCTCGCTCCTGTTCCGCGAATGGGCCATCGCCTACCGCGAAGGCGTCGCCGTGCTCCCCGAGGTGCCGATCACCTACCGCGATTACGTGGTGACCGCGCGGTCCATCGAGGGCACGGAGTTGCACGCCGCCTCCCTCGCCTACTGGCGCGGGCGCGTGGAGTCACTGCCTCCCGCACCCGAACTGCCCCTGGCCCGTGACCCCGCTACGCTCGACCGACCGGCCTTCACCCACCGCTCCGACCGGATAGCGGCAGAGGACTGGGCGCGGTTCAAGAAGTACGCGGCGGCTGCCGGCGTCACACCCTCGGCGGCCCTGTGCACCGCGTACGCCCAAGTCCTCGCCGCCTGGAGCAAGACCAGCCGATTCACCCTCAACGTCCTCTTCTTCAATCGGCTTCCCCTGCACGCCGAGGTCGGCAGCGTGGTGGGGAACTTCAGCGCCACCACCCTCCTGGAGATCGACAGTGCGGCGACGGACGGCTTCGCCCTGCGCGCGGACCGGGTGCAGAGACAACTGTGGAACGACCTCGAACACAGCCATGTGAGCGGGGTAGAGGTGCTGCGCGAACTCCACCGGGTCCGGGGCGGCGCCGGACGGGCCGCCATGCCGGTGGTGTTCGCCAGCACGGTCAACTTCGCCGCCAAGGAAGACTCCGCAGCTGCCACGGGCCTCGCCCAGCATCTGACGGCCCTCGGACAGGGCGGCCGTGAGGTCTTCAGCTCCATCCGCACTCCCCAGGTCTGGCTCGACCACCAGGTCGTGGAGGACGCCGGAGCGCTGATCGTGAACTGGGACGTCATCGAGGAGATCTTCCCCGAGGGCATGATCGACGCCATGTTCGCAGCGTACGTGGACGTCCTGCGCGGTCTGTGCCACGACGAACGGTCCTGGCAGCACCCGGCCCCCGTCCTGGTACCCGAGAGCGACCTGATGCAGCGGCAGGCCGTCAACGCCACCTCCGCCCCACTGCCCCCCGGCCTCCTCCACGAGCCGTTCACCGAACAGGCGCTCGCCCACCCGGAACGCACCGCCGTGATCGCGGTCGACCGCACCCTCACCTACGGGGAACTGGACGTCCGCACCGAGCGGCTGAGCACCTGGCTGCGCCGCCACGGCGCCCGCCCGGGCGTGCTCGTCGGCATCGTCATGGAGAAGGGATGGGAACAGGTCGCCGCCACGATCGGCGTGCTGAAGTCAGGAGCGGCCTATGTGCCCATCGACGCGGACATCCCGCCCGAGCGCCTGGGACTGCTGCTGGAGCGTGCGGAGATCACCCTCGTCCTGACCCAAAGTCGAGTGGCGGAGCGCACCGCCTGGCCGGAGGGAACCCTGCTGCTGAGCGTCGACGGGCCCGCAGCGGACTCGGTGGACGCCGACCCCCGCGAGCCGTCCACCGCCCGCCCCGACGATCTGGCCTACGTCATCTTCACCTCTGGCTCGACCGGCACTCCCAAGGGCGTGATGATCGAACACCGCGGCGCCCTCAACACCGTGCTCGACGTCAACGAGCGCTTCGGCATCACCGAGGAAGACCGGGTACTCGCCCTGTCGGCGCTCAACTTCGACCTGTCCGTCTACGACGTCTTCGGCATCCTCGCCGCGGGCGGCGCGATCGTACTGCCGGAGCCCCAAGCCCATCGGGAGCCCGCACGCTGGGCCCGGCTGGTCACCGATCACCGGGTCACGCTGTGGAACAGCGTCCCCTCGCTGATGGAGATGTTCGTCGAGCACCTCTTGGGCGAGGGACACCGTGACACACCACCACTGCGCACGGTGATGATGAGTGGGGACTGGATACCCGTCACCCTGCCCGACCGCATCCGCGCCCTGGTGCCCGACGCCGCGGTGTGGAGCCTGGGAGGTGCGACCGAGGCATCCATCTGGTCGATCGTGTACCCCATCGGCCAGGTCGCCCCCACCTGGACGAGCGTCCCCTACGGCACGCCCATGCGCAGCCAGCAGTTCCATGTGCTCAACGAGGCCATGCAGCCGTGCCCGGTGTGGGTGCCCGGCCACCTCCACATCGGCGGAGCCGGTCTCGCACGCGGCTACCTCGGAGACGAGGCCAAGAACCGCGTCTCGTTCCTTCGCCACCCCTCCACCGGCGAACGGCTCTACCGGACCGGTGACCTGGGCCGGTATCTGCCCGACGGCAACATCGAGTTCCTTGGCCGGGAGGACTTCCAGGTCAAGGTGCAGGGGTACCGCATCGAACTGGGCGAGATCGAGGCGGCGTTGTTGCAGTGCCCCGCGGTGCGCGCCGCCGTCGTGTCAGCCCTGGGCGAGCGCCGCGGGCCCAAACAACTCGTCGCGTACGTCGTACTGGACGAGGGGCACGATCCGCTCGATGCGCCGGGAGCGCTGCGGGAAGCACTGGGAAAGACACTGCCCGCGTACATGGTGCCCCAGCACCTCCTCGTACTGGACGAACTACCGCTCACCGCGAACGGCAAGGTCGAGCGGGCCGCACTGCCCGCCCCGGGCACCCGTCCCGATGACGCTGCGACCAGCACCGCGCCGCGGGACGTGGTGGAGCGGGAACTCGCCGCCATCTGGGCCGAGTTCTTCCCCGAAGCCTCCATCGGGGCGCACTCCGACTTCTTCGCACTCGGAGGCAACTCCTTGCTCGCCGTGCGCCTCATGGCGCTCATCCACACCCGTATGGGCTGCTCGATCCCCCTGTCCACCCTCTTCGCCCGTCCGACGATCGCCCTGCTCGCAGAAGTCGCCCGGAACGCCGGCACCACGGTCCGACGCACGACCCTCGTCCCGATCCGTACCGAGGGGAGCAGGCCACCGCTGTTCTTCGTGCACCCGGTGGGAGGCGATGTCCTCTGCTACGCCGAACTCTCACAACTGCTGGACGAAGGGCAACCGTTCTACGCCCTTCAGGTACCCGACGGACCCGTGTCGACCACGGTCGAAGAACTCGCGGGCCAGTACGTCAAGGCCATCAAAGCAGTCGTCCCCGACGGTCCCCTCAGGCTGGGAGGCTGGTCCATGGGCGGTGTTGTGGCCCTGGAGATCGCCCGACAACTCGGCGCGGCGGGGCGTGCGGTGGAGAGCCTGTCCCTCATCGATCTGATGGAACCGCCGGGACCCACGGACGACGGACACATCGATGACGCGGTCCTGCTGTCCTGGTTCGCCCGCGATCTCGGCGGACTCAACGACAGGCCCTGGGAACCCGGCGCCGAGTTCTTCCGCGGGGTGGGGGACCACACCCAGGCCCTGGAAGTGCTGCACGCCGAGGCACGCAGACTGTCGGTGCTGTCGGACGACATCGACGTACAGACCCTCGGCGCCATCTTCGGACGCTTCGCCCGAAACTACCGGGCTCTGCTCCGCCACCGGCCGGCACCCTACGAGGGCCCGGTCCGCTTCTTCCGGGCCGTGGACGGCGCCACCGAAGAGGTGGTGGCTGCCTGGCGGGAGCTGCTCCCGCCCGACTCGCACGTCGTCGACGTTCCCGGCGACCACTACGCCGTGATGCAGCATCCGCAACTGAGCCTGCTGGCGGACGCACTGAATGCCTGGCTCGACGACTCCTCCGCGACTCCCACGACCCTCACGCACCCACGACCCAACGACGAAGGACACCAGCGATGACCCTCCGCTTCGGCGCGTTCATCCCGCCGTTCCACTCGCTCGACGAAGACCCCACGACCGCGTTCTGGCGAGACCTGGACCTGATCGAGTGGCTGGACGTGCTCGGCATCGAAGAGGCATGGGTGGGTGAGCACCACTCCGGTGGCTGGTCAACCGTCAGTTCACCGGAACTGTTCCTCGCCGCCGCCGCAGAGCGGACCCGGCGGATCAAACTCGGTACCGGCGTGGTCAGTCTCCCGTACCACCACCCCCTCACCACCGCGAACCGAATCGTTCAACTCGACCACCAAAGCGGTGGGCGGGCCATGTTCGGCATGGGCGCAGGGGTGTCGCCCGCGGACGCGCACATGATGGGCATCGCGGCCGGCGACCAGCGGCGCATGATGGGGGAGTCCCTCGACGCCCTGGTACAACTGCTGACCGATGACGAACCGGTCACCGTGAAGACCGACTGGTTCGAACTACGGGACGCCCGTCTGCATCTGAGGCCCCGTACGAAGCCGTGCTTCGACATGGCCGTCGCCAGTGCCGGCTCCGAGAGGGGGATGCGGCTGGCGGGTCGGTACGGCCTGTCCTCGCTCACCTTCGCCGGACGGCCCGGGATGGAGGAGCCGCCGCTCGCCCGGTTGTGGGCCGCGGCAGAGGACGAGGCCACCCAGTACGGCAGGAGCGTGGACCGGGCGAAATGGAGGGTCGCCATCTGCGTGCACATCGCGGAGACCCGGGAGGAGGCCCTCAGCCAGGTCCAGGGCGGAATGGCCCGATGGTTCCGCGAGTACGTCCGCGACACGGTCGGCGCAGCCGCGACCCTGCCGGAGGGGCGGGAGGCAGAGGTGGCGGTGGAGACGCGCACGGCCATCATCGGCTCGGTGGACGACGCCATCGAAGCGATCCAACGAATGCTCGACGAAAGCGGCGGATTCGGCACCCTGCTGGTCAACACCCAGGACTGGGCCACGCGGGAGCAGACCAAGAGAAGCTACGAACTGCTCGCCCGGTACGTCGCACCGCACTTCACCGGTGCTCTGGAGAGCCGGCGGGCATCACAACAATGGGTCTCGGAACGCCGCAACGACTTCGCGGCCCAGGCGCGCGAGGCCGCCTCGCAGTCCTCGTCCGGCCGATAGTCCTCAGCGGGAGGTTCGTGTGGTGAGCACCCAGGTCAAGGGAAGTCCGCAGGCCATGGAGAGCGAGGAGTTCCGCGATGCCATGTCGTTGCTCGCCGCGCCGTTGACCATCGTCACTGCGCGGGACACCGAGGGGCGTCCCTGGGGGTTCACCGCCAGTTCGGTGACCTCCGTCTCGTTGGAGCCGCCGCTCCTCCTCGTCGGCATGTCACGTACGTCCAGTTGCTTTCCGGCGCTGTCCGAAGCCGACGAATTCACCGTCAACGTCCTTGGAGACGGTCACCGGGAGCTGGCCCGGACCTTCGCCACCACCGGTGTGGACCGGTTCGCCGGTGTATCGATCGGGGACTGGGGTGACTCGACGGTGCCCTATCTCACGGATGTGTCAGTCGCGTTCAGGTGCTCCGCGAGCAGCCGGATACCCGTGGGTGACCACACGCTCCTGGTCGGTGAGCTCACTCAGATGAGGGGGCACGGGGCCACGGCCTCGCCGCTCGTGTGGTATCGCCGGGACTTCCGGATGTCCGTCTGACCACGGGGAACACTCCCCAAGCTTCCGGGTCCGCGCACCAAGGGACCAGGACCGAAGGCGCCGCCCTCATCGGATGCGATCCGCTGACGAACGGGCTACGGCTGTTGACCACCAGCCGATGGCCAGGCGCCACCATGCTCCGGCCGGGCACTCACACCCGAGTGCCCGGCCGGGGCGTGTTCGCGCGATGGCCGCGCCGGAACCCCGCCACGTACCTTCACGCACCTTGACCAGGCCCCATGCTCGATGACCTTCTCGCTGGGGAGTTGTGTGTCGTCGAGGCGGCGATGCGCAAGGCCGTGGCTCCCGAGATCATGGCGCGTTACCGGCAGTTGGCCACGCACGAGTTCGTCGGGAAGAGTGGTCCGCACGACTTGGTGATGATTGCCGACGACAGGTCCGAGGAGCGTCTGACGGCCTTCCTCACCGCGCCACCGGTCCCCACCCGCCGACCTCCAGCGGATTCTGGGCTTCTTGGCATGGCCACCGCTGGCTCAGGGGTGTCGTCCATCGAACGTGGCCTGAAGGCATCTCGCCCGAATGGGTTGTTCGGGGAAGGATGATCGAGTCGACATCGCATGGCTGTTCGATCCAGTGAGCGGAGGTATCGCCGGGACAGATGGACGACGGGACGACCTCTCCACCGCATGGAGCGGTGTGATCCTGGCTGGTGCAGAGGGGTGAACCCATCTCGCACGCCATGCCCGTCCTCTGAGGGTGGTCGTTGGCACAGCCGCTTCAGCTGTGTGGTCAGCTGACGCGGGGTCGATGCGATGTGAAGCCGGGTGCGCAGGTACGCCGGTATGTCGGCATGCCGGTAGGCATGGGCTGGGGTGGCGCTAGCCGCCATGACGTCGAACGGGGAGGTACGGGGTCGTGTTCCGGTCGTTCCCAGCCGGGACCTGAGGGCGTTCTACGGGCTCTTACCCACCAGACCTTCGGTTGCACCGGCCCCCATCCACTTCCCCACGCTCCCGGCCCTGCCACACCTCATGGCGACATGACGGCAAGGACCCATCGACCGACCTGACGCGCCCGACGCATCCCACGGGGGTGTGAACACCTGCGCCCCACGACGTAGTCGCCCTCGCCCGGACCTTCCCGTCGATGACACTGCACGGCTGTGCGCAGCATCCACCAACCCCAGGGAGTCGCTGACCCCATGCCCCGTACCACCACCCCACGAGAACTCCCCACTGCCGGTTCCCGGGACCTGCTCGGGGGAGCCCTCGCCTTCAGACGTGACCAACTGGGCTTCCTCGCCGACAATGTCAACCGGCACGGAGACCTCTTTCGGTTTCGCCCCCTGGGACTACCGATGGTCCTGGCCAACCACCCCGACCACATCCAGCACATCCTCGTGGACGGCGAACAGCGCTACGACAAGAACGCAACCATCTTCAAGGTGGTCAGACCGGTGCTCCGCGACGGTCTGATCGCCATCGCCGACAAGGAGCGGTGGGGCCGCCAACGGCGCATGATGGCACCGCTGTTCACCCCACGGACCGTCGCCGGATTCACCGAGAACATGACGGATGAGACGGTGCGGATGCTGGACCGCTGGGACCGCCGGTCGGCGGCTGACGCACTGTTGGACATCACCGACGAGATCGGCCAGTTGGCGCTGCGGATCGTCAACCGCTCGCTGTTCAGTGCCGATGTGAGCGCCGCAGCCCAGAGGTTCGAGCGGGCCTTCGCCACCGCCAACGACGTACTGGGCTCCTTCTTCCGCTTTCCCTTCCCTCCGCTCAGTTGGCCGACGTTGCGTCGTCGACGACTGCACCGCGCCATCGATGACATGGACCGCTTCGTCTCCGGTGTGATCCGCCAACGCACCGAGGGGACCGATCCGAGTCGGTCCCACCCGCCGGACCTGTTGTCGCTGCTGATGCACAGCACGGACGACGACGGCAGCGGCATGGAACCGGAGCAACTGCACCACGAGGTCCTCAACCTCTGCATCGGGGCCTTCGAGACGACCACCAACACCCTGTCCTGGGCCTTCTACCTCTTGGCCCGACACCCTCACATCGAGGAACGGTTGCACGAGGAGGTGGACCGGGTACTCGCCGGGCGCGTTCCGCGGTTCGACGACCTGCCACGGCTCACCTACACCCGAATGATCATCGACGAGACCCTGCGCATCTACTCTCCCGCGTACCAGACCATGCGGCACGTGTGCGAAGAGGACATCGTCGGCGGCTACCGCATCCCGGCAGGTAGCAACATCCTCATCAACAGCTACCTGCTGCACCGGCACCCCGAGTTCTGGCCCGATCCGGAGATCTTCGATCCGGAGAACTTCACCCCTGAACGGGTGGCCGCCCGTCCGAAGCATGCGTACATCCCCTTCGGCAGTGGGCGACGCGTATGCATCGGCAAGCACTTCGCGCTGGCCGAACTCACCTTGGCACTGGCCACGGTGGCGCGCGGCCATCGGTTGCTGCTGCCCCCCGGCGCGCCGCTCGTAGCGCCGGAACCGCTGATCACGCTGCATCCGAGGGGCGGAATCCACCTCCGCCTCGCGTGTCGCTGACCTTCCATCCCGTCCCTGGAGTCTCCTTGATCGACATTGTCTGTCCGTTCCCCTTCGCGGTCAGTCCGCATGTGGACCAGGCCCGCCAGCACCTGGCCGTCTGGACACGGGACCACGGTCTGCTACGCAGTGCCCGGGCGCGCGAGCGCTTCGAACGGGCCGACTTCGGATGGTTCGTCGCGCTCGTGCATCCGACGGCCGATGCGGACGCGCTCGATCTGATGGCGGATTGGTTCGCTTGGCTCTTTCTGGTCGACGACCAACTGGACGACGGTTCCTTCGGACGCTCTCCGGAACGCATGGCCCAGGCCGTTGCGTTGATGCGGGACATCCTGAACGACGACACCCCCTTACCGGTGGGGGGTGACGCACGTACCTCACCCGTCGCCTCCGCGCTGGTGGATCTATGGCGGCGCACGGCCGCCAGGACGTCGACGGCCTGGCGGGGCAGGTTCGTCCACCACCTGGAGCAGTGCCTGACCACGGCCACCATCTGGGAGGCCGAGAATCGCGTCCGCGGCACCGTGCCGTCCGAGGATTCCTACATAGCCAACCGGCGTCACACCGGCGCCATCTACGTCTGCATGGACCTCATCGAGATCGTTGCGAACGTCGAGGTCCCCGCCGCGTGCCACCGCGCGCCCGCCTTCCGTGCGGCCCTGGATGCCGCCTGTGACGTGGTGTGCTGGGTCAACGACGTCTACTCGTACGCGAAGGAACGCTCGCTGGGTGAGGTCCACAACCTGGTGCACGTCGTCGGTCACCATCGGCGGTTGGACGAGATCCGGGCGACGGAGGAGGTGTGCGCCGCCGTCTCCGCACGTACGGACGCCTTCCTGGCCGCGGAGAAGACTCTGCTGCGGGACCAACCCGAAGACGCATCGTGGTTGGATCCCACGCTGGCCGGGATGCGGTCATGGATGCGGGGCAACCTCGACTGGTCACGAAGAACCGAGCGCTACACGAGCGGAATCCCGGAGGGCGGCCCCACCGCCTATGTGGAGGCGGCGCTGATGGAAGCGGGCCGGTGACCGTGCCGGGCCGTTCGGAATCCGACGTATGGGAAGTGTTGTGTCGGTCGCGGCAGCTGACCGAGCCCGTCCTGCGCAAGGCCGTGAGCAGGATTCCAGAACCGAGCCGTTCTGTTGCGGAGTACCACTTCGGCTGGCAGGACGGCGGAGGCAACCCGGCCGCCGGTGACTGGGGCAAGGGGATGCGCGGCGCACTCGTCCTCGCTTCCGCCTCGGCCATGGGCGGAGTGCCTGCCCAGGCTGTGGCCGCAGCGGCCGGTGTGGAGTTGATCCACAACTTCTCCCTGCTCCACGACGACCTCATGGACCGGGACGAGACGCGTCGCAGTCGGCCCACCGTCTGGTCCCACTTCGGAGATGCACAGGCCGTACTGACAGGCGACGCACTGCTCGTCGTGGCGATGGAAGGGCTGGCCGAAGCGCCGCCCATGCTCCAGGAGCTCACCGACGCCCTGCTCTGCCTGGTCTCCGGGCAGGGGGCGGATCTGGCCTTCGAGCAGCGCACGGACGTCAGTCTGGATGAGTGCCTTGCGATGGCGGCCGGGAAGACGGCCGCGCTCATGGCGTGCGCCTGCGCACTCGGCGCCCTGGCGGCCGGCGCCCGGACCGGGCGGATCGGGGCACTGCGTCGGTTCGGCCACCATGTCGGGCTGGCCTTCCAACTCGTCGATGACCTGTTGGGCATATGGGGTTGCAGTTCCGAGTCAGGCAAGCCCGTGGGCGCGGATCTGCGCCGTCGTAAGAAGTCGCTGCCGGTCGTGGCGGCGCTCTCGGCGGATGGTCCCGAGGCCCGGCGACTGGCTGCGTTGTACCTGGACGACGACGGGCCGTTGACCGAGGCCCAGGTGTGCGAGGCCGTTGACCTGGTCGACCGGGCGGGCGGCCGGGCCTGGGCCGAACGAGAGGCACAGCGGCAGCGTGAAGAGGCCCTGGCCGCGCTGGCTGCCGCGGACCCGGCTCCCGAGGGCGCCCGACAACTCGTCTCACTCGCTCACATCATCACCGAGCGCCGCAGGTGAGGTGAGACCGGTCGGAGGCCGGTGAAGGGGGTGCCCTGCGGTGGAGCTACACCACACCGCACGGGCACCGCCGCTCACTTGCTGAGTTCGTCCGCCCGCTCGGGCTCCCACGCGGCGATCTCCTGCAAGGCGGCGAGGTGGCCCGTGAACGCGGTACGGCCCTTGCGGGTGAGGGAGAGCCAGGTCCGCGCCCGCTTGCCGACGAACGCCTTGCGGACCTTCACGTACTCCGCCTGCTCCAGCAGGGCGATCTGTTTGGACAGGGCGGAGTCCGTGACTTCGATCGTGTCCCGCAGTGTCCTGAAGTCGGCTTCGTCGACCGAGGCCAGAGCCGCGGCGATGGAGAAGCGCACCGGGGCGTGGATGAACGTGTCGAGGGACTTGCGTGGATGTGTCACGGTCCGACCACGGGGGTGTGGGCTGCCTGGCGGTCGAGGACGCCGATCACGAAGAAGGGCACGCTGCACAACACCGCGCCCGGCAGCCACCACAGTGGTTCGCCGGAGAAGAAGGCCGAGCCGAGGGTGACGGTGAGCGAGTAGACGGCCGCACCGATCCCGGTGGTGGCGGCGTACTTGATCCGGTGGTGGCGGGGCAGCACCGGTCGGGTGGCCGTGTAGATCACGAGGGCGAAGAAGGGAACGAGCAGGACCGCGGGCACGGCGTAGGGATGGTCGGGCTGCACCAACAGGCCGTACGCCGCCGTCATCACCAGCATGGCCACTCCGAGCAGGAACACGATGAGGCCGGGGCGCGGGCGCTGCCCCTGCATCCGGCTCGCCAGTACGTCCGCGGACGCAAGGGATTCCCGAGCTTCCTTCTTATCCATCGTGGCATCCTCCTCGCGGTACTGGAACAAGAGAATCTCGCGGTACTGGAACAAGAGAATACGGTCGCACGCCGAAGCTCATGCCGTCTCGCCCTGGTCCCACTTGAACGTGCGTACGGCGAGGAAGACCACGACGGCGGTGGTGGCGACGACGACCAGGATGGACAGCCAGGCCGGATGCAGTGCGTCACCCTCGGACATCTGCGTGAGCATGAGGTCCGCGAAGAACGAGGTCGGCAGCATGCTCAAGGTGGTGCGGACCGTGTCGGGCATGAGCTCAAGGGGGAATGCGAGGCCGCTGAGGAACAGCGCGGCCAACTGCACGAGCGTACCGACGTTCGTGGCGGCATCCGGTGAGGACAGCCGCCCGCCGATCAGATAGCCGATGCCTCCGAACATGGCGAGGCCGAGGAGCGCGATGCCGAAGAGCGCGGGGAGCCGGCTCAACTCCACCTTGCCGAGGGATACCGCCAGCGCGAGCAGGACCGCCGCCTGGGCGGTGACCATGAGGATCCTGGCGATCATATGGGTGTAGATCAGTCGGGCCCGCCCCACGGGGGTGGTGCCCAGCAGCCTGAGGGTGCCTTTGGTGCGCAGGCTCGCCAGCGGTCCGGCGGTGACGGTCAGGGCGGCGCTGGTCACGGCCAGGAAGATCGACATCGGGAAGACCAGTTGGAGGAAGTCCGGGGCGTCGGGGTCGTCCGGCATGGCGAACCCGAGACTGAGGAAGATGGCCAGCATCCCGAACGGGAAGAACAGGGCGAAGTAGAAGTACTTGGGGTCACGGACGAGTTCCCGGCCGTGCATCAGGGCCAACTCACGCGCGGGCGAGGACTTCATGCCATCACTCCTTCGGACTTCGTCGGCTGCGAGCCGTCGTGCTCGGCGGACTGGTCCGTGTTGTTCGCCTCGTGGAAGTCGACTCCGGTGAGGATGCGGAAGACCGCTTCGAGACCGGCTTCCTTGATCTGGATGTGGCGGGCTCCGAGCGGGCCTGCGAGGAGGCCGAAGGCCGCGTCGGAGTCGCTCGTGCGCACCACGACCCTGGTGTCGGCGCCCGAGTCGTGGGTGTCGACGTGGGACACCCCGGGGGTGGATCGCAGCTGTGCGAGGTCGGTGCCGACCGGCACGGTGAAGTGCACCTCGCGGTCCGGTGCATGGGTGTTGATGAGGTCCTGCGGGGTCCCACAGGCGGCGACCTGCCCCTGGTGCAACACGGCCACCCGGTCGCAGAGCATCTCGGCTTCCTCCATCGAGTGCGTCGACAGCAGTACGGTGCCGCCCGACGCGCGGTGTGTGCGTACCGCGTCCCACAGTTCCTGACGGGCGTTGGGGTCCATGCCCGTCGATGGCTCGTCGAGCACCAGGAGGCGCGGACGCGAGATGAGGGCCGTCCCGACGAGGAGCCGTTGGCGCTGGCCGCCGGAGAGCTTGGACACCCGGACATCGCGCGAGGCCGTTAAGCCCATCATCTCGATGATGGCTTCGGGGGTCTCGGGGTCGGGGTAGAGGGAGGCCCAGACCCTGAGCAGCTCCGCCACCGTCTGCTGCTCGAACACGGCCGCGTGCTGTGGCTGGATCGCCACGCACTTGCGGATCTCATCGCGTTCCGTGACGGGGTCGTGGCCGAGCACCCGGACCGTACCGCTGGTGGGGCGGCGTAGACCTGCGAGGGTCTCGATGGTGGTGGTCTTGCCTGCTCCGTTGGGGCCGAGCAGGCCGAAGATCTCCCCTTGACGCACGGAGAGGTCGATCCCCGCGAGGGCCACGATGTCTCCGTGCGGGCCCGGATACCGCTTGATGACGTGTTGGAGCAGGATCGCCGCGTCGTGGGACGGGCTCTGTTCAGCCATTCCGCATCTGCCTCTCATCGGATACCGCCGAGGTCCGAGCATGCGCACTGCTGTCCATTTCAGCTGCCATCGTGGCATCCACTTTCCAAGTCGTCAAGTGGATGCGATGTAGGCAAGCAGTGCTGTTTCGGGAGTAGTTGACCGGGCGGGGAAGGCCACGATCCAGCTGGAGGCGGCGCCGGGCAGCAGGGAATCGAGACACGGCGCCACCTCAACAGGGCGGGTCACTCCGCCGAGGCGAGCACCCCGAGCAGACTCTCCTCGGCGGGCACGAAGCCCCAGCGGTTGAGGTCCATGTGGAGGTAGTTGAGGAGCAGTACCTCCCGCCGCACCGGATTGTTGTCGAGCGCCGCCGCGTCGAGGGTTCGAACCACCGTCTCGACCTGCGTCGTCACGCTCTCCCGCAGTGGTTCACCAAGGCTCTGCGAGGCTTGGCCCACACCCTTGGCCGCGCGGGAGAGAAGCCCGCGCAGCTCGTCCTGGACCGGTGCGGCCATCCGCAACTGCCGCCCCCACTGCCGGCGATGGGCGGTCCAGAAGCCCTTACGCGCCTGGCTTTCGGGAAGCGCGGCTCCGACCAGGGCGCGCATGTACGAGACGGCCAGGGCCGCCCGTTCGTACAGCGGAGGGAGTGCGCCGATCCGTTGGTCGTCGTACCAGCGGCAGGAGGCCGTGAACAGCTGCTCCGCCCTGCTCACTCCCTGCGCACCCCCGTACTTGGCCAACTCCGGTGCGTAGAGGCAGGTGCGGGCCAGTTTGACCCGCGGGAGGCCCTGCGGCACCGAGCCCGGTACGAGACGTTCCGCAGGGGCGGGTCTGTCCAGCGAGTTCAGCAGCACCACCAGTTCGGGCAGGCGGTCGTGGATGCGGTCGATCCCGTCGGCCGAGCAGGTGAGACGGAGCCGCAGATGGTGTCCGCTCATGTCCCAGTAGCGGGTGAAGAACCAGGCGGGGGCGTCCTCTTCGGCTGCTCGGGCGGCCAGCCAGGGGATCAGTACCCGGGTGGCGTCGTCCATGGAGTCCTGGTCCCCGGGGTAGGCGCGGACGTACCACCAGTCCGTCTCCCGCACCCCGTCCGCATGCTCCGTTCGATCCTGTGTCAGCGGCTTCGGTAGCGTCGGCGGTGGTGTTGGCATCATCGGCGGCAGCGGGGTTGTCGGCGTCATCGGGTCTCCTCGGGCCAGGCCAGCAGTGCCACGTGCTCGGTGACCCTGGGCCGGCCGAGGGCGTCGCGCTGGGAGTGCAGGGAACGCTCGGGAAGCACCTCCACGAGCCGTAGATGGCTGGTCTGCGGGCTGAGCCAGTGGTGCAGCACCCCCACCGAGAGCGGAGAGGCCAGCGAAACCCACATGGGCTTGCGGTCGGCCGACATACCGAGGGCGCCACCGGCTCCGCCGAGTTGGTGGACGAAGACCTCCTCGGGGATGCCGTGCTCACGACGGAAGTCATCGAGCCGGACGGCGAGGGCGGCCTCGTCCGACTCGCCACCCTCCGGTCGGGGGATCGCCGCCGCGGGCACGATCCACGAAGCGCGGCGGGTGACCAGCCGGCCGCCGGGACCGTCCGTGACACGCGGCAGTTCGGCCACGCCATCACCACAGAGCGGGCCCAGCTCGTGCGCCTTCGTCATCGTGTAGTCGGAGTGCGGCGACCCGTTCACCCAGGGGTCGGCCAGGATCGCGAGCAGTCGTACGTACGACTGGAGCAGATGCTGGGGGATGAGCCCCAGATAGGCCAGACCGACCGGGTCACCGTGCCGGTCGAACAGGGACAGCGTGTCGGTATGGGTGTCATGGACGAGCGCGAGGTCGTCCAGGGTGATCCCGTTCGCGGCCTCCACCTCGCCCGGCAGCACCAACGGGGGCAACAGCCCACCGCACTCCGACTGCACGGTGTTGCAGTCGGTCCACACCACCAGCTCGCGGCAGGACACACCGGGCCAGCACTGGTCCAGGTACGCGGTGAGCCGGTCACGGAACCCATCGCCGAGGAGTCGGCTGAAGCGGCTGAAGAGGGCGCCGGTGCCAGCGCCGTACTGGTTGACGACGAGTCGATGGCGACCGGCCTCGGCGTCGGCCCGGCTCGCGGCCTCCACCTGGAAGAAGACACCCGCGTTCGGCGGGGCGCTGGTCGGTCCCACCGGAAGCCAGGCCCGGTCCCCGGGGTCGCGCCTGCTCGTCATATCGGCGAACAGGGCCCGCTCCAGCGGCGGATTGGCGTCCCGGTCGACGGTGAGTCGCATCAAGAACCCCAGCGGGTCGCGACAGACCCCGCCGGCGCCGAACTCCGCGGTGAAGCCCTCCAACAGAAAGTCGTAGAGGTGTGATCGGAACAGATAGGGCCGCACCCGCTCGCCCAGTGCCGTGAGGTCCGTCCGGACCTCGGGCACGCTCAAGGGGTCGGGGAGGTCGAGGCCCGTCTCCCGGTCCTCGTAGATCAGCCCGCTCGGTTTGCGCTCGCCCCGGTCCCGGTGTTCGTTCCAGTCGGCGGTGAGGTCCCGGAGTTCGGTGGCGGCGGTGATCCGGCCCTCGGTGTCCGCCCGACTCGCGCCGTCACCGAGGCGGTGGGCCAGGGAGAGATCGCGGCGCGGGATCGGGGAGGCACTCCCGTCGTTCTCCAGCAGCGCGCACAGCGCGGGGAACGGCGCTTCGCCCTTGGCCCAGGGCGGCACGGGCTGCACGATGCCGGCGTCGAGCAACCGGACGAACCGGGTGAACGGCCGGGCACCACCGACGGCGGTGAGGAGTTCGTCGAACGTCGTGGCGGACCGCAGGCCCCGGGTCATCGAAGGCAGGGCGTAGTCGGCCTCGACCACCCGGTCGTTGCGCCAGACGACGCCCTCGGTGATGGTCACCTCGCCGTGCAGCAACAGCCCTTCGGGCTCGGTGGGGGTACCGGGGTGTACGGGCGCGACGCGGTAGCGCAACAGACCGGCCGTCTCCGGGTCGTGGGCCAGCCGGCGCAGTGCCAGATACGCGGTGGTCGCCGAGGTGCGGCTCAGCCCCCGGCCCGAACCCTCCACCCCGGCTTCGCCCACGGTGGTCAGACCGGAGAAGGGGCTCGTCTTGACCGCGGCACGGGCGACGTACGAGTACAGCGTCTTCAGCTTCTTCGCCGACCGTGCCTTGCGGTCGCGGTGTCGCACCCAGTCGGGGGCGGCGATCGCCAAGGACTCGGCGAAGCCGCACTCCTCCACCCCGCCCGCGGGGTCGCCGCCCGGCAGCAGGGCCAGGTGCAGGGCTTGCACCGCGTGCTCCCGGTCCTGGGCGAGCTGCGCACCCAACTGCGCCAGCACAGCGCGCTGTTCGTCGACGAGACGACCCCATTCGTCCAGTAAGGGGGCGGCATCGACGGGGAGCCGCGCAGCGACCCGGCTCCGTACGTCCGCGTCCCACGGCAGCGGATCCAGCCGGTTGACCGAGCGTTTGGCGGCGAGGACCTTCCGGCGCAGCGGTACGTCGTCGTCGAGTCCGGGGACGAGCGCGAAGAGGACCTCGGTGAGTTCGGGCGCCAGGGTGCCGAGCCGCTGGGCTGCGGCGCCGTGTTCGGCGAGCAGCTTGCGCGTGGCGGGGGCGACCAGATCAAGGGCCTCGGATGGCAGGCCCGCCACCCGGGTGAGGACGACCGGCGAGACGATGAAGGAGGTCATCGGCCCACCGCCGAGAGGGAGAGGTCCACGGTGACGGGGACGGCGTGGAACATGGCGTAGGCGAGGAGACAGACGTAGACCACGGAGAACACCCCGTACGCCATGTGGCCCCGGCGGGCCGCGGTGCTGAGTTGGGCGAGGTGCGCGGGGAGCTCTTGGCGGCGGATGGTGTGCCGCAGGAGGGAGAAGGCGCGCGCCCTGGCGTTGGTGAGTCCGCTCGCCGCTTCGATCGCGGTGTATCCGTCACTGGGCATCAACGGGTTGAGGTTGACGATCAGCATCAGGAGTTGCATGCCCAGCAGCAGCGCGGCGGTGTCCCGCAGCAGTCCGCTGGAGTTCAGGGCGACCACGGCCGACAGTCCGCAGAACACCCCGTCGCTGATGATTCCGGCCATGGCCAGGACGACCCGGCCGCCACGCCCGCGGAAGCGGTAGGCGTCCGTGCGGTCCACATAGGCGACGGGCACGAAGTAGAAGAGCAGCGCGACTCCCAACCCGCGTACGGGCGTGCCCAGTACCTGGGCGACCAACGCATGGGCGGACTCGTGCATCAGCACGTACAGCAGCATCACACCGGTGGCGATCAGGAACGCGGGCCCGGCGAGGTCCTCGGCCGGTGGCATGGCGGTGAAGAGGGTGTGGATGCCGAACGAGTAGCCCACCAGCGCGCAGAACGCGGTGATCAGGACCAGCAGCGTCGGGGGCATCCTGCGCAGGACGGCGGCCAGGGGTTCGAGCAGGCGCGGAAGCGAGCGGGTGAGGACGATGCGCGGCATCAGCATCGAGGTGCGCACACGACCCGATTCCTGGGGCCGCTCCGGAAGCGCGGAGCCTTCGAGCAGTCCGCTCTTGTCCAGGGCGGCGAGAAAGGTGTCGATCTGACCGGTGAGCGCCTCGGCCCGTGCCTCGTCGGCGCGCGACAGGAGGACGACGAGGTCCTCACGCGTGCGGGTGCCGTCCAGGAAGGTCAGGACGACTTCGCCGGCACGGGTGATGCGATGGTAGTTGCCGGTGACCGGATCGAAGATCAGAGGGATGTCGTCCATCCCACGGATGACCTCCAGCTCGTCTCGGAGCTTCGGTGGCGAACTGATCACTTTCTCTACCTCTCCTGTACTCCTAGACGCGGCGGACCCGACCTGGGCGCAGCGCGCCGCGACACGTTGACCCCGAGCCCTGCGTGCACGATGCTTCGAAATGAGAAAGCCGCCTTCCAGCGGCGCCGGTGACGACGCCGCTGGAAGGGAGGAGCCGAGCCCGGCGGGCAGGTGCTGGAACGGTGTCAGCCCATACGGCACCGCCTGCCGGGTCCGGTCATCCGTACGTCGAAGCCGTGGTGGCGCTGCTGGCCGAACTGACCGGACAGGACAGGCACGCGGCGGACGTCGCCGTGGAGAAGGAGCCGAGGGCGTTGCCCTGCGGCAGCTCCTCGACCGACAGTTCGCCCTCCAGGGCGTACAGGTCGAACGCGTACGGCTCGACTTGTAGTTCGTTCATGAGGTGTCACCTCTTCCGTTTGATTCGAGTGGCCGACTTCCGGGTGGCTGGAGCAGATCAGCCGACGCAGGAGGCCGTGGTGGCGCTGCTGGCCGAGCTGACCGGGCAGGAGAAGGAACTCGCCGATGTGGCCGTGGAGAAGGAGCCCAGGGCATTGCCCTGCGGCAGCTCTTCCACGAGGAGCTCGTCTTCCGTGACGTACAGGTCGATGGCCTTTTCGGTGCTGTGCTCGCCCATGGAGGACGTCCCTTCTGTGAGCGGTCGTGACCGTGCGGGGACGGTCAGCCGAAGGTCGAAGCGGTGCCGACGCAGGAGGCCGAGGTCGCCGGGCAGGAGGCGGTCGACGCGGTGGCGGCGGTGAACCAGCAGCCCAGCGCGTTGCCCTGCGGCAGTTCCTCGACGGTCATGTCGCCGTCCAGGGCATAGAGGTCGAATGCGGCCTCGTTGGTGTCCATGGATCGTGTTCCCTTCGAACGGGGTGCTGGATGGGGTGCGCGGCGAAACCGCGCCGGGACTGTCAGGTGTAGGTCGAGAACGAGGTGAAGGAGGAGGCGGTGGTCACCGGGCAGGACGCCGAGCTGGCCGTTCCCGCGGTGGACACCGACGCGAGGGCATTGCCCTCCGCCAGCGTCTCCAGCTCCATGGAGTCGTCCAGGATGTCGTCGAGTGCGTAGAGCTCAAGTTCTGGCATGGTGTGCTTCCGTTCTTCCGGTGGGGCCGGTCAGCCCGCGGATGCGGCGGTCATGACGGTCGACGCACTGCTGATGGGGCAGCTGGCCGTGGTCGCGCTGGAGGTGGTGCTGTAGGTGGCCAGCGCCACGCCCTCGGGGACGTACTCGACGGACAGGTCGTCACCCAGGTCGATGCTGTGGAGGTCCAGTTCCCACGCGTTGGCGTCGGTCATCGGATCACTTCCTTCTGTTGCCTTGGTGCTTGGATCACCGGTCGCCGGTCGGCTCCGGAGCTATGGGGGGCGGTACGGGTGCACCACCGAGGGCCAGGGCGAAGAGCTGATGCCGGCTGGCCCCGTCACTGCGCAGCGGCAGTCGTACGGAGGCGGGGATGAACCCCGCGAAGACGGTGCCGACGAGACCCAGGGCCACGGCGTCGAGCCACATCGTGTACGCGGCTGCCGAGGTGCGGGTCATCAACGTTCGGTAGCCGTGCGCACCGTAGAGGTCACTGGCGCGGTCGAGGTCCGCGGCGAAGGAGATGATGGCCGGAGCGTCACAGAACTCCCGCTGCACCGTCAGGCTGTGCAGGGCTTCGCCCTCCGGCAGCGGTGCGACCGGCACGTAGGAGCGTGCCGTGTCACCGACGGTGTCGAGGCCGTACATCCCCGGCTCCAGACCCGAGAGCCTGAAGGCCACCACGCTCACCTGGAGCGGTAACTGCTCCGACTCCTCCGGCCAGGTCCGACGGTCAGCCTCGATGCCCCGTGCGACCACATCGGCCACGAGTGAGGCTTCGATCTGTCCGGGGTCGAAGAACCGTATGGAGCGCCGGTGCTGCAACACGCTGAGCAGGGGTGCCCTGTCCCGGTGCCCGGCGTCGAAGCGGACCGGCGGACCCAACGGTACGGGCGGCTGGGGTCCGGGCCGGGTGGACTGCGGTGCGGTGGCGGTGCCCGCTCCGGGGGCCGGCGACCTGAAGGCGGTGAGGAGTTCCGCAGCGAGGTCGTGCGGGCTGCTCATGTGGCGTCTCCCAGGTCGATGACGGCCGTGATCGGTTCCATGTCGGGGTTGATGCCGAGCGCCGCCGCGATGGCGTCGTCGTCCCAGCGGGGACGCAGTGCGAAGCCGACACCGAGGACATGGGCGGCCTCACGGGCGGTGGCCTGGGCACAGCCGCTGTCGAGCAGCACGATCCGCAGCGCGAAGGCGGAGTACTTGCGGGCGACCTTCGGGAAGTCTCCGGTCAACACGATGCTGAGCGGCTGGTCACCTGGGACCGCGTCCGAGCGGGTGGACAGTCGGGCGAGCCGGTGCTCGGCGGGGACGTAGCCGTAGATGCCGGGTTCGATGCCCGGGACGTCACGGACGACCGTGTACGCGGTCACCGACCCGATGTTGCCGCCGCTCGCCGTCCAACGGGCCACCTTGTCGGGGTAGTCGGCCTTGATGCCCGCGGTGACGGACAGGAGCAGCGACAGGGTGTCCAGTCCGGGCGCGATCGTCACCGCCCGGCCCGGGCCGCCGTCGAGCCGGTTGTGCTCGGGCGTCGGCAGTGCGACGGCGGGAGCGACCGGCCAGGTCCGCGAGACGCGCTGGAGCGCCAGATTCGACGGCTTGTAGTGCATCTGGTGCGCCTTGATGTCGGCGAACTCCTTCGGTGGCATGGCGACCGAAGCCTCGAATCGGGTGGCCGGTGCGGCGCGTTCCACCAGCGGCCCTTCGGAGACGGAGCAGCGTCGACAACCGGGCCGGGTCGCGGATGAGGTGTCCCGCTGGCTGAGGGTTTCGAGGTCCAGCAACCTCCAGCGCATCGGCAGCGGGGAGGGCGTCGTCCGGGAGACCACGGAGAACACATCGCGGGCGAACAGCGAGGCGGCGAGCTGGTGGTCACCGTCGATCGGTGCACGGTCGTCGTCGCCGTGCTCGTCGACGGCGGTGAGGCAGTCGAGGCACGGCGTCGAGCTGGGGTCGACCAGGGGGCCGAGCGCGGCGCGCCGACCGTGCACGCTCAGCCGCAGCAACGGGACGCCCTTGTCCCAGCAGTGCTCCGCCAGGGTGTGCCGGGCGCTGCCCGCACCGGTCCCGTCCGGAGTTCGGGCACCGGTTTCGGCCCAGACCACGAGGGTCGCGCGTTCGGTGGGGGCATCGCCCGTGCCCACGGCGACCGGCAGGGAACCGGCGAGTTCGTCCCGCAGCAGTCCACACAGTGCCGGGTCGCCGAAGAGTTCGAGCCTGGCGTGGTGCAACCGGGCGGCTGCCTGCTCCCAGCAGGGGTTCACCTCGGTCGCGCTGCCCACCCGGGACAGATAGTCGGCGAGGCGGTCGTCGATGTCGGTGGCCCCCTCCGGCAGTGCGTCCCGGGGTGGGCCCTCCTCGATGACACCGCAGGTCCACAGCAGCGAGAGCGCCTTGAACACGACCTCTTCGGGTAACCCGAGTTCCGTGGCGAGGACGTCGTGGGTGCGTTCGCCGTCGAGGAGGTCGAGCAACCGGGGCAGCATCTGGGTGGCGGACCTACCGCGGAAGAGCTGCTTCTTGGGCGGGCCCGTCACGACCACCTGGTCGGCCTCGGTACTGATCACGAGGCCCCGGCGCAGTCGCGGCCGAAGGGGAATGCGCAGCTGTGGGTCGAACCGTGCGGCGGAGCCCACGGTCTCGGCCGTCATCATGGATCGGTCGTTCACACTGTCCGCCCTTCGTCGATCGCGGCGAGCCGACCCCACAGGTCGTCGCTCGTGGCCGCGGTACGACATCGCGTACATCGATTGACCGCGGTGACGGTGGCCCTGCTGGTGGCGCCGGTGATCTGGTCGAACTTCCGTACGGTGCCGCCGATCGGCTCGTCGTCCTCGGCCGGACGCAGCGCCTCCGCCACCGCCTGCCGGGCGAAGGCGGCGGCCACCCCCACGTGATGCACCGGATAGCCGCTCGGATAGCGGTCCCCGGTGTCCGCGGCGGGGTGCTCGGTCCGCTTGTGCTGGTTGCGGCGCCGGTCATAGCACTGGTGGCAGGCCGTGCGACCGGGAATCACCACGGGGCCGCACAACACCTCCGTGGCCGTGGTGTGGACCCCGAACCAGGGCGTGCCCCAGGCGAAGGCGGCCCGGTCCGTGGCCTCGTTGATCCGGGGCCGCTCCTGGGCGGTGGCCACCATGATCAGATCGGCGCGGGGCCAAAGGCTCGGATGGGTTCCGTTGTCCATCTCCAGCACGGTGATGTCGTGTTGGTTCTGCTGCGGGTCGTGTTGCAGGCGTTGTGCGACGTCCTTGCCGAACGCCCCGGAGGCGAGAAGAAGGAGTTGACGGTTCATGACACCCACCTCAGGCGAAGGGCTGCGGATTGGGATTGATGCCTGCCTCGTCGTGCACGGGGTGCCCCATCGCGCGAGGGGCGTCGTACAGCCGCGGATGAGCGAGGTAGCGGGCCCGGTGGGCGAAGGAGAGGGGCATCAACTGCGGCACCATGACCCGTACGACGGTCGCCCCCACCTGCCGGGCCTCGTCGGTCGTGATGTCGACGACCACGGCTTCGCAGCCCGCCCGGGACAACCGCTGGAGCAGCCAGGGCAGTTCCTGCGCACCCTGCGGCGGTCGCGGCAGATCGGCGAAGCGCCGTACCGGGCGATCGCCCTCCAGCAGGAAGTCGAACCGATCGCGCTTGTCGGGCTTGCCCGCGAGGAGTGCGCCGCCGATCACACTCACGATGTCCTTCTGGTCGTCCGGGTTCGTGTGACGGCTGGCGTGGGAGCGGAGCGCGATGCGCAGCGAGGCGGCTTCGCGGTGCAGTTTGGCGATGGCCTTGCCCGGGTCGGTGTCGCAGGTGGCGACGACGAGTTGGGCGAGATCGGCGTCGTGGTCGGCGAGTTGTACACCGTAGATGACCGGAATGCCCAGGTCCGTGGTGGCATCGAAGAGCAGGGTGCGGATGTTCTCGTTGGCCGCGCGTTCGACGAACGCCCGGTGCTCGGGAGCGAGGTCCGAGGGTTCGAACTCCAGTCGGGGCAGCCGTAGGCGCTGGAGCCAGGTCAGGGCGATCGAGTCCCGTTCGACGACCTCCGTCAATCCGTTCGCCACGGCTGCCAACGGGTCCGCGTGGGTCGCGCACCCCGTGGAGACCGGGTGCACGAAGCGTTCGGCGATCGAATCCGGTGTGCACTTGAGATAGACCAGGACGGCCGGTACGTACACCTTCCGGCCTCGTGCGAAGGACCAGCCCTCGACCCAACGCAGGGGCATCCGCGGGTCGGTGGGCACCAGACCGCAGCGGGGATCGGCCAGTTCGGTGGCCGAGAGGTTCGGCCACTCCCAGGGCGGTATGGCGTCCTCGCCGAGCTCTTCGGCCGTCGCCCAGATCATGTCCTCGGGCGACCAGGCGCAGGACGAGTACCGTTCCAGCGATTCGGCGGTCGCGAGGTGCGCCGCCGTCTCGCGGTCGAGGGCGCCGCCGGCACCGTCGAAGTTGCCGGAGGAGGCTTCGTGCTTCCACTCCGTCTGTGTGGCGAAGACGGCTCCGGGATTGCCGAGCGATCCCGTGTAGACCGCGAAATCCGGTTCCCCCTCGGTGACGGGCAGCCAGGTGAGCCGGGACACCAGCCCGTACGGCGACACCAACTGCCCGATCCGGCGCAGGGACTCGGGGACTGCGACGCCCTGGGGCGTCGACTGGAGTGTCGTCATTCCTCACCCTCCTCGGTGATCGGAAATCCGGCCGGGTCGCCGAGACCTCTTCCAATTCGCATCCGTTGAGACCGCAACAGGAAATCCCTTGTTCTGGACGGTGCAACTCCGCTTCACACCATGGCTGGAACATTTGCAAAACATGTTGCTTTGGGACCACTAGCGAGAGCGCAGGCGACGTGTTTGACTCCGTTGGGCGCCGCGAGGGCCCGGATTTCCGACCGTTACGATCGCCTCCAGACCTCTACACGTGTTGGACAGGTCAGGACGCTGTTCGCTGAGACGAAGGAATTTTTTCAACCGGGGGTGAACGGATTGGACGAGGCGCGTGAGGAAGGCTTCGCACGGTACGTCGTGGGGGCTCGCCCAACACTCAGACGCAATGCCTTTGTGCTGGTGGGGGACTGGTTCGCCGCTGACGATCTTGTGCAGCAGACGCTGATCGCCTTGTATCGGAGCTGGGAGCGGCTGGAACGCCACGACGCTCTGTGTACCTACACCCGCACGGTGATGGTGCGGTTGTTCATCGATGAACGACGAAGACACCGCTGGACCCGCGAACTGCTCCAGGACTCGGTGCCCGAACCGGTGCCCGAGCCGGAGGACGCAACGCGGGTCGGGGACAGGCTCGTCCTCCTTAAGGCGTTGTCAGCACTCTCCGTTCGGCAGCGAAGTCTCGTTTACTTACGCTACTGGGAGGACCTCAGCATCGACGACGTCGCGCGGATCATGGACTGCTCCGCCTCGACCGTCCGAAGTTCCACCTCGCGAGCGCTCCGGATCCTGCGGGACCGGCTCGGTGGCCTCGGAGCCCCGCTGCGAGAGGACGACTCAGTGTGAACTCGATGTCTCCGCACTCCGGCGACGCCCCCCATCCCTTGAACTTCCCTGCACCACCTGGCGAAGCGCGCCGGCAGCGGATTGACCCTCGGCGGAGTCGACGGCGACCTCCCGCTCCCCACCATGAGAGGGAGCCCGAGCGGTAACGCCCCCGACCGCGTGCTCCCGGTGCACCCTGTGTGTCGTCCACCCGCCGGCGCGTGCCACTGCTGACCGCAACTCGCGCCGGGGGAGGTGAAGGGTTTCGAGTACGCCCGATCGATTCCCCTTTGCCATGTCAACGACCATTCGGCATCCGAACTCCCCTCATTGGCGTACGACGGATCGTCCAGTCGGGAGGTCGTGCGGAGTCGACCACGGTGTCGTCGTCGACCGTTTCCACGCTCGACGCAGCAGCTCGGTCTGCACATGTGAGCTCGACGGTCCCGACCGGGGCGGGTCCGATCGCCCGCCGAGAGGACGGGCGGGGTGCGAAGGCGACCGATCACGACGACGGACGGGTCCATTGCCCTGCGGCGACCGGACCAGAGCGGGCGGAATGGGTTTGATCACGTGTTTTACTCCACCGATTCCCACGGTGATGACGGGCACGCCCGTGTGATGTGGAATTGCAGGTTGGGCGCCGGTTCCCGCTGTGATCGGACCACGCCCCTTGCCAAAGATCTGGCAGCCCGGCAATCTTGGTGGGGTATGTACGGCATCAACTCTGCGGTATTTGCCAGAAGATATCCAAAGGGAACCTTGCCAGGATTCCAGTGAGGCTCAATGAGTTCTGCATATGCTGGTCGAGCCAAACTGTCTGCGTCACTATCTCCATGGGACTGAGTCATGAGTGAAGTCGGGCGAGATCACACTTCGGAAAGCGACCGGGATGCTTCCGAATCGCTTCGCGACGCCCTGCACACACTCCTGTGTTCGGCCCCGGCTCCGCCTCCTCGACTGAGCGACCTGGAACTCCTCCAGGAGATCCGTGATGCTTCCAATCGGGCGCCGGAGGGCTTGGAATGAGGCTTGGAATGAGAAAATCGCCGTCCTCGTGCCGATCGTGGCTGATCGTGCCCGCGCCGGGCCGTCGCGCCGGGCCGTCGCGCTGACGGCTGCCCGGGTTGAAATGGTCGGGCGGGCGCAGCAGGTCGTCCGGTTCGTCAAAGGTGTGACCGCGACCACGGCAAGGGTGTGACCGCGACCACGCCGCGGTTCCACGACGCATTCGGGATCGACCCCGCCAGTCCTGAGTGCGTCCTTGGTGAGCGCCCCGGCCTGTCCAAGGCGTACGCCTGCGGAGGCGGCCCCAGGCACGGCCCGTCTCCGGTGGGCATTTCCCGGGCCGACACCCGAGGGCCCGTACCGTCGCCTCGACCTGCCGCTTCGAACCGGACCCGGCGTCGGCCGTCCCGGTGCCCGTGCTTAGCTGGTCCTATGATCGATGACTTTCTCGCTGGGGACCTGTCCGTTGTCGAAGAGGCGATGCGCAAGGCTGCGGCTGCCGAGATCATGCCGCGTTACCGGCAGCTGGCCACGCACGAGATCGTCGAGAAGAGTGGTCCGCACGACTTGGTGACGATCGCCGACCGCAAGGCGGAAGAGCATCTGACGGCCTCCCTCACCGCTATCCTGCCCGGCTCGGTCGTCGTCGGTGAGGAAGCGGTGCACGCCGACCCCTCGGTGTACGAGGCCCTCGGGCGGGACGCTCCCGTGTGGATCGTCGACCCGGTGGACGGGACCCGTCAGTTCGTCCGGGGTGAGACCGGGTTCTGCACCCTGGTCGCCCTCGCCGTGCAGGGTGAGGTGTTCGCCTCCTGGACCTATGCACCGGTACGCGAGGAGATGGCGATCGCAGTACGGGGGAGGGGCGCGTGGTTGGACGGTGTGCGCCTGCTTCCGGGTGAGCCGGCGCCCGGTGCCGTGCTGCGGGTGGCCATGTCCCACCCCGACTACACCACTGAAGCCCAGAAGCGGGCGCTCCTCGGTCTGGACACCGAAGGGGTCGCCGCGCGCCCTTGTGGGTCGGCCGGACTGGAGTACTTGGCCGTGGCCCGGGGAGACCTCGACGCGGTGGCGTTCTCCTGGGAGCAGGCGTGGGACCACGCTGCCGGGCTACTGCTGGTGGAGGAGGCGCAGGGAGCGCATCTGACCCTGGCGGGGGAGAGGTTCCGGATCGGCGGATCCAACGTCCTGCCGTTCACTGCCGCACGTACCGCAGCGGTTGCGGAGCGGATCCGCGCCCTGCTGGCCTCCGGATAGCACGGAGGCGGCGCGCCAGGTCACTCCAGGAAGGATCGGCGCGGCCGGCCAGTGGTGCAGACACTGCCTGCCCCCGGCTGCGCCGCCCTTCCGGGGTTCGGCACCCGGGTCGGCACTCACGGTCCGTGCCGACGTGGGCAGTCGTCCGCACCACCGGTCCCCACCCGTTGACACCCGGCGGAATATCCTGGTTGCCTGCCGTCGTCTGACGAAGGAGCCCGAACGTGCCGTCGATGCTCGATGCCGTGGTCGTGGGGGCGGGCCCCAACGGACTGACCGCCGCCGTCGAACTGGCCCGCCGAGGATTCTCCGTCGAGGTCTTCGAAGCGCGGGACACCGTCGGGGGTGGTGCCCGCACCGAAGAGCTGACCCTGCCCGGTTTCCGCCACGACCCGTGTTCGGCGGTGCATCCGCTCGGCATCGGGTCCCCGGCCTTTCGACGCATGCCGCTCGCGCGCTACGGCCTGGAGTGGCTGCACCCCGAACTGCCGATGGCGCATCCTTTCGACGATGGCACCGCGGCGGTGCTCTCCCGTTCGGTCGCCGAGACCGCCGCGTCCTTCGGACCTCGTGACGCAGGAACCTACCGCCGGCTGATGGCCCCCTTCCTGGGGCGTTGGGACACGCTGTCCCAGGACTTCATGGCACTGCCGCTGACCACACTGCCGCGTCACCCCTGGCAACTGGCCCGCTTCGGGAGCGTGGGTCTGACCCCCTCCACCCTGCTGATGCGCCGCTTCCAGGACGACCGCGCGCGGGCGCTGATCGCGGGTCTGGTGGCGCATGTCATCGCCCCGCTGAACGGAGTGGCCACGAGCGGGGTGGGCCTGTTGTTCGCCCTCGCAGCGCACGACAAGGGTTGGCCGTTGCCGAGGGGAGGCTCGCAATCCATCTCCGATGCGCTCACCGCCTACCTTGAAGACCTCGGGGGTGCGGTGCACACCGGCTTCGAGGTCAAGCGGCTCGATGATCTCCCGCCCGCCCGGGCCTATGTCTTCGACACCTCACCCACGGCACTCGCACGCATCGCCGGGCTGGGTCGTGCCTTCGACCGGTACCGCTACGGCGCGGGTGCCTTCAAGATCGACTACGCCCTGGACGGGCCGGTGCCGTGGACGGCACCGGATGCGCGCCGTGCGGGCACCGTACAGATCGGCCCGTCCAGCGCCGAGATCGGCGCGGCGCTGAACCAGGCCGTGACCGGCACCCCACCCCGTAAACCGTTTCTGATCACCGCCCAGCCCAGTCTGGTCGATCCATCCCGTGCTCCGGCGGGCCGGCAGGTGTTCTGGGCGTACGGACACGTCCCCCACGGCTGGGAGGGGGACCTCACGGATGCCGTCGAGCGGCAGATCGAGCGTTTTGCACCGGGGTTCCGCGATCGGGTACTGGCCCGGGCCACGGCCGGACCGCCGCAACTCGCCGCACGCAACGCCAACTATGTCGGCGGTGACATCGCGTGCGGCACCACGGGCGGTCTGGGACTGCTGCTGCGTCCGGGACCCACGCTCTTTCCCTATGCGACCCGTCATCCGGCGGTGTTCCTGTGCTCGTCGGCGGCCTGGCCCGGGCCGGGTGTCCATGGAATGTCCGGTCACAACGCGGCCAAAGCGGTGTGGCGGGCACTGCGCCGTGCCCCGCGCCGCTGACACCGGCACCGGCACTCAGCTCGGATCGGGAAGCGCCCAGGGCAGCGGCTGGCTGTGCACGATGTGGAGTCGTGAAACCGCGCGGGTCAGCACCACGTAGAGCCGTGGGAGACCGCGGTGCTCAGCCCGGGCGATGGCCGCCGGTTCGACCACGACCACATGGTCGAACTCCAGTCCCTTGACCGCGGACGCCGGGAGCAGGCTCACGCGCTCCTGCCCCGCACCCGGTTGCGGTACGGCTACCCCGGCAGCGCTGAGCGCCTGGTGCACCGAGCGCACCTGGGCGTCCGCCGCGATCACGGCGATCGAGCCCTCCCGGAGGAGCGCGGCCCGTACGGCACCGACGACCGCGGCCATGGTGGCTGCGGTGCCGGTCGCGTCGGTGGTGGGGTCGGCCCGCTCGATCCGCACTTCACCGTCCCGTCGTAGTGAGCGCATGGGCGGCACGGCCGCATCGAGCTTCTTCAGCAGGCCGTTCGCGAGTTCCGCGACTCCCCGGGGGACCCGGAATCCGGTGTTCAGCACCACGACCGGGGCTTGCGGTCGCCCGAGATGGGCCAGTGTGTCGCTCCAGTTGCGGGCAGCCCATGGCGTGGTGCCCTGCGCCAGGTCTCCGAGCACGGTGAGCGAGCCGAAGGCACAGCGGCGGGCGATGGCCCGGCACTCCATGGGCGACAGGTCCTGTGCCTCGTCGACCACGATGTGCCCATAGCCCCGAGGGTGCTCGATCAAGCCCGCGAGTTCATCGAGGAGTACCGCGTCCGCCTCGGTCCAGCGTCCCGACGCGATCGTCCCCTCGGGGTGCGCCCAGCGGAGCGCCTCTTGTTGGTCCTTGCTCAGGAGGTTGTCGGCCGCGCGCTCCAGCACTGCCCGCCGGCCGAGTAGTTCGGTCAGCACCACCTCGGGCGAGACCTTGGGCCAGACCGTGTCCAGGAGCGCGGTCAGGGCACGTGACCTGGTCGTCTTCTGCACCCAGCCGGAAGGGCGGGGCCCGGCCCGCCGCTCGGCCTGCTGCTGGACGAGGTCAACCAGTCTGGTCCGTACCCGCTCCCGCCCCACGGCGTAGGGCAGTTCCTCGGACAGGGTCACTCGGACGCAGTGCTGAACCTCCTCCGGCGCGACGCGCCAGCGCGCGGAGCCGTCCTTCACCACCAGGCCCTCGGCGCGCTCGGGCCGCACCCGGGCGTACAGCGCGCGCCGCAGGACGCCGGCCATGCGAATGTCGTGCTTGACGACCGCCGTCTCTTCGCGGTCCTGTGCACCCACCGGACGGCGGGTGATCTCGTCCTTCAGGGTGGAGTGCCGCACGTCGTGTTCGCCGAGCGCAGGCAGCACCTCGCGGACATGGTCGAGGAAGACGGGGTGGGGGCCGAGGACGAGCATCCCGCTGCGCTGGATGCGTTGGGGGTGGGTGTAGAGGAGATAGGCGGCGCGGTGTAGCCCCACGGCGGTCTTCCCGGTGCCGGGCGCGCCCTGTACGCACAGGGACGCGCCGAGTTCCTGCCGCACCAGGTGGTCCTGCTCGGGCTGGATGGTGGCGGCGATGTCCCGCATCGGCCCGATCCGCGGGCGCTCGATCTCCTCGGTGAGCAGGGTGCTCGCGTGGGTGTCACCGGCGAGCAGGTGCTCGTCCTCCCAACCGGTCAGATCGGTGGAGTCCCCCGCACTGCCGGGACGCCAACCGAACCGCCTGCGGACGGCGATGCCTTGGGGGTCCTGCGGACCGGCCTGGTAGAAGGCGCGGGAGACGGGGGCGCGCCAGTCCAGGACCAGTGGTGGTTCGCCGGGCTGCGGGGCGATGCGCAGCCGGCCGATGTGATAGCTCTGGCCTGCGTGTTCGGCCGTCGCGGTGGTTTCCGGGGTGAAGTCGAGGCGCCCGAAGAACAGCGGACCGGGCGGGATCGCCCGCAACTCCTTGGCCCGGGTGCGCAGTTGGTAGCCCAGCACCTCGGCGTCCGCGCCGGAGGCCGATGCGTTCTCGCCGATGACCACCTGCTGGTTGGCGTCATCAGTCATGGCGGTGAGCGCGGCGCGGCATCGGTTGTGGTGGGCGCGTTCCCGGTCGAGTGCGTCGAGTGCGTCGAGTGCTTTGGGTGCTTCGCGTGCGTCGGGTGCGTGAAGGGCTTCGAACGCGTGGCAGCCGGATGCGTCGGGGTGCGTCATCCCGGCAGGATAATGTAACTCGGGAAGATTTTTAACTTGGTTAAATTTTACGATCACCCAAGATGGGCCAAGCCGTTCTCCAACTGGGCGAACGCCGCCTCCGCCGCTGCCACCGCCTCAGGCCAGAGGTCGTCCGCCCTCGCACCCGCCGAAATCCGCCGCCAGTTCTCCTGGGCCAGGATGCGGCGGACCGCCACGATCTGCCCCGCCGCCAGCAGCCGCCCGACACCGCCCGACCCCCCACCGAGAGCCGCGGCCAGCGCGTTCTCGTCACGCTCCACATGAAGGTGGAGCCGCGCCAGCAGCGAAGGAGTCCCGTAGAGCAGCCGATGGAAGGCGAGCACCTCGGCCTCATCGTTCAGGCCGGTCACCGGATCCCGCCGCTCCAGCCCCGTCAGGAAGTGCCTCAGCAGCGCCTCCAGGACCGAACTGCCCGCGCCACGGCCGGCCACCACCCGGGCCGCCTCCCCCTGGTGGTCGACCAGTCGGTGCAACACCAGGTCCTCCTTCGTCGGGAAGTACCGAAAGAGGGTCGGTTTGGACACGTCGACCAGGGCCGCCACTTCGGCGACGGTCACCTGCTCAAAGCCCCGCTCGACGAAGAGGGTGATGGCGGTGTCCGAGAGTCGCCGGTACATCTGCTGCTTCTTGCGCTCCCGAAGACCGCCCGTGTCATCCATGGGCAAGGAGCGTACGCCCCGGATCACCAGGTCCGCGCCCGCACGGGGACCGTCTCCGCTAGGGTGCCCCTCGGTCGACGCCCCGCTCAGCCGGGGTGTACGACAGTCACCGCATCGGGCCGCTGCACACATCACTCGCGCACATCACAACCCCAGGCAGTCGAAGGTTCATGTCGTTTTCTCGCCAGCCGCCGGCCCTTCCCGTGACGGATGCTTGAGTCATGCACACCGACACCGAGCGCTGCGTACGCGCCGTCCAGTCGAAGGACGCCCGCTTCGACGGCTGGTTCTTCACTGCCGTGCTCACCACCCGGATCTACTGCCGTCCCAGCTGCCCCGCCGTACCGCCCAAGGTCCAGAACATGACCTTCTACCCCAGCGCCGCCGCCTGTCAGCAGGCCGGCTTCCGCGCCTGCAAGCGGTGCCGGCCCGACACCAGCCCCGGCTCGCCCGAATGGAACGCCCGCGCCGACACCGTCGCCCGCGCCATGCGGCTGATCGGTGATGGAGTGGTGGACCGCGAAGGCGTCCCGGGACTGGCGACCCGGCTCGGCTACTCCACCCGCCAGATCGAACGGCAACTCAACGCCGAACTCGGCGCGGGCCCGCTCGCCCTCGCCCGGGCCCAGCGCGCCCAGACCGCCCGGGTGCTGATCGAGACCACCGCCCTCCCCATGGCCGAGGTCGCCTTCGCCGCCGGATTCGCCTCCATCCGCTCCTTCAACGACACCGTGCGCGAGGTCTTCGCCCTCACCCCGGGAGAGCTGCGCACCCGTGCCAGCCGGCGCACCGGCGATGATCGCGGCATCCGCACCCCCGGAGTGATCTCCCTACGGCTGCCGTTCCGCGCCCCCCTCAACCCCGACAACCTCTTCGGACACCTCGCCGCCACCGCGGTCCCCGGTGTGGAGGAGTGGCGGGACGGTGCCTATCGACGCACCCTGCGCCTACCGCACGGCCAGGGGATCGCCTCCCTCTCACCCCGCCCCGACCACATCGCCTGCCGGCTCTCCCTCACCGACTCCCGCGATCTGCGGATCGCCATCAGCCGCTGCCGCTGGCTGCTGGACCTCGACGCCGATCCCGTCGCCGTCGACGACCAACTGCGTACGGACCCGCTGCTCGCCCCGCTCGTCGACAAGGCCCCTGGACGACGGGTGCCGCGGACCGTGGACGCGGCAGAGTTCGCGGTCCGGGCCGTGCTCGGTCAGCAGGTGTCCACCGCGGCGGCCCGCACCCATGCGGCCCGACTGGTCACCGCCCACGGCGAGCCGATCGAGGACCCTGAAGGCGGACTGACCCATCTCTTCCCGAATCCCGCGGCCCTGGCCGGCCTCGACCCCGAAGCCCTGGCGTTGCCCCGGAGCCGGCGCACCACTCTCACCACCCTCGTCGGCGCCCTGGCCGACGGCTCGCTCCGCCTGGGCCTCGACAGCGACTGGGACGAGGCCCGGGCGAGACTCTTCGCACTGCCTGGCTTCGGCCCCTGGACGGTCGAAGTGATCGCCATGCGCGCCCTCGGCGATCCGGACGCCTTCCTCCCCGGCGACCTCGGCCTGCGCCGAGCGGCAGCCGACCTCGGCCTGCCCGCCACCCCGGCCGCCCTCACCGCCCATGCGGCGGCCTGGCGACCCTGGCGGGCGTACGCCGTCCAGTACCTCTGGGCCACCGACGACCACCCCATCAACCACCTCCCGGCTTGAGGCGCGAGACCGCACGACCGGGGGAGACGGAACGACCGCGGAAGACGAGGAAAGCACCATGACCAGAGCGCACACGACCATCGACAGTCCCTATGGTCCGCTGACCCTGGTGGCGACCGACGGCGTGCTGAGCGGCCTGTACATGACCGAGCAACGCCACCGGCCCGCTCAGGAGACCTTCGGCGATCCGGACGCCGCACCCTTCACCGAGGCCGTCCGGCAGTTGGAGGCGTACTTCGCCCGGGAACTCACCGAGTTCGACCTGCCGATGCACCTCGACGGAACGCCCTTCCAACGCAGCGTCTGGCAGCGACTGTTGGCGATCCCCTATGGACAGACGCGCACCTACGGCGAACTGGCCCAGGAGTTGGGCAACGCCAACGCCTCCCGGGCCGTCGGCCTCGCCAACGGGAAGAACCCGGTCGGGATCATCGTGCCCTGCCATCGGGTCATCGGTTCCTCCGGGAACCTCACCGGGTACGGCGGCGGGCTCGGACGCAAGCAACAACTGCTGGAGTTCGAATCGGGACCCCCGGAGGACTCCCTCTTCTAGGACAGGGCCGGCAACCGGATGCGGGCACCTCAGGGGCCCGCATCCTTGAACCCGTCCCCTGCCGTCAGTCGAATTGCTCCAGGAGCCGGGGGAGCGAGGTCCCGATCGGCTCGCGGATCACCTCGTGCGCCCAGGCGTCGTACGGCGTCGGTTCCGCGTTCACGATCCACAGTCGGGCTCCGTGCTCGGCCGCCAACCCGACCAGGGAGGCCGCCGGTTGTACCTGGAGCGTGCTGCCGACCGCGATGAACACCTCACTGGCCTTGGCGATGCTCATGGCCGCGGCCAACACCGACGGGTCGAGGTGCTGACCGAACATCACCGTCGCGGACTTCAGGATCCCACCACAGGCGGGGCAAGCAGGGTCCTCCTCACCGGCGGCCACCCGCTCCAACGCCTCCGCCATCGTCGAACGGGCCGCACAACGGGTGCAGACGACGGTGTGCGCCGAACCGTGCAGCTCCAGCACCTTCCGCTCGGGCGTACCCGCCTGCTGGTGGAGGCCGTCGACATTCTGGGTGATCACCCGTACGGCGTGTCCCGAACGCTCCTCCAGCCGGGCCACCGCCCGGTGCGCCGCATTCGGCTCCGCCCGCCAGGTGCTGCTGTCGCGGCGCATCAGCCAGGAGCGCCGACGCACGTCGGGGTCCGCCATGTACGCGTCGTACGTGACGAGCTTCTGGGCCTCGGGATCGCGCCGCCACAGCCCGCCAGGTCCGCGGTAGTCCGGGATGCCGGAGTCCGTGGATATGCCGGCACCGCTGAAGATGGCCACGAGAGTCATGCGGCGAGCGTACGCAGCGCCCCGGGGCCCCGCGAGCCCATTTCGTCCCCTGTTGCACCCGGAGTGCGGCGATCCCACGGCCCGCCGCACTCCAGGCCCGACACCGGGTTCCGCGGTGCCGGGAGGAGCCACCGGGCGCCGGATAGGGTCGGCTGCGACGCGGCTTCCTGGGCAACGGCAAGGGATGCGAAGTGACGATCGGTGCGGTGGTTCGACCACCATGGGTGCTCGTCGCGGCGGACAAGTTCAAGGGCTCGCTCACCGCGGTGGAGGTCGCCGAACGCGTGGCGACGGGGCTGCGGCGAGTCCTTCCGGACCTCATCGTCGAGGCGCTGCCCGTTGCCGACGGTGGCGAAGGCACCGTCGCCGCCACGATCGCAGCCGGATTCGTCCCGCACCACGCACGGGTCTGCGGTCCGCTCGGCGATCCGGTGATGGCGAGCTACGCCCTGCGGGAGGGCACAGCGGTCCTGGAGATGGCACAGGCGTCGGGCCTCCAGCGACTCCCCGCCGGGGTCCGTGCTCCGATGACGGCGACGACCTTCGGTACCGGGGAGCTCCTCCGGGCCGCCGTGGACGCGGGTGCGGTCCGGATCGTCCTCGGGGTGGGCGGCAGCGCCACCACCGACGGCGGCATCGGCATGCTCACGGCACTCGGCGCCCGCTTTCGCACCCGGGACGGTACTCCACCTGGGCCGGGTGGTGGAGCGCTGGGCACCTTGGCCGATGTCGACCTCCATGATCTCGACCCCAGAGTCCTGGCGGCCGAACTGATCCTCGCCAGCGATGTGGCGAACCCGCTGACCGGCCCCCAGGGGGCCGCATACGTCTATGGCCCCCAGAAGGGAGCCACTCCCGAGCAGATCGCGGCCCTGGATGCGGGCCTGGCGCACTATGCGTCCCTGCTCGGGCCCGCGGCGGTGGACACGCCCGGTGCGGGCGCGGCGGGCGGCGTCGGCTATGCGGCTCTGACCGCGCTCGGGGCGCGGGTCAGGCCGGGCATCGAGGTGGTTCTCGATGTGGTCGGCTTCGACCGGGCCCTGTCCCGAGCGACGCTGGTGATCACGGGCGAAGGTGCCCTGGATGCGCAGACCCTCCAGGGCAAGGCACCGGCAGGGGTGGCTGCGGCTGCACGCGGCAAGGGCGTCCCGGTGGTCGCCGTGTGCGGTCGGCTGGAGCTGACCACGGAGGAACTGGCCGGGCTGGGCATTCAGCGGGCGTACTCCCTGCTGGAGCGCGAGCCCGACGCGGCGCGGTCGATGCATGAGGCCGGCCCGCTCCTTGAGGAAGTGGCCGCGACGCTGGCGCGGGACCTGCTGGGCTGAGCCCCGGCGCCCCCAGCAAGCGGGTGCTGCGGTCGGCACAACGGGTGCCCCGGACATGAGTGAGGGCCCGGACACCTGGTGTCCGGGCCCTCACCCACTGTGCAGTACGTACTAGAGGTGCTGTGCCGCCCGTGCCTCGCGGCGATTGTCACGGAAGGTGTTGACCCGCCGTGCGGTGGCGAAGAGCGGTATCACCGCACCGAGCACCACCTGGAGCGCACAGCCCGTCTGGAGCAGCAGGTGTCCGCCCGGTGCATCGAAGGCCCATGCGGCCAGCAAGCCCATCGCGGACACTATCCAGCCGAGCATCGCCACCGCGAGGACTCCTCGCGGCTTCGGGTACTCGACCCGGCTCACCATCAGCCACGCCGTACCGATGATCGCGAGCAGCGTCGGAATGAACGGAAGCTCCAGCAGGACGATGGAGACGACGGTGAGCGCACCGAAGGGACTGGGCATCCCCTGGAACATGCCGTCCTTCATCGTCACGCACGAGAACCGCGCAAGCCGCAGCACCACCGCCAGGAGCACCACGATCGCGGCCACCGCCGAGACCTGTGGATGCGCGTCCTCCGCGACCATGCCGTACACCAGCACGAAGTAGGCCGGGGCCAGACCGAAGCTGATCAGATCGGAGAGGTTGTCCAGCTCCGCGCCCATCGGCGAGCTGCGCAGCTTGCGAGCCACCAGTCCGTCGAAGAGGTCGAAGATCGCGGCCAGCAGCATCAGGATCACGGCGGTCGCGGCACTGTGCCGCGCCATGCCCGATTCCTGGCTGCCGGTGAGATGCGGGATCAGGATTCCGGTGGTGGTGAAGTACACCGCCATGAATCCGCAGGTCGCATTGCCGAGTGTGAGGGTGTCCGCTATCGAGAGCCGCAGTGAGAGCGGCATCTCCTCCGCGTCGTCCTCGTCCTCCGCCTCGGCGACCCAGCCGGCCTGTGTCTCTGGATCAATCACGGTCAATGCGAGTCACCCCCGCGGTCGTGGTCTGCCCGACTTCGACCGCGACGTCGACACCTTCGGGAAGGTAGATGTCGACGCGTGACCCGAAGCGGATCAGACCGATCCGATCGCCTTGCTCGACCTTGGTGCCCTGGGGCACGTACGGCACGATGCGACGGGCCACGGCCCCCGCGATCTGCACCATCTCGATGTCGCCGAGTTCGGTGTCGAAGTGCCAGACAACGCGTTCGTTGTTCTCGCTCTCCTTGTTGAACGCGGGGACGAAGCCGCCGGGGATGTGCTCGACGGATGTCACCGTTCCGGCCAGCGGCGCGCGGTTGACATGAACGTTGAGCGGGCTCATGAAGATCGCGACGCGGGTGCGGCCGTCCTTCCACGGCATGATGCTCTGCACCACACCGTCGGCGGGTGAGATGACCCTTCCCTGGGTGATCTCACGCTCGGGGTCGCGGAAGAACCACAGCATCCCCGCCGCAAGCGCGGTGGTGGGCACGGCGATGGCGGCGGCGCGCCGGGAGTGGCGCGCACGGGCCAGGCTGAGTGCGGCGGTGGCGACGGTCGGCAGAAGCCACGGCGATGCTCCGCGTGCGAGGCGGACACGGCCGCGAGGTGCAGAGGTTTGGCTGTGGGGCATGGATGACCTTCGTAGCGGATGAGGCCGCGCTGGCAACGGGGATGGCGGCTTTCCGTCGATGCTATCGGTTGCGAGCCGCAACTGGGAAAGCCAGCAGCCGAGTCGACGATCGAAACGTGTTGATCAGGTGTGATCTTGTTTGCGAACGAATCAACCCAAAAGCGACAATTACCCCTGGAATCGGTACTCCTCAAGCAGTCGACGGCCAATGATCATTTTTTGAATCTCAGCGGTGCCTTCACCGATGAGCAACATGGGCGCCTCACGGTAGAGGCGCTCGATCTCGTACTCCTTGGAGAAGCCGTACCCGCCGTGGATGCGGAAGGCGTCCTCGACGACTTCCTTGCAGTACTCCGAGGCGAGGTACTTCGCCATTCCGGCCTCTAGGTCGTTTCGTTCCCCAGAGTCCTTTTTGCGTGCTGCATTCACCATCATCGCATGGGCCGCTTCGACCTTGGTGGCCATTTCGGCCAGCTTGAACTGAATCGCCTGGTGCTGGGCGATCGGCTTGCCGAAGGTGTGCCGCTGTTGTGCGTAGGAGATCCCCAGCTCGAAGGCGCGCTGGGCGACCCCGCAACCACGCGCTGCAACATTGACCCGGCCCACCTCGACCCCGTCCATCATCTGGTAGAAACCCCGGCCGGTGGCCCCTCCCAACACGCGATCCGCAGGCAGGCGCAGCCCGTCCATGATCATCTCGGTGGTGTCGACGCCCTTGTACCCCATCTTGTCGATCTTCCCCGGGATCGTCAGCCCCGGACGGACCTCGCCGAACCCGGGCTCCTTCTCCACCAGGAAGGTCGTCATCGACTTGTGCGGCGCCGCGGTGGCCGGGTGTCCTTCGTCACTGCGCACCAAAACGGCCACCAGGGATGACGTGCCACCGTTGGTCAGCCACATCTTCTGGCCGGTCAGCAGATAGTCGTCGCCGTCCCGCACCGCCTTCGACGTGATGGCCGACACATCCGAGCCGAGCGCGGGTTCCGACATGGAGAACGCACCGCGCACCTCGCCCAACGCCATCCGTGGCAGGAAGGTCGCCTTCTGCTCCTCCGTGCCGTGCTGCTTGAGCATGTACGCCACGATGAAGTGGGTGTTGATGATCCCCGACACCGACATCCAGCCCCGGGCGATCTCCTCCACGCACAGGGCGTACGTGAGCAGCGACTCGCCCAGACCGCCGTACTCCTCGGGAATCGTCAGGCCGAACAGGCCCAGGTCCTTCAACCCCTCGACGATCTGCTGCGGGTACTCGTCCCGGTGCTCCAACTCCGTCGCGACGGGAAGGATCTCCTTGTCGACGAAGTCACGGACCGTCGCCAGGATCTCTTCCTGGACGTCGGTGAGCCCGTGCGTCTGGGCGAGTCGGCTCATGGCGTCACTTCTCCGTCTTCTCGGCGGTGGCCGCGGGCTTGTCGATGGGGGAGAGGGGCACGGGACGGCCGGGCTGCTCCCCGCCGCGCTCCTTGACGTACGCCTCGGTGGGGACCATCACCTTGCGTCGGAAGACGCACACGAGGGTGCCGTCCTGCTTGTGGCCGCGGGTCTCCACCGAAACGATCCCGCGGTCCGACTTGGACTTCGACGGCGTCTTGCCGAGGACGGTCGTCTCGCCGTAGATCGTGTCCCCGTGGAAGGTGGGGGCCACATGCCGTAGTGACTCGACCTCCAGATTGGCGATCGCCTTCCCCGAGACATCAGGCACGGACATGCCCAACAGCAGCGAGTAGACGTAGTTCCCCACGACGACGTTCTTCCCGAAATCGGTGGAGTTCTCGGCGTAGTGGGCGTCGAGGTGGAGCGGGTGGTGGTTCATCGTGAGAAGACAGAACAGGTGGTCGTCGTACTCGGTGACCGTCTTCCCGGGCCAGTGCTTGTACACATCGCCGACAGTGAACTCTTCGTAGGTCCGGCCGAACTGCATGGGCTCATCCCTCCGGAGCTTCGAACACGGAGGTGCGGCTCAGCCCGGCGGCGCGGCCCTTACCGGAGATCACCAGGGCCATCTTCCGGCTCGCCTCGTCGATCATCTCGTCACCGAGCATCGCGGAGCCCTTCCGACCGCCCGCCTCCGAGGTGTAGTGGTCGTAGGCGTCCAGGATCAGTTCGGCGTGGTCGAAGTCCTCCTGCGACGGCGAGAAGACCTCGTTGGCCGCTTCGACCTGACCGGGGTGGAGCACCCACTTGCCGTCGAAGCCCAGTGCGGCGGCGCGCCCCGCCACTTCGCGGAAGCCGTCCACGTTCTTGATCTGGAGGTAGGGGCCGTCGATCGCCTGGAGGTCGTGGGTCCTGGCGGCCATCAGAATGCGCATCAGGATGTAGTGGTAGGCGTCCGCGGGATAGCCGGGCGGTTGTTCACCGACCACCAGGGACTTCATGTTGATCGATGCCATGAAGTCGGCGGGGCCGAAGATGATCGTCTCGATGCGCGGGGACGCGGCGGCGATGGCGTCCACGTTCACCAGGCCCTTGGCGTTCTCGATCTGCGCCTCGATACCGATCCGGCCGACGTCCAGGCCCATGGTCTTCTCGATCTGCGTGAGCAGGAGGTCGAGCGCGACGACCTGCTGGGCGTCCTGCACCTTGGGCAGCATGATGCAGTCCAGGTTCTGGCCCGCGCCCTCGACGACGGTCACCACATCGCGGTACGTCCACTCGGTGGTCCAGTCGTTGACCCGTACCACCCGGGTCTTGCCGGTCCAGTCGCCCTCGTTGAGGAACTTCACGATGGTGTGGCGCGCCTCCGGCTTGGCCAGGGGAGCACAGGCGTCCTCCAGGTCAAGGAAGACCTGGTCTGCCGCGAGCCCCTGGGCCTTCTCCAGGAAGCGCGGGTTGGAGCCGGGCACCGCCAGGCACGAACGACGCGGACGCAGACGGTTCACGGACCGGGTCATGCGGAAACCTCCAGAGGGTCGAGCTTGTTCGCTTTTCGGATCACAGCGACGATACGGCCGATGATCTCCGTGATGCCGAAGTCCTTCGGTGTGAAGACCGCGGCCACTCCCGCCGCCTTGAGGGCGACCGCGTCCGCCTGCGGGATGATCCCGCCGACGATCACTGGAATCGGAGTGTCTCCCGGTCCGCCAGGCCCCGGGGTCGTGGCGCCCGCGGCGCGCAGGCGCGCCAGCACATCGGGCACCAACTCGGTGTGCGATCCGGACAGGATCGACAGCCCCACGCAGTGCACGTCCTCCGCCAGGGCGGCGGACACGATGTGCTCGGGCGTGAGACGAATTCCCTGGTAGATCACTTCGAAGCCGGCGTCACGGGCCCGCACCGCGATCTGCTCGGCGCCGTTGGAGTGTCCGTCCAGACCGGGTTTGCCGACCAGCAGTCGCAGCCGCCCCACCCCCAGTTCACCGGCGGTCAGGGCCACCTTCTCGCGTACGGCCGACAGGGCGGGTCCCAACTCCCCCGCCACCGCGAGGGGGGCTCCCGCCACCCCGGTCGGCGCCCGGAACTCCCCGAACACCTCGCGCAGGGCCCCTGCCCACTCCCCGGTGGTGACACCGGCCCGGGCGCATTCCACGGTGGCCGGCATCAGATTGTCCGTCCCCGCCGCGACCTTCTTCAACGCGGTCACGGCCGCGCTGGCCCGGGGTTCGTCGCGTTCGGTGCGCCAGGCGTGGAGCGCGGTGACGACGCGTGCTTCGTTCGCCGGGTCGACCGTCATGATCGCGGCATCGAGATCGGCGGTGAGCGGATTGTCCTCGGTGGACTCGAAGATGTTGACGCCGACGATCTTCTCTTCGCCGGCCTCGATCCTCGCCCGGCGCTCGGAGTGCGAGGCGACGAGTTGCGACTTGAGGTAGCCCGACTCCACGGCCGCCATCACACCGCCCATCTGCTGGATGCGGTCGATCTCGGTGGAGCACGCCTCCTCCAGTTCGGCCACCTTCGCCTCGATGACGTGCGAACCGGCGAAGATGTCCTCGTACTCCAGGAGGTCGGACTCGTGAGCCAGCACCTGCTGGATGCGCAGCGACCACTGTTGGTCCCAGGGGCGCGGCAGGCCCAGCGCCTCGTTCCAGGCGGGGAGTTGCACCGCACGGGCCCGTGCGTCCTTGGAGAGGGTCACGGCGAGCATCTCCAGGACGATGCGCTGCACGTTGTTCTCCGGCTGCGCCTCGGTCAGGCCCAGCGAGTTGACCTGGACGCCGTAGCGGAAGCGGCGCTGTTTGGCGTTCTCGATCCCGTAGCGCTCCTGGGTGACGCGGTTCCAGAGGCGGGAGAAGGCCCGCATCTTGCACATCTCCTCGATGAACCGCACGCCCGCGTTCACGAAGAACGAGATGCGGGCGACCACGTCGCCGAACTGCTCCGGCGCGACCTGTCCGGAGTCCCTGACCGCGTCCAGTACGGCGATGGCCGTGGACAGGGCGTAGGAGACCTCCTGGACGGGAGTGGCCCCCGCCTCCTGGAGGTGGTAGCTACAGATGTTGATGGGGTTCCACTTGGGAATGTTGGCCACCGCGTACGTGATCATGTCGGTGGTCAGCCGGAGCGAGGGGCCCGGTGGGAAGACATGCGTCCCACGGGACAGGTACTCCTTCACGATGTCGTTCTGCGTGGTCCCCTGGAGCCCGGTGACCTCCGCGCCCTGCTCCTCCGCGACCACCTGGTAGAGGGCCAGCAGCCACATGGCGGTGGCGTTGATGGTCATCGAGGTGTTCATCTGCTGGAGCGGGATGTCGTGGAAGAGCCGCCGCATGTCCCCCAGATGGGAGACGGGCACTCCGACGCGTCCCACCTCGCCGCGGGCCAGGACGTGGTCCGGGTCGTATCCGGTCTGCGTGGGCAGGTCGAAGGCGACCGAGAGGCCGGTCTGTCCCTTGGCGAGGTTGCGCCGGTAGAGCTCGTTGGATGCTTCTGCGGTGGAGTGGCCGGCGTAGGTGCGCATCAGCCATGGCCGGTCCTTGCGACGATCGGTCATCAGCGACCTCAGACGTTGCGGAAGCGGTTGATGGCGTCGAGGTGCTCGGCGCGCAGTTGATGGTCGCGGACTCCGAGACCTTCGCGGGGGGCGAGGGCGAGGACGCCGACCTTGCCCTGGTGAAGATTGCGGTGCACATCGTAGGCGGCCTGTCCGGTCTCCTCCAGGGAGTAGACGCGGGAGAGCGTGGGGTGGATCTTGCCCTTGGCCACCAGTCGGTTGGCTTCCCAGGCTTCGCGGTAGTTGGCGAAGTGGGAGCCGATGATCCGCTTGAGGGACATCCAGAGGTAGCGGTTGTCGTACTCGTGGGTGTAGCCCGACGTCGAGGCGCAGGTGACGATGGTGCCGCCCTTGCGGGTGACGTAGACGGAGGCGCCGAAGGTCTCCCGGCCGGGGTGCTCGAAGACGATGTCGACGTCCTCGCCGCCGGTCAGTTCACGGATGCGCTGGCCGAACCGCTTCCACTCCCGTGGGTCCTGGTGGTGCTCGTCCCGCCAGAACCGGTAGTCCTCGGCGGTGCGGTCGATGATGGCGTCCGCGCCCATGGCCCGGCAGATCTCGGCCTTCTGATCGCTGGAGACCACACAGATGGGGGTGGCGCCGCCGGCGAGGGCGAACTGTGTGGCGTACGAGCCGAGTCCACCGCTGGCGCCCCAGATCAACACGTTGTCGCCCTGCTTCATGCCGGCGCCGTTGCGGGAGACCAACTGCCGGTACGCGGTGGAGTTCACCAGACCGGGAGCCGCGGCCTCCTCCCAACTGAGATGCGCGGGCTTCGGCATCAGCTGGTTCGACTTGACCAGGGCGAGTTCGGCGAGACCGCCGAAGTTGGTCTCGAAGCCCCAGATGCGCTGTTCGGGATCGAGCATGGTGTCGTTGTGCCCGTCCGACGACTCCAACTCAACGGAGAGACAGTGGGCCACGACCTCATCACCCGGCCGCCAGGCGTTCACCCCGGGCCCGGTGCGCAGCACCACACCCGCGAGGTCGGAGCCGATGACGTGGTACGGCAGGTCGTGCCGTCGCGTCAGCTCCGAGAGCCTTCCGTACCGCTCCAGGAAGGCGAAGGTCGCCAGTGGTTCGAAGATCGACGTCCAGACCGAGTTGTAGTTCACCGACGAGGCCATCACGGCGACCAGCGCCTCGCCCGGGCCCAGTTCGGGCACCGGCACCTCGTCGAGGTGGAGCGACTTGCGGGGGTCCTTGTCCTTGGTCGCCAATCCGGCGAACATCTCGGTCTCGTCCTTGCGCACGGTCACCGCGCGGTAGGACTCGGGCACGGGCAGCGCGGCGAAGTCGGCCGGCGTGGTGTCCGCCGACTGGATCGCGTCCAGGATTTCCTTCACGGTGTTGCCTCCGGCCAAGCGCATCGGGGAAGTCCAGGGGGGAGATGCCCCGCGGAATGCGGAATTGAGGGCGTTCTGCTGTGGAGGTGTGCCGTCGGTTCGGCGGGTGGTGCCTGGGGCAGCGCGGGTGGGCGCGGCGGGAGCCTGTGACGCAGGCGTCCGGGCGCTAGCTCGATGGCTTGCTGGGACAGCCGGCGTACGAAAGGTCTCTGCACGCCGGCCGCCCGGACGTTCTTCACGCTATGGCACGGTGTGCCAAGTGACAAGACACTGCGTGCCACTAATTTCTCTCAAGTGTCATCCCGGCGACACGAATGAGCAACAGCAGGGGCCACCCCTGGTGGGATGGCCCCTGCTGTGTGTCCGGAAGGTCATGGGCGACGCACTGGTCGCCGGGTGGGTCAGCGCCCGTACGGGCCGCGGATCAGCTCCGATGCTTCAGGAGAGCGCGCTCGATGGTGCGCATCACATCGTCCAGCGGGGCATCGGTCCTGGCCACGGCCACCAGCACCTTGTCCTGGCCGGTCACCACGGCGGACGCCCCGCCCTGGGCAGTGGCACCTCGCTGCGCGTGCGTCTCCGAAGCCGGGTCCGCGGCGGTGTCCGCCCCCGGCTCGCCGACCTTGGCCCGCCCGGCTCCTATCCCCGAGCCGAACGTCTCCCGGACGATGGCGAAGGCGTGGTCGAGTTGTGCTTCCACATCGCCCTCGCCGCCCGCGCGCAGCCAACGGCGCAGCACATGGTTGTGCGCGGTGACGACCGCCGAGGCTGCGACCTCGGCCAGCAGGGGATCGTCATTGCCGTCGTGGTGGTCCCGCTCGTCGAAGTGGCCCAGAAGATAGCGCGTGAACAACCGCTCGTAGCGGGCCACCGAGGCGATCTCCCGCTCCCGCAGGGTGGGCACCTCGCGGGTCAGTCGATAGCGCTCCACGGAGACGGCGGGCGATGCCGCGTACATCCGCATGACTTCCTTGATTCCCTGGCACACGGTGTCCAACGGGTGCTCGTGCGCCGGCGCCGCGTTCAGTACCGCCTCGGCCCGCACCAGGGTGTCGTCGTGGTCCGGGAAGATGGCTTCTTCCTTGGATCGGAAGTGCCGGAAGAATGTGCGCCGGGCGACTCCCGCCGCAGCGGCGATCTCATCGACCGTGGTCGCCTCGTACCCCTTGGTCGCGAACAGTTCCATGGCCGCGGTCGCCAGTTCTCGACGCATCTTGAGCCGCTGGGCGGCAGCGCGGTTGCCCGCGGCACTTTCGGGAGCGTCTGCGGCGGACTTCGGACGGGGTGACCGACGGCTGGGGTCGGAGGGCTGGGGCATGCCCCGAACGTACTGCATCCGCGCAGGAGGGCGCGCCTTCGGGAGGCCGGTGCGGACGCCCTCGGCGGGCCCCCGCGAAGGACTCGCGGAGGCCGCCGGTGGCTGTGTGCCGGGCGGCGGGTGAAAGGGCCCGCCCCCATCGGTCCGAAGATCAGCGCCGGGCATGTTCGCGAAAGCCACGCCCTGACTTACGGCCCAGGCACCCCGCGGCGACCAGGTGTTCCAGGAGCGGCGCGGGCGCGAGCCCCGGATCGCGGAACTCCCGGTGCAGCGCCTTTTCGATCGCGAGGGACACGTCGAGCCCCACCACGTCGAGCAGTTCGAAGGGCCCCATCGGATAGCCGCCGCCCAGCTTCATGGCCGCGTCGATGTCGTCGGGGCTCGCATAGTGGTCCTCCAGCATCTTGATCGCATTGTTGAGATAGGGGAAGAGCAACGCGTTCACGATGAAGCCCGCCCGGTCGCCGCAGTCGACGGGATGCTTCTTGATCCCCGCGGTCACCGAACGCACAGTGGCGTGGACCTCGTCCGACGTGAGCACCGTACGGACGACCTCGACCAGCTTCATGGCCGGCGCGGGGTTGAAGAAGTGCATCCCGATCACGTCCTGCGGTCGGCTGGTCGCCTTCGCACAGGCCACCACGGACAGCGATGAGGTGGTGGTGGCCAAGATGGCGCCCGGTCGGCAGATCCTGTCCAGAGCGGTGAACAGTTGCCGCTTGACCTCCAGCTCCTCGGCGACGGCCTCCAGGACGAGATCCACCTCGCGGAAGGAGTCCAAGGAGCCCGACGGGGTGATCCGCCCCAGGGTGCTGTCCCGCGCCTCGGCCGTCATCCGTCCCTTGTCGACGGAACGGGACAGGGACCCTGCGATGCGGGCCTTGGCGTTCTCGGCCTTCTCCAGGGAGCGGGCGGCGATCACCACATCGTGTCCGGCCCGGGCGAAGACCTCCGCGATCCCGCTGGCCATCGTGCCCGAGCCGGCCACTCCGACCGAGCGGACCTCGCGGCCCACCGGTTCCCTCAGCCCGGGCCGCACGGTCAGTGTGTCCGGGACCACCGTGGAGGCATCGGGGTCACCCGTCGTGTCGGCAGCGGTATAGGTGTAGAAACCGCGGCCCGCCTTCCGCCCGGTCAACCCCGCCTCGGCCAGTTGTCGCAGGATCGGCGCCGGGGCGTGCAACCGGTCCTGGGACTGTGCGTACATCGCCTCCAGCACCGTGAGAGCGGTATCCACACCGATCAGGTCCAGCACCGCGAGCGGCCCCATGGGCAGCCCGCAGCCCAGTCGCATCGCCGCGTCGATGTCCTCGCGGGACGCGTACTTCGACTCGTACATCGCCGCGGCCTGGTTGAGGTAGCCGAACAGCAGCCCGTCCGCGATGAAACCGGGTCGGTCGCCGATGGAGACCGGTTCCTTTCCCAGTTCGCGGGCGAGCGCGGTGACGGCCTCGACGGCGGCCGGCGATGTGAGCACCGACGAGACCACTTCCACCAGCTTCATCACGGGCACCGGATGGAAGAAGTGCAGGCCCAGCACTCGTTCGGGGTACCGCCCTGATTCGGCGGCCAGTTGGGTGACCGACAGGGCGTTGGTTCCGGTGGCCAGGATCGTGGTGGGGCGCACCAGACCGTCCAGGGCCCGGAGGACCTGACGCTTGACCTCGTACGACTCGGTCACGACCTCGATCACCAGATCGGCTTCCGCCGCGGCTTCCAACTCGTGGAAGGTCCGGAACCGGGCCAGGACGTCCTGGCGTTCGGCCTCGGTGATCCGACCGCACCGCACCGAGCGGGCTGTGGAAGCCTCCAGCCGGGCCACGGCCCCGCGGGCGGCGCTCGGACTGATGTCGATGCCGATGACCTCGCGGCCGGATGTGGCGAGGAGTTCGGAGATGCCGGTGCCCATGGTGCCGAGGCCGACGACGGCGATGGTGCTCAGGGGGGTGTCCATCGGGGGACTCCAGGTGAGTGACGACTGAAGGGGCGGGTGCGCGCAGACCAGCTGGCACGAGGTGCCGGGGGAGGCGCGCGAAGGCGTTGGGGATGCCCCGCCGTGCGATCGCAGGACGAAAGACGTACCCAGCGAAAGACATACGGGAGGGAGGACGTACCGAACGAAGGACGCACGGAACGAAGGTCGTGCGGGGGTATCGACCAAGAGCTTCAACTGGGCGACGGCATGAGCCCGTCGCCAGCGGAGAAGGGTCGACGGGCTCTGTCCCGGAGCCTCGTCGTACGGCGATGCATGACCGACTCATGCACCGCTGGTGCTTGCCGAACCGACTGCACTCGCGGTGGCTGCGTCACCAGGCCACCGGGAGAATGCGGGGGTTACCCGCTCACTTGAGATTAACTGGCGAGTAACGAGCGCGCCAGCCCCCGACGACTGTGATCTGGGTCGCCAGCGAACCGATTCTTCGTGGCGCTACGCTGATGCCCCATGGACGAAGAGTTACGTTCGCTGGCCAGGCGCCTACGGTCCGAGTCCGGCGGATCGCCGGCCTTCGAGCAGCTGCTGACCACCGCGGACCGCGAAGAACTGGCCCGGGTCCTCATCGAATTCGAACGGCCCCTGTGGGCCAGGGAACTGGCCGCCTTCCGGCTGGGATGCGGAGAGGACCCCAGGGCGTTCGAACCGCTGGTCCTCCTGCTGAACCACCGCGACCCCGACCGCTGTGTCGCGGCAGCCCACGCACTCGCCAAGCTCGCCGACCCCCGCACCCCCCGTGCCGCCGCGGCCCTCGCGACCAACGAGCGCAGGGTCGCCTACGCCCTTGTGCCCGTTCGACTGTTGACCCGGCTGCGCGCACCGGAGTCCGCACCGGCCCTGATCACCGTGCTACGGCGCAGACTGGCCCCGGGAGATCCCCATGCGCGGGTGGCCCTCGCCTGTGTGGAGGGGCTGGGGGCTCTCGGTGACGCCCGGGCGAGGACGGTGCTGGAATCGGCCCGCTGGCATCCGAGGCTCTCGGCGGCTGCCGAAGCAGCACTCGCCCGACTGCGCTGACCCGCCCTCATCTCCCCCTTGTACGCATGGCACCTCCCTCCGCCGACCTGACAGGCCCGGGGGAGTGCCCCACGCACAGTGCCGCGGGTCCCGCAGCCGCCTTCGCGGTGCGGAGCCCGCGGCTCCCCCGATTCCCCCACCTGGACCGGAAGACCGGCGGCGGTGGGGGCGTTGATGCCCCTCGCCGGGGACGTCCCTAGTAGAGCTTGGCGACCGCGGTCTGCGTGGTCTTCTTGAAGCCCGCGAGCGGCGCACCGCTGAGGTCGCCCAACTGGCTCCAGCCGACGACGGTCACCGTGCGGCCGTCACGTCCCACCGAGTAGAGCGCGATGTCCGTCGAGCCGACCTGGGGATCGGCGGTGTCCACGCTGTAGACGTGGGCACCCTCCTCCACATTGATCTTCCCGTGGTACTTGGAGGTGCCCTTCAACCCCGGGTACTCCTGCTGGAGGCGCTTCAAGCAACCGTTGATGGAGTTGCGCAACTGGGTCACCAGCGTCTTCGCCTTGGCCTCCGTGGCGGCGACCGTGATCGTTTGGTGAGCGCTGGTGTCCAACTCCGTCTGGAACAGCCGGTGCTTGCTGGACGCCTTGGGGGCGATGTTCTTGGTGCAGAAGTCGGCAGCGGCACCCGACTTGATCGCACCGGCCGTCCACGGGGTGAGCGAGGCGGGCAGTTGCTTCGCCGTCAGGAAGGCGGGAGCGGGAGCGGGAGCCGCGGTGGCGGCGGACATCGAGGCGATCGTCATCCCGATGGCTGCGGCGGTCACGGCAGCGGTACGGAGCATGTTCATGGAAGTGCTTCCCCCTGATGATGGTTGGTGGAACGGCCATCAGCTTCAACGGCCACTCGACCGATCGGCAAGCACTCCTGCCGTGGGTGACACGATGGAACCATTCCACCCCCACTGACGTGGGATTACTCGGGAGGGTGGAACGCCGTCCTGGAACGGACCGGGGAGCTGTACGGGTGAGCACAGATGACACGGAGGCGTTCGCGCAGCGGCTGCGTGAGATGCGGGAGGCATCGGGACGCAGTTACGGGGCACTGGCGCGCCGGATGGGGGTGAGCGCATCGACCCTGCACCGGTACTGCTCCGGGCGCACCGTGCCCATGGAGTTCGCCCCCATCGAGCGACTGGCCCGACTGTGCGGATGCCGGGGCGATGACCTGGTCGCACTGCACCGCCTCTGGGTGCTCGCCGACGCCGAACGCACCAGGCGCCAACTGGCTTCGCAGGGACCGCCGAACTCCGAGCCGGGCGGACGGCCGTTGGGCCAGGGCACGGTTCCGGCACCGGGGGACCGGCCGGAGCGCGCGGCCCCGCCCTCCGGCTCGGACGCGGGGTGGGAACGGGCCGTCGAACGGCCCGCCACGGAGAACACTGCTCCGGCCGAGTCCTCGGAGGACGGCGCCGAGCAGTCGCGAGCGCCCCACCAACGACCGGCTGCGGTTGAGCAGTCCGCCCCCGGTGAGGGCGCATCGACAACGGGCCAAAACAAATCAGACCAACCTGGATCAGATCTCCATGCAACTCTCCATGCAACGGATCAGTCCAGAACCGATGGCTGTGCAGCGGATCAGTCCAGAGCGGGTCAGTCCGGAGCGGGTCGGTCTGTCGTCCATGACGCACAGGTGCCGCCCCTGGTCCCCGAGGTCACCGAAGTCATTGAGCCGGCTTCCGATTCCGAGGCACGTTCGGACGGCCGCGCGTCGGAGACGACTGTGGTGCTCGGTGCGCGTCGGCCACAGCGCCGCCACCGGGCCGTGTACGCCTCGGCCGCACTCGTGCTGACCGCGGTCGGCCTCGTTCTCCTGCTGGCCTTCGACCGTTCACCGTTCTCCCGGGCCGATCGACAGCGCACCACGGTCGAGCAGCCGGACGGCGCCCGGACCGGCCGGCCTACGTCAACCACCCCCGACGGTCGCCCGAGCGCCTCGACCCCGCCCCCGTCCCCTTCTGCGTCCGCTCCCGTCCCGTCCTCGGGTGCGCCCAAGGGTGGACCGCCGATGGCCGGTACGGGCGTGAGCGGTTCCCCGACTGCGCCCAAGGGGCGGACCACCTCCCCCGCGGCCCCAGTCGGTACGCCGTTCTCCTGGACGCTGGACCAACACGTCTGGAAGAACGAGTGCGACCACGCCTATCTCGTCGACCGGGAGCCCTCCCGGGTCCCGCCGCCCCCGGCCGAGTCCGACGCCGCGCCCTGGGCCGGCTCCCTCGGAGCGGTGCACGGTGGCGAGACCATGGTGCGGATCTCCGTCCAGGGCAAGACCGATCAGGCGGTCGTCCTGCAATCGCTCAGCGTGCGGACCGTGGCCCGTCGGACGCCTCCGCAGGAGAACGTGTATCTGATGAGCGTGGGGTGCGGCGGCTCGCTCACCCCGAGGATGTTCGACGTCGATCTCGATGCTCCGCGCCCCCTGGCCCGGTCGGTGGCCGGCAGTGACGCCGGGGTGGAGATTCCCGCGGTCTCGTTTCCCTATCGGGTCTCCGCCTCTGATCCGGAGGTCCTGCTGGTCACCGGTCGCGCCGTCCGCTGTGACTGCGACTGGTACTTGGAGTTGGAGTGGAGCAGCGGCGCACAGAGCGGAACGGTACGGATCGACGACCGCGGACGCCCGTTCCGTACCAGCGGCATCCGGGGCCTGCCGACCTATGAGTACGACACGATCGGGCGTGCCTGGCGGCTTGTGAGCGCGAGCGAGGGCAGGGGCGGGGCGGAAAGCTCCTCGCCGCAGCCCTGAACCACCGGCCGCAGGGGCACCCGTTCGGACGGGGCCTCGCGGTCGTCCCGTACTCCTAGGAGTCGGGGATCGCGCGTAGGGCACGGCGATAGCGAAGCTCCGGAATCTGTATCCCCGCCATCTCGAAGGGTTCCTCCAGGCCGTCGGGCTCAAAGCCCGCCTTGGCGTAGAAGCGGCGGGCCCTGTCGTTTCCCTCGACCACCCACAGCAGGAGTTCGTGCAGTCCCTGGTCGTGCGCCCGGGTCGTCAGTTCCGCCATCAGGGCGCGCCCCACTCCGGTCGACACCACCTCGGGGTGTGCGTAGAGCGCATAGATCTCGCCCTGCTGCGATGTGGTGCCTTCGTCCCGACAGGGGCCGAGGCAGGCCCAGCCCACGACTTCACCCGCCCGCTCGGCGACGAGATGCGTGACACGGCTCGGGCCCGCGGCGCTCAGCCAGCCCCGCACCTTCACCGCCATCTCGGCGGCGTCCATCGCGTCCAGGTACGACTGCGGCATCAGCCCCGCGTAGGCGTACTGCCATCCGCGCACCCGGATCGAGGCGACCGCGTCGCAGTCCTCGATGGTCATGTCCCTGATCCCTACGGTCATGGCCCTACCGCTCCTCGTCCCGGACCAGGGCGTACGCCTCGATCTCCACGAGCAGCTCCGGCAGGATCAGCGCGGAGACCTGGACGGCGGAGCTGGCCGGCAGCCGGTCGGGTGCGAACACCTCGTCTCGGGCGGTGCGGATGCCCGTCAGATGTTGGATGTCCGTCACGAAATAGGTGAGTTTGACCACGTCGTCCAGGCTGGCGCCTGCCGCGGCCAGGCACCGCCGGATGTTCTCGAAGACCTGCCGTGCCTGCACCTCGGGGTCATCGATGCCCACCACTGAGCGGTCCTCGTCGAAGGCGCACTGCCCGGAGACGGCGATGAACCGGCCGGTGCCCCAGACGACATGGCTGTAGCCCCGGCCCGGGGCGACACCTTCCGGAGCGGTGACATGGGTGAGGTGAGAGTTCATCCGCTCATCCTTGCCTACGCCACTGACACCGCTGGATCTGCGGTTGGTCAGACCGGCAGACCGGCAACCAACAGATCAGCAGGCCAGCAGGCCAGCGCGGGTCAGCAGGTCTACGCCGCGCGGCGAGGTCAGAGCAGGGTGAGCTGTGTCTGTTCCACCCCGGCTTCGGCATCCGCGGACGAGGGCCGGATCCGTCGTGGCATTCCTGGCCCGGTGGGGCCGATGCCGAACTCGGTCGCCAGTTCATGCACCTGGCGGGTGATGCGCCGCTGGTACCAGGTGGGCGCGTACGCCCCGTCCGCGTACAGCCGCTCATATCGGCGCACCAGAAACGGATGGTGTTCCTCCAGCCAGGCCATGAACCACTCGCGCGCCCCGGGCCGCAGATGGAGGACGAGCGGGGTGACCGAGGTGGCACCGGCCTCGGCTATTGCGCGAACCGTGGCCCGCAACTGGTCGGGGTGGTCGCCGAGGAAGGGGATGACGGGCGCCATCAGCACCCCGCAGGCGATGCCGTGGTCGGTCAGGGTGCGGACGACGTCGAGACGTCGCTCGGGCGCCGGAGTGCCCGGCTCCACCGTTCGCCAGAGCGCTTCATCGATGAATCCCACCGAGACGGAGATGCCCACATCGGTCACCTCCGCCGCCTGTACCAGCAGGTCGAGGTCGCGCAGGATCAGCGTTCCCTTGGTCAGGATCGAGAAGGGATTGGCGTAGTCGCGCAGGGCGGCGATGATGCCGGGCATCAATCCGTACCGTCCTTCCGCCCTCTGGTAGCAATCGACGTTCGTGCCCATCGCGATGTGCGCGCCGCGCCACTGACGGGAGCCGAGCTGGCGGCGGACCAGTTCGGGCGCGTTGGTCTTCACCACGATCTGGGAGTCGAAGCCGAGGCCGGTGTCGAGGTCCAGATAGCTGTGCGTCTTGCGGGCGAAGCAGTACACGCAGGCGTGGGTGCAGCCCCGATAGGGGTTCACCGTCCATTCGAACGGCATCCGGGAGGCTCCCGGCACCCGGTTGATGATCGACCGGGCCCGCACTTCGTGGAAGGTGATCCCTCTGAACTCGGGGGTGTCGAAAGTCCTGGTCGTCACGGCCGAGGTGGCGAAGAGGGCGGCGTCCTCCGTGGTCCGTGGCGCCGAAGGGGTCTCGGTCAGATGGTCCCAGCGCATGGTCGCCTCCTGAGTAGTTCCGTCCCCCACACCTAGAATAGAACAACTGTTCGCATGCGGAGTGCAAGCCTTTTGCTCCACGTCCTGGGCCGACCTCGAATGTGGGGTGGGTTGGCCCCGGATTTGGGTCGCCGCACGCAAGGTGATTGGCTAAGGCGCCCCTGGAGGCACCCCCGAACAACCGAGTGCTGGAGGAACAGCAATGGCGCAGGTCGAGTCCACGACGCAACGGACCATCGCGGCGGACGCGGCGACGGTGTTCGACACACTGGCCGACTATGAGAACACCCGTGCGAAGCTGCTGCCCGAGCAGTTCAGCGAGTACGAGGTCCGCGAAGGTGGCGACGGCGAGGGCACCCTCGTCCACTGGAAGCTCCAGGCCACCAGCAAGCGAATCCGGGACTGTCTGCTCGAAGTCACCGAGCCGACCGACGGCCAGCTGATCGAGAAGGACCGCAACTCCTCCATGGTCACCACCTGGACGGTCACCCCGGCCGGTGAGGGCTCCTGCCAGGCTGTCGTCACCACGGTCTGGACCGGTGCCGGCGGCATCGGCGGATTCTTCGAGAAGACCTTCGCGCCCAAGGGCCTCGCCCGCATCTACGACCTGGTGCTCGCCAACCTCGCCACCGAGGTCGAGAAGGAGGCGAAGCGGTAGCCCTCCCGTTCGGATCGTCGTAACACTCATTTCTTCGAGTGGTTTTCCCGCGGGGCCGTGCTGCGCCGGGTGCGCCGTGGACCGCGGGAAAGCCTCTGTCGGCCCCCCGTGCGCACCGGGCCGATCCGGTTTCCCCGGTCCTTCGCCCCTGGTAGGGCCTCCGCGCCCGTGAAGGAGCGAACAGGACGCCGGGACGCAGAAGCACAAGGTCCTGACCCCGGGGTCGCGGACCGTACTCCAGGCCCGCCCGCGTTCGCCGTGGGAGGCGTCTATGATCCTCCCGGGCAGCTCACTGCCGACGACCGCCCGCCTCGATGGCCCCGGTAAGTCGAGTGACGGTTCGTACCGCACACTTGCCCTGGGAACGCACAGGCGATAGACCCCTGTTGACGTTTTGTCATATCCCTGGGGGGCTGGCCATGAGCGTGACGAGCCGATATCGGGATGCCTGGGAAGGATTCTGGGCCGAGGTGCCCGATGAGCCGGGAGCCGTCTTCTGGGACGCCGAGCCCGCGCTGACGGCGAGCCGCCATCTGGCGCGCTACGAACCACTGGTGGAGGACGCCGGCCTCACCATGGTCGACCTGGGCTGCGGCAACGGCACCCAGGCCCGTTTCCTCGCCGACAGATTCCCCGCGGTACTGGGTCTCGACCTCGCGGACGCGGCGATCGACCTGGCTCGACGGCAGCAGGAGAAGGCCAGACCGTCCCGGTGTTCGGGGCTGCTCTCCTTCCGGACGTTCGACGCCGTGGACATGGAGTCGGTCGCCCGGTTGCACGAGGAGGTGGGCGACTGCAACGTCTATGTGCGCGGGGTGCTCCACCAGGCAGACCCCGGAGATCGGCAACATCTCGCGGAGGCGGTCGGCCTGCTGGTGGGTGAGCGTGGACGCGCCTTCGTGGTGGAGTTGACGGAGGTCGCCGGGACCCGGCTCGCCCAGCTCGTCAGTTCGCCGTCGGGGCCGCCGGCCAAACTCCTGCCGGTGTTCCGGCACGGGATCGTGCCCAGTGCACTGCCGGACGAGGAACTGATCGAGCTCTTCGCCCGGTCCGGGCTCTCGACCTTGGCGAGCGGCGATCTGCCTCTGATCACGACGGAGTACGAACTCGACGGCTCTCGCGTCGAACTACCGTCGAAGTGGCTCGTCCTGGGGCGTCCCCGCTGAAGGGCTGTGGCAGGTCCCGTCCGTGCGTCGGGCGGGACCGTCGTTCCACAGACGGGTGTCGCCGGATGTATGGATGTCCTGAATCCAGCTGCGCCGAGTTCGCCTGACCTGGGCCGGGCCTGGTCGTACGGGCACTCTGCTCCCGTACGACCAGGTTTCGCCCCACCCGGTGCGTCTATGGACTGCGTCGATCCGCGGCCACGGCGAGACACGCGGCGATCAGCACCACGTTCTTGATGATGTACTGCCCCTCCAGGGTCGGGGTGCCCATCTGCCCGTTCCACATCTCGTCCGGCAGGATGAACAGCGCGGCGAAGACTCCCGTCATATGGAGGAAGAACGCCGTCAGGACCAGGCGCAACAGGACTCCGGATATCAGTCCCACGCCGATCGCGGTCTCGAAGAGCGCGAGCAACGGCCTGGAGAACTCCGGTGGTACGAGATCAAAGGTCAGTACGCTCATGGTCCGGGTGGCGACGTCCTCCGCCGGGCTCGCCGCCGGTACGAACTTCATCACTCCGAACCAGAAGAAGACCAGTCCGACAGAGATCCTGAGCACGGTGGTGCTGTGTACCTGATAGCGGGCCAGCGCGGCGCCGATCAGGGGTTTGCTGCGTCGTCGTCTCCCCGTCGGGGTCATCACCAGGGGCCGTTCGGCCATCCGCCGGGTGGTGCTGCTGGTCCGTTCGGTGTAGCTCATCGTGTCCGTCCTTCCCGATGGCGCCGTCCCGGCTCCCGATGTCCCGAACTCACCGTGGGAGCGGTCCGCCAACGCCTCGGTCTCGTGTCATTCCTGACGATCGCTCGTGGGGTGCGACCGCCGGTCTTGCGCGCATGGGAAACGGCGACTGCCCTGCTGGCCGATCCGGCTGGTCCGTCCGGTCACCGGCAGGGAACCGGAGGGCATGACGGCCATGGCAGGGCAATCCCGCGGTGATGCGCTGTGTGCGTGTTTCTGGGGCTAGATGGCGCCCTTACCGATCGGTGGCCGGGCAGAGCGGCGGCGGTGGGGGCCGCCGACGCCCTGCGATGGCCACGGTGACGACCGCCCGGAACGAGGGACTCGCGCAGGAGCCGGGGCGGGCGCCGTGGGTGACTGCGGTCTCGCAGTGGGACGTGATGGCACCCGGGGATGTTGGGGGAGTGCCGCCGTACGAGCGCTGATCATGTTGGGGGCATGACATTCAACGGTGTGTCGGCCAGGGGTCCGTAGTGTGGGGGCGCATGGGGGCGCCGATCGGCTCTGTGTCAAACGCATGGTTCCTCGTGGGGGGTGGGGGGATGTGACTGAGCTATGCGTTCGAATCTGGCGTCACGCTATAAGCTTCGGCCCATGTCCGTAAAGGTCTGGACCAATACCCGTTCCTTGTGTGTGTCGACCAGTTCGCGTCGACACCGCACCCGTAGTACTCCAGACCGTCTCCAGACCGGCCGTCGGACGTCATCCCAACGCAACCGCCCATAAAACCCCATGCCTGTTCATCCCGGGTGCCTCTGAACTCCCCCCGGTGCAGGGGAGGTTGCATCGGAGTGCGAGGGCGTGGGCCCGCGCCGCCCGCATCGACACACATCATCGACGTACCCCCGATGGGCTCGCGGTACCGGGTCTGGGTACGAGATGACCCATGGTTCATTGGACCGTCAGGTGCCATCCGGATGCCGCACCGCGTCTACGAGCAGGTCGTCACCGATCGGGCCGCTGCCGTGTGTCGGCGAGCAGCTCTCCGCAACCGCGCGACGAGCAGGGTCGCCTTGTCCGGCCCGGCCCTCCCTCTTGAGGTACGCATATGATTCTTCCCAGGTCAAGGTGCCATACCGTCGAGTAGGCGGGGAGGGAACGGCCTCCCGGGCGACTTGCTCGACCCCGCCGTGGCCTATTGGCTGGATCGGGCGATCGGGTGCCGTTCGGGTCATACCGCCTCCAGCGGTCGCGCCAGGACACGGCACGGGCCCAGCGCCCGCCTCGGACGGTACGGATGATCTACTCGAAGCCGATGCGACCGATGCCAACGACGGAGGTCGGTGGGTCAGCGGACCCCACTGATCCGGGAAGAGCAGGGCGAGCTGTGAAGATCCTCATCAGCGCCGACATGGAGGGCGCCACCGGTGTCACCTGGCCGGCCGATGTGCTGCCCGGCACACCCCAGTGGGAGCGTTGTCGCACCATGTTCACCTCGGATGTGAACGCGGCGGCGCTCGGCTTCTTCGACGGCGGCGCCGACGAGGTCCTGATCAACGAGGCGCACTGGTCCATGCGCAACCTGCTGCTGGAGCAGTTGGACGAGCGCGTGGAGATGCTGACGGGCCGGCATAAATCCCTCTCCATGGTGGAGGGCGTCCAGCATGGCGATGTGGACGGGATCGCCTTCATCGGCTATCACACCGCCGCCGGCGCCGAAGGAGTGCTCGCCCACACCTACCTCGCCAACTCCATCACCGGTGTCTGGCTCAACGGCACCCGCGCCAGCGAGGGCCTGCTCAACGCCCAGGTGGTCGCCGAGTACGGAGTCCCGGTCGTCCTCGTCACCGGCGACGACCTGACCTGCGTGGACGCCGACGGCTATGCACCGGACGCCCGCAAGGTCGCCGTCAAGGACCATGTCTCGCGGTACGCGGCCGTCTGCCGCACCCCCACCCGAACCGCCGCCGACATCCGCGCCGCCGCCCACCAGGCCACAGCTCTCGCCGTGCGGTACGAACCGGTGCCGGCCGGCCCCTTCACCGTGGAGTTGGAGTTCGACGCCGAACACCTCTCCGCCGCCGCCACCGTGGTCCCCGGTGTTGCGATCGACGGCGAGCGCCGCGTCTCGTACACCAACGAGACGATGTACGACACCATTCGCACGTTCAAGGCGGTCACCACCATCGTTTCGGCGGCCGTGGAGGAGCAGTATGGCTAACACGAACGCAACCGCCCAGGGCCAGGAGCCCATCGACGCAAGCCCCGTCGATGCGCAGGCCCTGGACGAGGTGGTGACCTTCACCTCCGAGTTGATCCGGATCGACACCACCAATCGGGGCGGCGGAGACTGCCGTGAGCGTCCCGCCGCCGAGTACGCGGCCGAACGGCTCGCCGCCGCGGGGCTCCAGCCCGCGATGCTGGAGCGCACCGCCGGTCGTACCAATGTCGTCGCCCGCATCGAGGGCACCGATCCCACCGCACCCGCCCTGCTGGTCCACGGCCATCTCGACGTGGTCCCCGCCGAGCCCGACGACTGGACGGTCCACCCCTTCTCGGGGGAGGTCCGCGACTCGGTGGTCTGGGGGCGCGGCGCCGTCGACATGAAGAACATGGACGCGATGATCCTGTCGGTCGTCCGGGCCTGGGAACGGGCCGGGGTGCGACCCCGCCGGGACATCGTGGTCGCCTTCACCGCCGATGAGGAGGCCAGCGCCGAGGACGGCTCCGGCTTCCTCGCCGAGAAGCACGCGGACCTCTTCGAGGGGTGCACCGAAGGGATCAGCGAATCCGGTGCCTTCAGCTTCCACGCCGGCCCCGGAATGACGCTCTACCCCATCGCCGCGGGCGAGCGGGGCACCGCCTGGCTCAAGCTCACCGCCCACGGCCGGGCGGGACACGGCTCCAAGGTCAACCGGTCGAACGCGGTCAGCAGGCTCGCTGCCGCAGTCGCCCGCATCGGCGACCACCGCTGGCCGGTCAGGCTCACCCCGACCGTCCGTGCCGCACTGGCAGAACTCGCCCGGCTGCACGGCGTACCCGCAGATGTACATGCCCCGGACTTCGACGTGGACGAGTTGATCGGCAAGCTCGGACCCGCCGCCGCACTGGTCGAACCCACCGTGCGCAACAGCACCAACCCGACCATGCTGGCTGCTGGCTACAAGATCAATGTGATCCCCGGCCATGCCACCGCCTACATCGACGGACGCATGCTGCCCGGCGCCGAAGACGAGTTCGCACAGACCATGGACCGGCTCACCGGACCCGACGTGGAGTGGGAGTTCGACCACCGCGAGGTGGCGTTGCAGGCACCGGTCGACTCCCCGACCTTCGCCAAGCTCCGCGAGGCCGTCGAACGCTTCGACCCCGACGGCCATGTGGTGCCCTACTGCATGGCCGGCGGCACCGACGCCAAGCAGTTCTCCCGCCTCGGCATCACCGGCTACGGCTTCTCACCGCTGAAGCTCCCCGCGGGATACGACTACGCGGCGATGTTCCACGGCGTCGACGAGCGGGTACCCGTCGAAGCCCTGCACTTCGGCGTCCAGGTGCTCGACCACTACCTCCGATCCGCGTGAACTCCGAGTGAAACTGCTGACAAGGGAGTCGGACATGGCACCCACCGCCGCCTTCGGTACCTGGCCGTCACCGATCGACGCCGCGCTCGCCGCCTCGCACGACGGTCGGCCCGAGTACCTCGGCACGGTCGGCGACGAACTGTGGTGGACCGCACCCCGGCCCGCGGAGGGAGGCAGACGCGCCCTGGTGCGGGGGCGAACCGACGGAGCCGAGGAATCGGTGCTCCCCGCGCCCTGGAACGTCCGCAGTCGGGTCATCGAGTACGGGGGCCACCCCTGGGCGGGCGCCCTGCGCCCCGACGGCACCCCGCTTGTCGTCTTCGTCCACTTCCCCGACCAGCGGCTCTACGCCTACGAACCGGACGTCCCCGGTGCCCAACCGTGGCCGCTCACCCCTCTCTCACCGGTCGGAGACGGCGCACGCTGGGCCGATCCGCAACTGCACCTGGACCGGGGCGAGGTGTGGTGCGTGCTGGAGGAGTTCACCGGTGCCTCCCTCACCGACGTACGCCGGGTGATCGCCGCGGTGCCGCTGGACGGCTCGGCCGCCGACGACCGCGGCGCCGTGCGCGAACTCACCGACGACCGGCACCGCTTCACCACCGGCCCGAGGCTCTCCCCCGACGGGCGGCAGGTCGCCTGGATCGTCTGGGACCATCCCCGCATGCCCTGGGACGGCACCCTGGCGATGGTGGGCGATGTCGCCCCGGACGGCCCGTTCTCCGAGGTGCGCGCGGTCGCCGGAGGCACCGAGGAATCCATCTGCCAGGTCGAGTGGGCCCCTGACGGCTCACTGCTGTTCCTGTCGGACGCCACCGGCTGGTGGGAACCGCGACGACTGACCCCCGACGCCCTGACGGAGTCCTCGGCGCAGTCCTCTCCCGTCGCGGGCGCGGGCGAGGCCCTGTGCCCGGGACGTCGCGAGGAGTTCGGCGGACCGCTGTGGAAGATCGGCCTCCAGTGGTTCAAGCCCCTGGACAACGGGCTGATCGCCGTCGTCCACGGCACCGGCACCACGGCGCTGGGCGTCCTCGACCCGGAGACCGGGGAAGTGGTGGACGCCACCGGCCCCTGGACCGAATGGGCGTCCTCCCTCGCCGTCCAGGGCGATCGGATCGTCGGTATCGCCGCCAGTCCCCGCAGCGCGTACGAGATCGTCGAACTCGACACCCGCACCGGACACACCCGGGTCATCGGCGCACCCCACGACGACCCCGTGGACCCCACGTACTACCCGGAACCCCACATCCGTACGTTCGCAGGGCCCGCAGGCCGCGCGATCCACGCGCACATCTATCCGCCGCACAGCCCCGACCGAACCGCGCCCGACGACGAACTGCCCCCGTACGTCATCTGGGCCCACGGCGGCCCCACCGGTCACTCCCCGCTCGTACTGGACCTGGAGATCGCCTACTTCACCTCCCGCGGCATCGGGGTGGCCGAGGTCAACTACGGCGGATCCACCGGATACGGCCGTGAGTACCGGGACAGCCTGCGGGAACAATGGGGCGTCGTCGACGTCGAGGACTGCGCGGCCGTCGCCCGGGCACTGGCCGCCGAGGGCACCGCCGATGCCTCGCGGCTCGCCATCCGCGGCGGCAGCGCCGGAGGCTGGACCACCGCCGCGTCCCTCGCCCACACCGATGTCTACGCCTGCGGAAGCATCAGCTACCCCGTACTGGACCTCATCGGATGGGCCGACGGCGAAACCCACGACTTCGAATCGCAGTACCTGGAATCCCTGATCGGCCCCCTCGCAGAGGTACCGGACCGCTACCGGCAGCGCTCACCGCTCCAGCACACCGACCGCATCACCACCCCCTTCCTGCTGCTCCAAGGGCTCGACGACGTCATCTGCCCGCCCGTACAAGCCGAACGGTTCCTGGGACAGATGGCGGGGCGCGGCGTTCCGCACGCCTACATCGCCTTCGACGGCGAGGGCCACGGCTTCCGCCGGGCGGACACGATGGTGCGCGCGATCGAAGCCGAAATCTCCCTCTACGCCCAGACCTTCGGCTTCGAACGGTCCGACGTTCCCCCACTGGAGCTCAAGAAGTGACCCTCACCCCCCTGACCCGGGCCGCCCGACTGCGGCCCGGGGCCAAGGTCGCCGTTGTCGCACCCAGCGGTCCGGTACCCGACGAACGGCTCGACGAGGGACTTGAGGTGCTGCGCGGTTGGGGGCTCGACCCGCTGGTCATGCCGCATGTCCGCGGTGGCCACCAGAACTTCCCGTATCTGGCGGCGACCGACCACGAGCGGGCCCGGGACCTCACCGAAGCCTGGTGCGATCCGACCGTCTCCGCCGTCCTGTGCGCCCGCGGCGGCTACGGCGCACAGCGCATGGTCGACCTACTGGACTGGACGGCGATCCGTGCCGCAGGGCCCAAGGTGTTCGCCGGCTACAGCGACATCACCGCCCTGCACGAGGCGTTCGCGACCCGGATGGGACTGGCCACCCTGCACGGCGCCATGCCAGGCGCCCTGACGTTCCTCAAGGACGAGACGACCCGGGAGTCCCTCCGGGCGACCCTCTTCGAACCGGAGTCGGTACGCGTCCTCGCACTGGAGACCGCGGGCACCCTGGTGCCCGGCCGGGCCCGCGGCATCACGCTCGGCGGTTGTGCCAGCCTCCTCGCGGCCGACCTGGGCACGCCCCACGCCCGCCCGAACGCGGCCGGTGGACTCCTGCTCCTCGAAGACGTCGGCGAGGACGACTACCGCCTCGACCGCATCCTGACCCAACTGCTGCGCTCGGGATGGCTGGACGGGGTGCAGGGCATCGCCTTGGGCTCATGGGCGGAGTGCGGACCCTATGACCGCGTACGGCGGGTACTGGTGGACCGACTCGGCGGACTCGGTGTCCCCGTCGTCGAGGAACTGGGATTTGGCCACGGAGGGCAGAACCTCACCATGCCGCTCGGCGTGGCTGCGGTGCTGGACGCGGACGCGGCGACCCTGACCCTGGACGAGCCGGCCCTGCTCTGAACGCCCGCCTTGCCTCAAACGCCCGCCCTGCTCTCAACGCCAGCCCGGTGGAGTGGGCCCACTCGGGGCGGTGGGAGCGGATTCGGGGGTACGCTGCGGCCGTGCCTTGAGCCATGGCGTTCCGCATGGTGGGACGGTGCGGGCGCGTAGACGTTCGCAAAGGTGGCGTGTACTGATCGTCGGGGTGGCACGATGAGCATATGAAGGGGCAGTTGGAGTCGTGGAGCGCACGGCGGACCCGCCCTGTCCCCAGCACGGTCGTCCACCCCGCGAGCGGCGGACACGCCGCGAACCTCACCCGGACCGGCTCACTCGAAGACGAGCCGCACCTTCGCATCGATCCGCCTCGGCCATATCGCCCACAGCCGCTGCACATGGTGGTGGCGCTGCTCCTGGCCACGACCGGCGGTGCCCTGACGCTGTGGCGCGTCGATCCGCACTGGACCGGGCCCCTCTGGCTCGGCGGTGGTGTGCTCGCCATCGGGCTCTGGCAGTTGACCCGTGCGGCATGGTCCAGACGCGGCCGTGACTTCGACCTCGGCGCCGATCGGCTCGACCTGGCCGCCGCACGACTAGGCGACTGGCTGCGCACGGCCTACGACCAGGAAGAACGGCGCGCTCGCCTCCACGATCCGATCCCCCTCCAGGTCCGCTGGCGCGCTGCCGACCCACGGCTGTCGGACCATGTGGCGAGCATCAGCCGGGGCAGCAGTCAAATGCCCGACCTCGGCGGAGAGTTCGACGACATCAACGACGTCTTCGCGCGGCTGCCATCGCGTCGACTGGTGGTGCTCGGCGCCACGGGGGCCGGGAAGTCGGTGCTGGCCCTGCGCTTCGCCCGGCGCGCCCTGGGCAAGGGGCCCGTGCCGGTGATCCTCCCGTTGGCCTGTTGGCAGCCGGGGCGCCAGTCCCTGTGGCAGTGGGCGGCCGAGTACATCGCCGACCGACACCCCCGGCTCGCCGGCCCTGACGAGGAGCGGCGGGCGCTCGCCTCCGCGCTGCTGCGCAGCGGTCGTATCCTGCCCGTGCTCGACGGATGGGACGACATCCCGACCGCGCTTCGGCCCGGTGCGCTCGCCGAGTTCCAGGCCACCCTGCGCCCCGCCGCGGGATTCGTGCTCACGAGCCGTACGGACGCCTACCGGAGCACCGTCGCAGGCAGTCAGGTCCTGACCGCTGCCGCCGTCGTGGAACTGGAGCGGCTCACCGTCGCCCAACTGGCCGAATACCTACCGCGTACGAGCCGGCCCACCAGCGCCGCCGGCCGCATAGCCCCCCAGTGGGACCCCGTCCTCGACCGGCTCCGCACCGATGGGACCAGCACCGGGACGAACCGTGGGACCACCGATGAGGCCGAGCTTGGCGAAGGGGCCGCCGATCGGCTGCGCAGCGTCCTCTCCACTCCCCTCATGGTCGCGCTCGCCCGCGCCTCCTACAGCGACACCCGCGCCGATCCCGCGGAACTGCTCCACGACACCGAGAAGTTCCCCGACGCCGACACCATCCGGGCCCACCTCTTCGACCGCTTCCTGCCCTCCGTCTACCAGGGCCCGCTCGCCGACCGCAGTTGGAACCCGGTCGCGGCAGAGCGCTGGCTGCGCTTCCTCGCCCGCCATGTGCGCGCCGGCGGCACGCAGGAACTGGAGTGGTGGCGGCTCGATCTGGCCGCTCCCCGCTGGACGGGGCCGCTGGGATTCCTGCCGGCCATCGCCGCCATGACCGCCGTCGTCTACGGGATCGGCCTGGGCGCCGCCCGTACGACCGTTGCCCCCGGCGGCACGGTCTGGCCGACCCTGGCGCTCCTGGCGTTGATCGCCCTGGTGCTGGGGTGGCGGGTGATCGACGCAGCCGTGCTGCCGGCGCCACGGCGTTGGCGCGCCCGGCTCTCCCGCCCGCTGCCGCTGACCGAGCCCGCGGACACCACGGCGGCCAGCACCCCCTGGCAACTGCTCGGGCAGGACCGGACCGCGGCCTTCCTCACCGGGGTACAGCGACCGCTCGGCCAGGACGGCTGGCTCGGCGCGCTGCGCACCGCACTGATCCTCACCCCGATCGCCGTACTGCTGTGGTTGCTGTCCGCGGGAGCCGACCAGAGCGGGGACCGGGCCTGGGCCGCCCCCGTACTGTTGGGGTTGATCGCCTGGCTGCTGTACGGAGTCGCCCTCTCGGCCTGGGGGCGTTACACCGTGGCGCGCATCTACCTCGCGGCCCGGGGCGAACTGCCGTGGCAGCTGAGCGCGTTCCTGCACGATGCGCACCGCCGCGGCGTACTACGACAGAGCGGTGGCCGCTACCGCTTCCGCCATGGAGCACTCCTGAACCGGCTCGCGGGGGATGACCTCCCGCGGCGGGCCGCACCCCCGCGCGGCAAGCGCCGTGTCAACCGGGCCGCCCTGGAGATCGGTGCCGGGCTGACCATCATGGTCTGGCTGTTCGCCGCTGCGGTGCACACCCTCGGCCCGCCCGGACCCGTGCACACCGTGGCGTCGGCGTGCTCCCTGCTCACCCCCGGCCAACTCGCGCCCGCGATGAGCGACCCGCACAGCCAACCGGACCGTCGAATCGGGGGCCCGGATCGGTGCCGGTGGACCGAACTCGCGCCCTTCCACCGCGATGTCCGCGTGGAGTTGACCGTCACCGTCGAGCGGCCCGACGGTGGGCGGAGTGCTCTCACCGTGGCCGACCGCCGGGTGCAGTCCCATCGCGGCGACCGGCTCAGCGGAGTGGGCGACGCGGCAGAGATCCGCTCCGACGACCTGCGGCCGGGAGAGGCCACGGCGTCGGTACGGGCCCGGGCCAAGAACGTCGTCGTGGACCTCCACTACCGCGAACAGGCGTCCGACCGGCCCCGGGTCGCCTCCATGGCGGGCATCCTGACCCGTCAGGTGCTGCACAACGCCGGACTCGGCCCTTCCCCGGGCACCGCCCTCGACGCCGTATCCAGCCCCCCGCTGTCGGCGCAGTCCAAGTACCTGCGCTACCGCAAGGAGGGCCCGCGCTCGCTCGCGGGCCCGGTCTGGCAGCCGAACGACCGCTCCCAACTGCTGGAACTGGAAGGCTTCCCCTTCGTCTTCCGGGGGCCGCCGATGGAGTGCGAGCGCGGTCCGGTGTGCCGGACCGAATCCGTCGACTCCGCCACGGCCGTCGGATCGCTCCACGGCCGGCTGACCGCTGACCTGCGCCCGTGCGGTGCCGCGCCCTGCGACGGCGAGGCCATCGAGCGCTACCTCGATGCCGTCTCCACCCGGCGCACCACGGCGACCGACTGGTCGTGGGCGGATGCCACGACTGTCATCGCCGACTTCTCCTGCCGGGACGAGCCGACCACCGACCGGCCGGATCCGGACGGGCTGCGCTGTGTCGAGTTGGTACGTGCCTTCAGCCTGGACGGTCGCCACTACCTGCTGGGGCTGCGGACCGTGGTCGCCGAGGAACACGCGGATGTGATGCGCAAGACCGTCAATGACATCTACACCCAGAGCCGACCGCCGGCGCAGCCGCGGGGTTGATCGGTCACCACCAGGAACGCAGCACGGTCATGGGCTGGCTGCTGCGGCCTCGGGGGAGCGGGGCGCTCCGCGGCCGGTAGGGGCCGACGGAGCGCCCGGGAGCCGTTGCGAGCGGCGCTCGGTCAGCTGGCCGACGTGGCGGTCAGCGCTGCGTACCCCGGGCGGATGACCTCGTCGATCAGTCGACGGCGCTCCGGCAGGGGGAGGAAGGCGGACTCGACCGCGGCGACGGTGAACTCCTCGAAGACCTCGGGCCCGTACCCGAAGGCACGCACCATGTGCTCGAACTCCTGGCTCATGGTGGTACCGGAGACCAGGCGGTTGTCCGTGTTGAGCGTGACGCGGAAGCCGAGGCGGCGCAGCAGATCGATGGGGTGGGTGGCGTAGTCCTTCGCGGCGCCCGTCTGGAGGTTGGAGGTCGGGCAGACCTCCAGGGCGATGCGGTTGTCCCGGACGTAGGAGGCCAGCCGGCCGAGGTCGGCCGTGCCGTCCTCGTGGACCACGATGTCGTCGGTGATGCGCACGCCGTGTCCGATCCGCTCCGCACCGCAGACCTGTACGGCTTCATGGATGGACTCGGCGCCGACGGCTTCGCCGGCGTGGATGGTGAAGTGGCAGTTGTGTTGCTTGAGGTGCTGGAAGGCCGGCAGATGACGGGCCGGGGGATTGCCGATCTCACCACCGGCGATGTCGAAGCCGGCCACTCCGCGGTCGCGATGGGCGACGGTGAGCTCGGCTATCTCCAGTGAACGGTCGGTGTGCCGCATCCCGGTGAGCAGGGCGCGGACCGTGATCCGTCCGCCCGTATGGCGCTCGCCCTCACGGAAACCGGCGTTCACCGCGTCCACGACCTCGTCCAGGGTCAGACCGCGCTCCAGATGCTGTTCGGGCGCGTACCGCACCTCGGCGTAGACGACCCCGTCCGCAGCGAGGTCCACCGCGCACTCGGCCGCCACCCGCTCCAGGGCGTCCCGGGTCTGCATCACCGCACAGGTGTGGGCGAAGGTCTCCAGATAGCGTTCCAGCGAACCGGAGTCCGCCGCGTCGCGGAACCAGTCGGCCAGCGCCGCGGGGTCCTCGGTGGGCAGTCCCCGGTAGTCGTGCTCCCGCGCCAGCTCGATGATGGTGGCGGGGCGCAGACCACCGTCGAGATGGTCATGGAGAACAGCCTTGGGCGCGCGGGTGATGTCAGACAAGTGCATGCAGCGGGAGTGTACGGCACCTCTCGATGCGGCGCCGTGACGGCCGTCTCCCCCTGCGGGTGCCCCCCAGAGCGGGCGCGCGGGCAGGCCGGCGTGCGGGTGGGGCGCCCGCAGGGGGCAGCCGCCGGGGTTGGGGGACAGCCCGTCGGCGGGTCAGCCCGACTGCACGATCGGGAGGGCGGGGGCGCCCGTCGGCAACATGTGCTTGGCGGCGAGTACGGGCACGCCGTCCACCCGCACCACCTGTGTGATCAGCACCGCAGGGGTCTGCGGTGCCCGGTCCAACTGCTCGCCGCGGCGTCGGCCGAGCAGGGTCGCGGTCACCGTGCTGTGTCCGGCGAGCGGCAGGGCGCGCGAGGCTCCGACCAGCGCGGCGAGCATGGAACCCGCCTCGCCCGCGGCCGACCGCAGCGCCTCGGCGAAGGCGGGGTGCGCGCGTTCCAGCACACCGTCCGGAGCGGCCCACTCCTGGCTCAGCGCCGCGGCCGTGCCCTCCGCCTCCAGCACGGATTCCCAGAACCGCAGTTCACTGTCGGCCGGGGCGAGCAACTGCCCGGTGGTGAAGTCGGTCGGCTCCTCCACGGCCCTCAGCAGCGGACGCACCCGTACCGGCGTACTGCCGGAGAGCGTCTCCTCCAGTGGCTGGATGCGCTCATGGCCCCGGCGCGGTGGGCTGAGGTTGACCGTCCGGCCCACCCCGCGGCGCACGGTCAGCAACCCGTCCTCCTGGAGGAGCAGCAGCGCCTCGCGCAGCGCCGGCCTGCTGACCCCGAGCTCGCTCGCCAACCGGGGCTCCGACGGCAGGGTGCAGCCAGGGGGATAGACCCCCTCGTGGATGGCGTCGGCGATGCGCTCGTACAGCGCCACGACCGGTCGGCGCTGAGGTCGGTTGACGGCCACGGTCCGCTCCTCGCACACGAAGTCACCGGGATCATCGGAGATCACGGGCTGAGGCCCAAGCTTGTCAGACAACGGGGACCCTGCTACTTGTCAGACAGCATGCACCTTCTGCCGTGCGTTGGGTCGCGCAGGTCGCGCAGTTCTTGTGGTTCCTGCAGTTCTTGTGGTTCCTGCGGTTCCTGCGGTTCCTGCAGCTCATGTGCGGCTCATGCGGGTCGTCGATGCGGGCCTGCCCTCACCCGAACGGACCGCTCCACCGCACCGCACCGCACGGCACGGACCATCCTGGTGCCATGAGCGCTCAGGATGCATCGAGAGGCAGGAAGAGGGGCTTCAGGGATCGGCTGACGCCGGCGCGGATCGCGGTCGGCGTGCTCACGATCCTGGCCATCATCTTCATCTTCGAGAACACCCGGGAGGTCAAGATCCGACTCCTGATTCCCGAAGTCACCATGCCGCTCTACTTCGCCCTGCTGGCGATGTTCGTGATCGGTGCACTGTGCGGTGGGTACTTCTTCCGTCGACGTCCCCGCTGAGGCCGGCCGCTCACGCACCGCCTAGCCTGGCCGGATGCCTCCTCCGTCCACCGCACGGCCGACCGGCCCGCGCTATCTGGCCCTCGGCCCCCACGTGGGCATCCGGGAGATCACCCACGAGGACGGCACCGAGTTCACTGCGGCAGCGCGCGCCAGCACCGGCCACCACCGACCCTGGCTGTTCCCGCCGCTGACCCCCGAGACCTACAGCGGCTACGCCCAGCGCCTGATCGACGACCCGGCCCGGATCGGCTTCCTCGTCTACGAGCGACACGGCGGGCGGGACGGCGATGCATCCCGCGGTACGTCCGCGTCTCCTTCGGTGCCCGACCGCCTCGCCGGCTTCATCAACATCAACAACATCGTGCACGGCGCCTTTCGCTGTGGGGCCCTCGGATACGGGGCCTTCGCCCACGCCGTGGGGCGCGGTCTGCTGAGCGAGGCGCTCGACCTGGTCGTGCGCCATGCCTTCGGCCGCCTGCACCTGCACCGGCTCGAAGCCAACATCCAACCGGAGAACCACGCCTCCCTGGCCCTCGTGCGCCGCGCCGGCTTTCGCCACGAGGGGTTCTCACCGGCCTTCCTCCACGTCGACGGGGCATGGCGCGATCACGAGCGCTGGGCCCTCACCAGCGAGATGATCGTGGCCCGGACGAACTCCCGCGCCGAAGACTGACCCCCCGACCCCCCTGTTCCACGGCCCGATGACCCTGTTCGATGGTCATCGGGCCGTCGTCTGCTGGAGTCGGCGGCCTTTGGAAAGCGAAGTGAGGTTGCCTTGGCCACATCCGTGCGGCGTACCGTACTGAACCTGCCCGCGGCCCCGGTGGGCCCGGCCAATCCGCTGCCGGCACTGCGACCGCTCCCCACGTCGTACTCACTCGACGAGCGTGCCGCGGCCGGACTGCCCCGGGACATGGCCCGCCAGATAGGGTACGAGCCCCTGCGCAGCCTGCTGCCCGTGCGGATGCTCGACGGCTATGACCGCGAGCGCACGCCCACCGAACTCGACGCGCTGGTCATCGAGAACGACCAACTGCGCGCCACCGTGCTACCGGGATTCGGCGGCCGGGTCCACTCCCTGCACCACAAGGCCACGGGACGTGAACTCCTCTACCGCAACCCCGTCTTCCAACCCGCGCACTTCGCCCTCAACGGAGCCTGGTTCTCCGGTGGCATCGAATGGAACATCGGCGCCACCGGGCACTCGCCCCTCTCGTGTGCCCCCCTGCACGCCGCCGTCGTCCCCGCCCCTGACGGGGGCGAGATGCTCAGGCTCTGGGAGTGGGAGCGGCTGCGTGATCTGCCCTTCCAGATCGACCTATGGCTCCCCGAGGACTCCGCCTTCCTCCATGTGGGCGTCCGTATCCGCAATCCGCACGAGCGGACCGTCCCCGTCTACTGGTGGTCCAACACCGCAGTGGAGGAGCACCCCGACATTCGTGTCCTCGCCCCCGCCGATCGGGCCTGGCACCGTGAGCACTCCGGCCCGCTCCGTTCGGTGCCCGTACCCGAACACGAGGGAGTGGACCGCACGTATCCGTCCCGCAGTGAACACTCGGCGGACCACTTCTACGATGTGGCGACCGGGGACCGCACCTGGATCGCCGCGGTCGGTGGCGAGGGCCACGGTCTGATCCAGACCTCGACCGACACGCTTCGGGGACGCAAGCTGTTCCACTGGGGATCGGGACGCGGCGGTGCACGCTGGCAGCGCTGGCTCACCGAACCGGACACCCCCGGATACGCCGAGATCCAGGCCGGGCTCGCCCGCACCCAACTCGAACACGTGCGTCTCGAAGGGGGCGAGGAGTTCAGCTGGCTGGAGGCGTACGGACCGCTGAGCGCCGACGCCCAGGTGACACACGGCGAGGACTGGGCCGCGGCACGCGCCGAGGTCGAGTCACGGCTGACGGACGCACTGCCCCGCGAGGCCGTGGACGCCGCGTACCGTGCCTGGCTGCCCCATGCGGACACCGAACCGTTCCGCTCGCTCGCGGCCGGATCGGGGTGGGGCGCACTCGAAGTGCTCCGCGCCGGATTCGCCTTGCCCGGTACCCCTTTCGACGCGACCACGCTCGGCGAGGAGCAGGCGCCTTGGCAGGAATTGCTCACCACCGGGGTCTTCCCCGAGCCGCGGCGAGTGCTGCCACCCGGGTCGTCCCTGGTCGCCCCGCACTGGCGCGACATGCTGGAGACCGCCCCCGCGGACCCGCTGACGGAGTACCACCTCGGCGTCGCCCAATGGCACGCGGGCGATCTCGCCCAGGCGGTGCGCAGTTGGGAACGTGGCCTGGAGCTCGCCCCCTCCCGCTGGCCGCTGCTGCGCTGCCTTGCGGTGGCGGACCAGGTGGGGGGACATCCCAAACGGGCGGCCGAGCGCTTCGCCGAGGCGTTCGACGACCTCTGTCAGGAGCGCCGCGACAACGGGGAGACCTGGACGGCTGCGACGGCGGCACTCGGCCGCGAAGCGATCGAAGCACTGCTCGCGGCGGGCTGTACGGAGGAAGCCCGTCTGGTGTGGGCGAGGCTGCGGCCGGCCGTACAACAACGCGGTCGGTTCCGACTGGTCCATGCGCGATTGCTGCTCGCCGAGGGGTATCGCGACGAGGCACGGGCGATCTTCGAAGGTGGCTTCGAGGTGGCGGATCTCGATGAGGGATCCGAGTTGTTGGCGCAGCTCTGGTCCGAGCTCTCGGACGAGCCGCTGCCCGAGGAGTACGACTTCCGGATGCGTCCCGCCGACTGACGGTCATCACAACTCGCGCTCAGGCCCCACGGGGTGCGGTGTTCTGACCCGCGACGGTCGGCAGCCCTGGTGCCCGCGGTCCGGGCCGGTACGCCATCGGGCGTTCCGGTCGGCCTGCGGGCACCACGCACGGGACGCGGGGCCTGGGCCGCTCTACAGGGACGGCTTGCGGTCGGCGTACTCGAAGACCGATCCGTCCGGATGCACCGCGATCAAATTGCGCCCCACCGGGGTCGGGACCGGTCCGGCGATGACCTTGGCGCCCACCTCGTTGAGCGTGGCCAGGGTCTCGTCCACATCGCTGACGGCGATGGTCGCCGTCACCTTGCGCAGCACTTCCAACTCGGACTCGGGCCCGCTCATCAGCAAGAAGCACCCGACCGCCGCCACGGACACACCACCGCGCTCGAAGCGCAACGGAGTGGTGCCGGTGAGGCGTTGGTAGAAGGCTGCTGCGGCCTCCAAGTCGTCGACGCAGACGCGCAGGGTCGTTCCGAGGATCTCCATATCAGAAGCCTAGGGCTTTTCTTTCGGAGCGCGCGAGCCCGGCCGGAGGCGGCGGCGTTCCGCTCCCCGCGCCGGCCGGGTGGGGGGTTGGGCCGCAGTGGTGTCACGCCCGACAGATCAGCTCACCGTGCGGCACCAGGAACCAGCCGTCGCCCTGTGCACCCCACTCCCGCCAGCCGTCCGCGATGGCTGAGAGGCGTTCGGCCGTGGTGTGGCCGCTGTCCACCGCGATGGCGGCGTACACCGATGCGGTCGTACGGTCCGCCCACAGCCCGCTCCACCAGGCGCGTTCCTCGGGTGTCGAGAAGCACCAGGTGGATGCGGTGGAGCGGATCTCGGTGAAACCGGCGTCCTGGGCCCACGACAGCAGTCTTCGGCCCGCGTCGGGCTCGCCGCCATTCGCCCGGGCGACCCTGCGGTACAGCGCCAGCCATTCGTCCAGCACGGGCACCTCGGGGAACCAGGTGAAAGCGCCGTAGTCGCTGTCCCGCACGGCCACGATGCCACCTGGACGACAGACCCGCCGCATCTCCCGCAGGGCGCCCACCGGATCTCCCAGGTGTTGCAGCACCTGATGGGCGTGCACCACGTCGAACGAGTCATCGGGGAAGTCCAGTTCACCGACATCGGCCACCGCGAAGTCGGTGTGGGCGAGCCCCCGTTCCTCGGCCAGCTTCCGTGCCTGGTCGACGATCTCCGGTGCGATGTCCACGCCGGTGACATGGCCGTTGGGTACCAGTGCCGCCAGGTCAGCCGTGATGGTGCCGGGTCCGCAACCGATGTCCAGGATGCGCATGTCATCGCGCAGTTCATCCAGGAGGTACGCCGCGGAGTTCGCGGCCGTACGCCAGGTGTGCGAACGCAGCACCGACTCGTGATGGCCATGGGTGTAGACGGCGGACTCCTGCGGCATGGCGGACCTCCCTGGGGTGGTTGGGAGCTCCACCGTAAGGCCGCCTGCCAAATAATGAGATGAGTGTCTTGATATATGGACGACTAGAGCAGTGCCTGCGGTCGATAGACCGTCAGTGCGCCCACCACCTTGTCCACGGTGAACTCCGCCGGGGCCAGGGTCACTTCACCGTCGTACGCCAACGGAGTCCCCGGTTCCACTCCCGTGATCCGCAGTCGGTGCAACTGCTCCGCCGCATGGACGGGCGAACGGCTGATCGGTCCTGCGAGCGCCGCGGCCAGGAGCCGCAGCCCGGGCCAGCGGCCCCCGTGCACCACCCGGACGTCCAGGAGCCCGTCCGCCAGATCCTGACGGTGCCCAGGCGTCGGCCCCACCCGTTGGTAGATTCCGTTGCCGGCGAACAGCAACCACATCGGCCGGTGCCGCCCCTGTACCGCAGCCTCCAACGGACGCCCGTGACGCAACACCCGGGTGGCTGCCAGCACACCCGCAGGCCAGCCACCGATCCGCGGCGACCAACGCTCCCTGATGTTCACCAACTCCGGATAGACACCGAGGCTGAAGGTGTTGAGGAAGTACCCGGGCCGGCCGCCGCACTCCTCGGGACCAGGGGTGAACCGACCCAGGTCCACCTTGACGGCGTCCCCTGCGACCACTGCCCGATAGGTGTCCTCCGGGGTCTCGATCCCCAGGTCATAGGCGAAGTGGTTGAACGTCCCGCCCGGGAACACGGCCAACGGCACACCCTGCTCGATGGCGGTCGCCGCCGCCAGGTTGATCGTGCCGTCACCGCCGAAGACACCCAGGGCCCGACAGTTGCGGGCCGCCTTCTCCAGCGCCGGACCCAGCTCACCCGGTCCGCACTCCACCACCTCGGCGAGCGGCAACGCCTCACCGATCAGATCCGCCGACTCGGCCGAACCCGAGCGACGGTTCACCACGATCACCAGTCCCGCGCCGTCCGGCAGCGCAGGCGCGCTCGTCTGCGGCCTGCCGGGTGTCGGCAACTGCGACCGCGTCGGGACCAAGCCCCGGATGGCGAAGGCCGCACCCACCCCGAGCGCCGCGCCCGCGAGCACATCGCTGGGGTAGTGGACACCGGTGTACACCCGGGAGAACGCCACCGATGCGGCCACCGGAGCGACCACCGCACCCCAACCCTTGGACTCCAACGCGACACCGGTGGCGAACGCGGCAGCCGATGCCGCATGGCCCGACGGAAACGAGGTCGTGAAGGGCTGGCGCTTCAGTTGCCTTATCACCGGTACCGCGTCGAGTACCGGGCGCGCCCTGCGCACCGACCGCTTCCCGATGGTGTTGATCGTGGCGGACGCCAGGGCGAGCGAGGCCATCCCGCGCACCGCCGCCCGCCGTGCGCGGGCGTTGCTGCCCAGCGCCGCGATGCCGGCCGCGGCCCCCAACCACAACAGCCCGTGGTTGGCGCTGCGGCTCAGCCGGGGCAGCACCGGCTCGGCCCCTGGCCACTCCCGGGCCGCGACGGCTTGGAACACCTGGCGGTCCAGACGGCTGAGCAGGCCGGGGACATCCGTCCGCAACCTCGGGTCGGGCTGTGCGTGCGCAGGAGACATGGATCGCGCGTACCCCGCCCGGGCGCTCCCCACGCACCGTGCCCCCCATTCGCCGACCACCCCGCTGTCGGTGCTCCGGGCGTCCTCGCCCTGTTGAAAGCACCGAAGGCATGGCTAGGATCGCCCGCATGGTCATCAACCGAGGCGCCAGGGCCCTCCCGGTAGCGATACCGCGTCGACCGCGCCCGTGTCCCTGTTGTTGACCTGAGAGGTTCCGAGCCTGCGGCCCGCCGTGTCAGCCCTGGCCGCTGTGCTCCGCTCACCCACCGCCGCGATGGGTGAGCGCAGGGCCGTCCGCTCATCCCGCGTCACGCCGCGCGGGGGACCGTGTCGAACCGCCGGCGCGGCCGGGTACCTCGACGATCCCCATCGACCCTCATCGCGCGCTGCACACGTACCCACTTCCGAGGAGCACCCCATGCCGTCCCTGTCCGCTCTCCCCACGCACCGTCGCGAACTGCTGAAACTCATCGGGGCCGTCCCGCTGGCCGCAGGGGTGCTGCCCGCCTTACCCGCCCGCGCCAACCCCCTCGCTCCGACTCCGACTCCGGCTCTGACTCCGGCTCCGGCTCCGGCTCTGACCGCGACCGTGACCGCCCCGGGCATCGTCAAACCCCTCCCGCCCGAGACCTTCACCATCCGCGGCACCAACGCGGAGACCCGCTTCGAGGCATTCCGCGACACCGGCGCCCTCACATCCGTCGACCGGTTCTTCGTCCGCAACCACACCTCCACACCCCGCCTCGACGAGAACGACTGGCGACTCACCGTGTGGGGCAGCGCGCTGGGTCGTCGCCGGCCCGTGGACTTCAGCTACGGACAGTTGCGGTCCCTGCCGTCGGTCACCCGGACCGCCGTCGTGGAGTGCGCGGGCAACGGCCGCAGCTTCTTCACCACCCAGCAGGGCGAAACCGTCAGCGGCACCTCCTGGACGCTCGGGGCGATCGGCGCCGCCCGCTGGCGCGGAGTCCGGCTGCGCGATGTGCTCCACCGGGCCGGAGTCTCCTCGGCCGCCGTCGACGTCATGCCGCGCGGCCTGGACGACGAGTTCATCAGCGGCGGGGTCAACCTCGGCCGGGTGCGGCGTCCGCTGCCCATCGCCAAAGCGCTCGACGATGTGATCCTCGCCTATGAGATGAACGGCGAACCCCTGCCGTACGACCACGGCTTCCCGGTGCGGGTGATCGTCCCCTCCTGGATCGGCATCGCCTCCATCAAGTGGCTCGGCGACATCGAGGTCAGCGACACACCGCTGCAGTCGCCGTGGAACACCCAGTTCTACCGCCTCTTCGGCGCCGACCATCCGCCCGAGGGCAGCCAGCCGCTCAGCCGGCAGACCCTCAAGAGCGCCTTCGAACTCCCCCTCGGAGCCGCCTTGGAGGCCGACAGGCCCCATCGGCTCACCGGACGGGCCTGGTCGGCCGCGGCCCCCGTCCGGGCGGTCGAGATCAGCACCGACGGCGGTGCCCACTGGCGCCGGGCCCAACTGCACGACACCCCGCGTCGACACGGCTGGGTGCGCTGGTCACTGCCCTGGCACCCGCGCCGCACCGGTCCCGTCGAGCTGCTCGCCCGGACCACCGACCGGGCCGGGAACCGCCAACCCGAGCGCACTCCCCACAACACCCAGGGGTATCTCTTCGACGCAGTCGTGCGACACCCGGTCACCGTCGTCGCTGCCAGTGCGAACGCTCACCGGGCAGCCCGGTCCGAACCTCCGTATAAAGGGCACGTGAGCTAGGCGCACGTGAGCTAGGCGACGGGCCGGCTCCGGCAGTACGGCACCGGCGGTCGGAGGAGCAGGATGCGGCGGACGGACACCGAAGGGCACGGACCCGTCCGCTACGGCCCGCCCGCACCCGAGCCGGGGCTGCCCGTTCCGCCCGAGCTCTCCGAGGTCCTGGCCGCCGCCGCGAACAGCGCCGAGGGCGAACCGCCCGGCGGCGGCCCACTCCTGCGCGAGGCGGCAGCCGGCTACTGGTGGCGGCGCGGGCTGCACACCCGCTCCGACCAGGTGGTCGCAGCCGCAGGTCCCCAACAACTCCTCTTCGCGATCATCGGTGCCCATCACGGGGATGTGCTGATGCCCCGCCCCTGCCCCGCCTGGTGGACCCCGCAAGCCAGACTGTTGGGCCGTCCGGCCTACCACGTGCCCACCCCCGCCGAGTGTGGTGGCGTACCCGATCCATACGCCCTCCTTGAGACCATCCGACGGGTACGGACCGAAGGCGGCCGTCCCGGGCTGCTGCTGCTGTCCGTCGCCGACGACCCCACCGCGACCGTCCCGCCGCCCGAGACGGTGCGCGAGGCATGTGAGGCCGCGATCGGCGAGGGGCTGCACATCATCAGCGACGAGACCTGGCGGGACACCCTGCACCGGCCCGCGGGAACCGTGCTGCTCAGCCCGGCCGAGATGTGCCCCGACGACGTCACGGTCGTGGGTGACCTGGCGGGCGGGTTCCTCCCCTCCTCCTGGCCCGTGGCCATGGCCCGCTTCCCGGCGACCGCCTCCGGCGCAGCCCACCGGGCCAGCACCCTCGACGTGCTCACCGCCCTCGGCGCGCTCGTCGCCGAACCCCTGGCCGCCGCCGCCACCCACGCGCTCGGCGAACCCGCAGCGCTGACCGCCCACCGGGAGCGCGCCGTGGCCCTCCATGCAGCAGTCGCCGGGGCCCTGCACCGGACCGTCCTGTCCCGCGGTGTCCTGTCCCGTCCACCACAGGCCGGTCGCCACCTCTATGCGGACCTCGGACCGCTGCGCCGCAGGCTCGCCGAGAACGGCGTCGCCGACTCGATGGAGCTGGAGGAGTATCTGACCGCCCGTCTCGGCACACCCGCACCAGGAGGGCACCGGTTCGGCGACGAGTTGGGCGCACTCCGCACCCGGTTGGCGACCGCGCCACTCCTTGGGGCGACCGCACCGGAGCGGCAGGAGTCCCTCACCTCACCGGCGCCCCTGGAATTGCCCCATGTCGCCACCGCGTTGAGCATGTTGGGAACGGCCTTCGACGAACTGCGGTGAACGGAGGCAGGATGGCCGAGCACGGAACGCCGACGGACCCGATGGACCCGCCTCAGGAGGGGGAACCGGCCCCGGGCGGTATCGGGACGCTCGGTGGTCGGGGCGGGCGGAGGCTCCCGCGCACCTCCGGGTCCGCCCCCCGCCCGCTGGGCGAGGTCCGTCACTGGCCGCGCTCCTTCACCGATCGGCTCACCGCCCCGCTGCCCGGTGTCCGGGCCCTGGCCCGCCTCGCGCGTGAGGGCGCGGCCCGCCCCCGTGCGGAGGGACTGCGGGACATTCCCCTCCTGCCCTTCGCTCCCGGTCCCCTCCCCGCGGTGGACAACACCACCATCGCGTTGACCTGGGCGGGCCACGCCAGTTGGGTGCTCTCCATCGGCGGTCTGACCGTCCTGACCGACCCGGTGTGGTCCCGGCGCATCCTCGGCACCCCGGCCAGGATCACCCCCGTCGGCGTGCGCTGGACAGATCTCCCGACCGTCGACGCCGTGGTGATCAGCCACAACCACTTCGACCACCTCGACGCGCCGACCCTCAAGCGGCTGCCCCGACGCACCCCCGTCTTCGCCCCCGCCGGCCTCGCCCGCTGGTTCCGCCGCCGCCGCTTCACCCGGGTGACCGAACTCGACTGGTGGGAGGGGGCGGAGTTGGCCGGTGTCCGGTTCGACTTCGTCCCGGCCCACCACTGGTCCAAACGCACCCTCACCGACACCAACCGCTCGCTCTGGGGCGGCTGGGTGCTCACGGACCGGCTGGGGCAGTCGGTGTACTTCGCCGGTGACACCGGATACGGACACTGGTTCCGCGAGATCGGCCGGCGCCACCCCAACCTGGATGTGGCCCTCCTACCGATCGGCGCCTATGCGCCGCGCTGGTGGCTGCGGGATGTGCACACCGACCCCGAGGAGGCCGTGCGCGCCTTCGTCGACCTGGGGGCGCGGAACATGGCCCCCATGCACTGGGCGACCTTCGTCCTCTCCAGCGAACCGGTGCTGGAACCCCTGGCGCGAGTCAGAGCGGCCTGGGCGCACACGGGACGGCCGCGGGGGCAGCTCTGGGACCTGCCGGTCGGCGGCTCCCGAGTGCTGACCGCCTGAGATCCGTACCGCCCGGAGCCGGGTGAACTGTTTGCCTCGGTGCGGGGCCCGGTCGACCGACGCGCCTCCACCGGCCGGCCCCATCGGTTCGGGTACGCCGGTCCCCGTTGAGCAGCCGAGCAACCGTCCGGGACGGCAGGATGCGCCGGCCCGCTCAGGCGTGCTGACCGGACGAACCCGGCCACCGTCGACGTACACCCCGCCAGAGCGCGGGCGCCCCACTGATCACCACCGTCAGTACCACCGCGAGGGCCACCCCCTTCCACGGCTCGTCGAACAACGACCCACCCAGAATGCCGATCAACTGGTACGTCGCCGCCCAGGCCAGGCACGCCGGGAGGTTGCCCCGGATGAAGGTGCGCAGCGGCATGGTGGCCAACAGGCACGCCAGCATCACCGGTATCCGCCCGGCCGGAATCAGCCGGGACAGCACCAGGACGGCCACGCCGTGGTCCTCCAGCTTGCGCTGTGCCTGCTCCAGCCGGTCCGGATCGGCGTGGCCGCGCAACTCCTCCAGCCACCGGGAGCCGCTCTTGGAACGCACTCCGCGCTGGCCCAGCCAGTAGAGCGTCACATCCCCGAGGAAGGCCGCGAAGGAGGCGATCAGGAAGACGTACAGCAAGGCAAGCGGGGCCGTCTGGTGCATCGCCACCACCGCTGCCGAACTCACCACCGCACCCGTGGGCACCACCGGAACCAAAGCCCCCAGCGCCACCAGGAGAAAGAGCGAGGGATAGCCCGCGGCCTGCTGGGTCGACTCGGGCGGAAACCGCTCCACGAGGTCCGAGATCCCCGCCAGAGCGTCCGAGAACAGGGTGGTCACCAGCTGACCTCCGGTCTCCACCGTTCGCCGTGACCGAGCCGGTGCACGGCCACCTCGGGGGCGAGCCGGGCGGTCTTGCGGACGAATTCCTCGCCCGGGGCGTGGAACTCATGGGGCCGTACCCCGTCCATCCCGATCGGCCAGTAGGTGCCGTAGTGGACCGGCACCGCGGAGCGCGGCCCGAGCGCGGCCACCGCCTGCGCCGCCCGCCCGGCATCCAGATGGCCGTGCCCGAGATAGGGCCCCCAGCCGCCGACCGGAAGCAGCGCCAGATCGATCGGACCGACCTCCGCCGCCATGGAGTCGAAGAGTCCGGTGTCCCCCGCGAAGTAGGTGCGCGCCTCACCGGTGATCACATAACCCAGTGCGGGGGAGCGGTGCGGCCCCACCGGAATCCGCCGTCCGTCGTGGAGCGCCGGCACCGCCCGTACGGTTACGTCCCCGACGCGTGTCTCCTCGCCCGGGGAGACCTCGGTGAGCTCCAGCCCCAGCCGACTCAGCCCCGGGACCGCCCTGGCGGCCCCGTGGGGCACCACGAGTCGGGTGCCGCCGGCCAGCCGGGCCAGCGACGGCAGATGGAGATGGTCACGATGGAGGTGCGAGACGAGCACCGCGTCCGCGACGGCCGCTTCGGGGGGTGGTACCGCCCCCCGGCGTCGGCGCAGGTGCGCCAGCCTGCGCACGAACAGCGGATCGGTCAGCACCCGCACCCCGGAGTCCTCGACCGTGCAGGTCGCATGACCCCACCAGGTGACGTCGACCGGCACGTCCGTCCTCCCTCGTTCGTACGGGCTTTTGGTACGAGCCTAGGGCCTCGGCCGGAGTAGGGTCTGCGGGCCAACGGCGAAATCGGAGGGGACGACCATGGGCGGCCTACGGGTGGCGGCGATCGCGAGCCTCACACCCCTCGAAGAACTCGACCGGCACCCCTTCTTGGTGGACACCCGCAGCCAGCAGCGGATGTGCGCCCATTGGGCAGGTCAGCAAGGTCACACCATCACCAGACAGCTGGTGTTCTGTGGGGTGCGCCACGATCTCTGCGCGCTCTGGGCGGACGTGGAGGACGACCGCGTCGACTTCTTCCTCGCGCCCAATGAGCGGGTACTGGCACGGGCTCTGGTATCGGTGCCGGACTTCATGGCGGAGTGCGCCCGGCGCGGGGTGGACGTACGGACCGCGGACCTGCCCGAGCCGGTGTACGACGCGACGATGAAGGCGGATGTCCATCGACGGCTCTCCATGCCGACCGCCGGCTACGACGGCTGCTGACGGCCCGCGTACGCCCCCGTGAGCGCCGCAGCCCGCCCCGGTACGGATATGGCTGGTCCTCGATCGACGAACCCCGTCCCGACCCGTCCCTGAGCCATCCCTGAGACCTGCGATCTGCGGATCGACCACCGCCCGGGCTGTGCCACGCTGGAGTCCTGTTCCCGAGTGAGGCGGTATCGGAGTGGCCGAAAGGCGGTGGCGCAGGGCCGGCAGTGCCCTGCTTCGGGTGATCGTGGTGTGGGCGGTGTCCACGCTCACACTGTTGGCGCTCGCCGGGCTGCTGCCCGACTTCCAGTTGCAGTCCGACGACGGCGACAGCGCCACCCGGACCGCCGTGACCGCGGCCTGGGGCGCCGGCGCGTTCGGCCTGCTGTCCGCCCTCGTATGGCCACTCGTCGTGCGGGCCCTGCTCCTCGTACCCGCACTGGTGCTCGGTCTGCTGGTCTTCTTCCTCAACGGCTCGCTGCTGCTGATCGCCCTCAGGCTCATCCCCGACGACCGGGGCGACGCGGCGCCCGAGACCGCGGTCGTCGTCGCCGCGGTGATGTCCGCCGTGGCCTCCGCGACCTCCACCGCACTCGCCGTCAGGGACGACGACGCCTACGGCCGCAGGCTCTCCCGGCTGGCGACCAGGCGCCGGCGCAGACAGGGCGCGAACGGCACCGGTGCGGACTGCCCGGGCATGGTCTTCCTCCAACTCGACGGAGTCGGACACGACGTGCTGCTCCGAGCCGTCAAGGACGGACTGATGCCGACGCTCGCCGGCTGGCTCGACGGCACCCACCGCCTCACACCGTGGCGTACGGACTGGTCCAGCCAGACCGGGGCGAGCCAGTTGGGCATCCTCCACGGCTCCAACCACGACGTACCCGCCTTCCGCTGGTACGAGAAGGACACCGGGCGGATCGTGGTGAGCAACCGGCCCGCCAGCGCCGTGGAACTCCAACGCCGCGCGATCGAACGGACCGGGGACGGCGGGCTGCTCACCCTGGACGGGGCGAGCCGCGGCAACCTCTTCAGCGGGGGAGCCGACCAGGTCGCCCTGGTGCTCTCCGTCTCCACCCGCCGCGGCCGGGAGAACCGGTCCCGCGCCGGGTACTTCGCGTACTTCTCCGATCCCGCCAACGCCGTCCGCACGGCGCTGTCCTTCTGCGCCGAGGTCGTACGGGAGATCCAGCAGGCCACCCGGGCCCGATTCCGCGGTGATAGCCCCCGGGTGGCGCGCGGTGGCACGTACCCCCTCATCAGGGCCTTCGCGACCGTGGTGGAACGGGACGTCGTGGTCGCCGCGGTGATCGGCGACATGCTCGCCGGACGCACCGCCGTCTACGCCGACCTGGTGGCCTACGACGAGGTGGCCCACCACTCCGGGCCGCACAGCCGGGACGCGGCCAAGGTGCTGGAGTCCCTGGACCGCTCGGTGGCGCTGCTGGCCAAGGCCGCCGCCCATGCGCCGCGCGCCTATCGGATCGTCTTGCTGTCCGACCACGGACAGAGCCCCGGCGAGACCTTCGAAGGGGAGTACGGGCTCGGTCTGAAGGACCTGGTCCGGGCGGGCTGCGGACTACCGGTGTCCCGGCGCGCCGGGCGAACGGCCTGTGGCGCCGAGGCCCGGGACGCGGCGGCTGACGCCCTGCGGATCGGTCTGCACCGACGGCACCAGGAGGACGAACAGGGCTTCGCCACTTCGCCGCCGGCAGGCCCGGGCTCGGACGCCGGCGCCCAGCGCGAGCATCGGGGCGAGGCAGGCGCCGACCCCATCGTGCTCGCCTCGGGGAACCTGGGGCTGATCTCCTTCCCGGACCAGCCGGGCCGGCTCACCCGGGAGCAGATCGAAGCCCGCCACCCCGCCCTCCTGAGCACGCTCGCCAACCACCCGGGCATCGGGTTCCTCCTGGTCGCCAGCGAGCGGCACGGTTCGGTCGTGCTCGGCCCCGCGGGAGCCGAGGTGCCCATCGCCGAGTTGACCGACGACGGTCCACTCGCACCCTTCGGCAAGGGCGCCGCCGACGCGGTACGCCGCACGGACACCTTCCCCCATGTCGCCGACATCATGGTCAACTCCATGTACGACCCGGCGACCGGCAGGATCCACGCGTTCGAGCAGCAGATCGGCTCGCACGGCGGGCTCGGCGGCGAGCAGTCCCAACCGTTCCTCATGGCACCGGTCGAACTCGGCGACCCGCTCGAAGGGGAGGGAGACACGGGCGGTGAACTCGTGGGCGCGGAGCAACTCCACCGGGTGCTCAAGCGCTGGCTGCGCGAGTGCACCGGGCCGCAGATCCCGGTGACGGAGATCGGGGGCGACCCGGAGCAGGAGGATTTCCGGCGCTCGCTGGAGCCCTACCCGCCGGGAGACCGCTAGCTGTATTGCCCCGCAGCGTTGTTGATTCGGCTGATGGGTGGGTGTCCGACGAGGAACCTCGCCGGGCCGAAGGGCGTCGCGTGTCGGGCGGAGCGCGACGGGCGGTGACCGGCCGCCCCGCCGGGTCAGCCGAGCGCGGCCAACTGCTCCGTCAGTGTCCGCGTGGAGCGGAAGGTCGCACCGATCACGGCGATGTGCTTCCAGTGCAAGGTGCCGTCGCCGGCGATGATGAACACCGAGCGCCGCACCCCCAGCCCGGGCATCGTCACCCCGAAGGCACGGGTCACCGCCCTGTCGGTGTCGGCGAGCAGGGGCATCCGCAGTCCGTGCTTCCGGGCGAACGCCTCATGACTGTCCACACCCTGCGGGCTGATGCCCCAGACCTGCGCACCGCAGTCGGTGAAGGCATCGAGCCCACTGGAGTAGGAGCACAACTGCTTGGTGCAGACGCTCGTGTCGTCCCCGGGATAGAAGGCGAGCACCAGCGGTTTCCCCCGCTGCTCGCTCAGGGTGAAGTCGCGACGCTCGAAGGCCCCGTCCACCAGAACTCCCCCGGGGAGGGTGAAATCGGCGATCTGCCGGCCGCGGTCGGGTGATGCTGCCAAGGTAACTCCCATCGGACGCGCCCCCGGCCGCGGTGGATCCGGAGCAGCCGTGGAACGAGGGTGGATCGAGCGTTGACCTGGACCATTCTCCGGATCAGCGACGTGCCTTGTCAGCACCCCATGACGCTGACACGTCAGTGCGGGCATTACCTCTTGTGTCATCAGAGTCTGGAAGCCTCCTGCTGGAGGCGTGGCCCATGCGCCTTGGGCCGGGGCCATCGCATCTACTGTCGTCCGTGACTGTCCACCGTGTGTTGAGGCGTGTGGCTCCCGTTCTGGTCTTCTTCCGCAAAGCCTGACGTGAGCCCGCGCGATTGCGCGGACACCCCCGCATGCGCGGGGACCACGAATCGGGCCGTGAGCTCCCACGCGTAGAGGCGGGACCACCCCCGCATGCGCGGGGACCACACGACAACGCCAGGAACGACCCTAGCCAGCCCGGGACCACCCCCGCATGCGCGGGGACCACGGCGG